>CABSIM010000033.1 GCA_902477765.1 uncultured Clostridiaceae bacterium | reverse complement strand
TCTTTCCCTACACGACGCTCTTCCGATCTCGATATCAGCCATTTTTTCCTGGTGCCGAATTTGTTCACAGGAATCAGGAGCGCGAAGCCCATAACCACCGTGTAAATGATCTTGCACGGTCCCAGAGCCGCCATGACCGCAGAAAGCACCAGAATATCCCGTTTCTGCACCGCTGGTTTTGCAAATGCCAGATACAGGCAGTAAGAACCGAAAAAGAAACTGAGTCCCATGACAAAGGCATCATAGGAACAGGATGCCGCCAGATGCAGGGACATGGGCAGCATGGCCGTCCCGGTCAGAACCGGCTTTCCGAAAGGAAGAAACCGCACTGCAAGAAATCCCATGGCCGCAAAGAACCCCAGATTGAAAAACCGGCAGCAGAAGGCCAGAATCACACCGTTGAAGTGAAAAATCCTGGCAGCCGTAATGCCCAGGGCCTGAGGCAGATAGGCAAGAGGCGTGGTATTCACGGACCTGTATACCGACGGCATCAGTTCCCGCTCTCCGGGATCCGCAAAGATCTCCCCTGATTTTTCATGAAGAATCTCATAGGTTTCCTGATTCAGCAGGCGTCCCAGAGAAATATGTTCTTCATCACCGGAAGCTCCGTAAATATTCTGAAGGAAGTCATCTGCCCGGCGGATCAGAACATATCCCTCTTCGTCCGTGCCGGGAACTCCCAGAAGGCGGTTGGAGATCTCATAAGCGCTCATAAAATGGGATATTTCATCCGGCGCCGACAGCGGCGGAAGCACCGCCAGATACAGACTGCCGAAGGAAAGGACAGCCGCCAGGAACCGCCATTCCCAGGCTGCTTTCTTAAAGAACAGAAGAATCCCGCATACAGCCAGAGCCGCCGCCACTCCAGACGCCAGGAGAAAATATCTCCCCTCCATCCACAGGCTGCCGGACTGCCCTGCTCCGGCTCTTACATCAGCCAGATGCCGGATTCCCAGTAAAATCACCAGCAGGACCGCAGTCAGTGGTCCTGCCCAACTTCCAATTTTTTTCATGTTTCCTTCTCCGCACCGGTTCTGTCCTTGCCGGTGCTGTCTTCCCCGCGTCTCAGATTTTCCTCGATGGCCAGCCGCTGTACCAGATCCCTGACCTTGGTCTCCATCTGGGAAAGTTTTACAGTCAGGCGGAACATTCTGAGGATCAGAACAAAAATCACAAACAGGAAAATAAAGTTCACAGGAGTCTGGGTCCCTGCCAGATCTGACATCCAGTATACAATCTGCGGAAATACGCTGAACAGGATCAGAAGAAACAGAAAACCGATCCAGAACACGGAATCTTCAATTCTCATTTTTGACTGTCTGATCTTTCTCATGGTAAGAGCGGCAGTAAATACGGATACCACGATCAGTACGATCCGGAGCATCATTGTCATAATTTTTCCTCCTAGGTTTCTGTCAGGATTCCCGTTTTCTGAAGTTCTGGATAAACAGGATGGACACCAGCATCTGGATCATGTATCTGGCCGCGTTGACCGGAGTCAGATAGCTGACTCCGCAGGTCCGTTCATCCATTACCACCTGCACCTCCGCCACACGGGCGCCCTGTTTCAGCAGGTAGGAGATGGTGTCCGGTTCCGGACCGTAATTCAGTCCCTTGGCAAATTCCTCTATCATTTTTCTGTTGAACATCCTCATGCCGGATGTGGGATCCTTGATGACCGCGCCTGTGGTCAGACGGATGGCCGCCTGGATCAGATTGCTGCCCAGCATGCGCATGGAGCCGGGTTTTCTGGCATGGAGGAATCTGGAACCTATGACAATGTCATATCCTTCCTTCATTTTCTCCAGCATGGCCTCCAGATACTCCGGTCTGTGCTGGCCGTCCCCGTCCAGCTGGACCGCATAGGAATATCCCTTCAGGAACGCGTATTTGATCCCCGCCTGAAAGCCGCCTGCAAGTCCCAGATTCACCGGAAGGTCCAGGTAATTATAGTGATTTTCTTTCAGGATTTCTCCTGTCCGGTCCCTGGATCCGTCATTTACCACCACATAATCATACTGAGGAAATTCAGAGATCAGACGGTTCACCACCCGCTCGATATTCTCTGCCTCATTGTAGGCCGGAATAATGATCAGTAAGTCAGACATTGGTTCCTTTGTATCCTTTCCAGTAATTCTTGTTCATCGTACAGTACAGAATCAGGCGGCGCGGCAGAATCCGGTACCGTTTTCCCGCCAGATAACCCAGATAACGGAATCCGCTGTTGACAATCAGATACGGGATCAGCCGGATTTTCTTATGCTCCGCAAGATACCGTGCCGTCTGCTTCACGAGACGGATCCCCTCGCCTTCCGACCGGACTCCTGAAAAAACTTCAGGATGATCTGCCTGAGATACTGCCAGATCAAAATTCCGGTGGAACTGTTCCATGCAGGAATAGTTATGGGAATGTATGACTTCCGCGTCTGCCGCGTAGCAGACCGCATAGCCCCGTTTCATCACCGATGCAGCATAGATCATATCTTCATTAAAAATTGTCTTCCGGATAAATCCGCCGGTTTCCAGATAAACGTCCCGCCGGTATGCCGCGCAGACATTGGAGCAGAAATAGGTTTTGATGCCGAGGCGATCCAGATCTTTGATGGTCTTGATCTGTCCTTCTTCCGGATAGTTGAAGGCCCTGGTATACCGCTCGATGATCCTGCAGTCCGGCGCCGGCAGCTGTCTCGCATATGCCGCCGCAATGTCCTCTCGTCCTTCCAGTGCGCCGGCCAGGTTTTCCAGAAGTTTCCTGTCCGCAGGCAGCGCATCATCCGTCATGCAGACAAAAATCCCGCTGTTTCCCTTCCGGATCCCTGCGTCTCTGGTTCCGCCATGGTCAAATTCTTCCTTCGACACATGGAACACGGAAACAGTATCCGGGATCTGCTGCCGGTCCGTTTCCGCAAGATCAGAAAGCCATCGGTCCCAGTATTCTTTTTCCGTGTTCATCACAATAATCTTCTCCGGAGCCAGAGTCTGCGCCGAAAGCCGCCTCAGAAGCTCCAGGAATTTTCTGCCCGGTCTGTATACGGGAATTATCACATCTATTTTCATGTTTCTTCTCCGTAAGCCTCCCCGGCTTTTCTATAGAATTTCATCAGCAGATCCGCTGCCCATGCCGGCCACAGTTTCCGGAACATGGCAGTTTCCTCCTCTGTTCTTCTGTTGTTTTCGATACACTGTTTGGTGGCGGCACCGTCGTGAACCCGGTATGCGATCAGCGGCTTTTCTTCCACCACGAACCTGCCGGACCGGCCTGCCAGTTCCCAGAGATTGTCCCAGTCCAGCACAAACGCATATCCGGAGCGGAACAGGTCCACGCCCAGGATTTCGCAGTTATAGGTGCAGGAAGGACAGCAGACGGAATTTCCCAGCACCAGAGTGCTCTGCTTGATCCATCTCCTGTCTGCCAGAAATCTGAAACGGAGCGGCATGCGCAGCAGCTTTTTCACAAACCGTACACGGTCCGCTGCCTTCACCACCGTCCGCACCGGATACAGGGTTCCGTCCGGAAGATGTTCCTCCCTGGTTTTCAGCACCACATAATCACTGGCAAAGACGGTCATATCCGGCCAGTCTTCCCAGGCCTCCAGCAATGTCTTCACATAATGCCTGTGATACCGGTCATCCTGATGGGCAATGGTCACCAGGCGATGATCTTTTCCTGCCGTTTCCAGTGCAAACAGCCAGTCTTCCCGGATCCCGCTCTTCCCCTCTCTGACATACATGGGGATCCTGTATTTTTCCGTCAGTTTTTCAATATATCCGGAAGGAGTGGACGTACAGAGAAGAATATCCGTCTTCACACTCTGTTCTTTCAGAGAACGGATGCATTCTTCCAGATACGGGCTGTTTCCGTAGGCACAGATCACAAATGCATGAGGCCGGCTCATTGTCCATCCCTCTCTTTCTTCAGAATAAAATACATGGCCAGAACACCGAACACAGCCATCAGTGCCGCCATCAGAAACACATAGGACGCGGAACCTCCTGTAAGGCCCCAGGCTCTGGTAAACGGTTCCGAAATCAGATATGCCAGAATTCCCACAATTCCGTAACCGGCAAAAATAAATCTCTGCTTTTTCATAATGATCAGGGAATAATAAAACAGATTCATGAATGCATTCAGGGCACCTCCCGCAATGATCAGCACCAGCGCCGCCCGGCAATCAGCCAGAGCATAACTGATGTTGGAATACAGGATGCTTAAAACCGGAATGCCCAGGAACCAGGCGTCTCCCACTGCCAGCACCGTAAGGCCGCCGATGACGGCCGCCAGCCGCCCGATGAGTTCCCGGAACTGCCGGGTGCGGTTCATTTCCCATGCAAAAGCCATTTTCGTCAGATACGGCCGGATTACAAATCCCGCCACCAGATTGATGACGCTGGTGGGCATGAAAATGGCACCGTATACTGCCATATCCCTGTCCGTCATACAGCTTTCCACCGCATACTTGGATGCGGAAAAAATATAAAAGTCCAGGATCACGGAAAAAAACAGCAGCGTGTTGTCCCGGAACAGATTTGCAATCTTTCCCCTGCTTTTCTTCCAGTCAACGTCCGGAAGCGCCCGGATCACCAGCACATCAAAAATCAGGAAGCCGGCCACCTGGGCTGCCACCGCTGCCATGCTGGCAGCCACAAGGTTCTTTTGAACAGAAAGTGCTGACAGAAACACCGTCACCGACAGTATGGTCCTGAATGCATTGGACTTTCCCGTCAGGTACAGACGTCCCTGCCTCTGGAACTCAGCCTCATAGGCATCCGCCAGCGCATCAATGACTTTGTACACCACCATCAGGAACACCGTGGCCCCTTTTACAAAGGAATATCCGTTGATTCCCACATAAAAGGCGCCCACGGTCAGTGCGAACAGGCAGGTAAGAAGCCTGAGTCCCAGGTACTCCCCGAAAGAATACCGGTTCCCCGTGTCCGTGATCTGAAATGGCCGGATGCCGAAATAGGCCACCATGAACATATGCTGTCCGAAGGTGGTAAAGGCAAAGGTAAAGATGCCGCCCGCATCCTCTCCGGCAATCTGGATCACCGCAATGGTCAGCACCATGGATGCCAGTGCATACAGGAAGCTGCCGATCATGTTCCAGATAATATTACGTTTTTCCGGGTTCTTCCGGTCATTCCCTATGATCAGGCGTGATAATGCTTCCATTGGTCTTGATTCCTGTCTTCTCTGAAATATAGTCCAGAATCCTCCTGTAGTCTTCGATGAAATCCACCTCGGCCCAGAAATATCCCCGGATGTCTTTCACGGCGATATCCCGTTCCCCGCTGATGCTGTATATGGCGTCCTCCCACCACTTTCCATGGCACTGCTCGTCCACCAGACGGTTCATGCTCTCCAGAAACACGGGCACAAAGGATTTTCTCATGAGAACAATGCCCGTGTATTCGCAGTCCCGTTCTTCCAGCTTCAGGTCCTTGCCGTACCGCCTCAGCATTCCGTGTTCCGTGCCGAAGAAGTAATCGCCGTCCAGGACCCGGTCGGAGTCCGCCAGAAGGAACACATCCTCCGGCTGTTTCATCATGTAGTCCAGAATCTCCTGGCTCCAGTACACGTCTCCGTTGGCCACGATGGCATCGTCATCTCCGGAAAAAAGTCCCGCGTTTTCCGCCATCCAGAGAGAGCCGATGCTGTTGGTCACATCATAGAAAGGATTGTGGACCAGATGCACCGGAAGTCCGGAAAGGACCCTTTCAATCTCTTTATGCCGGTATCCCACGATCACCGTGGTTTCAATTCCGTTTTCAAGCAGCATCTCCGCCGTCTGACGGATCAGCGGCTTTCCTCCCACATCCACGGTACATTTTGGAATGTTGGGCAGGTATTTGCTGATGCGGCTGCCTCTTCCGGCTGCCAGGATAAATGCTTTCATCGGTCTACCTCATAAAATGCTTCTGTAAACTGTTCCATCACGTTTCTGCTGCCGGTGGAAATCCGGATATAGTCCTTCAGCATTTCCTGCCGGTATGTCTTGATCAGAATTTTCCTGGCCTCCAGACGTTCCTTTACCAGGTCCACGCTGGTCTTTACGCGGATAAACGCATAGTTTCCGTTTTCCGCAAAAAATTCGTATCCATGTTCCTTCAGGGATTCTTTCAGGTACTGCCTTCCTTCCCTTTCGATGGCCACCAGCTTCTCACACAGTCCTTTTTCCGCAAGAATATGTTCGCCGAACTTCAGGGCCACCGCATTGGTGTCAAAGGTCGGCCGCACGTTCCAGATATAGTGAATCAGCTTCTCATTTCCCGCCAGGAATCCCAGACGGCAGGATGCCAGGGAAAACAGCTTGGAAAATGTCCGGATCAGCACCACATTGTCATATTCGAAAATCTTTTTCAGGAACGTTCTGTCATAAAAATAATGATAGGCTTCATCCACAATCACCAGCGCCCCCACCTCTCCGGCACGGCGGGCGATCTGGTCGAACTCTTCCTCTGTATAAACAGAGCCGATGGGATTGTTTGGATTTAACACGGATACGATGCTGACATCCTCCGTGATGGCATCCAGCACCCTGGAAAAATCCAGGGTAAAATCCGGATTGTACATGACCGGCTTATGGTTCAGTCCGAAAATCAGACAGTTGATCCGGTACATTTCAAAGGTGGGGGACACGGTCACCACACTGGATCCCGGTCTTCCGAACACTTCGAACAGATAGCGGATGGCCATGTCGGAGCCATTGGTGACGCAGAGATTTTCCCTCGCAACTCCCAGATATCCGGCCAGCATTCCAAGGAATTTTTCCGGTTCCGGATATGTGGCAAAAAATTCCGGTGTCAGTTCTTTTTTTACTTTTTCCACGAATTCCTCCGGCAGGCCCTCCGGATTTTCATTCATGTCCAGACGCAGAAAGTCCAGACGCCCCTGGCGTCCGCCGATCCGCTCGATATTCTTCACGCATTCTTTTACATACATTCCGTGTATTCCTCTTTTCCTGCATCCGCCGTTTCATCGCAGAACTGAAGCCGGTACGGATAGTGAGTCTTTCTCTTTTCCTCCGGCGGAAGCTTCATGTAATCGCCGTACTGCCGCTCCATGACTTCCTCAATGTCCCCGGTAAAATTCAGCCAGGTATCTTCATACGGCAGTTTCCGGAGCGGAAACATCTTTGTCTTATCCACAATGTTCCAGAACGGATTGGTATCCGGAAGGAATGCCATGCGCCTGGTTTTCTTTCCTTCATATTTCCTGCAGGCGGACTCGCAGTGAGCCCGGAACAGGGCGGGTTTCAGATGAAGCCCACGGATCCCCCGGTGCACCAGCCGGCATACAGCCCAGATGGCTTCCGCCTTCCATCCGCTCTGGGCAAGATACGGTTTTTCCATGCAGGCAAGCACCAGCAGCTTGCTCCAGAACCAGGCGGTCCAGGCCTGAATCTGACAGGCCAGTTTTCCGTCCGCCAGATTATCCATCACGTAGAGATCCAGAAAAATTCCGAAGGGACAGTCCACATCCTTCATCACCTGTTCCTGAAACACTGTGCCGCATTTGCAGAGTCTGGTGGTCATCATCGGATACTCCGGATGTGTCCGGTTATTGAGAATATAATACTTTCCCTTCCACTCCTTTCTGGCCAGACGGAGAAATGTCTCAAAGTCCTTTCTGGGCATGCCGATATCGATGTCATCGTCCCAGGGAATAAACCCCTGATGTCTCAGCGCCCCGATGCCGGTGCCGCCGATGCCGAAATAAATCAGGCCGTGGGAATCACAGAGACTCATGAAATCCTTCAGCATGGAAAGCTCTGTCTTCTGCAGCTTTTTCAGCACTTCCGGCTCATAAAACTCATGCATGTCCAAACTCCTTTTTCACGCAGGCAAAGGCAGATTCAATGACCTTGTCCATATCATAATACCGGTATTCTGCCAGACGTCCTCCGAAAATCACATGTTTCTCTTCTGCTGCCAGATCCGCGTATTTCCGGTACAGTTCCTGATTTTTTTCATCATTGACCGGATAATAGGGTTCCATGCCTTCGGTCCATTCGGCAGGGTATTCTCTGGTGATGACGGTTTTTTCCTGCGTGCCGAATTCAAAATGTTTATGTTCGATAATTCTCGTATAGGGTGTTTCCCTGTCCGTATAGTTGATCACCGCATTCCCCTGGAAGTTATCCGTATCCAGCACTTCCGTTTCAAACCTCAGACTGCGGTATTCCAGTTTCCCGAACCGGTAGTTAAAATAGCTGTCAATGGTGCCTGTGTATACAACTTTGTCTGCCAGGCTGTCAAAATACTCTTTCTTCTCCAGATAATCCGTGTTCAGGAGGACCTCGCATCCTTCAAACAGTTTTTCCACGATCCGGTTGTAGCCGCCGATGGGGATTCCCTGGTATAAATCATTGAAATAGTTGTTGTCATAGGTATAGCGCACAGGAAGACGCTTGATGATAAAAGCC
The DNA here is from genome assembly GCA_902477765.1 of uncultured Clostridiaceae bacterium. GTDB lineage: Bacteria > Bacillota > Clostridia > Lachnospirales > Lachnospiraceae > CABSIM01. The sequence continues at coordinate 23,445 of CABSIM010000033.1, read as the reverse complement.
GGCAGTTCCCGGCAGTCTCTTCCCCACTGCTTTTCCGTGTAGCCTTTCACCAGTTTCTGATAAATATGGGTGCCCACCAGGCTGATGGCCTGCTCTTCCAGATTTTTCGGTTCTCCCTGAATGACCTTCCGCTGTTCACTGATGATCTGTTTTGCTTCCTCCGGTGTGGAGATTCCCCACATCCGGCTGAACGTGTTCATATTAAAGGGCATGTTGTACATTTCCCCTTTATAATTGGCTACGGGGCTGTTGGTATAACGGTTGAATTCCACCAGGCTGTTGACAAAGTTCCAGACTTCCCGGTTGCTGGTGTGGAAAATATGTGCCCCGTATTTATGGACATGGATGCCTTCCATATCTTCACAGTAAATATTCCCGCCCGGATGATTCCTTTTTTCCACCACCAGGCACTTTTTCCCTTCTTTTTCTGCAAAATACGCAAACACTCCCGCAAACAGACCGCTGCCCACCAGGACATAATCGTACTGTTTCATTCCCTTGCTTCCTCCGCTTCTTTCTTCCTGTTTTCCGCCATATCCGGCAGAGAATTCCCGGATTCCCCGGATTTCTGCCTGAACTACCCGTATTTTACTATATCCTCATGGAAAAGTAAATGTTCTCCTGTGGTGCCGCCTATTCCCTGCGGAACTGGCCGGCCATCTGGGAAACCACAAGAAGCGCGGTTCCCAGGAAAATAAACATATCTCCCAGATTGAACACGACTTTTTTCAGAGCTTTCCACTGGATGCTGAAATAGTCCACCACATATCCCCTGACCTGACGGTCATAGAGATTGCTGGCTCCCCCTGCCAGAATCAATGTCATGGCTGTTTTTTCAATCAGATTTCCCTTTTTCCCCGCCAGCCACGCCCAGATACCTGCAGCCGCCGACGTCATGCAGAGAGGAAGGAGTTTTACCAGATCCGGCCGTTCCTTCAGGACACCGAAAGAAAACCCTGCATTGTGGTTCCTGTAAAGGCGGATTTTTCCCTTGCTTCCCTCCATCATTCTCGGAAACTCTCCCGGATCCTGATTTTCTATCTGATTTTTTACGGCCAGATCCAGAAAGGCCAGTGTGGTTCCCAGTCCCAAGAATCCGATCATCCAATCGCTCCTTTCCTTTTTATGGAATCTCTTCATTTATCTTACACCATTTTCCCGGCCAAGTCCATGTTTTTCCGGTGCCGGGCACATGCAGCAGCCGTTTACGGCATATAGTATTAGCAAGTTTCATCAGGAGTATCAGAATGGCCTGTACGGAATCCGCGGCATCGGAATTTTATGCCGACTTCATCACCCGCAGTTATATTTCCTCCGGAGATCCCGGAGAACTCCCGCCCGACAGCTGTACCGATATCATAAACAGCCAGTTTTCAGTGGTCTATCTGCCGCTGGAACCGCTTCTTCCTCTTTCGTTTTCCCGCTACTCCTATTCCGGAATCCCGAAACTCTACTCTCTCCTGGATTCCACTGCCATGGAAGCCTCCGGCATTCTGTCCGCCTTTCGCTCTCCGGCCCTCGGGAACCAGGGACAGGGGGTTCTGATGGGATTTGTGGATACGGGTATCGATTATGAAAATCCTCTGTTCAGGAATCCCGACGGAACCACCAGAATCGAAGAACTCTGGGACCAGACCGAAAGTTCCGGCACCGGTTTTGACGATACCGGCTTTTCCGCCCTTTACGGCACCCGGTATACTGCCTCCCGGATCAACGATGCCCTGCGTTCCGGAGATCCGCATTCTCTGGTTCCGGAATCCGACTCCGTCGGTCATGGCACTTTTCTGGCTTCCATCGCCGCAGGAGGCATATCGGAAGAATCTGAGTTTATCGGCGCAGCTCCCCGTGCCGCACTGGCAGTGGTAAAGCTGAAACCGGCCAAACAATACCTGAGGGATTTTTACCTGATCCGGGAAGACGCAGAAGCCTATCAGGAAAATGACATCATGATGGGAATTTCCTTTCTTCTGGATCTGGCCAGACGGCTGGGAAGGCCTCTGGTTCTCTGTCTCGGGCTCGGAACCAGTCAGGGCAGCCACGACGGAAAGGGCCCCCTGGGCCTGTATCTGGAATCCGTCAGCAACATCATCGGCGTCTGCATCGTCACCGCCGCCGGCAATGAAACGGGGTTCGGCCACCACTATATGGGAATGCCGGCTCTGAACCGGGAGTACGAAGATGTGGAACTGCGTGTGGGGGAAAAAGAACGAGGTTTTTCCATGGAGCTGTGGGCCTATGACGCGGAAGTTTACAGTGTGGGCTTTGTGACTCCCACCGGAGAAGTGGTGGAACGCCTTCCGGCCGCTCCTTCCGGCGAAAACCGTCTGACGTTTCTGCTGGAAAAGACGGAGATCACCGTTTTTTTCCGTGCTGCCGACATCATCACCGGAAGTCAGCTGATCTTCATGCGATTTTCCGCCCCTACTCCCGGCATCTGGCATATCCGTGTATACAATTCTCTGCGATTTCAGGGACAGTTTCACATATGGCTTCCCTGCCGGGGATTTATATCCGATTCCACCTATTTTCTGAGCCCGGACCCCAACACCACTCTGACAGATCCGGGAAACGCTCAGCTTCCCATTACGGCCACGGCCTATAACCACAGAAACCGCAGCCTGTATATCCACGCCAGCCGGGGATATACCAGAAGCGGTCTCATGAAGCCGGATCTGGCGGCACCCGGAGTTGATGTGCAGGGGGCATCCCTGTCCCGGCTGCAGCCCATGACCAGAATGACCGGCACTTCCGCAGCGGCAGCCTTCGTGGCCGGTGCTGCCGCTGTCCTCATGTCCTGGGGGATTGTGGAACGCAATGACCTTTTCATGACCACTTCCGTCATCAAGACCATCCTGACCCGCGGGGCAGAAAGAAATCCAGCCCTCCCGTATCCGAACCGCGAGTTCGGATACGGGACGCTGGATCTTTACCAGTCCTTTTTAACCATTCGTTCCTGAAACGGCCGGGATCATCCCGGCCCCTCTCATTTCAATACGGGGGCCTCCCTTTTTTTCCAGATAGGCCCTGGTGATCACCACGGAGCCGATTTCCGGATCTTTGGGAATCTCATACATGATATCCAGCATGAATTCTTCGATGATCGCCCTCAGGGCTCTGGCGCCGGTTTCCTTTTCCATCGCCTGCTCTGCAATCCAGTCCAGAGCATCCTCTTCAAATTCCAGCTTGACTTCATCCATGCCAAGAAGCTTCTGATACTGCTTGAGAATCGCGTTTCTGGGTTCCTTCAGAATCCGCACAAGGAATTCCCGTGTCAGCCCCTGAAGCGTCACGGTTACAGGAAGCCGTCCCAGAAATTCCGGAATCATCCCGAAATTTCTCAGATCCCTGTTGGTGACTTTTGAAAGGATATCCGGGTCCCTGTCATACCGGTCTTTCAGGTCCGCTTCAAATCCCATGGAAGAATGTTCCGTCAGACGTTCTTTTATGATGTTCTCAAGATCCGGAAACGCACCGCCGCAGATAAACAGAATATTGTCCGTATTTACTGTTTCCATGGGCGTCATGGCGTTCTTCTGGTTGGTTCCCACCGGGACCTCCACATCTGCGCCCTCCAGCAGCTTCAGAAGTTCCTGCTGCACGGATTCTCCGCTGACGTCCCTGGTACTCACAGACTTTTTCTTGGCGATCTTGTCAATTTCATCTATAAAGACAATTCCCATTTCCGCCTTTTCCACGTCGTTGTCTGCAGCCGCCAGCAGCTTGGAAATCACGCTTTCAATATCATCTCCGATGTAGCCGGCCTCTGTCAGAGAGGTGGCATCGGCAATGGCCAGCGGCACATTCAGAAGTTTCGCCAGTGTCTTCACCAGATACGTTTTTCCGCTTCCCGTGGGACCGATCATCAGGATATTGGATTTTTCAATTTCCACATCTTTTCCGAACTTTTCCGCATCCGGGGACGTTTTGTCAAAGACCCGTTTATAATGGTTATACACCGCCACGGAAATGGCCTTTTTGGCCTTTTCCTGTCCGATCACGTACTCATCCAGCTGCTCCTTGATCACGTGGGGTGCCGGAATCTCACTGAGCTTGAACAGTTCTTTTTTCTTTGTTCCTTTCTTTTTTACCCGTTTTCTGCCGGGAATTGCCCCCAGATCAATCTGTCCGATGGGGATTCCCCATCCCATGTTTCCCCACGGGAACCCGCCGGCTGCCGGATTTGCCTCTTCTGAAGCGGAGTCTCCGGACTCAGCTTCCCTGTTTTCTTCCCCGGTATCCGCGGTGTCCGCACTCTGTTTTTCCTGTTCTGCCGCCGTATTCTTTTCTGTCCCGGCTCCGGTTTCTTCCTGTTTTTTCTGAGAGCCGTCCGTTCTGGCCTGTACGGGTGTTCCGGAGACTCCCGGGAAAAGCTGCGACGCCGGAATTCCGGACAGCTTCGAGAGATCCATTCCGCTTCTTGTAACCGCATCAAAGGCTTTCTGCATGCAGTCATGGCAGATATCAATGCCCGGAGGCATGGTGATCATTTTTCCGGCCTTGCTTTCCGGCCGCCGGCACACATAACAGACTTTTTCATATTCCCCGTCGTCGTGGCCTGTGGTGTTTTTTTCTCTCTCGTCCAAATTCATTCTCCTTACTTTTATGCAGTCGTCCTGTCTGAGGACCGTTAACATCTGTCAGTCATCTGAATCATCATTATAAAGCATTTTGCATGGGGCCGCAAGCATAACCGCGTTTTGTCCTCCCCCGCAGGATTCCTCTGCAAAAAACGGCAGGCACATCGTTCTTCCATGTGCCTGCCGCTGTTTTTTTCCTGTTCTGTTTCCGGTCAATTCCGGCATCAGTCTCCGCTCTCTCCTGATTCAGCCGTTTCCTCATTCTCCTGCGGACGGTTCTTCAGGGTAACCTGAACCTCCCGTTCCACATACTGCCCGTTTTCCAGGGACTGCACCGTCAGTGTCACTGTGGTGCCTGCCTTATAGTAGGTCAGAAGTTCCGTAAGATCCGCATTGGAATGAACGGTTTCTCCGTCAAACTTGGTAATGATGTCCTTTTCCCTCAGGTCGGAACCCGCTGCTGCGGAATCTTCCATAATCTTATATACATAAACACCTTCCGGCATGCCGTACATTTTGGAGGTCACAGAATCAATGTTCTGAACCTGGATTCCCAGATATCCCTGTTCCTCTTCTGCCACTTCGATCTTGGTGGTTCTGGACATCAGATCATCGATAATATCTTTTGCCAGAGAAATGGGAATTGCATAGCCGACGCCCTCCACCTCGGTGGACGCATATTTTGCTTCGTTGATTCCGATCAGTTCGCCCTTGGAGTTCAGCAGAGCGCCGCCGCTGTTTCCGGGGTTGATGGCCGCATCTGTCTGAATGACAGTTTTGGTGACACCGTCCACTTCAATTTCCCGGTTAAGGGCACTCACGTGTCCCACTGTCACGCTCTGTCCCAGTCCCAGTGCATTTCCTATGGCAATTACGCCTTCTCCCATTTTCAGGGCATCGGAATCGCCCAGAGTGGCTGCCTTGATCTGTGTCTTGGTATCTGCGGAGATCTTATCCAGAGGAACGGCGATCACTGCCAGATCGGAAGCGGAATCCGTTCCCTTGACATTGGCTTCCACGGTGCTTTCATCAATGAAGGTCACCTGAAGGCTGCTGGAGTCTTCAACAACATGGTTATTGGTCACAATCAGAAGTTCCGTATCGTTCTGTCCCACGATGATGCCGGAACCGCTGCTGGGAACCTCATAGGTCTGTGTTGCCCCATACCATGTATTGTTCTGGTAAAGCATGGTATTGGTGATTGCCACCACGGAAGGCATGGCCGCCTCCACAATGGGAGACACGTCTTCAATCACCACTCCGTCAGAGCTTTCGCCGGATGTGGATGCCTGCACGGTGGGCGTCGATGCCAGAGTGCTCTGGGAAGTCTGCGTGCTTTCCGTTTCTGCAGCCTGCTCCGGGAAAATCAGCTGTGCCGCCCGGTTCACACCGAACATGGTGCCGCCGGCCACCACGCCGAACAGCAATGCGGAAGCCGTTACCAGAGCTGCCGTTCTCATGAACGGATTCTTTTTAGGCTGATGATGGCTGCCGCCGTTTTTCTGCTCCGGATTCTCATGGCCGCTGTTATAATAGTAGTTCTGGCTCTGGTACGGATACGGACTGGAATACGTGTTCCGGTTCTGTCCGTTCTGTTCCTGATACTGGCGGTTCTGTCCGCCCTGTCCGTAAGAATCCTGATAGGGATCCTGATGGTTTCCGGACAGATTTCCGAATACCTGCTGTCTTTCCCCGTTTTCAGAGGTTCTGTTTTCATTCATATCTTTGTCTGTTTCATTCCATTTATTTTCATCGTACATAAAAAAGTCTCCTTCCTTACGATCGGTATCTGTTTTTCTCTTGTTCTGCTTCACAGTCTATCAGCTATTTGTGATGAAACTGTGATAAAAGTACAACCGATGTGTGAAAAAATGAGATTTACCCGTTCCGGGCAGAAAAATACCGGAAACCGAAGAAAAAGCCGGCACATTGACGTGCCGGCCGGTATCGGATTTCCGCAGAATCCGCATTTTTATTCTTTTTCTTTTGCCATCAGGCCGAAAGCAGGGCGGAAAGTCCGAAATAAATAAGGACCACAACGCCCAGAACAATCCGGTAATATCCGAAAAAGCGGAAATCATGGCGTTTCACATATCCCATCAGGAATTTGATGGAATACATGGATACCACAAAGGATATGGCCATGCCTGCAAACAGGAAGAAAAATTCCGCGGGCGTAAAAGCCAGGCCGTAATGAAAGATCTTCAGCAGGCTGGCCCCGAACATCACCGGAATTCCCAGGAAGAAAGTAAACTCTGCCGATGCGGTGCGGGAGCAACCCAGCAGCATCGCCCCGAGAATGGTGGCGCCGGAACGGGAAGTTCCGGGAATCAGCGCCAGAAGCTGAAACAGTCCGATGTAAAATGCGTTCAGGTAGCTGATCTGAGATACCTTTTTTATGGGAAATTCCACATATTCGTTATGCTTTTCCAGAACTATGAACAGAATGCCGTAAATGATCAGCATGGCCGCCACCACGTAGGCATTCATCAGGTACGTATCCAGGAATTCATCCAGAAGCAGTCCCACAACAGCTGCCGGCAGGCAGGCTACAATGATCTTGAACCAGAGGTGCCAGGTTGCCCTTCTCTGGGGTTCCTTCTTGCCGCTGTCCCAGGGATTCAGCCGGCGGAAGTAAAGGACCATCACCGCCAGAATGGCCCCCAGCTGGATCACCACACGGAATACATTCATGAAGTCATCCGTTACGTTCAGATGAACAATCTGTTCCACAAGGATCAGATGGCCGGTACTGCTGATCGGAAGCCATTCGGTAAAGCCTTCCACAAGGCCGAACACTACCACCTTAAGGAATTCAATAAAAACACTCATTCATTTTCTCCTTTTTTGATGTTTTCGATCTGCCAGTCAATGGGCTCCAGTCCGTTTTCCGAAAGATAACGGTTGGTCTTGCTGAACGGTCTGCTTCCGAAAAATCCACGGTACGCAGACAGAGGACTGGGATGAGGCGCCTCCAGAATCAGATGGCGCGGATTGGTCAGCATGGGCTTTTTGCTCTGCGCCGGCCGCCCCCAGAGAATAAATACCATGGGTCTGTCCTGTTCGCTGAGGATCCGGATTGCCGCATCCGTAAAGGTTTCCCAGCCGATATTTCTGTGGGAGTGAGCCGCGTGGGCCCGGACAGTCAGTACGGTATTCAGAAGAAGGACTCCCTGATCTGCCCATTTTTTCAGATATCCGTTGTCCGGAATATAGCATCCGCAGTCTTCGTGAAGTTCCTGATAGATATTCACCAGAGACGGCGGAATATCCACCTCCGGCTTCACCGAAAAACAGAGACCGTGGGCCTGCCCCGGCTCATGATAGGGATCCTGTCCCAGAATCACCACCTTCACCCGGGAAAGCGGCGTGAAGGCAAATGCATTGAAGATATCATCCGGAGCCGGATAGATGGTTCTCGTCTCATATTCATGCCGTACGGTCTCATATAGTTTTCTGTAATACGGTTTCCGGAATTCTCCCTGGATCGGTTCCAGCCAGTCATTGCTGATTGCTGCCATGTGCTTCCTCCATCTGCTGTTTTTCTTCTGTTTTTTCTTCTGATGCCGCTTCCCGGCATTTTCCGTTCCCCAGCGCTGCCGCAAAATCCACGGAATTTTCCTGTACTCCCCTGGCCTTGTCTTTCAGTTCGTCAGGAATCTGATAGAAGTTCTGTCCGATCCGGTACAGAAAAGCCTTCCGGTTCAGCATCGCCGTTTTTTCAAAGGGCCACCGCATCAGAGACGGCCGGGAAAAATCCTCTCCCAGCTCCAGAATCAGTGTTTTTCTGTTCAGCGTAAAAGACAGCCATTTCATATAGGCGTCCCATTGCTCTTCTGCCGATGTCTCATCAAAGGGCGCTGCCACATGTCCCGGCTTCATTCCCAGCCGGGAAACCGCTTCACCGGTCAGTCCCGTAATCAGAAAGAAATCCTTTCCTTCCGTTATTTTCTTCAACGAGGCAGCCGCCTGTTTTACTTCATCCGGCTGTCTTCCGCTTTTTCCGTTCCATTCGTTTCCGATTCCGATGAGTATCTTCTCCGCATGCTCCAGTTTCTCCAGAATCTCCTGTTTTGCCTGTTCCGGGTCCATATCGTTCTCCTGTCTGTTCCGGCCTGCACCGCCGTATTCTGTAAGCCCATGACATTCGTTTTCCGCCCCGTCATGGAATTGTTCCAAGTATACCACAAAAATCCTCAGGATTCAACAAAGGCCTTCCTGCCCCCCTGTTTTTCCGGCGGACGGCTGTCCCGCATTTTCTTCCGGACTCCCGTGGGAGAATTTCCCAAAAAAGCGGTCCGAAGCACTTTATTTTATCCCATATGACGGATGCATGGAATTTATTCTTTCAATCAGAGAAAATATACCACAATTTTTCTTTCAGAAACATTACAAATATTAAAATTTTTTTATAAAAATATTGAACTTTCTATAAAACCGGTTGAATTCCGTAAAATATGTGCTATGATATGGAAACATATCTGACCAGATTTTGTTCTGGTTGAAAAGGGAGCAGTTTTTTGATCAAAAGGTGAGTATTATGAATTTGACACAGTTTACAGAAGCATTCAATCTGACGATCGCAGTCATCCTCACGGCCGCCTATTTTTATCAGCTGGTATACCTTGTGATTGGTCTTGTTCACGGGAAACATGCCGGACAGCCGAAGGAACCGTCCAGGTACCATCGCTTCGCCGCCGTCATTCCGGCACGGAATGAAGAGGCCGTGATCGGGGAACTGATCCGGAATCTCCGGAATCAGAACTACCCGGAAGATCTGCTGGACATTTATGTCATTGCAGACAACTGTACGGATCAGACCGCGGGAGTCGCCCGCCGGGAAGGCGCCCGGGTGTATGAACGGGAAAATTCCAGACAGAAAGGCAAGGGCTATGCCCTTGATTACTTTTTCCATCACCTGGCCATGGACGGCAGGGATGACTATGACGGCTACTTTGTATTTGATGCCGACAATCTGATCGACCCGAACTTTGCAGCGGAAATGAACCGGACATTTGATACCGGCCGGTATGATGTGCTGACCTGCTACCGTAATTCCAAGAATTTCGGCAGCAACTGGATCTCCGCCGGATATTCCATCTGGTTCCTGAGAGAGGCCAGACTCCTGAATCTGCCCAGAATGGTCCTCGGAACCAACTGCCATATTTCCGGAACCGGTTTCCTGGTATCCGGAAAAGTCATCCGCGAAAATCATGGATGGCCGTTTTATCTTCTTACAGAAGATATCGAGTTCTCTGTGGACAGTGCTCTCAAGGGCTACCGGATCGGCTACTGCGGAAAAGCGGTTGTGTATGACGAGCAGCCTACCACATTCCGCCAGTCATGGGATCAGCGGCTCAGATGGTCCAAAGGCTTTTATCAGGTGGACGCAAAATACAGCCTTCCTCTTCTGAAAAGCTGTCTGCGGCCCGGACGTCAGGCATGGTCCTGTTATGATATGTTCATGACCGTAGCTCCCGGCATGCTGCTGACGCTGTTTACCATCGTATTCAACGTGTTCCTGGCTCTGATCTGTCTGACACAGCCTGCATATATTGCCCACAGGATCCTGAATCTGTCTTTCGGATTTATTTTTGCAGCGGTATGGAAATTTTACGCAGCCCTGTTCTTCTACGGGCTTGTCACGGTTATCTGTGAATGGAAGGAAATCCATGCGGAACCCTGGAAAAAGCTGGTTTATCTGGTGACCTTCCCGGTTTTCATGTTTACCTATATCCCCATTTCCCTGTATGCCCTGGCAAAAAAAGTGGAATGGAAGCCCATTTATCATTCTGCACAGACCAGTATCATGAAATCATAAGTATGCTTTTGAACGGACCGGTATGCATGCCGGTCCGTTTTTTCATGTGTTTTCCCTGTTCCGGCCCGGATTCCCGCTGCTGCCCTGAATTTCCCTGCCGAGAAGCCGGAGAATCTTTTCACTTTCTTCCAGAAGTTTTCCTGCAATCTCCTTCTGAAAAGCCGTTCTGGCTTCTTCTTCTGCCAGCTGACTGTACAGGTGCAGGCTGAGTGCCGATGCAGACAGTTTCTTTTCTCTGGCCGCTTCCTGCTCCTTTTCCCCGGCGGACATGCCCAGAACCTGTTCCAGTTCTTTTTTCTGCCTCAGATTTTCTCCGCGCTGTTTTTCCAGTTCCGTTTCCAGACCTGACCTGATTTTTTCTCCCCGCATCCACAGGAAAACGGCCCCCAGTGCTGCCAGTGCTGCCATGACTTCCCACATATCCGTCTCCTCCGTTTCTATAAGTACTGCTCTGCCCGGCTGCGCAGAGTTTCCAGCAGGAACGGTCTGCGTATATATGCCACAGGCCGGGAAACATCCGCTCCGGCGGCATGGACCGTAAGATCTGCTCTGTCTTCGGAATCATCACCCAGAACAAGAACCGGATACCGGAGACTGAGTCTTCCTGCAGCAGTCCCCTTTTCCAGCAGTCCGGGTTCTGTCACCAGCAGATCCGTTTTTTTCTTTTCCTCCCACTTTCCTGCATCCCGCACATTGGTGAACAGTCTGCATGTACGTCCCGGCCGCTCCAGTGCCCGGCAGATTCCCTGTCCGAAAGTCATGTCTTCCACCAGCACCATGATTTTCTTTCCGCTTTCTTCCGTCTCCTGCCGCCACTGAATGAAATCGATGACCGGCGTATGGTAAAGGCTGAAATCCTTTTCGCTGCGGAACCCGTCATGGTAAGCTCTTGCTGCCGCACAGAGACGCAGACAAAGTTCACGGATATCCAGACGGATGTTGGTGATTCCGTTTTCCTCCGCCTCCCGGTCCAGGTGGCAGATGGAGCTTCCGCAGTTGACTCCCAGGTGAAAATGGATGCTGTCTTCACCGTCGTCATTGTCGAACCCTCTGTTCTGATGAAGATATTCGCACCTCAGCTGCCAGCATTTCTCCCCGTTCAGATACGGAGTTCCGTCGCCGTCCGGCCGGCGGAAAAAATCTGCCCCGTATGTATCAAACCAGAGTACATACTGCCTTCCGGTGTCTCTGGCAGGATTTCCCTTTCTGTCTTCCATGATCCTTCCGTCCCGGTACCTCCTGACCATTTCCGGATATGCGATGCCGCCGCAGATATCCGGCAGAGTCAGTGCCAGCGCCAGCGCCGACTGCCATCTTTTGTCTTCAATGTTCTGTTCGATTTCTCTGATACGGTCCATGAAAGAGAAACTGACATCACCTTTTCCCATGGAATCCCTCCTGTATGATTTTTCCGGGACATTCCTTCATGCTCCCCGGTATTTTCTCCATTGTATCAGAAATTCCGGAGGAAAACCACACCGGATTCCCCGGATGTGCGGAGAAACCTTTTCCGGGAAAGACAAAAAAAACGCCGTCCGCATGCCTTCTGTGGCACTGCATCACGCCGCCTTCTGCTTTCTGTTTTTTCTGCAGCCGGTCCTGTTTTCCGCAGCTCAGATCACCTTGCTGCCGTTGGCTGTCAGTTTGAACTTTACTCCCAGCATTTCTGCTGCTCTTCTGCACATCAGCATACGACCCAGGAAAATTTCAAAATATTCCAGCATGGAACAGATTTCCTCGTCAATCTTCAGGCTCAGAGTAATTACATGTTTTTCTGCATTTACTTTAAGCTTTGCCTCTGTCACCGCGTAATTGACCCGGTCATGAATATCAAAGTTTCCTTTTTCCTTGTTTCTGACGCGGTTGCGTCTTACATCCGTCTTATCTGCCAGAATCAGTGCCGCGGAAATTGCGTCAACTGCCCCTCCTGTGGATTCATCATGGTTTCCTATGGCAGACACCACAGTCACTCTGTCTTCTGCCGGCATATCTGTTTTGGCCAGAATCCGGTCTGCCAGCAATGCGCCGTATTCGGCATGATGGCTGCGGTTGATGGCATTTCCCATATCATGCATAAAGCCGGCAATCTTCACAAGCTCCGTGTCATGTTCCGAATATCCGAGAGATCGCAGAATCAGTTCCGCCCGCTCCGCCACCACGGTACAATGCGCCTTGGAATGATCTGTATAGCCCAGAACCCCCAGGTTGTCGTTTCCCTTTTTTAAATAAGCCAGGATCTCTTCGTCCTTTCTGATCTGTTTGTAAGTCAATGCACTCCTCCTCTTCTTTTCCTCTGTTCTTTGTTTTTACCGGTTGTTTTATTCTTTACTAAAATACCCCTTTTTTTCTGCCGCGGCTATCATATAACGGTAAATTGAATATAAAATCCAGGTAAAATCACTGCCCCGGCGGCCGTTTTTCCGGTTACGGCTTTTCCTCCCGGATCTCCGAAAGATTTCTGAAATGCCGTTCTTCCAGAGCTTCATAGGCAGCTGTCTTGCAGATAATGGATTTTACCAGCTGATCCAGTTCACTTCCGTCCCTGTAATCTGCTGCCGCAAAATACCGGATTCTGTTGTCACAGAGCATCTTCTTCACCTTGGTTTTGTCTCCAGTATCCGGGTCATAGACACCGATGGAATGTCCGCCGTAAACATTGACCAGTTTCATGCAGGGAATGTCCGTATCACTGTCCCCGATATAAACCATGTTCCGGAAGGGAACCCGCATCTGATCCGGCGGGAAATATTCGTTGACCCCGGGGTCATTGATGTCCAGCACTCCTTTTTCAATCCGGAACAGAAACTGTGTCTTGCTGGTATAGTTAATCACCTGGGCCGGCCATTTGGCCACTCCCCGCTCATTATAATAAAAAGAGCTGGCATAAATCTTTTCAAAAGCACCTTTCCTGGCAATCTCCGTTCCCTCGATCATCTCCTTAAGCCCGGAGGATATGATATAGTGCTCCACAATCACGCCGCGCTCCGCCCCATATGCCCGGATCCGTTCAAACCATCCGTCCACCCCCTGGTAGAGTTTTACATGGGAACCGTATTCTGCCAGGCGCTCCCTGTTGAACACAATACGCCCCTCCGATTCCTCCACCATCTTATACATATAGGCCAGGTTATTGTCCATGTCATTTTTCACTGCCATGGCGTTGGATTCTTTCCAGAACTGTTCCACATCATAGCCCACGGACTGGATATATCCCTGGGCCTGCATGTCGTCCGGAGACAGTGTCTTGTCAAAATCATAGCAGATTGCCAGCACCGGCTGTTTTTCTTTTTTTCTCCGTTCGTATTCCATTTTCAGCCCCCCTTTTCAGGCGAAATTTTTTCTGCTTTCCCATATCATTTTACCATATAACCCCTCAGGCAACAATTCTTTTCCGGGCTGCGGGGCGCCGGCCGGGCCTGCGGCGTCTCAGAAAGGCATCCGCAGGCATCGGCACAGAAAAAGCCAGAACAGACCGTACCGGCACCGCCCGGGGCAGGAACAGGGTTTTCTTTGAACCCGTATTCCTCTTTCCCGCGGAAAGAAGCAGAAATTCTGCCTGATTTGGCATTTCTCTCCCAGGCTGAAAGTCCGGCCCGAAAGAAACGGCCTCCTGTCTTCCCTTATGCGTTCATTTTGGCTTTCACAATATAAGTCCCGCTGCCAACCGTACCAAAAAGATACTGGCCTGCAGCATTGGTCTTGGTGGTGGCAACCAGGGTCTCTGTGGTCCCGCCCATTCCATTGTCCTTTATCTGGTAAAGCCCCACAAAACAGCCTGCCATGGCATATCCGCTCTTGTTTTTTACAATGCCGCTGACGGTGCCGCTGTAGACTCTTGTGTCAATGTGCATGGTAATGGTCACATTGGCAATGGAACCGGCTGTAATGGTCACCGCCAGAACCGTGGCTGTGGCATACCCGTCCGCAGAAGCCAGGATGGAATAGATTCCGTCGGCCACATCATAGAACACAAATTCCCCGTCGGCAGCAGCATAGGTCACCGCAGCGGCAGCCCCCAGGGAATCCCGCAGTGTGATTCTGGCGCCGGCCACAGGCATGGTGCCGCCTGCCGGCAGGACAGAGGATACGACTCCGGCAATGGCTCCCAGCGCAAGGGTGGTATCTTTTGCAAGATTGAATTCCACACTGGTGGTATCACTTTCTGACAGGGTCACCTGCTGCAGGTCACTGAGCCGGTAGCCTTCTGCGACGGCACCCACGCTGTAGGTTCCGGCCGGCACGTCACTGAACGTATAGGCGCCGGCCGCATCCGTCAGCGTATGCCTGTAGGGATGTCCGGCCGCATCAAATATCTTGATGGTGGCATCGGGCACCGGAACCCCGCCGTCGGTGACAGTTCCGTACAGAACCGCGGTCTGGGCCGGTGCCGGCGGAAGATACAGATCCACATTTTCTTCCTGGATCCCGTCAATCATAAAATTCTCACTGTACTGCAGACTTAAAAGATCGTTGATAATATCAGCCATTTAAACTCTCTCCTTTTTATTCCACATGATTCTTTTCCCCGGGGCTTCCGATCAGAAACCCTACGCATCCGGAGACAAAATCCCGCAGCTGGGCGGCAGCGGCAGTGGCACTGCCGGCAGCAGCCCCCTCTGCTCCGATGCTCCGGTAGACCAGAAGCACCGCCAGACAGATCATTCCTATGGCAGCCGCCGTCATGATCTGGATTCTGGCCGCGGCTTTTTCTCCGTCTTCGCCTTCTTCCCCGGATTCCATGCTCTGGGTATAGACCGGTTCCGGCCCCGGCTGCGGCTCTCCCCCGCTCTGTTCTTTCTTTTCACCGGGAGCCCGGACGAAGTTGGCGCTCAGAATATATCCGAAAATCGATGCCAGAGAAGTCCGGACAATGACATCAATATTTCCGGCCTCGGCATTTGCAGGAGCTCCCCCGAACAGGCTTAAGAAAGACTGGAGCAGAAGAACTCCGAAAAACAGGATAAGGCATTTGTCCACCAGTTGGATTCTGTTCCAGGCCAGAAGCAGCCGGTTTCCTGTTTTTCCGTTTTTTCCCATTGTCTCACCTCCTCCCGGAATCAGGAACAGTACAGGTCATTGCTGGGTTCTTCTGTTTCTGAACGTTTTCTCTTCCGTACTCTATATAACGTATGTACCGGAGGGACAAAGGGTTCCTGCGTACCTGCCCGTTACTTTTCTGCTCCGGATATGTTATAATACGGGCATATGCAGTTTCCGGAAAGAATCCGTACAGGAGAAAGGGGAGTTTTCAGATGATCATAAGTGCCAGCAGACGGACCGATATTCCGGCATTTTTTTCTGACTGGTTCCTGCGCCGCCTTCAGGAAAAGCAGGTATATGTCAGAAATCCCATGAACTGCCATCAGGTGAGCCTGATTGATCTCTCGGAAGATGTGGTGGACTGTATTGTGTTCTGGAGCAAGAATCCGGCACCCATGCTGAAAAATCTGAGCCGGCTGGATCCATACCTGTATCTGTTTCAGTTTACCCTCAACGCCTACGGCCCGGGTCCTGAGCCCGGCATTCCTCCCCTGGAAGACCGGATCTCCGTCTTCCGTCATCTGTCGGAACGCATAGGAAAAGACCGGGTCATATGGAGATATGACCCGGTCCTCATCACCGGCACGTACACGGTCAGCTGGCACATCCGCCAGTTCTGCCTTCTGGCTGAGGCCCTGGCCCCCTGGACGGATACGTGTGTCTTCAGTTTTCTGGATCTCTATGCAGGAATCTCCGGCGCCCTGAAACGCCATGGAATCAGAGAGCCGGATCCTGAAGAGCAGCGGATCCTGGCAGAACATTTTTCATCCGCTGCCCATTCCCTGGGGCTTGAAATAAACACCTGCGCCGAAGCCGGGGACTTCTCTGAATTTCATATCGGCCACGGGGCATGCATTGACCGGGACCGGATTTCCCGGCTTCTGGGATGCAGCCTGAAGGCAGAAAAAGACCGGGGACAGCGGGCCGGATGCCAATGTGTATCCAGCATTGACATCGGCATGTACGGCACCTGTCCGGCGGGCTGTATCTACTGCTACGCCTCGGGGAACCCGTCCCGGACCTGCAGAAAAGGTGTGGCCTGCGGCGGCACTTCTCCGCTTTTATGCGGAGATCTCACTGTGGAAGACAGAATCACCGTCCGTAAAATGAAAAGCCTGAAAGATCCTCAGCTCAGCCTGTTCTCTCTTCCGCCCTTCCGCCGGGAAGAATAACCACGGATTCTTTTAGAAAATCACCACCAGCAGCATTTTAAAGTCTTCTTCCCCGTATACTGCGTGAGGATGCCCGGCGGGCATCACGATGGATTCCCCTTCCCGGAGAAAATACTCCGTTCCGTCAATGGTGATCTTCCCGACTCCTTCCAGGCAGGTGACAAAGGCGTCTCCCCCGGATTCATGGGTGCTGATCTCCTCCCCTCCGGCAAAGGCAAACAGCGTTACGCTCACCGCGCTGTTCTGAGCCAGGGTTTTGCTTACCACCTGCCCTTCCTGGCATGAAATCTGCTCCTTCAGCACCAGGACCTCTTTCTGGCTGATATTCTTCATCTTTACTCCCATTTCTGATCCCTCCCATATGTTTCTATTCCAGGATCCGGCCGTCTGCGGAAATGGTCACCACCTGCCAGGGGATAAACTTTCCGCTGGCCTGCAGAGCCTTTCTGGCCGCCTGCTCCAGTCCGCCGCAGCACGGAACTTCCATCCGCACAATTTCCACGCTCCGGATCTCGTTCTGTCTTATGATCTCTGTCAGTTTCTCGCTGTAATCGATGCTGTCCAGCTTCGGGCATCCGATCACCGTAACCCTGCCGCGCATGAAGTCCTCATGCATCCTGGCATAGGCATATGCCGTACAGTCCGCCGCAATCAGCAGCTTCGCTCCGTCCAGATACGGAGCCCGGACCGGCATCAGCCTGATCTGGCAGGGCCACTGGGCCAGGCAGGATTCTCCTGTCTCTGCAGACTTCCCGGACGCCGGACGGCGGCTCTCCGGCGCCGACCCCGGTCTGCGTTCCAGAAATCTGGTCCGGCTTCCGGGGCAGCCGGTAAAGGATTCCTGAACGTTCTTTTTCTGATTCGCC
This sequence comes from uncultured Clostridiaceae bacterium, assembly GCA_902477765.1. Lineage (GTDB taxonomy): Bacteria > Bacillota > Clostridia > Lachnospirales > Lachnospiraceae > CABSIM01. The sequence goes on along the minus strand of CABSIM010000033.1, from coordinate 5,969 downwards.
CGGACTGCCTCCCCGTCATAGGCTGCCGCTTCCCGCTCCACAAAAGTGATGGCGCCTGTGGGGCAGGCGGGAAGGCAGTCTCCAAGTCCGTCACAGTAATCATCCCGCAGAAGTCTGGCCTTTCCGTCCACCATGCCGATGGCCCCTTCATGACAGGCGGCAGCACAGGCACCGCAGCCGTTGCATTTTTCCTGATCTATCTCAATGATTCTTCTTATCATCGCATGTTCCTCCTTGCTTTGCTGCGCTCAGTATACTACAATATCCGAAAGAATGTTGTGGTTAAAACCACATTTCAGAAGAAAGGGAGAAAAAATGATTCCGATGGAAAATCCTGTATTCAAAAGCATTGAATCCGGAGAATATGAAGAAATGGCTGCCTGCGGATCCTTCCGCACAGCAGAATTCCAGAAAGATTCCGTGATCCTGCATGCCGGCCGCAGAACCGACGAGCTGGGAATCCTGCTTTCAGGCAAGATCCTGATTGAAAACATTGATATCTGGGGAAACCGCATGATCCTGCACGGCATTTCTCCCGGACAGTCTTTTGCCGAGACATATGCCTTTTGCCGTGTTCCCCTGATGGTGGACGTAATCGCTTCGGAGGACTGCAGAGTCCTCTTTGTGAGCCTGAAGGCCCTGCTGTCTCCCTATAACCGGAACCGGGGATGGTATGTGAAGATCCTCTACAATCTTCTGAGCCTGTCCTCAGAGAAAAATCTGGCCTGGTCCTCCCGCATGTTCTGCATCTCTTCCAAGAGCATCCGGGCCAGGGTCATGAGCTATCTGTCTTCCGAAGCCCGCCGGTGCCAGCGCACGGAAATCACCATTCCCTTCAGCCGCCAGCAGATGGCCGACTACCTGAACGTGGAACGGACGGCCCTGTCCAAGGAACTGGGAAAAATGCAGAAAGAGGGGATTCTGTCCTTCTCCGGGAACCGGTTCCGGCTTCTCCATCCGGAAGATGAGTTCTCCTTCTGAAATCCTTTCCCGCTCCCGGACAGCACATGAAAAAAAGACGTGAATCCGGCGGACTTTCTCCGCATGGTTTCACGTCTTTTCCGGATTTCCCGGTTGTTTTCTCTTATAAGGCCCGTTTTCCGGCTGTCAGTTTCGCTTTGATCTTAAGCCCTGCACCGGTCAGTTTTCCTTTTTTTCCTTCAGCTGTTTCATGATGTCTTCCAGATATGCGCCTTCCAGTTTGTATCCTTTCACATAAATGACAAATGCAAGGACCGTAATCACCGCCGGAATCACGCCCATCAGAATCCTCATGCCCATGAGAGCCGACGGGGTCTGTTCCACATTTGCCACAAAACCCACCACGGTAAGGCCTACGCCAATCAGCCATCCGGCTACGGCGGAAGCGGTCTTGACCAGAAGAGTCTGGAAGGAGGCAATGATGCTTTCATTTCTGGTTCCCAGTTTTACTTCCCCGTAATCAATGACATCTGCCAGCATGACGGTGGTGGCACCCAGCGTCAGACCGGAACCGAATTTGAATAAGACTCCGCATACAATGATAATGGGAATATTTGCGGGCACTGCCAGACCGGTGATGATCAGAGCCAGCAGGCCGATGGCCGGGCTGAAGCTGGCGACCGCAAATACCTGTTTCTTGGACAGGAATCTGGACAGGACCGGAAATGCAAACAGCGCGCCGATTTCCGCAAAGGAAGCGGCTGTGGTGAAAATGGAGTAAAGATTTTCATTTCCTGCCGCATATTTGAAATAATAGATGGCAACGCCGCCTGCCAGCTGCACCACAAGATTGTATGCCAGCACCACGCCGATGTATGCCTTCAGCTGGTCGTTGGCTCCCATAATGCGAAGGGCATCCCTGATGGTCGTTCTCTCCGCCTTCTTATCGGAAGCCGCTTCCAGACTGCTCCGGTCTCTTACAAAAACCACGGTGACAATGGTCGTTGCAGCAAAAATCACGGCAATCAGAACTGCCAGGGACTCATATCCTTTCGCGGTATCTCCTCCTCCGAACCGGTCCACCAGTTTCAGGGCAAAGGCCCCCATCAGAAGCCAGGCCGTGCTGGCAAAGATACGGGGAATCACCGACATGGAATCCCGTTCTTCCTTCGTGGAAGAAAGGGAGGGAAGCATGGACCAGTAAGGAATATCCATGATGGTATAGGTCATGCCCCACAGGATATACATGACAGAATAATATGCGTAAAGGGCAGTTCCCTCCAGCGCAGGCCGTTTAAACAGGAAAACCAGAACCACCGCATTCAGCAGGGTGCCCGCCAGGATCCATGGACGGAATTTTCCCCATCTCGTTCTGGTGTTGTCCACCACGAATCCCATCATCGGGTCATTGAACGCGTCCCATACTCTGGCCACCAGAAACAGGTTTCCCACAAAAAGCGGGGCAAGTCCCACCGTATCCGTGAAATAGATCATCAGGAAATATGATATGACCGCATAACAGAGGTCTTTTCCCAGTGCGCCGACGCCAAATGCCAGCTTTCTTGAATTTGATAATTTCATTGCCTTCTCCTTTCAGCCGCGTTCTTCCGGCTGCAGATCTGTACGTTTACTTTTCTCTGAAAAACTCTATGATTGTACTTGCATAGTCCCCGGTCAGCCGCAGATCCAGTCCGTGGTTCATCAGGTAACTGCCGCTCCTTGTCATGGATCCCTCTTCCGTCCGAAGAGTATACACACCTGCGGCCTCCAGTCCCCGGAGACGGATGCAGACTCCTCTGTGTCCGATCTCACTCTGAGGAAGGAAGACAAAAACAAGCCCCTCTCCATCCTTCAGATATTCATACAGGAAATACCGGTCTGCGGATGTGTTTTCCAGACGGTAAAAATCCCCTTCCTGAATGATCGGACGCAGTTCCTTGTACCGCCGGATCATTTCTTTGGCAAGCGCAGTTTCCTCTTCCGTAAAGTTCAGGATATTGCATCCGATCCCCAGCGTCCCCATCATGGCGCTGTGGAATCTGAACTTCATCGGAATCACCCTTCCTGAAAGGAAATTGGGGCAGTCGGTCACCCACGCCCGCATGGCCTTGACAGGATAGAGAAAAGAATAGGCATCCTGTATATGCAGCCGGTCATACGCATCCGTATTGTCGCTGGTCCAGAAATCATCAAAAATCCCCAGAATTCCGTAATCGATCCGCCCGCCGCCGGACGCACACGCCTCAAACAGCACATCCGGATGTTTTTTCTTCAGCTCCTTCACAATTCCGTAAACAGCCAGAATATGTTTATGCCAGATGTCTTTCTCCGGGCCGGTCTGGGAAATGGGCCTGTTGGCATCCCATTTGATATAATCAATCTCATGGCGTGTAAGGAGATCATCCAGCATTTCATATACAAACTCCCTGACCTCTTTTCTGGTCATGTTCAGCACATACTGTTCCCTGGACGTATCTGTGGTTCTCGTTTCGTAATGATAAATCCAGTCCGGATGTTCCCGGTAAAGCCGGGACCCGGGACTGACCATTTCAGGTTCCACCCAGATTCCGAACATCATATCCAGGGATTTTACTTCGGAAATCAGCTCGTCCAGGCCGTTGGGAAATTTTCTTTCATTGACATACCAGTCTCCAAGACCGTTATCAATCCCGTTTCTTTCTCCGAACCAGCCGTCGTCCAGAACAAAAAGTTCTGCTCCGATCTCCTTCGCCTTCCGGGCCAGTTTCATCTGTTCCCGGCTGTTCACCCGGAATTCCGTTGCCTCCCATGAATTGTAAAGCACCGGCCGGTATCCCTTCCGGAGAATATGCTTTAATGCAAAACGATGCAGATTGCGGGACATGGTTTCAAAACCGTCTGCCGAATAGCCGAACAGCACTGCCGGCGCCTCAAATTCCTCTCCCGGCTCCAGTTTCAGCATAAAATCATGGGAATTCAGCCCCATCTGCACCAGTGTTTCCCCATACTGCGTCTGCTCAATTATGCCGCTGAAATTTCCGCTCATCCTCAGGGCACCGAAATACACGTCGCCGCGGTCCTCTGCGGCATTTCTGTCCAGAATAAAATAGGGATTATGGTTGTGAGTGGAAATTCCCCTGCGGTTTTCAATGACGATTTTTCCGTAGCTGACCTTCTGAACAAACCTCTGCTGTTCCGCCCCCCAATGTCCATGAACATTTGAAAAATTCAGCCCTTCGTACGGAATATGAAACTGCCCGCTGTGCAGCTTTTCAATTTCAATGGCCTCCGCCGACCGGTTTCTGACAGTCACACTCCGTTCCATCAGATCCGCTTCCTCATAGACTCTGTAATGAAGGTCCATGTCAAACTCATAGTGCACGTCTTTCAGGCGGATCGTCAGCTCCTCACAGGATTCCGTCCGTACCGTCTCATATCCGCAGTATCCGTACACGGTTTCTCTTGTTCCGTCAGCAAAAGATGCCTTCAGGCAATGTTCTTTATACCGGAGACTTCCGTATACCGGAAATTCCTCTCTGGTGATTTCAAAAACCGGATCGTTGGTGGATACCTCCGTCAGCACCGGCATTTCAAAGTCTTCCGCAGAATCGATCCGCTTTCCCCAGTACAGATGTCTTACCAGCCCCTGGTCATCAATGCCGAACGCATAGCTGGTGGACCTGGTATTCAGAAGAAACACATTCTCCATCCGGCTGACCGCAATGCTCATGTTCCCGCTCTCCTTCCTTTCCGCAATCTCTGCCGTACTTCCGCCTTTTCCGCAAATTATCATAAAGACGGTTTTTCCGTTTTCTTTTTCTTTGTATCTTATGTGTGCATATGATAACACCGTTCCGGACCCCGGTCAATATTTTTACTAATATTTTTACTTTATAAAATTCATTTTCATAAATATTTTACTAAAATTGCAATCCGCTTTTGTACAAAATGCAGCAGATCCTGTTGAAAAAACTGCATCTTTTTCCAGCAGGGATCCTGCCCCGAAGGATTCCGCATCATAAAAAACAGCATGCCGGCTCATGCTGCCAGCATACTGTTATTTATTTCCCCTCTGGGGATTATTTATCAGCCTGCATTTACATTTACATTTCCATTGCCGCCGGGATGTTCCCGGATCATGGCAAGGCTGCCATTTTCCACCCTTTCTTTCAGTTCAAACATCTTTTTCTCAATGGTACGGATCACTTCCAGAAAGACTTCATCCCTTTTGCCTGTGGGATCTTCCAGGCCCCAGTCTTCCCGGTATCTGCATGGCAGAGCCGGGCATGACACGTTGCATCCCATTGTGATCACAATGTCTGCTGCCGGAATGTCAGACAGCAGCTTGCTGTGCTGGGTCTGTTCCATATCCACACCGTAAAGCCGCTTCATCAGCCGTACCGCATCTCTGTTGATCTCGGGCCTGGTTTCTGTCCCCGCCGAATAACTGTCAAACACATCTGCGGCGTACAGCCGCCCCAGTGCCTCTGCCATCTGGCTCCGGCAGGAATTGTGAACACATATAAAAGCCACTTTCGGTTTCTGTCCCATGGATCACCCTCTGGCTTTCTGAATCAGCGCTTTCGCCTCATCTTTTTTCAGGACTTTCCCATAGGACACCACCCTGCCGTCTACCACCAGTGCCGGGGTGGTCATGACCCCATAAGCGGCAATTCTGCCAAAATCCGTTACATGATCCACATCCGTGTCCATGCCCAGCTCTTCCAGTGCCTCCCGGACCGCCTTTTCCAGTGCAATACATTTGGCACACCCGGAGCCGAGAACCCGGATGCCGCCGGAAGTTTTTTCCTCTTCCGCGCGGGACATGGTTTCAGGGCTGCATCCGCTGCCGCAGCAGCAGGATGCGGTTTCTTCTTTTCTGTTTCTGCCGAAAAAGCTCATCTTTCATACCTCCTAAACAAATAGAAACTGAAACATATTGAACAGACAGCCCACCAGAATGATCCCGATGGTGCATACGGCGATGAACACCGCCAGAAGCTTCGGCTTGACTGCCTTGCGCAGCATAATCATGGACGGAAGGCTCAGTGTTGTAACCGCCATCATAA
>CABSIM010000032.1 GCA_902477765.1 uncultured Clostridiaceae bacterium | reverse complement strand
ACAATTCAATACATTTACTTTTATATTCATATGAATATCGCATATGAAAATACCCTCCTTACTGGTTGTCCAGTAAAGAGGGTACATATCACGGATGGGCCCGGCTTTTTACATGCAGGGATGCAGAGAAGAGCTGCCTGGACGGAAAAGATTCAGGATGGTGTCCCGAGGATTCCGTGCATCAGCTCTCCCAGCTTCCGTGCAGCTTTGGAGCGGTATTCCCCCAGAGGATATACCAGTCCCAGATCCAGATAGACGCCGTCTTTTCCGATCCTCAGGTATTCCACTCCCTCCTCGGGTACCACACAGGAACGGTACGTCAGAGCCAGGCCGATTCCGGCCCGGGCCATGGCGGCAGCAAAGGAGGCTGTGGCCGTCTGATTGGGGGCATACGGAGGAATCCCCAGAGCCTTGAATTCGTTCCGGGCGATCATGCCGAGAATGGTCTGGGGCGGTCCCAGAATAAATTCAAAGGGGGCAGCATCCCGGAAGGAAACAAACGGAGTTCCGTCTTCCGCTTTACGGACATATTTCATGACCGGATGGTTCCCGGAGGCTACAATATAGATCTCGTCTTTCATCAGAAAATCCACATTGTTCTTCAGCTTTACTGCAGGAAGGGCGATCAGGGCCATGTCCAGAGCTCCTTCCATGATCCTTTCTTCCAGCTCCACGCTGTCCAGTTCCGTGATCTCCACATGGACCTTCGGATAGATTTCATAAAAGCGCTTGAGAACTCTGGGAAGAAGATAGGTGCCGCGGAATGTGCTGATGCCGAACTCGATCCGTCCCCCGGGCATTTCCTCGATATCCCAGAGTTCACTCTGAGCCCTCCGGTAGTGAAGGTGAATCTGGCGGATATGGGACAGAAAAACAGAACCGGCAGCAGTGGGACGCACGCCTCTGGAAGTCCGTACAAAAATGGGAGTGCCTATTTCCGCTTCATACTGCTGGAGAAACTGGCTGAGACTGGACTGGGCCATATACAGCTTTTCGGCGGCGCCGGAAATACTTCCCTCATCGGCAATGGTGATGATATAATGCAGTTCTTTCAGATCCATGGCTCCTCCTTCAGTGAAAGAAATTCTTTTGCCATCGGTTTTTCCGATGACATATATATCAAATTTTCTATTTCAGCGATTACAAGATTAGTATATGATAAAAAATGAAGAAAATCAAGGGACATAAACCTATGTAATTGTATGAAGTGCACAAACGATTTGAACGAAAGGGGAAAGTATTCATGAGCAAAGTTTCTATGAAGGGCGTCATTGACATGCATGTCCATACCAATCCGGATCTTCGTCTGCGGGCCTACGACGATTTTGAACTGATGGAAGCCGGAATCCGGGTGGGAGCAAGAGCCATTGTCATCAAGACGCATCAGGGAACAACCATGGACCGTGCCTACCTCTGCAACCGGCACAACAGCATTGTCCATGGAGATACCAATGATTTTACCATGTTCGGCAGCATTACGCTGAACCGTGTGGTAGGAGGGATCAATCCCACAGCGGTGGAGACAGCCCTGAAGCTGGGAGCAAAAGTGGTATGGCTTCCGACGGCATCCGCCAGAAATCATATGCTGAAAATGAAGCAGGATCCGGCAAACTGTGTGGAAGTTGTGCGGGACGGAAAAGTCGTACCGGAACTTCTGGACGTGTTCCGTCTGATCAAGGATCATGACGCTGTGCTGGGCACTGCCCATGTGTCTCCGGAAGAGGCTTTTGTGGTGGTGGAGGCAGCCAGGGACGCTGGTCTTAAAAAAGTGGTGGTGACGCATCCGGAATGGTGGGTTGTGGACATGAGCGTGGAAGATCAGGTGCGCATGGTCAGAGACTATGATGTGATCCTGGAGCGCTGCTATGCCCAGAACATGGGAGGCGGAAAATACAAGAGCAATCTGCCGTCCAATCTGGAGATCATCAAAGAAGTGGGATACAAAAACGTGATGGTGGATACGGACGGCGGTCAGGTGGAAAATCCCCACTGGGAACTGGCTCTGGAAGAGTATATGCAGTATCTGGTGGATCACGGAATTCCGGAAGAGCAGGTCTACTATATGACCAGAACGATCCCGGCCGGACTGCTGGGAATCCAGTAAATGATTTGGAGGATATAGGAAATGATGAGTGCAGTAATTATCGCCTCGATTGCCTTGGCGGTGGTCCTGGGATACAAAACCAAGATCAATACAGGATTTTTCTGTATTTTGTTTGCTTATCTGATCGGATGTTTTGCCCTGGGAATGAAGACAAAAGATCTGATTGCGGACTGGCCCACCAGTACCATGTTCGTGATTCTGTCGGTTTCTCTGTTCTATAACTTTGCGGCTGTCAACGGCACCCTGGAAAAAATGTCATCCTACCTGCTGTATGCATGCCGCAGTTTTCCGGGCCTTCTGCCCTTTGCCCTGTTTTTCGTGGCAGTGGTCCTTTCCATCATGGGCGCCGCATACTTCACAGTTCTGGCCTTCCTGGCTCCCATTACCCTGGTGATCTGTGAAGAAGCCAAAATGGACAAGCTCACAGGCGCCGTGGCCATCAACTGCGGAGCGCTGGCCGGAGGAAACTTCCCCACGGCAGCCCTGGGAGTCATTTTCCGCGGCCTGATCGATACGGCCTATGAAGCAGACCCGGCGCTGACAGCTCCCGACTCTTTTTCCATGGAGATGAAGATCTTCGGATTTGCCGTGGTATTTTCCCTGATCCTCATTGCCATTTTCCGGTTCGGTTTCCGGGTGAACCGGGGCATCGGAAAAGGCGTTACCTTTAAAAAACCGGAACCGTTTGACGCAAAACAGAAGACTACCCTGAACCTGATGCTGATCATGATGGCGGTGGTTCTGGTATTCCCGATCCTGAAAATGATCCTGCCTTCCAATGAACTCATCGGCAGCATCAGCAGCAAGATCGATGTGGGTCTGGTGGCCATGTGCTTCACCGTGGTGGCTCTGCTTCTGAATCTGGCACCTCAGAAAGAAGTCATTGCCAGAGTGCCGTGGAATACCATTATCATGATTGCCGGTGCCGGCATGCTGATTGCCGTAGCCGTTGAGGCAGGCACCATTGAGGCGCTGTCCGCATGGATCGGATCCAATGTGCCCACAGCTCTGGTACCGCTGGCATTCAGCCTGGTGGGTGCGTTCATGAGCTTCTTCAGCTCCACCACAGGCGTGGTGGCTCCGGCCCTGTTCCCGCTGATTCCGCCGCTGGCGGCAGCAACCGGCCTGAATCCGGCAGCTCTGTTTGCCTGCACGGTTCTGGGTGCCCAGAGCAGTGCCATCAGCCCGTTCTCTTCCGGCGGAAGCCTGATTCTCGGTTCCTGCGGAAAAGAGGAAGAGAGAAACGCTCTTTTCAACAGACTGCTGTTTGTGGCTGTTCCCATCAGCGTGATCTGCTGTGCAGTTTATAACCTGATTGTGGCAGTGGTACTGTAAAGGCCCTGCAGATAAAAAGGCCCGGGCCGCAGAATGCGGTCCCCGGGCATTTCCGTGAATCAGTCCGGCTTTCCGTAAAGAGCCGGAATCATACAAAATCATGAAGTAAACAAGGAGGAAACAGATATGTCAAAGATTCAGATGACAACACCGCTGGTGGAGATGGACGGAGATGAGATGACCAGAATCCTCTGGAAGATCATCAAGGACGAGCTTCTTCTGCCGTATATTGACCTGAAGACCGAATATTATGATCTGGGACTGGAGCACCGCAATGAGACCAACGATCAGGTGACCATTGACTCTGCGGAAGCCACGAAAAAATATGGCGTTGCCGTGAAATGTGCCACCATCACCGCCAACGCGGACCGTGTGAAAGAGTACAGTCTGAAGGAAATGTGGAAGAGCCCCAACGGCACCATCCGCGCCATTCTGGACGGAACCGTATTCCGCTGCCCCATTGTGGTCAAGGGCATTGAACCCTGTGTGAAGAACTGGAAGAAGCCCATCACACTGGCAAGACATGCATACGGCGATGTATATAAGAACGCAGAGATGCAGATCCCGGGACCGGGTGAAGTAAAGCTGGTGTATGTGCCGGCAGACGGTTCTCCGGAACAGTCCGTGACCGTGCATAAATTCGAGGGCAGCGGTGTCGTTCAGGGTCAGCATAATCTGGATGCCTCCATCGAAAATTTCGCAAAGAGCTGCTTTGAATATGCTCTGGAGACAAAACAGGACCTCTGGTTTGCCACAAAGGATACCGTATCCAAGAAATACGACCACAGATTCAAGGATATTTTCGCGGATCTTTATGAGACTGTCTACAAAGAGAAATTTGAAAAGGCAGGAATCACCTATTTCTATACGCTGATCGATGACGCAGTGGCACGGATCATGAAGGCGGAAGGCGGCTTCATCTGGGCCTGCAAGAACTATGACGGAGACGTAATGAGCGACATGGTATCTTCCGCATTTGGTTCCCTTGCCATGATGACTTCCGTTCTGGTTTCTCCGGAAGGCTATTACGAGTATGAGGCTGCTCACGGCACCGTACAGCGTCATTACTATAAATACCTGAAGGGTGAGGAGACTTCCACCAACTCCGTGGCAACAATCTTTGCATGGACCGGTGCCCTGAAAAAACGCGGCGAACTGGATGGAATCCAGGAACTGTCCGATTTCGCTGACAAGCTGGAAAAAGCCACCATCGGTACCATTGAAGAAGGAAAGATGACCAAGGATCTGGCACTGATCACGACACTTCCCAATCCGACAGTACTGAACAGCAGAGATTTCATTCTGGCAATCCGGGAGAAACTGGACACACTGCTGTAATGAAACGGAACGCGGCATGCATATGCTGCTGCAGGAACATTCACAGAAAGAGCCCCCGGCCGGGCGGTTTTATACCGCCGCGGCAGGAGGCTCTTTTCATATTATCGTATACTACAGGCAATTTTTAATCCGCATCAGAAACGGGACACCGGAATCAGCACTGGCTGGCACGGTAGCGGATATCCGTACGTCCCATTTTGTCCAGAACCTGATTCAGATCCAGGGACAGGCTTCCGTCTTCCAGCTTGTAGCAGGGAATTCCGATTTTGCCTTCTGCCCGGACATCTGCAAACAGATCTTCGTGGTCCCGGAGTTTTAAGAACTTTTTCATGTTGCCGGTGGTTTCGGTAATATCAAAATACATATAGGGGATCTTGTTCTCATCCAGAAATTCTTTGGCTTCTCTGCAGTTGATACATGCGTCCATTCCAAAAATCAAAAGTTTCATGGGTATTTCCTCCTCGTTTGCGTAAAATTCACTTGACTGATATAGAAATTATATTCTTTTTTCCCTGAAAATGCAATCCATTCCTGCCTTTACGCTTCCGGGCCGGTTCCGGTTTCAAAAAGATCCCGTTCGGAAAAACGGCAGATGGATTCAATAAAGGAATCCAGGTCGTACTGGTCTGCCAGTTCCAGATAACAGCGGATGATGCTGAAATAAAAGTCCGACAGCATGGTGGTGAGAACCGGATAGGGGATCCTGGCATGATATCCTTTTTCCTCGGCGGCAGTGAGCTTTTCCGTAAGAATCCGTTTCAGGCCGTCCTGAAGGATTTTCATCAGTTCTCCGTCCCGGTTGACCAGATATATTTTCCTGTATACCTGCATATTTTCATTGATATGGCTGATGAGGATCAGAAGAAAGTCCCGGATGGATTCTGTGTTCCGGAAGCAGATGACATCCTCAGTCAGTCCCACATCCTCGATCAGGCCCCGGAGACAGAAATGGAGCAGATCATATTTGTCTTCAAAATACCGGTAGAAGGTGGAGCGGGGTACCATGGAGGCAGTGCAGATGTCCGTCAGGGTGATTCTTTCGAATGGAGTGGATGCCATCAGCTGAAAAAGTGCAGTTTTTAACAGAATACAGGTACGCCGTGAAGAAATGTTGCTTTTCCTAGATGTTGTCTGATTCATAACAGGCCTTTCCAAATTGTGTGAAAATAGACACTTTTGATAAAAGTGTCGCATTTGGTGCAATCTGCAAAAAGTGATTCTTGAGTATTTTACCATAAAAGCAGATAATATTGCAAGTAAAGGAGAGACGGGATATGAAACGCTGGATCAGAACGGCGGCTATCACGGCAGCAGCAGGGATTCTCGGATTTCTGTCGTGCATGCATGCGGAAGCCGCACCATATGAAACGGAAATGCATACCGCCGGCGAGAAAGGCGGAACAGATGAAAAGGAAACAGAAGCCGCATCCGGATGGGAATTCCGGGACGGAGCCTGGTACCGGGAAGATGAAGAGGGAAATCCGGTACAGGGCTGGAAGGAAATTGACGGTGACTGGTATTACTTTTACGAAGACGGAAGGATGAATCAGGAAGAACTGCTGCAGGAAAACGCCGTCTATGAGTTTTCACGGTCCGGAGCCCTGGAAACTGCCAGGTGGCAGGATAATACAGGCGGCGGTGCTTACAATGCGGTCTGTTACGATGAATTTACCCAGGATGTATTTGATCTGCTGAATGAGGAAAAGAAAGAACTGTATTTTGAGACCCACCCGGAACGGGAAGGGGGCTGCGATACGGAACTTGAGGTATATGACAGGTATGCGGGATTTGAGATGGATATGATGCTGAACAAGGCGGCGGAACACCGGCTGAAAGCGGCATCGGAAAAAGGATATTCAGGAGGCAGGATACCGGAAGAGGGGACGCTGGGAGACTGGCTGGAAGAAAAAGGATACAGAAAAAATGCCACCTGGATGGAAATTTATGTGAAAAACTGCAGGGATGCGGATCAGGCATTTGAAAAGATCATGGGGAAAACAGAAGACCGGTACCAGGTGCGCAGGGACAGAACCCTGTCGCTGGAATATTACAGGTACGCGGGTCTTGCCCATGAAGAAAAAGACGGGAAGCACGGAATCCTGATGATTCTGATGCGGTGACAGGGACAGGACAAGGAGCAGGAATATGGGACAAAAATGGTTTGACAGACTGAAAAACAGGAAAAGAAGAAACGGAGAGCAGACGGATAAAGGAGAGACGCCTTTCGCAGCCAGGCTGGCCAGGCTGATCATACAGAAACGCGGATGGATCGAGAGCGTATTTGCTGCCGGGTGCCTTTTTTCTCTTCTGGCCATGTTTTTTGTCAATGTCAATTATGATCTGACAAAATATCTTCCGGCAGATGCAGAGTCCAGCATCGGTCTGGATGTAATGGAAGAGGAATTCGGCTATCCGGGAACGGCCCGTGTCATGATCAAGGATGTATCGCTGTACGAGGCAAAGCAGTATAAGGACAGACTGGAGGCAGTGGATGGAGTGGACCAGATCCTCTGGTGCGACAGTCAGGTTAATATTTATGCCGGAGAAGATTTTATCGATGAAGAACAGATCCGGGATTATTACAAAGACGGCTGTGCGGTCATGGATATTACGTTTGAGGAATCCGATGATTCCAGACGGACGTCACAGGCCATTGACGAGATGAAGGAAATTACCGGAGACAAGGGCTGTTATGTGGGAATGGCGGTGCAGAACAAATCCCTGGAAGAAACGCTGGAAAAAGAGATGAACATGATCCTGGTGGTGGCAGTCATCATGATTCTGGCGGTTCTGTTCATCACCACTTCCGCCTGGACGGAACCCATTCTGTTTCTGCTTGTGATGGGGGTGGCGGTTCTTCTTAACAAGGGAACCAATATTTTTGTGGGAACCATCTCCTTCATGACCGATAATGTGGCCATTATTCTGCAGCTGGCCACATCCATGGATTATTCTATTTTCCTTCTGGATGCGTTTTCCAGAGAAAGAGAGAACGGGGCGTCGGACGAACAGGCGATCATTACGGCCATCGAGGAGGCCATCAATTCTATTTTTGCCAGCAGTCTGACCACGATTGTGGGTTTCCTGGCACTTCTTTCAATGAAATTTACCGTGGGCTTCGATCTGGGACTGGTGCTTGCAAAGGGAATTGTGTTCAGCCTTGTGACGGTGGTCTTTTTCATGCCGGCCATGATTCTGAAGTTTACCAGATGGAACGACAGAACGAAACACCGCCCGTTTCTTCCGGAGTTCCGGAAGTTCAGCAGGGGCGTATACCGCATGCGGTATATTTCCCTGGCCATCATGCTTCTGATTACGCCCTTTGCCTATGTGGCCCAGGGAATGAATGACTTTCTGTATGGAAACTCTTCCGTCGGAGCGGCAGAAGGCACGGAGATGTATAAAAACGACCAGGAGATCACAGAGATTTTCGGACGAAGCAATATGCTGCTGGCATTATATCCCAACACATCTTCCGTGACAGAGAAGCAGCTGACTGACGAGATAGAGGAACTTCCCTATGTGAAAAGCGTGACCTCCATGGCCAATACGCTTCCCCAGGGCATTCCGGAAGAATTCCTTCCGGAATCCATTACCAGTGAGCTGCATACGGAAAATTTCTGCAGAATGCTTATTTACATAAGGACCAAGGAAGAAAGCGACATGGCATTCCAGTGTACCGATGAAATACGCGGAATCCTGGAACGTTATTATCCGGAAGACAGCTATCTGGTGGGACAGACGCCTTCCACAGAAGATATCAAGACCACGATTACAATGGATAATGCCAGAGTAAACATGCTGTCCCTGGCCGGTGTGTTCCTGGTGGTTCTGGGCAGTTTCCGGTCGGTGATTGTACCGGTTGTTGTCATGATCCCCATTGAAGCCGCCATTTTTATCAATATGGCGGTGCCGTATCTGACTGCCGACAGCCTCGTCTATATGGGCTATATTATTGTCAGCAGCATTCAGCTGGGCGCCACGGTGGACTATTCCATCCTGCTTACCAATAATTATATGAAAAGCAGGAGGAACATGGGGAAAAAAGAGGCATGCATCCAGGCTGTCATGCTGTCATGCCCATCTATTTTTACATCAGGGAGCATCATAACCCTGGCCGGCTATATTGTGCATTTCATATCCACCACAGCAGCCATCGGTGACCTGGGTCACCTGATCGGAAGGGGCGGCCTGTTCAGCATGATTCTTGTACTGACCGTGCTGCCGGCGCTCCTGGTGATGGCAGACGGACTGATTCTGGACAAGAGATGGAAGGCAAGGATGGAGAAAATGAGAATACGGATGGAAAGAAGACAGAAAGAAAGAATGCAGAAGACAGGCACACAGAAAGAGCGCCTGAAGAAGATATGGCGGAATAAAACGGCAAACGGAGGTGCAGAGGGATGAAACGCAGATATCAGAGAGGAACAGCCGCAGCTCTGGCCGCAGTTCTGCTGGCCATGGAAATGGGACATCCGGGGACTGCTTTCGCTGCCGCGGCCAAAGTGGGAGTGGATGAATCCGTATATGTGAACCTGGACTATTACGGAAAGCTGTCCCGGGTCAACGTGGTAAAAAGTATAAGTGCCAACGGCAACCCGGAATTTACGGATTATGGGGAATATCTGGATGTAACCAACATGTCCGGCCAGGAAGTACCGGTCATGGGAGACGGTTCAGTCACATGGAAACTGGATGGATCCGGGAAAGAGCGGCTTTATTATAAAGGCACTCTGGATGAAACAAAGACCGTTCTGCCGTGGGATTTTGATGTATCCTATAAGCTCAACGGAGTACCGGCCAACGGAGACAGCCTTGCGGGAGCATCGGGGCTGGTGGAGATCCACATAAAGGCAGTTCCCAATGAAAATGCGCCGGAGTATTACCGCAACAACATGGTCCTGATGGTGGCGGTTCCCGTGGATGCAGATTCCTGCTACAGTGTGGAGGCGGAAGGGGCGCAGACACAGACCATCGGAGAAAATACATTTGCGGTTTTCACGGCTCTTCCGGGAGAAGACGGGGATTATACGGTCCGGATCGGTACGGACAGCTTTGAGACCATCGGAGTTGTCATGACCATGGTGCCGGGGACCCTGAAAGACCTGGAGCATGTTCAGGACCTGAAGGAGAGCAGGGATACCTGGAAAGAGTCGGGAGACCAGCTGTATGACAGCATGGATCAGATGGCGGCATCCATTGAGGCCATGAGAAGCGGGGTCAGCGAAGTCATGGAAGGACTCCAGGCGGCGGAAAGGACCAGAAGTACATGGAGCTCATCCAGAGACCAGATGCTTGCGGCCAATGACCAGGCGCTGGAGGCCCTGTCTGCAGTATCCGGGCAGATGGAAGCCATGATTCCCTATATTCAGTCAGCCAAGGATTCGGCTGAAGTGGTTCACGACAGCATGGATGGAATCGTGGATATTCTCGGGGAGATGCAGGACCCCATGCGGAAACTGAACACAAGACTCAGGAGTATAAGAAGCGATGCCGGTGATCTCGCAGACGGAATACCGGAGATAAAGACACTGATGGAGCAGCTGATTACGCTGGATGCCAGCCTTTCTGCCAGTGAGCAGGCCTATGTCACTCAGCTGGGAATTCTTGCAGGAAGCCTGGCATCCATTGAGGACGCCTATTACGAAGACGGCGGGGAGACTCCCGAGGTGAGGATCGCCACACCGTCTGACGCATACGGCATTACCATGGACGGAACAGAACTTCTTCAGGCCCTGACAGCACGGAAAGCCGTGCTGGAAAAGATTTCGGCCGCCAGCAAAAAACTGTCTTCTGACCTTTCATCCCTTCTGGATAATACGGGAGATTCGGCCAGATACAGCGCAGAGCTTGTGGACGATATGGATCTTCTGATCGAAGACCTGACGGCGCTCAATGACTCCCTGGATATGTACTATCCGGATCTTCAGGCCGGACTGGACGATGCGGAAAAGCTGACGGAACTTACCAGTGACGCTCTGGACAGCGGAGCGGGGGCTCTGGGACTGATTCAGGAGACTCTGAAAGCCGGCAGTGAGGATTTTGATGCGGCAGCCAGATCCGGCATACGGGGAAGTCTGGATGTACTGGACAAGAGCCTTGGCATGCTGGACAGCACCACAGCCATGAGGAGCGCCGGAAAGACCATGAAGGATACGCTGGACCAGGAATGGGACGACTGGGAGGACGAGACCAATTTCCTTAACATGGACCCCAATGCGGAAAAAGTATCATTCACATCAGAAAAAAATGATGCGCCGGATACGCTCCAGATTGTTCTGAGAACGGAAGAGATCAGTCTGGATGACGACGGCGGAATCATGGATGCAGAGACGGAAACGGAAGAGGAAAGCCCGCTTCAGAGGATGTGGAATGTACTGGTGAAAATGTGGAATGCAGTGGTGGAAATTTTCAGAAACAGATAGTTTTCATCAGGGCGGAAAAGGGGGATGAAACATGGCCGGAGAACTTACGGACCGCCGGGTGAGGAAGACCAGAAGAATTCTTAGGGAAAGCCTGCTGGCTCTTCTGAAGAAAAAAAAGATATCTTCCATATCCGTCAGAGAACTGACGGAACTGGCGGATATCGGGAGAGGTACATTTTATCTGCATTATAAAAGCATAGCGGATCTGATGGAAGGAATCAAAAAGGATCTGCAGGAAGAGCTGACACAGATGATCAGCCGCCATGAAGGAACGGAACTGAGAACGGCTCCGGGTCCGATGCTGAATGAATTCTATGTTCTGGTATATCAGAATATGGATCTGATCCGGATTCTGATGGAACAGAACCGGGACCTGGAATTTTTTGACAGCCTGGGAGAGACTCTTGAGGCGCGGTACCGGTCGGCATGTCCGGAAGAGCCGGATCCGGACAGCCGGGCATTCTTCCATTTTCTGGTTTACGGCTGCATGGGCCTGGTACGGCACTGGATGACTGACGGGCTTCAGGAAACACCGGAACAGATGGCGGAACTGACGGAACAGTTTCTGCCCGGTACCGGGGAAGGCCGGAGGCCGGCAGGAAAACAAGAAAACAGAAGAACAGACAGAACTGGAAAGGATGATGCAGAACAATGATCAGATTCAGCAGAAAACGGCTGGCAAGGATTATGGCAGGAATTTTGGCTGCAGGCATGGCAGCCGGTATCAGTTCCGGAACGGCGTTTGCCGCTTCCAGGCAGGAAGTGGGAAAAATACGCCTGACCCTTGATGCGGATGTGGGAGTGACCGACGGTGAAGGCACCGTAACGGCAGTGCCCACAGGCGACAATGCGGATATGTATTATGTGGATGGCATTTCGGTGATCAATGATGAAGGCGAAGGATGGAGAAATTCCAATCCTCCGGAGGCGGAAATTATCATGTACGTCAAAGATCAGGAGAACACATGCTTTTCCGGCACTTCATCAGGGGATTTCCGGCTTTCTCTGTCGGGAAAGTCCAGAACGCGTTACGACAAGGTGGAGTTTGTCCGGGCTGAGAGAAAGGATGACCGCACGACGCTGATTCTTACGGTTCGGTTTGTTTTTGATAAAAATTCCGATACCTCGGATATCAGGAAACCTGCATCGGCATTCTGGAGCGGAGAGCAGGAAAAAACCGCCTGCTGGAGTCCTGTGGACGGCGCCAAATACTATGAAATCCGGCTTGTGAAAGACGGAGTATGGGCGGACAGATCCCGTCTGATCTACGGGGATCATTATGATTTCTCAGAAGACATTTCCGGCCCCGGAACCTATGGGTTTCTGGTCCGGTCAGTAAAAAACAGAACCAATGTGAGGAGTGAATGGGCAGAGTCCAATCCCATGCTTGTGACAGAAAGCGGAGACGTGGTTCTCTGCGGCGGCAGCTGGCAGAAGGCAGCTGACGGAGTCCGCTGGTGGTGGAAAAATGCCGACGGGTCCTTTCCGGCTTCCCGGTGGATGAATGTGGACGGAAACTGGTATTATTTCGATGAAGAAGGTTACATGGCTGTGGGCTGGGTCCTGGTGGACGGAAAGGAATACTATCTGGATCCGGAAACAGGAGCCATGCTGAAAAATACCGTAACACCGGACGGCAGCCTGGTGGGAGAGGACGGAGCAAGAATACGATAAGGCGCAGGAAAACAAAAACGGGTGTGCTTCCGGAGGAAGCACCGTATTTTCATCTTAAAACGGTCAGAGGTACCGCTCAGTCATCTGTGACGGATGACGAGGCGGTACTTTTTTATGCGGAAAAAGGATAGACTTCCATGCAGAGGCAGTAATAGCGGCAACCATCCGGCCGGCACAGCTGATGGGAATGGATGACAGACTGGGAAGCCTGGAATATGGAAAGGATGCGGATCTGCTGATATGGGACGGAGAACCTCTGGATTATTATGGCAGGGTGCGGACCATGATAATCGGCGGAAAGATCATGGAAAACTGAGTACAGGAGAAGGACACTGAGATTCCGTGACTGCCGGAAGCTGAAACACAGGCATATAAAGGGAAGCGCAGAAAAACAGCAAAAAGAAATAAAAAAGGAATAAAAGAACAGAAAGAAACGGACGTCTTCAAAGTCAATGCTTTGGAGGCGTCCGTTTTGCTGTTTCCTGAATACCGGGGGCACATCTGTCCCGGAGAGAACTTCCCATATCGTGCATTATAGGATGTTAAGCCGCTGAGCCTTATGACATCAGGCGTTCATAGCCTATAAATGTTATCTTTTCTGATTAATAGAATAGCATAAGACCCGAAAAATCTCAAGAGAACACTGGAAAAAACTGGCAGATTTGCAGGCTCTTTGCAGATGCATGCCCATGCAGTCCGGCATGGCGTCTCATAATGCACGTTATGTTGGATTGAGGTGAGCAGATGAAACAGGATCTGACAGGACAGAGATTCGGATATCTGACGGTAATCAATGAGGTAAGAAAAGAAGGAAATCCGCACAGGTACTGGCTCTGCCGGTGCGACTGCGGAAATGAAAAAGTCATAGAGGGATCACATCTGAAAAACGGCCATACCAAAAGCTGCGGCTGTTACAGACGGGAAGTCAGGAAAGGAATTGCAGCAGATCTTGCAGGCATGCGGTTCGGGCATCTGACGGTGCTTGGTGAGGTGCCGGGACGGATCCGAAGTGAAGCCTACTGGCTCTGCCGGTGCGACTGCGGCAGCTGGAGTGTCTGCCGTCAGGAGCAGCTGAAAAACGGACAGGCAAAAAGCTGCGGGTGCGGAGGGAAAAAAACATTATCCGGAGCAGCCGTCCAGTCCGGCGAAAAGAATCATGGGAGAAAGCGGTATTCCAACAATACCAGCGGCCAGCCAGGCGTGTACAGAAAAGAGAAGAACCGGTGGAAAGCGGCAATCGGTTTTCACGGGAAAGTATATCATCTGGGAACATTCCGGTCATATGAAGATGCGGTAGAGGCCAGGAAAAAGACCGAGGAAATTCTGAGCGGGTTTATGCCTGCATCGGAGAAGACATCAGAGTAAATGCAATAAACAGGAATTTTTCCGGCGTTTCTGGAAAGATACCTGTTTTTTATATAGAAAAGGTCCGGCGGCGGAAACCGGAAGCCGCCAAGAGGAAAGAGGAAAGGAGAGACTATGGTTAAAAAGTGTATGGCAGCGTTTCTGGCAGCCGTGCTTCTGGCAAACAGTACCATTACGGGTTTGGCAGCAGCCGGTTCCGGAAATTCTGCAGGAAACGGGATTGAGGTCTCAACAGAAAAACAGGAGAACAGGGGACAGACGGGAAGTACAGCCGTAACCCCGACGGATTCCGATGCGGAAAAACCGGAAGCCGAAAAAGCAGAGATCCGCTATACGGTCCTTCCGGAAGAACTGGAGGACAAGGCGGAAGTGGATGGACCGGAAGAGGCGGTCATCGGTAAAAGCCTGAAATTCAGTGTAAAACCGGAAGACGGGTATGAAATCGAAAGTGTAACTGCAGACGGCAGTGAGCTGGAGGGAAACAAGACTCTTCTGGGAAACACATTCAGGTATGAACTGGAAGAAGTGACAGGAGATCATGACATCGAGATCACGCTCTGCGAGAAAAATGAAACCGGCACAAAACAGCCGCAGAAGACAGCTGTGCTGAATTCTTCCAGGAAATCAGATTCCAATGCGGTATATGTGTCAGAAAACGGAAATGATACCACCGGAGACGGAAGTGAGGAAAAGCCGTTTGCCACACTGGCAAAGGCGGTGAAAAAAATTGGAACTTCCGGTGAGGGAGGAACAATTGAAGTTCTGACAGATCTGGAAGCAGAAGCGTATACGTTTATCGGAGGCAGCGTAGAAATTACGATTGATGGAAATGGCAACACGATCAGAAGAGCAGAGGGATTTGCACGCCATAATGATCTGAGCCGCGGAGCCTATAATCCGGCATTGATCGAGGTTGCCAACGGTGCGAAACTGATATTAAGGGACATTACCCTGGATGACTGCAACAGAACGGAGGCGGAGAAGTACGAAGAACAGCTGACAGGAGAGGGCGACAAAAAGAACGAAGAACGGGTTCAGGATGCCATCATCGCTGCGTATGGTGATGGAAAAGGAACGATTGTGCTTGGAAGCGGCGCAACCTTAAAGAACTTCGGAGGTATGTCTGCGGTCCGAATCGGAGGAAATACAGATTCAGACGGACAGTGGTACGGAAGTACTCTGATTATGGAGCCAGGCAGCCAGATCATTGACGATGCACTGGGGGAAGACGGAAGAAAGGGCGGTTTTGGTGCTGTCTGGAGTCAGGGCGGCTATGTGGAAATGCAGGAAAGTTCTTCAATCTGCAATATTGACGGCCGTGTTCTTTATTCCGAGGATGGAGGTACTGCACTGATCAACGGTGAGATTGCCAATATCACATCCAATAATACGATGAAGTATTATAGTGGTGCATCCAACGGAGGATTTGGTGGAATAGTAGCCTATGCAGAAGGAAAATCGAAAATCACCCTGGGAGAGACAGGAGCAATCCGGGAGATCGCAAGTTTCGATCAGAATTCAGCAGATGTTGCATTCCTTTTAGTAGGAAGCACTTATGAAATGCTTCAGGGATCATCGATAAAAGATATCAATACAATCGGTCTGATCGATTCCAATGAATCCAGAATGATCATTGATGGTGAAGTCAGCAACTGTCATACAAAAAAAGTTTTTTTCCGTATGCGCGGAGGCGGTGAGACTGTCTTTGAATTAGGAGAAAATGGTCTTATTACAGAATCGTCAACAACCGATGCAGGTATTATTTACCTGAACGGGGGTAAGCCTGTTATTACAATCAGCGGAGAGATCAGCAACATAACTGCTGGAGAAGCTATTTTTATTTCAAATAACGGATCCAGGCAAAATGGTGTATGTACTGTTACAGAGACCGGTAAAATAAAGAATATCACCGGTACGGCAATCCTTGCGGGAGATCCGTCGAAAGTATCGGTCAATGGCGGAGAAATCAGTGGATGCGGCGGATATGCGATTCACTACGGAAGCACCGGAGGCTCATTGGTGGAAATCAATGAGGGAAGCAGAATCGAAGGAAATCGTAATGGCAAAGCGCAGATTTATGTGAAAGAAGTTCAGAAAATCGGTGCAACCGACCTGGTTCAGCATGTTAAAATTGCCAGCGGTACATTAATAGGAAATCAGGATGTCGATCTTCCCAGCGGTACCGTAACTCTCGATGAGGAGTATGCTGATGTGGGGCTTGGCAATGCCGGCAGCGAAGCCGCAGACAGAATTAAAGAGGAGTTCGCTGCAGGTACAGAGCATGAAGACTGGACTGTAGTCAGCGAAAATGCTCTGTGGCTTAAGCCGTCTGAAAATGAGATCCATTTTACTATTGAAAGACCAGGAACAGCGAAAAAGACCGGACTTTTCGCAGCCTATGTGGCATTGGATGCGGATGGTAAACCGGAAGCCGGAGAAAATGTTCAGTTAATGGAAGTGGAAAATACGGATCCCATTGATGTGACCTTGTCCGGGCTGACACCGGATACGGCCTACGCGCTGATGTTTGTCAATAATGCAGAATATACTCTGTCTCCCGATGATATCACCATCTATACCGGCGGCGGACAGGGGGCGGAAACTTCTGAAACCGGATTCCCGGAAGTAACACTGACAGGCAGTGTTGACAAGATCACGGCGCTGGAGGTCAACGGAAACGATACGGGACTTTCCGGAGATGAGGCCATGGAATATCTGCTGAGTCTTTTTCATGTGACCTACATGGATACGGACGGAACCGTTATTACAGACGATACGGAAGCCGGAGAATATAAGGCGGTTCTGGAACCGAATGATCCCGGCATGCAGATCCGTATCAACGGCAATGAGATCGCAGGGTATGAAACGGGAACCCTGATTATCCGTTATACGGCCGACATTGAGGATGCGCAGAGCGGAAACAGTACGTATCCGCTGGCCAGTGAGGAGCCTGCAGAAGCAGTGGAACATGCAGTGGCGGTATCCAAGAAATGGCTGAATATCCGGGAAGCGGATTACTATATCAACAATGACGAAGACAGGGAAATCAGCGATACATCAGGTATTTCACTTCTGGATGATTCTCTGCTTCTGGAAGACGAAAGTGACAGGCGTCAGTATCTGATGGAACAGCGTGCAGAAAAATTCCTGGGAGCTCCTTCAGACCCGGCTATGGGATATAAGTATGATTTCCATTATCTGGATCTGGTAGATGCCAACAACGGAAATGCCTGGGTATCTGCCAGCTACGGTTCCGTGGTTTATCTGCCGTATCCGGAGGGAACCGATGCCAGTACGGAATTCCATCTGATCCATTTCCAGGATCTGCACAGGGAATACGGAATCAGCGGACAGGCAGAAGTGGAAGAAGCAATCCGCGGCACCAGAGTGGAAGAAATGACCGTGGAGAAAAAAGATGCGGGTCTCCGGTTTGAAACAGAGCGGGCCGGATTCAGCCCCTTTGCTCTGGTATGGGAGGTACCGCAGAACTCGGTTACCATTCAGTATCTGGATGCGGAAGACAACAGTGCCATCGCAAATCCGGTTATAAGAAAATTTGAAACCGGCACCGCATACGATGTGACAGAAGAGACAGAAAAGACTTTCCAGGGCTACACGCCTGACCGGGTGGAAGGAACTGTGAAAGGCAGTGCCCTGAATGAAGACATTACCATCCGCGTGTACTATAAAAAGGTTGTGGTTCCTCCGACGGAATACACCATTACCATCCGGTATATGGACAAGGAAAGCGGAATGGAAATCGCGGCACCTGCAGTTCTGACATATCAGGAAGGAACGGCATATGATGTGACAGAAGAGGCCGGAAAAGAAATTTCCGGTTATACTCTGGACCATGTGGATGGAAATGTAAAGGGAGATTCCCTGAACAGCGACATGGAGATCCGGGTATTCTACAGTAAAAATGAAGTTCCTCCGGCGGAACACACAATTACAGTCAATTATCTTGAGAAGACCAGCCAGAAAAAGCTGGCAGAGCCTTTTGTAACAACAGCGGCGGCAGGAAGTGCCTACGATGTAAGCGAACAGGCAGGCCTTAAGATCAGCGGCTATGTGCTTTCCGGAGTGGAAGGAAATGTAAAAGGAGAGCACATTGACGGAAATGTGGTGATCCGTGTTTACTATGTGGCAGATCGTACGGATTCCGACGATGATGACGATGACGATTCCGGAAGAGCAGTCTATACGGTGGGAACCAACGGAAACTGGGTTCATGTGGATCCTGAGAACACCAATGCGGCAATTTCCAGTCCGGTACCGGAAGGCGCCACTCCTACAACAGTTCCGGAGTACCATCAGTGGAAATTCATTCTGAATAATGGAACTGCGGTCAGCGGAAAATGGGCCTATGTAAAGAATCCTTATGCGGTGGGAGATCAGCCGAAAGAAGGATGGTTTTATTTCAACGCACGGGGAATCATGCAGTATGGCTGGTTCTTTGACACAGCAGCTCAGAAATGGTACTATCTGCACAGGAACTCCGACGGTATGCTGGGAACCATGATGGAAGGCTGGCATTATGATGATCAGGATGGAAAATGGTACTATCTGAAACCTGGTTCCGGAGAAATGCTTACCGGATGGCAGGAGATCGGAGGAAAGTGGTACTATCTGAGTCCGGATCCTGTAGCTGTTACATGGGATTATAATTCTGAAACCGGCGGATGGACCTATAATGGAACCGCAGCAAGACCGTTCGGTTCCATGTACAGCAATGAGATCACGCCGGACGGATACCGTGTGGATGATACCGGCGCATGGGTAAAGTAAAGACGACGGAAGAAAAATGAAGTTATCGTGAAATGAAGAACGGAGACCGTATCCCAGCAGAGGGGCACAGAAAACTGTGTCCCCTGACGGGAAGGTCTCCGTTTTTGATTCATATCCGGAATGAAAAATGTCTGAATAGAAATATGAAAGCTCAGACGTTCAGTGCATCCAGAGCAATCCGGCTCAGAACGCGGGCTCCGACAGTTATGGCGCGCTCATCAAAAACGGTTGAGCCGTTATGGAGCGGACCATGAGATTCCAGAGCATCATTGTCCATAATCGCGCAGCAGCTCTTTGAGCTTGCCGGGAATATCGATTTTCTGGGGACAATGGGCAGCGCATTTTCCGCACTGGATACAGGTACGAATCAGATCGGCATCGATGGCCGTTCCTGAAATCCAGTTGCTGCTGTCATTCATGGCCTTTGTATTCCATGCCTTGAAAGCAGCGGGAATGTCAATGCCCATGGGACATCCGGAACAGTATCCGCAGCCGGTGCAGCCTACTTTCTGTGCCTGGATAATGTTGTGCTTCACCTGCTGAATCGCCCTGAGTTCTTCTTCGCCAAGCGGTGCAGGATCAGAAAAGATATTCAGATTATCAACAGTCTGCTCCATGGTGGACATGCCGGAAAGAATGGTGAGAATTCCCTTCTTTTCTGCAATCCAGCGAAAAGCCATTTCCTGGTTGGTTTTTTCCAGTTTACGGAAAGGAAGAGAAAGCGCCGGCGGAATATTCACCAGAACGCCGCCTTTCAGCGGCTCCATGATTGTCATGGGAATTCCGCGTCTTAAAAGCTCTTCATAACCTTCTGTTCCCGGTTCGCCTTCAGTATCAAGATAATTGTACTGTATCTGTACAAAATCCCAGTCACAGAGATCCAGAAGTTCCTTTAAGAGTCCATTGCTGTCATGCATGGAAATGCCGAGAAAGCGGATTTTTCCCTTTTTCTTCTGTTCCATTGCCCATTCCACCATGTCATACTGGGTGAGACCTGGTGCATTTTTTCTGTTTACGGCATGCATGAGATAGAAGTCAAAGTAACTGACGCCGCAGCGTTCCAGAGACGTGTTGAAAAATTCATCTCTCTGATCCCGGTTGGCAAGATTATAAAAGGGATGTTTGTCAGCAAGAAAGAAAGAATCCCTGGGAAACTGACGGAGTGCCTCCCCGAGAGCCCTTTCACTGGCACCGTTGCCGTAAACATAGGCAGTATCAAAATAATTGACGCCGGCTTCATAGGCAGTCCGGATCATCTGATTGACCTGCTGCTGATCAATTGTTCCGTCAGCCAGCTTGGGAAAGCGCATGGCTCCAAAGCCCAGCTTGGATATTCTGCCGAATTTTTCATGAATTTCGTATTTCATCTGTACCCTCCCTGTGAATGGTTGTACTTGACAGGCGGATGCCGGTCCTGATAGTATGAGTGTATAATTGCACTGCAAAGATGTCAAGAAGGCACATTTTTGGCATATAATTACTGAAAGGTAACAGACAGATATGGAATCGAAAACGGAAACCAGGCGTATAAAGATCACATGTGAAATGGAAATCACACTTCATGTCATCGGGGGGAAATATAAACCCCTGATCATATATTTTCTGATAAGGGAAGGGGAGAAGCGGTTCGGAGAAATCCTCCGATACCTGGAGACCATATCCCAGAAGACGCTGACGAATCAGCTGAGGGAACTGGAAGCAGACGGAATCGTAAAGAGGGAAGTCTTTCCGGAAGTGCCGCCCAGAGTGGAATATCAGATCACGGAAAAGGGGAGGAGCCTGTATCCGGTTCTGGAAGCCATGTGTGAATGGGGATGGAGCCATCCGGACGATAAATACGAGATGTCTTCTCCTCAGTGCGGGGAAAAGCCGGAGAAAGCAGAACGGCCATAATCCGTGAAGGACACGGCCGGAAACGGAAGAGAATGGGAAGACGTAATATACCGTCCGGAAACAACAGCAGATTGTGCGTGAAAAAGGCACAGGTCAGCCATGGAAACAGGCTTGCCTGTGCCTTTCTTCAGATTTTTCGGGACGGGTCAGCTGCCGGGAGAGAGCAGACTGGGCCAGGTGGAGCAGAGATGCTGTCTGGGTAATGCTTTTTCCGTACCCAGCCAGAAAATATTTCAGAATGCGTAGTTCCATAGTGATCCATCTTTTTTTACATCCTGTTATGTTGCTGATGGTCAGATAAGACAAAATGCCTTTTAAGAATAATTGCAGATAGAAAGTGAGCATTTTACATTTTTAACAGTCAGTTTTATAATGGGAACAAAGAAAAAGTTTTGAAGAAATAAGGAGGTTAGGCTTATGAAGGCATTGGTTGCATATTTTTCTGCCGGCGGGACCACAGCCAGGGCAGCAGAAATGCTGGCAGATGCCGCAGGCGCGGATCTTTATGAGATCAGGCCGGCAGTTCCCTACACCGGCGCTGATCTCAACTGGATGGATAAACATTCCCGCAGCAGTGTGGAAATGAAGGACAGAACATGCCGGCCGGCTCTGGTAGATACCTGTGCACCTGTGGACGGTCATGATGTGATTTTTCTGGGATTTCCCATCTGGTGGTATGCAGCGCCGGTCATTATCAATACATTTCTGGAAAGCTATGACTTTTCCGGAAAGACCATAGTACTTTTTGCCACATCCGGCGGAAGCGGTCTGGGCCGGTCGGCCGAGGGGCTGAAAGACAGTGCTCCGGGGGCCAGAATCATGGACGGAAGGATGCTAAATGGCCGTCTGAATGAAGCAGAACTGAAGACATGGGTGTCCGGGCTGGGGCTCTGAGGTGGCAGGAATGAAATATGCAGAAGCCAGCAACACTGACCTGCCGGCTTTTTCCATCTGTTCCGCGTGCAGGCAGGATGGGAAAACAGACAGAAAAACGGTCTGTTTCCGCTGGCCGTCACTGCGGCAGAATAAAGCGGAAGAATCAGAAACTGCAGAGGAGAGCGCATCATGAAAAATCAGTATATACAGCTTGTACCGGCTGACCTGTCTCTCGCAGAACAGGCAGCTGATTACTATAAAAGAAACAGGGCTTTTCTGGAAGCCTTTGAACCTGCACGGAGTGAGGACTTTTTTTCGCTGAAATATCAGCAGGAAGTCTTAAAAAAGGAGCTGGCTGAGTATGAGGCAGGGACAGCATTCCGCTTTTATATGATGCCAGTGGAACAGCCGTTAAAAATTATAGGTATGATCGGACTGAGCAATGTGGTATGGGGGGCTTTCTGCTCTGCTTTTCTGGGATATAAAATGGACCAAGATTATGTCAACAAAGGCTATATGTCTGCTGTAGTCGGAATGCTGACAGAATATGCATTTAAAGAATTGGGACTGCATCGTATAGAAGCGAATGTGATGCCGAAAAACAGAGCATCTTTAAGGGTTCTGGAAAAAAATCAGTTTATCAATGAGGGAATTTCAAAATACTATCTGAAAATCAACGGAGTCTGGGAAGACCATATTCACATGGTAAAGATAAATTATGCGATGCACGAAAGTCCGGTTTATTGAGAACAGGAAGAGAGCATGCGGAATTATCATAAAAGAATGCCTGAAAGATCTGCGTGCAGAGTGGGAGCGGATGATGAAGCAGCCTGCAGAAGACATGGAATGCTGCAAAGAGGATTTAAAAACAGCCGGAAATGCTCATGTCCCGCCCGCCGGGAATCAGAGGATCTGATTCAGAAGTCAGAACAGAGCCAAAGAAAAAGACAATCTGTTTACATAAAAATACCAGGGAGATGTATGCATCTTCCTGGTATTTTTTGTGTGCTGATATTCCGGATACCAGGAAATGTAAACTTTTCCGGCGGAACAGAAGCTGCTCCGGCGGACATACCGGGCTCCTTCCCGCCCG
Source organism: uncultured Clostridiaceae bacterium (assembly GCA_902477765.1). GTDB lineage: Bacteria > Bacillota > Clostridia > Lachnospirales > Lachnospiraceae > CABSIM01. The sequence continues at coordinate 9,486 of CABSIM010000032.1, read as the reverse complement.
AACTCAAAGTTTTCTTCTGCAATCCCGGATCCGGCAGTTGACATTTTAAAGAAATCTGTGCTAGAATGTCAGCCAGCTTACATTTTTTGAAAGGAAGTGAGAGGATTCATTATGAATATGAGGCATGTCGGGTTTGATATCCGGGTTCTGTCAAATCTGATTTACCGGAAAATCAACCAGATGTCGGTGCAGGAGGGGGACTCGCTGACCGCTCATCAGGACTGGGTTCTGCATTATCTGATCCGGTCAGAGGGCAGGGACGTTGTGCAGCGGGACATTGAAAGAGAGTTTTCAATCCGGCGTTCCACGGCCAGCAGAACTCTGCAGCTGATGGAAAAAAACGGATACATCCTCAGGGAACCTGTATCCTATGACGCCAGAATGAAAAAACTGGTCATTACGGAGAAGGGGAAAGAGGCCAGAAGCCGGATGCAGGACCGGCTGGACCGGTTTGAAGCCCAGCTTCAGAACGGAATTTCTGAAGAAGATCTGGAACGGCTGCTCCGCATTGTGGGGCAGATGGAAGAAAACATAAAGTAAGAACGGAAAAAAGAGGAGGATAAAACAGCGATGAATATAAACAGAGAATTGTTTGAGGATGCGCCGGTTCCGAAAGCGGTGGCTCTGATGGCCATTCCCACAATGATTTCCATGCTGGTAGTCGTCATTTACAATATGGCGGATACCTTTTTCATCGGCCAGACAGGAGACCCTCTGCAGGTGGCTGCGGTCTCACTGGCAACGCCGGTGTTCATGATCTTTATGGCTCTCGGAAACCTGTTCGGCATAGGAGGAAGTTCCGCCATTTCCCGTGCGCTGGGAGAAAAACAGATCCAGCGGGCCTGGAATACTTCTTCTTTCTGCTGCTATGGTTCTCTGGGACTGGGAATCATTGTGGCGGTTATATCTCTGATCGGTATGGAACCGATTCTCAGACTGATCGGTGCCAGTGCCAATACCATTGGATATGCCAGGGAATATCTGACCTGCATTTCCGTGGGGGCACCGTTTGTTATTTTTGCCACAGCGTTCGGAAACATTCTGCGGGGAGAAGGAGCTGCACGGGAATCCATGATCGGAAACATGATCGGTACGGTGGTCAACATTGTACTGGATCCCATTATGATCCTGTGGTTTGACTGGGGGGTATTCGGTGCCGCGCTTGCGACGGTTATCGGAAATATCGGAGCCTGCCTCTTTTATCTTCAGTATTTTGTGAGAAAGAAATCCAGTCTTTCCATTCATCCCAGAGATTTTAAAATCGGCGATAACATTGCACTGGGGGTGGCCGCCATCGGAGTGCCGGCATCCCTCAATAATATTCTGATGAGCTGCGCCAATATTGTCCTGAATCTGGCACTGGTGGGATATGGAGACACACCGGTGGCCGCCATGGGCGTGGCGCTGAAATCCAACATGCTGGTGGTTCTTCTCCAGATCGGACTGTGTGCCGGAATTCAGCCGCTGATCGGCTATAATTACGGCGCAAGAAATAAAAAACGCCTGATGCAGGTATTTCGTTTTACCGGCATCAGTGCCGTGGTCATGGGCACGGTTCTGACGATTCTCATGATGATAGCCAGAAGAACACTGATTCAGATTTTCATCAACGACCCGGAGGTAATTGCCTACGGAATCCAGATGGTCATCGCCCTGCAGCTTTCCGGTCCCTTCATCGGAATCCTGTTCCTCTGCATCAACACAATCCAGGGAATGGGAAAAGCGCTGCCGTCACTGATTCTTACCATCTGCCGTCAGGGACTGATCTTTATTCCGTCCATTTTTGTGCTGAACCGTCTGTTCGGACTGGATGGCGTGATTTACGCGCAGCCCACATCGGACTATCTGTCGATTGTGATAGGCATTATTATCTGCACTGCCCTGTTTAAATCCATGGAACACAGGGAGAGGGAAGAAGCGGCAGCCTGACAGATGAAAAAACAGCGGAATCTTTTTCAGAGATTCCGCTGTCGGAACAGATATACTGTGAATTTTTTTCAGATACCGGAACTGTCCGGAGGAAACATGTCCTCCGGATGGCTCCGGTATTTTATGTGGAATGGATACAACCGGACGGAGCCGGGCTCTGAAAGACAGGGACTGTTCCTGCTTACTCTTCAGTTTCGTAAGGCCATGTGGAGATCCCCCCAAATTCATGGATACCGGTATATCCCAGTTCTGCCAGAGCCGCGGATGCCTTTTTGCTGCGGTTCCCGCTCCGGCAGTATACAAGGACTGCCGTGTCTTTTTCCGGAATGACGGCAGCGGCCGTGTCTTCATCGATGGTTCCAACAGGAAGAAGAACAGCCCCCGGAATATGTCCGCTGTCATATTCTTCCTGTTCCCGGACGTCCAGAATCAATACTTCCTGGCTGTCCATCATTTCTTTTGCTTCTTCCTGACTGATCTGGCGGTAGGAATCCGCCTCAGATCCCTGACCACATCCGGTCAGGGAAAGAAGAACTGCCAGCAGGATCAGTAAAATCGCTTTCATTGCATAATCACCTCATAAATTCCGGCCGCAAAGGCATGATGCCCCTGCTCCGTAAAATGTACTCCGTCACAGGTCAGGGAAATGTTCCAGCTTCCGGCGTCGGCAAACCGGATGGCCAGCTGTGAGGCAACGACCTGGTAATACCGGGCCAGGGAAACAGAAGCAGCTGTCAGTGCCGGATCCCGGACCCAGCCGCCGGGAACGAGCGGCGGCGGAGCGGTCAGAAGAATCTTTTCCGGATCCTGGCAGAGACCAAGCAGAAACTGTTTCATGAGTCCGGCAGTCTCCGCAGGAGTCCTTCCCTGCAGAAGGTCATTGGTGCCCAGCATCAGGATCAGAAAATCTGTGCCCGGCGGAAAATCAGGAGGCACAGGAGGAACTGTGCGGCCGTTTTTTCCCATATTGCAGACGGACCATCCGGTCTTTTCAGCCAGGATATCCGTCCAGCGGTTTTCAGGGGCGTATCGGCCGCCTGTCCAGGGATCATATCCGTAGGTATTGGAATCGCCGAAACAGATGATATTCATGGGTTTTGCCTCCCGGACTATAATGTATCTGCTTATCAGGTAAAATCAGAATCATTATAACAGGATTCTTACGGTTCAGCAAGGCATCTCCCAAAGGGCCCCACAGAGTCCGCCGGGAGAAGGCCGGGCACAAAATAAGGATGCCATATCCACAAGACGCAAAATGAGGATAGCATGTCCGGAGGACATGATATAATAAACAGTATAACAAATCCTCTGCCATGGTTTCTTCCGTACGCGGCGGTTCCGGAAGTCTGACGGAGCTGCCTGCCGGACCGGGAATATGGAGGACCATGGATATACTGCAGGAGAAAGGAGCAGCAGATGATTATTCTGATTACCGGTGCTTCCCATACAGGAAAGACTGTACTGGCCCAGAAGATTCTGGAAAAATACAGATATCCCTACCTGTCTCTGGACCATCTGAAAATGGGACTGATCCGCAGCGGATATACGGATCTGACCCCGGAGGATGACAGGAGGCTGGAACAGTATCTGTGGCCCATTGTGCGTGAAATCATAAAGACAGCCATTGAAAACCGTCAGAATCTGGTGATTGAGGGCTGTTACATTCCAGCCGGATGGGAATCGGATTTTTCAGAGCAGTATCTGGAAAAGATCCGCTGTATCTGCCTTGTCATGAGCAGAAACTATATTGAACAGCACTTTGATGAAATCATAAATCATGCGAATGAAATCGAACACCGCCTGGATGACGCAGGCTGTACCATGGATTCCGTTCTGAAAGAAAATGCGTATTATTCCGGAATATGCAGGAAATACGGGTACCGGCAGATTCTGATTGATGAGCGGTATCAGGTGGAAGCGGATGTTCTGGAAGAAAGGGAAATCCGGACCGGGCGGGAGGAGGAGACGTGCCGATGATTTGCCGGCAAAGCTCAGAGTATGGTACAATCAGTAAAACATAATGGATGGAGGCAGCAGATGGGAACGTTTAAAATCAGTGTGGACCGGTTCTCCTGGATTTGCGGACCGGAGGATGACCCGGATGACAGATGTCTGCATGGCCATGTTGCCGTTCAGATAGGGGAAAATGTCATGGAAGGCGATGGGACAGTCAGTGCGACGGCTCTTTATCTTCTGAAATCTCTGAAAGAAGATAAACGGATGAGCCCTCACAGCATCCAGATGGTGCCCTGCTGCGGTTTTTTTCTTATTGCCAATGAGGAACTGTCAGAAGTATCCATTGACGGATGTGATAACGGAATGGACTGGTCCGTGGTGCATGAGGATGCCGGCGTCCGGCTGATTCTGCCCTCAGGGGAGAGTGAACTGGTTTCAGTTCAGGATTACCGGGAAGAAGTGGTGCGGTTTGCGGACAAAGTGGAACGGTATTATCGTTCCTGTCTGCCGAAAACCATCCCGGAAAATGAATTTGACCGCAATGGTTATATTGCTTTCTGGAATGAATGGTACCGGCGTTATGCGGATGCAGTCCTTGCAGATGCACTGGAAAAAGGGCGGGAAATTGAACTGCAGTACGGAGGAATGGATTATTTTATCAGCCATGACAGGGAGTCCGGGTGGTATCTGTACTGTGAACAGACAAAGGAAAAACAGACATTCCGGTCTCCCGGAGATCTTTATGATCAAGGGCGTCTGGGCCGGCATCTTCTGAAAGACGAACTTGCCGGCATCAGAATCTGCTGCGTTCTGTAATGCAGAGAACGTGCGGCATGTGCAGATGGGGAAAAGGAGAAGGCATTGAAACAGACATATCATACAGTGACAGGATCAGAAAACAAAGCAGATTTTATATCTGAAAGTGAAGAAAAAAAACAGGATAAATCCATGGAAAAAACAGAATGGAAAGTCTTCTTTGACGGCAGCTTCTGGGGGCATCACGGCAGAGACCGGGCAGGAACGGAGCGATTCGTTCAGAAGGAATTTTTGTGGGGCGGGTATTTCTGGACCATTCCTTCCATTTATGTCTGCGGCCGCGGTCTGGTGATGGATTTCTGCATGAGAGCGGAAGCGGCTCAGATCCGGATGTTTATGAAAAAATGGGGACTGGATATGAGAAACGGGGAAGACAGAGAGTTTTCCGAAGAGCAGCGGATGATGCTGGAACGGGATAATCCCCTGCACATGGAGTTTGGAGCTTCGGTACAGCTCAATGGAAAAAAACTTCAGGCCGTTCATGGATGCCGGACCGTATATTTCCCGGACCTGGCGAAGCAGGACAGGGGCGCAGAAGGAAAAAAGGCGGCAGAGCACTACGGACTGAATCCGGATGACGGATGGATGATCAGTCGTTTCTGCTATCCATGGCCCACGAAGCACAGACCTGAGATCCGGACGCTGGATGTGACCATGACACAGAAGAAAGTCCCTTTCCCCGGCCCGCATTTCGTGACGGACTGTCCTGGGGATACATTTTCTTTTATCTGGCCGGAAGGCGGAAGTGAACATGTCCTTACAGTGCAGGAGCATGAAGCACAGTTCATGGACATGAGCCGGCTGGCAGAGCAGGGGACCGAGTATCCCGGGCACTGCATTGTCATGAGCTATACCGTTGATCCGGGACTTCCGGACGGAGTCATGACCCTTTCAGACTGTGCTGACGGGGACCGCCCCAGACGGATGCCGTCTGTTCCCGAAGGAAAAAAGAGTACTTCAGGTGCGGCAGCCATCGGAATTATCGGCGGTGCAGATGGCCCCACTGCCATTTCCGGAGGACAGGGAGGTCAGAAAAATCTTCACACGGTCTTTTCGGCGCTTCACTTTGAGCCGGTGAGCCGTGTGGAGTGGCGTATGATTTTCCATGAAAAGAAGTGCGACGATATTACGGTGAGCCTGATTCCGAAGCGGCAGGCAGAGGTGGCTCCGGCATTGATCCGGTACAGAGAAAGGACATGAAAATCAGGCGGAAAGAAATGTCTGAAACAGACAGAAGGCTGTTAAGTGAAAGCAGATGACACACCACTTAACAGCCATTTTTATTTTTTCAGGGAAAAGGCTTCCAGAAGTTTATATATGATTTCTTCTGCAATGGCATATTCCTCCGGGGAAAGACGTTCCAGTCTTGCAGCCAGACGGGAAACATCGTTCTGGTTTCCGCCGGTTTCGCCGAATATGATGGCATCTCCGGAAACGGACAATACCTGACAGATTTTTTTCAGTGTGACAAAGGAAATTCCTACCGCACCTCTTTCAAAGGCGGAAACACTTTTTGTTCCCAGTCCGATCAGTTCAGAAAAACGTTCCTGGGTCAGACCGGCTTTCTCACGTTCAGCTTTGATTCTTGCACCGATTTCCACATTGATTTGTTTTTTCTCCTGCATTGTGTCTACCTCCTGGCATTAGTTTAAGTAATGGTAATGTCGACTTGAACTCATTATAAAATGTATTATTTATCGTGCTATTAATACGAATCTGAAAGAAAACAACAGAAGGCCCGGGAAAACAGTGACGGTGATATCCGGTATATGCCGGAGGGCCGGTTTATGGAGCAGCAATGAATTTCAGGCAGTCATGTGACGGAAATACAGAATACAGTCTAACATCAGGATTTGAAGAAAATACGAAGAGGATATTAATTTTTATTGAATTTTGGGTATGGAACAGATTCCGGCACGGAGATGGAGAAAACGGGGGGAGAAAAGGAACTGAGAAAACAGCCGCCGGCGTTTCTGTGACAGCGGGGGTGGTTCCATGATATAATAACTGCAAACAAGTCTGATCCCGGAATGGGGACGGGCAGTGCAGGAAAGGAGAACATATGAGTTTTCAGATTGAATCATGGATGGAACAGTACAGGGATGCGGTCATGAGCCTGTTTGGCGGGCGGATCTGGCTGATGGGACTCCAGGGGAGTTTCGGCCGCGGGGAAGCGGATGAAGAGAGCGACATTGATGTGGTGCTGGTTCTGGACAGTCTGTCAGCAGAAGATCTGGAGGCATATGGACGGATGCTGGACACTTTGCCGGAGAGGAACCGGGTATGCGGCTTCCTTTCCGGAAAAGAGGAGCTGCTTTCCTGGGAACCGTCAGACCTGTTTCAGTTCTGCCATGACACCACTGTTGTTTCCGGATCGGCGGACCAGCTTCTGGAACGGATCGGCAGGAATGATATCCGAAGAACGGTCCGGATCGGAGCATGTAATGTTTATCATATGGGTGTCCATAATCTTCTTCATGAAAAAAGCCCGGATATTTTAAAAGGACTTTACAAATCGTCCGTTTTTACTCTTCAGGCCATAGCCTTTCTTCAGACCGGCCGGTATGCCCGGAAAAGGACGGATCTGCTTTCCCTTCTTCAGGAAGAAGAAAAACCTGTCCTGATGCGGGCCATGGAGCAGAAGGAAGGAAAGGCGTGTTCTGCAGAAAGTCTTGGGAAGGATACGGAACTCCTGCTTCAATGGGCATCAAAGTGGATCCGGAAGGCAGCGGAATGTGACTGAGACAAAGCAGGGCCCTGCTTCAGAATGGCTCTGTCCGGTATGATCTGACAGATGCGGGCCCTCTGACTCCAATGGGAAAAACCCTGCCCCAAAAGAGAATAATTGTTTCTGCGTTCTAATAAAATGTAAAAACAATGACCTCAGGGGGAAACCCATGAAAGAGTATATTGAAGAGCGGGCAGTGGCAGTGGCCAACTACATTATTGATTACAATGCGACAGTACGCCAGACAGCCAAAAAATTCGACATCAGCAAGAGCACGGTACATATAGAAGCAACAAAATAGAACGGTTCGTTTGGGCAATAGATTAAAGAAAAGCAAAGGAGAAACGAACCATGAAGAATCTAAAAGAAAGAATGACAGAAAACGGTATGGATTATGTGCTGGTTGGTGACTATTATATCCCCGACTTGCAGCTGCCGGAGGAAAACCGCCCCATCGGGATTTGGGGGCGGATGCACAAAGCCTATTTGGAGCTGTACCATCCAGCCCGGTACCATGACCTGGTCTTGTCCGGTAAACTTTGGACATACCTTGCTGACTTAAACGAACAGGCGCAGAACCGGCTGGATTGTATCATCGACCAGATGAAAGCTGCGGAAGGAATCACTGAGAAATTGAAAGCCCAAAATCAAATAGAATGGGTCAGAGCCATGAACAGCATCCGCAGCTGGGCTGAAGAAATCATTCGGTCAGAAATGATTTACTGCTGAATCCTCAGCTTCCCCATTCAGCCAGTTCCACAATAATATTACTCTGCTGGAGCAGCCAGTCCGAAAACTCATTCGGGCTGGCTGCTTTCTTTTTCACAGTCTGTTTCCGCTGCAAGGCTTCTTTTTTGAAGGATTCAAAAGCAGCCTGCATTTCTTCCAGGCGGTCAGCAGGAAATCCAGGTGTTTTCTTTGCCTTATTGATTTTGTTCCGCCAGTTCTGACATTCGTTCTTATAACACAGGTCATAATTGTTTTTTCTGGCTCGTTCATCAAATTCACGCTTGTTCTGAAGGGACTGTTTTTTGCGGCATTTATCGCTGCAAAGCTCATACCGCTGGCTTTTGGCAAGGAATACTTTCCCACAGATTTTACATTTTCGGAAATAGAGTCCCCAATCGTTCAGCCGGTTCAGGTAATAGGTAATCAGCGGATAGAGAGACGAATAAGCGGCAACACATTCCATTTTTCGTTTGCTGTCCGGATACCAAAGGTCAAGACGGGTATCTTCCTGCGGCACAGAACCATAAATATGCGTGGTAATGTTCAGGCGTTTTGGCTTTCCTGTATCGTCGTCAAAATCAAGGGGAGGAGTTCCCATAAATAAGGCAGTAAAGCCATTCATTTTTCCAATAAAACGCTCGCAGGCAGCTTCCCGATCCCGTGGCTCTCTTGCCTTCAAATATTCGTTCCAGATGCGAAGCGCTGCGTACATTCTCACCGGATCACCGGTGAGATATTTTTTTGCCAGAAAATCACCGGAAGTCTGTTCCAGTCCGGGCTGCTTCCAACGGTTGGGGTGCAAGGCTTCTCTCAGAGGTACCAGACCAAAGCGGTTCCATTCCCCATCCGGGTCATGCTCAAAAGCCGACAGCATAGTTCCCAAAGGGCGTGTAACATCACACAGCACTTCTGCATCTTCATATCCCTGCAAACGAAACCGGATTTGCAGTTCTTCACCTATCAAAATACGCTCCTTCATTTTCTGTCTGTCCAGCGTCAAGACAAACAAAATACGGTCATAAAGCGGTTCGTGCCGTGCAAATTCAAATTCCATGCTATTCCCTCCCATTCTCTTATGGTAATTTTATAATTCTGTTATATCCGTTACACCAATAGTACTTCAAAGCTATTGTTTTGTCAAGATTAAGGCGATATGATGACATCAGATGGTAATTTCATTACATTGTTCACCTTGACAACTGAATGACCGTCTGAACTGAGATAAACCGCCATGCCCTCTCCGAAAACGGAGAGCGAGCGCATCGAGAAATCGGTGACTCATGTATGTCGAGCAGGGCAGCATGAAGGAAACGGAACAGGTAGAACGG
>CABSIM010000031.1 GCA_902477765.1 uncultured Clostridiaceae bacterium | reverse complement strand
TTAAAGGCGAACTCCAGGCATACATTGCCCTCAATGCCGTCCACCTGTCCCTGATCCGTGCACTGCCAGATGGTTCTTCCCGGATACCTGTGATCCCCGCCGTATCTGGCCATCCACAGGTCAAAACCGAACTGACTGGTATCCATTTCATTGGTAAACTTATAATAATCACTGTAAATGATCGGTGTATATCCCGCATCGGCGATCACCTGGCAGAACGCATTGACCACGTCTGTCAGTTCCTGCACAGACAGATCCATGATATACTGGGATTCCACGTCCACGGCAATGGGGAAATCCACCGTATAATTCCGGGCAGTATCCACCGCAAACTGTGCAGCCTGTCTGGCCTCCTCCACGGTTCTGGTCTGCAGATAAATATACGGGGCCGTATGGATCCCGTTTGCAGACGCTTCCCTCATGTTCCTGTCAAAGGTCTCATCCATGGTATAGCCGCCTTCATATCCGTAGGATACCATACGGATAAAGGCAAAAGAAACATCATCCTGTGCCACCCGGCTCCAGTCGATGGTGCCCTGGAACTTGGATACGCTGATTCCCCTCTGGACAGCACCTTCAATGGCGTTCCCCTGGTCATCCATATAAATTCCGTCCAGTTTCTTCCATGCTTCTGTTTCATATCCCGGGCCCATATCGCTGAACCCGGGCCCTATTTCTTCTGCCATTGCTGTCAGTCCGGGCTGCAGGCAGAGACATGCGGTCATAACGGCAGCTGCCGCGGGTTTCCATACGGTTCTGTTCTTCCAGTCAGTCATATGTATCTCCTCTTTCCCAAAAAACGTAAACTTTAAAATACAGATACAAGTATACTCCTGATTTTTCTTTCATTCATTAATTTTTGTTTACGGTTTTATTACATCCCTCTCCTGGTTTTTATCCTGTCCCTTCTTCTGGTCTGTTTACTTCCGCCCGGGTCCGTGATATGATACATACAGATATGACCAGCCGTTCATATATATCACGGAAACACACAGGAGGAATCCCATGGATGTCTTAAAAAAATTTATCCGCTATTACGGTCCTTACAAAAAGCTGTTTTTTCTGGATCTGGTCTGCGCCACTTACATAAGCCTTGTGGACCTGGCTTTTCCCCAGTTTCTCAGAACCGCCACGAACACCCTGTTTACCCAGCCCCGTGATGTGATTCTCCGGTCTCTGGGATTTCTTCTGGCCGGACTTCTTTTCATGTATGCCCTTCAGGCTGCCTGCAAGTATTTTGTCTCCTACCAGGGCCATGTCATGGGTGCCTATATGGAACGGGATATGCGCCGACAGCTGTTCGACCACTACGAAAAGCTTTCCTTTTCCTATTATGACAAAAACAACACCGGCCAGATGATGAGCAAGCTGGTATCCGACCTGTTTGACATCTCCGAGTTCGCCCACCATGGTCCGGAAAACCTGTTTATCTCTCTGATCAAAATCATCGGCTCCTTCCTGTTTCTTTTTTCCATCAACTGGAAGCTGGCCTCGGTGCTGGCGGTGGTGGCCGTTTTCATGGTGCTGTTCTGCCTCCAGCAGAACCGGAAGATGCAAGAAACCTTTATGGACAACCGGAAAAAGATCGGAGACGTCAATGCCAGACTTCAGGACACGCTGGCAGGAATCCGTGTGGTCCAGTCTTTTGCCAATGAAGACGTGGAACGCCGGAAGTTCCGCGAAAGCAACGAAAACTTCGTCAGGTCCAAGGACGGAAATTACCGCTGCATGGGAACTTTTCAGGGCGGAACTTCCTTCTTCCAGGGACTCATGTATGTCCTTGTACTGACCGCCGGCGGCTTTCTCATTGCCATCGGGGATATGGCTCCGGCAGACCTGGCCATGTATGCGCTGTACATCGGAATTTTCATCAGTCCCATACAGATTCTGGTGGAACTGACAGAAATGATGCAGAAGGGGTTCTCCGGTTTCCGCCGGTTCCTGGCTGTCATGGAAACGGAACCCGAGATCACGGACGCACCGGATGCGGAAGAACTGGAGCAGGTCAGAGGAGAAATCGCTTTTCACGATGTCAGTTTCTGGTACGATCCCAAAGAACCGGTGCTGGACCATGTATCCTTTTCCATCCCTGCCGGCCGGAACATTGCCCTGGTGGGTCCGTCCGGCGGCGGAAAAACCACCATCTGTTCCCTGCTTCCCCGCTTCTATGATGTGACCGGAGGTTCCGTCACCATTGACGGAAAAGATGTACGCCGCGTGACGCTGAAGAGCCTCAGAAACAGCATCGGCATCGTTCAGCAGGATGTCTATCTGTTCGGAGGAACGATCCGTGAAAACATTGCCTACGGAAAGCCCGGTGCCACAGACGAAGAAATCGTGGATGCCGCCAGAAAGGCAAACATCCACGACTTCATCATGGAACTTCCGGATGGGTACGATACCTTTGTGGGAGAACGGGGAGCAAGACTTTCCGGCGGTCAGAAACAGAGAATTTCCATTGCCAGAGTCTTTCTTAAAAACCCGCCGGTTCTGATTCTGGACGAAGCCACCAGTGCTCTGGACAATGAAAGTGAGCGTCATATCCAGAAAAGTCTGGAAGCCCTTTCCAGAAACCGCACCACCATCACCATTGCCCACCGGCTGTCCACCATCCGGAACGCCGATGAAATCCTGGTCATTCAGGACCAGAACATTACAGAGCGGGGAACCCACAGAGAACTTCTGGAAAAAAATTCACTCTATGCTCATTATTACAACATGCAGTTTGAGGGCCTGGAATAACCAGGCCCTCTCTGTTTTACTCATCACTTACGGTATCCCCGATGAACCGCAGCGCCACCAGAACGGCCCCCATAAGGAGAATTCCCACCGGAAGCGCAATCCAGGCTGTCTGAACGAAACCGGCCACAATATAGGTGACGAAGGAAACGGCTGCTGCCACCACCGCATAGGGAAGCTGCGTCATCACATGGTTCACATGCTCACACTGGGCTCCGGCCGATGCCATGATGGTGGTATCCGAAATCGGTGAACAGTGATCTCCGCAGACCGCACCAGCCATGCATGCGGAAATGGAAATGATCATCAGCTGCGGATTGCTGTTCTCAAAGACCCCTACAACAATTGGGATCAGGATTCCGAAGGTTCCCCAGGAAGTTCCTGTGGCAAATGCCAGCAGGCAGCCCACCAGGAAAATAATGGCCGGCAGGAAATTCAGAAGACTTCTGGCACTGGAATCCACCACCGATGCCACATAGACATCCGCACCCAAACTGTCGGTCATGGCCTTTAATGTCCAGGCAAATGTCAGGATCAGAATCGCAGGCACCATGGCCTTGAATCCTTCCGGAATACAGGCCATGCAGTCAGAAAAGCTCAGTACACGCCGGATCTGATACAGCACGATTGTAATCACAATGCCGAAAAAGCTGCCCAGAGTCAGTCCCAGAGACGCATCGCTCTGTGAAAACGCAGTTACAAAATCCGTTCCGGAAAAGAATCCGCCGGTATACAGCATTCCGATGACACAGCATACAATCAGAGAAAAGATCGGAATCAGAAGATCTGCCACTGTGCCTTTTCTGGCAATCACACTTTCATCAGAAGAATCATACGGACGTCCGGGGGTGGTATAAATATCCCCATGCACCGCATTGATCTCGTGCGTCCTCATCAGACCGAACTCCACGCGCATCAGCACCATGGCCACCATCATCACAATCGTAAGAATGGCATAGAAGTTATAGGGAATCGCCTGGATGAAAATGGCAAATCCGTCCTCTCCTTCCACGAATCCCGTCACTGCTGCCGCCCAGGAAGAGATGGGAGCGATGATGCATACAGGTGCTGCCGTGGCATCGATCAGGTAGGCAAGTTTTGCCCTGGATACCCGGAACTTGTCCGTCACGGGTCTCATGACACTTCCCACCGTCAGACAGTTGAAATAATCGTCAATGAAGATCAGAACTCCCAGAAGGATAGTAGCCAGCTGTGCACCGGCACGGCTTTTAATTCTTCTGGCCGCGAACTGACCGAAAGCAGCGGAGCCGCCGGCCCTGTTCATGAGGCTCACCATGGCTCCCAGAATTACCAGGAACACCAGAATTCCCACATTATAGCTGTCGGAAAGAACACTGATGATTCCTCCCTCAAACATATGGGTAACCGCCCTTTCAAAATTAAAACCGGAATACAGGACCGATCCCACCAGAATACCGATAAACAGAGAACTGTACACCTCTTTCGTAATCAGTGCCAGTCCGATGGCCACCACCGGAGGTACCAGTGCCCAGCAGGTGGCATATACCGAAGGAACATACTCTTCCGCCTCCTCAGCCCCCAGTGCCGTCACTGCAAAGCACAGTGCCAAAAGCAGCATGGCCGGCAGGACACAGGCCCATTTCTTTTTCATACTCTTCATAGCTTTTCTCCTTTTTTTATTCTGAACTTTCCCAGAGACTTCATGTCATCAGGACAGAAATCTTCAAAAAAACACCACAAACGACAGTCCCTGACGGAAAGCGCGTTTGTGGTGCAGAATTCAGAACCATTAGAAAAGCAACAGTACAGATAGCGCTCCACTCTACGTGACAGTACGCCGCATATTCTGCGTCGTCCCAGAAGCCGCTGCATTCGGACCGGCAGCCGCCCCTTCGGCAGTCTCCCCTTTCCCACAGCAGCAGTCCGGCTGTATTTCCTGTGGTACTGATGAAGCCCGCACCTCTATCATGTCAATTTCTGTTTCGTTTGCGGAAACAATGTGTTCAGTTTCTGGTATTGTAGCATGTTTGTTGCGGGACGTCAACCGTTCCGGCGTTTCCATCCGCTTTCTTCCTGCATTTTCCCGTGCCTTTTCAGAATTTCCCCGTTTCAGGCCGGATTCTGTCTTCCCTTTCCGTCCTCAGCGTAACCTTCCTCTTTTTTCTGAATATGATACAGTAAATCCCAGAAGAGGGAGTATCCATGCAGAATTTCGGTTTTCCCCACAATAACGGCTGCTTCTCCGGCTGCCCCTGCAGCTTTCCCTGCAAAACGGGCGCTCCCGGACCTGCTGGACCTGCTGGACCTGCCGGTTCTCCCGGGCCTGCAGGACCTCAGGGCCCCACCGGGCTCACAGGGCCCACGGGACCCACGGGACCTGCCGGCAGCACAGGTGCTCCTGGACCCGCCGGACCCACCGGGCCTGCTGGGGCTCCCGGACTCGCAGGACCCACAGGGCCTACGGGACCTGCCGGCATTTCAAGCGCTACAGGGCCTACCGGGCCCACAGGCGCTCCCGGACCCACCGGGCCCACGGGACCTACGGGACCTGCTGGCAGATCAAGTGTTCCCGGACCTGCCGGACCTGCCGGACCCACGGGACCCACCGGCTCTCAGGGACTTGCCGGGCCCACAGGGCCTACGGGACCTGCCGGTTCTCCCGGGCCTGCCGGACCTCAGGGACTCACAGGGCCCACAGGGCCTGCAGGACCTGCCGGTTCTCCCGGGCCTGCCGGACCTCAGGGACTCACAGGGCCTACGGGACCTGCCGGCATCCAGGGATTCATGGGCCCCACCGGACCTGCCGGGCCCGCCGGCACAGTGCCGAAGGATTCTTTCGCATCATTTATCATTGTATCCGCCAATTTTATCCGGGGTACACAGATCCCCATGTTCCCCGACGTAACGGATCCCACAGGAAATATTGCCTCCTTTGATCTTACCCGTATTTCCTTTGAACCGGGATATTATCTGATTTCATTCAGTGTCTCCACTCTTTTCAGAACCGCAAATTACATGCAGATAACTCCGTTCTACAATGGAACATCCCACGTGGAATCCGGTATATACTTCGCCACGGCAACCGACGGTTCCACTGCCTATGGTACCTCCAATATCATCCTTGCCGCTCCGTCAAGGACCACGTTCAGTCTGACTTATAGCGGATCAGGAGACGGCATTGAAGGAACCCTCACATTGACCGCTCTGAAATTAAGAACATGAAGCTGTTTCTTACATGCCCTGCATATATAGAAAGCCCCCTTTCCAGCCTGCCTGCAGGAACCGGAAAGGGGGCTTCCGCTTTGTCATACAGATTTTTCATGTTTTTCCGGATTTTTCATTCTCCTGTTTAATTTATTTCTGTACATAATACTGTCGGCGCGTTTTAATATCGCGTCCGGATCTTTAACAGAATAGGGAGGCTTACACACGATCATGCCGGCGCTTACCTGATTAAATCCGCAGGGGGCATCCTCATCCCATTTTCTGCATTTACATATTGCGTTGATCTTTTCTTCCGTCAGCACACCATAATAGATCGCCACGAATTCATCACCGCCATACCTGTAAAGCTTTCCCTGATCCTTCAGCTCATCGGAACATACGTTTCCAAAATGGATCAGATACCTGTCGCCGACGTCATGGCCGTATTGGTCATTAATAAGCTTAAACCCGTCCAGATCAAGAAACATAATGGAAAAGGTATGATTTTCTTCTATTAAAATACGCATATGCCTCATCATCTGCACTCTGTTTCCAAGCCCGGTCAGAGCGTCGTGCATGGCTGTTTTCTCCAGTTCACTAATTCTTTTGGAACTTTTTATTATCTCATAAACAATAGTATAAAGCAGATAGTTTGCCATAAGAAATATGGCCAGAACAAGAATCTGCAGCAGATGAGTTTCACTGTTTAAAAAAAATATATGAAGCATAGACAGTACGAAAAAATTAGAGTACGCACTTAATTCCAGATATCTGAACTGTGCTTTGGGGAAGTCATGCATGTTCTGAAAAATATAGCAGTATTTGGGAATTACATATTTTCTGAACGGGAAAAACGTCACTGAAAACAGCACGGTTTCAATGATAAGCAGGGACAGGTCATAATCCAAAAATCCCAGAAAATATGCCGTCTGTATGGAAATCGCCATGATTCCAAGAGTATACGTCCAGCTCATGCACATATTCAGAAAAAGTCTCTCTGTTTTTTCATCATATAAGAATTTCAGGGGAATTATATATATAAATCCCAGTATCGAAAGCCTGCCGCTTCCGTCAAATACATCTCGCTTAAAAAAAACCAGAGGCAGCACAAAAAAGGCGGTAAACGCGCAGAATACTGCTGCCTCTTTCAGTATTGAATATTTCCTTTTAAAACAATGATCCAGGACAATTAAATTAAAAATCAGGACCTCAATTGAAGGCCAAATATGCATATATTCCATCACTGTCACTCCAAATCAGCCAAAATCCAGAAGCACCATATATTCATGTCTGATTTTCCATGGATTTTATTTCTCCAATACCTGAAACTGAAGGAAGAATAAACGGACACAGAAAATCCATTCCCATATTATTAAAATTTCATGCATAAATATGCAGACAAAACTGACCCCCGTGCATGTTTCTGATTTTACATCAAAATATCCGGAATTGGAAGATACGATTCTTTCTGATTCGCTCCTCTGTATCTGAGACTCCTTTTTCTCCGGCGTATGCACGGTTTTTCAGTCGGACAGTTCCATGCGGTCCGTTATGCTGCCCGGGTTCTGTCACATATACGCAGACATCAGAAAAGGCAGCAAGATTTTTCATCTCACTGCCCCCAAACTGCTGTTTCCGTCTTTTTATTATTCATCCCAGTTGTGGTACACTGCCTGCACGTCATCATCCTCATCAAGCAGGTCCAGAATGCGGTTCATCTTCTTGATGGCATCCTCATCCGTGAGCTCCACCCAGTTCTGGGGAATCATGGTCACGTCTGCCTGCATCATCGGAATTCCGGCTTTTTCCAGCGCTTCACGCACGGCACTGAAGGAATCCGGATCCGTAATGACTTCGTAGCTGTCTTCCTCATCGGAAAAGTCTTCGGCACCTGCATCCAGTGCAGCCATCATCAGTTCATCTGCATCCATGTCACACTCTTCTTTGTCGATGATGATCTGGCCCTTTCTGTCAAACATGAACGATACGCTTCCCTGGCTTCCTACGTTTCCGCCGCCTTTGGTAAATGCGCTTCTCACATTGGCTGCCGTACGGTTTTTGTTGTCTGTAAGGGTGTCCACGATAATTGCCACACCGTTGGGACCATAGCCCTCATATGTGAGGTTTTCATAGTTGACAGCACCAAGATCTCCGGCTGCTTTCTTGATTCCTCTCTCAATGGTATCGTTGGGCATATTATTGGCTTTTGCCTTGGCAATCACATCACGAAGCTTGCTGTTGTTGGCCGGATCTGCTCCGCCTTCCTTAACTGCAACCGCAATCTCTCTTCCGATCACTGTGAAAATTTTTCCTTTTGCTGCATCATTCTTTTCTTTTTTATGTTTGATGTTGGCAAATTTGGAATGTCCTGACATCTCGTTCCGCTTCCTTTCTATCTGCTGGTCTTTCTTTATATTCCGTGCTGCTCCGCACAAAAATCCGTCAATCTTAGATATTCTATCATTATTTTTTTTAGAACGCAAGAGCTTTTCTTGACACCATTTTGCGTCATGTTATAATAGGGTTATAAAATTATCGAAAAACAAAGGAGACATTATGAAGAAGATTGAAATCAATACCTTTCTCCAGTTCCATTTCGTGAGTAATCCCACTTTTTCTCCGGACGGATCCCGTATTGCTTTTGTCGTATCCAGAGCGGATCAGGCAGAAAATACGTATAAAGCGGATCTTCATGTTTACGATATGGAATCGAAGCAGGTACGCCATCTGACCACCGGCGGCGATGCCAAATCCTATGTCTGGACAGAAAAGGGAACGCTTCTCTTCCCGGCCATGAGGAATCCTGAGGACAGGAAAAAAGCGGAAGCCGGCGAAGAGCTGACCGTTTTTTATGAGATCTGTCCCTGCGGCGGCGAGGCAAAGGAGGCGTTCCGCGTTCCCCGCAAGGTAACAGGCATCCGCACGCTTTCCGGCGGCCGTTACCTGATGACATCTCTCCAGGACAATCTGAAGGATGTCCGCAAAAAATCCTATGAAATTATTGACGAGCTTCCTTTCTGGGGTAACGGTGCAGGCTTTACCAACGCAAAACGGCATCGTCTCTTCATATATGATTCTGCTTCCGGTTCAGAAACATTCCTGGCTGATGAATGGACAGACTGCATGGAATTTTCCGTGTACGGAGACCTGATTCTGTATAAGGCATATCCGTGGAAACAGAGTGTGCATGGTCCCAACGCCGGTCTTTACCTGTATCATATTTCCACCGGCAGAACAGAAACCATGCTGGAACCGGATACCATGCGGACCGGAACCTTTGAACTTCTCAATGACAGGGAAGCGCTTGTGGCCGCTGCAGACAATTCCTACAAAGATACCACAAAATACTGTGAATTCTATAAGCTCGACCTGGCTTCCGCAGCAATGAACCATTACCTTGCCTATGACGCCTCCATCGGAAGCGGATCCGTAGGATCGGATGCCCGTTACGGTTCAGGGCGCGGCCAGAAAGTCCTGAACGGAGATTTCTATTTCCTGTCCACCGTAAATGATTATACATACCTTTACAGGCTGGATGCGCAGGGTGTCATCTCTGAAAGCCTCACAAAAGGAAGCAGCTGCGACAGCTTTGATATCAGCGAAAACCATCTGGTAAGCTGCGAACTCCAGGGCCTGAAACTGGCAGAACTCTACCTGGACGGTGAACAGATCACACATTTCAACGATGCTCTCACAGAAGACTATTCTGTTTCCGTTCCCGAAGCGGTGACCTACACAGGAAGCGACGGAGTGGAAATCCACGGATGGGTTCTGAAACCCGCAGGCTATGTGGAAGGTACCTCATATCCGGCAATCCTTCATATTCACGGCGGTCCGCGCACTGTCTTCTCGGATGTGTTCCACCATGAGATGCAGGTATGGGCCAACACCGGATATTTCGTCCTGTTCTGCAACCCCAGAGGATCCGACGGACGCGGAACCGATTTCGGAAACATCAACGGCATCTACGGCACTGTGGACTATACCAACCTGATGGAATTTACCGATGAAGTACTGAAACGTTACGCCGACATCGACAAAAACCGTCTCGGCGTGGCCGGAGGCTCCTATGGCGGCTTCATGACCAACTGGATCGTGGGCCATACTGACCGCTTCGCCGCCGCAGCTTCCCAGCGTTCCATTGCCAACTGGGTATCCTTCGAGCACAACTCTGATATCGGACATACTTTCACTCCCAACAACGAGGGTACCATTACCAGAGAAAATGTGGAGCTGCTCTGGAAACAGTCTCCTCTGCAGTACGCTCCCAACTGCAAGACCCCGATCCTGTTTATCCATTCCGATGAAGACTACCGCTGCTATATGGCAGAAGGATTTGCCATGTACAGCGCTGTCAAGAGAAACGGCTGTCCTGCCAGACTGTGCCTGTTCCACGGAGAGAACCATGAGCTTTCCCGTTCCGGCAGGCCGGAGAACCGTATTGACAGAATGACGGAAATTCTCAGCTGGATGGATACTTATCTGAAATAATCCCAGAGAAAACTGGCGGCCCCATTCCCGGGCCGCCTGAACAGAAAAGAATCCCGCTTATACAGAATCTCCGCCCCGGGCAGAGCGCCCTGTCGGCGCTTTTTCTTCCGCTTCCATGCGGTTTACAGCACAGTTTTTTAATACCGGAGCCGAAGCTTCCTGCAGCATAAAAAGTGCTCTGATGCCAGAACATGAAAACGTCTGTTCTGAGCTGTCAGGGCACTTTTTTATTGCACGCTGCAGGCTTCAGGCCATACTCCCCTTCCGGATCCGCCTGCGGCCATCAGAAAACCGCTGCAGAACTGACGGTTCCCGTCTTCTGCAGCGGTATCTCTGACTGTAAAGATTTCGCGTGTTATTTTTATATATTTCTCCGGCTGTCTGCTGCTTCATACAGCTTCCGGTTTCCGGAAAAACCATTCCGCTTCCGGCACATCTGCTTTCTCATCAGCCGGACGGACAATTTTAGATGATGCCTGCCGGCATATAAACGCCTACACCAGGTCCGATGGGAAGTCCCAGCATCATCCATGCTACCAGCATCAGGATCCAGAAGATTTCCAGAATGATGGCAACGGAGAAGTTACAGGAAATGATCTTTCCGATCTTGATATCTTTATCATACTTGGCCTGTGCAACACTCAGCATCATCCACAGATAAGCAGAGGTCGGTCCGAACAGGTTTCCTGCGGAATCGCCCAGACGGTAAATGATCTGTGCAAATGCCGGATGATAACCCAGAAGCATGAACATAGGAACAAAAATCGGTGCGAAGATCGCCCACTTTGCAGAACCTGAGGAGAAGAAAACGTCCACAACCGTTACAAGAACGATAAAGCCGATACACATCGGAATTCCTGTGAATCCTACGCTCTCCAGGAAATCAGCGCCTGCAATGGCAGACAGAGTACCCAGCTGAGTCCAGTTGAAAAGTCCCTGGAACTGTCCGCAGAAGAAACAGAATGTAACGTAAGAACCCATGGCTGACATCTGTTTTACCATGCCCTTATTGACATCGGAAACGTTTTTAAATGTTCCGGCTGCATATCCATAGGAAATACCTGCAATAACGAACAGGAAGAACAGGATCGGGATCAGTCCGGAAAGGAACGGAGAACCGATCAGACCGCCGTCTTCAGCTGCGAGAGGGCCGGTAAAGAACAGCACCAGAATAAGGATAATATAAATCACGGTGCAGAGTCCGGCAACCCGGAGACCCTTCTTCTGCTGGGGAGTAATATCCTCAATCTGCTCCACTTCGCCTTCATACTTTCCGAAACGCGGTTCAACAATTTTCTGAACCAGAATGGCAGCTACTATGGTACAGAGAATGGTGGAACCGATCTTGAAGAACCAGTTACAGGTTGCGTCAACCATGAATCCGGATTCCGGAATGAATGCTGCAAGTGCGTCATTGGTAATACCCATAAGCAGGGTATCTGTTCCGGAAATAACCAGGTTGGACGCGTATCCCACCTGAGCTCCTATGTAACCGCAGATCATACCGGCGATGGGATGTTTGCCCACACCGATGAAGGCAAGCGCTGACAGCGGAGGAATCATAACGCTGGCAGCATCAGAAGCCAGGTTTCCAAGGATACCGATGAAAACACAGACATAGGGAACAAGGGCACCCGGCACATTCTTCATGGCACTGCGGAGCATGGACACAAGAAGTCCGGATTCTTCGCAGATACCGGTACCGAGAGTCATACAGAGAACCAGACCCAGCGGTGCAAAACCGGTAAAGTTCTTAACCATGTTATTAAGGAACCAGTGAAGTCCTTCTTCCGTAAACAGGTTTTTGGACATGACCACTTCTCCTGTGGCCGGATTGGTCAGTGCCGTTCCTGTCATCGTAAAGATCGCACCGAGAACGGCTACAATCATAAACAGGATACAGAACAGAATCGGAGGCGGCGGCAGTTTGTTACAGGCCCGCTCTACGACGTCCATAAATTTGTCCAGAAATGTTCTTTTTTCAACAGCTTTCTCTTTCATGCAAAAACCCCTTCCCAATTTTATCTATTTATCCTAGATGTCCCCTATATTAACAGTAATTTTATAAAAAGTCTATATATTTTTTATAATTTTATGATATCTAAACGTAATTTAACAGTATTTTAGCAGTATTTTAAACTTTACATACATTTTACATATATTTTACAATTATGCAGGTAAATTGCCAGGATTTTCCGGAAAATTCCGCTGGAGTATTCCCCTGCCCGGCGGGAAGCTGAAAAGCTGACCGCATACACGCAAAAAGCCCTGAAAAGCCGGTTTTCCGGCTCTTCAGAGCTCATATTTTCCTGTATATCCGGACGGAGTCACCTGTTCTGCCCGGGAATTTTTATATATTGCCGGAAACGGCATCTTCTTTCTGCCTGTCCGTTTTTTCCGAAACAGGGGATGCCACCACCGTGCGGATCACCTTATTTTCCGCCTTGACAATCCGGAAGCAATAGGAACCGCAGACCACCTCCGCTGTCTCATCTTCCGCAGGCAGATGTCCCAGTCTGGAAATCAGAAGACCATTCAGTGTGTCAAAGTTATCCTTGTCATCTTCATCAAATTCTATCTTCAGGGCATCCTCCACATCCCCCAGGGATGCCTGACCTGACAGCTGGAACACCCCGTTTCCTTTGTCCACAATATCCGGCTCCTCGGTATCGTATTCATCCATGATATTTCCCACAATCTCTTCCAGGATATCTTCCATGGTCACAAGTCCCGATGTCTGCCCGTATTCGTCCACAACTATCTCAATATGGATCTTCTTGGACTGCATCTCCTTGAACAGGGCACTGATGTTCTTTGTCTCCGGTATGAAATGGGCTTCCCGGAGCAGGCCGTCAATTTTGCTGATGGGCTGATTCAGATATTCTTTCAGTTCAGCAAAATACAGCACGTCACGCATGTGGAGAATTCCGATGATATTGTCAATATCTTCCTCGTAAACCGGAAATCTGGAATTGATGGCGTCCTTTACAATAAAATCCACAGACTGTGCCAGGGTCATCTGACCGTCCAGAGCCACAATATTTTTCCTGTGGGTCATAATGTCCGAGGCTTCTTTATCATCAAACTCAAAGATGTTGGTGATCATTTCCGCTTCACTGGCTTCCAGAACTCCCTGTTCATGGCCTTCATTTACCATGTACATGATATCTTCTTCCGTTACGTTTTCACCTTTGGCGTGGATATCAATGCCGATGACCCTCAGTACTCCGTACCCCACTGCATCAATCAGCCATGTGACCGGCCGGAAGATACGAACCAGGACACGCACCAGCGCCAGTGTCTTGTAACAGTACCGGATGGGACTCTTTCCTGCGATCCGTTTGGGAATCACCATTCCGAAACAGATCAGAAATGCCGCTTCCAGAAGAACCGCTGCTGCGCATGCCGCCGGAAGGCTCAGAATTCCCGGCATTCCCGGAATCCGCATCAGCAGGTTCCGGAGTTCCCCGGCTGCCCAGGGAAGGGAAAACGCTCCGGCCAGAAGTCCTGCCAGACAGGTTACCAGCTGATTGGTGCGTATGAAGGGAACCGGAGACTGCTGAATATGTAAAAGCCTTTCCGCTTTTACATTTCCCTCATCTTTTTCATCCTCCAGCGCGCTGGTATTCAGTGACTGAACTGCTGCACCGAACCCATAAAGGACCGCATACAGGAATGCTGCTCCAAGAAGCAGCAGAATTCCCGTCCACGAATTACCATCATCCATGAGATTTCTTAACACTCCTTTAACTCTTTTGTATTCCAATATAGCATTCTTCCGTCATTTCGTCAACCGCCGTTCTGCGTCCGGGGCTTATGTAGCCAGTTCCAGACTGATTTTCAGGGCCTGGTCCACACGCTTCTGCAGTTCTCCGTCAATATGACAGATCTTTTCCCTGAGCCGCTGCTTGTCGATGGTCCTCAGCTGCTCCAGGAGAATCACCGAGTCCTTCACCATATCACACTGTTTCGCGCTCAGTTCCACATGCGTCGGAAGTTTTGCCTTGTTCATCTTGGAAGTAATTGCCGCACAGATCACTGTGGGACTGTGCTTGTTTCCGATATCATTCTGTATCACCAGAACGGGACGGATTCCTCCCTGTTCGGAACCCACCACCGGTCTCAGGTCCGCATAATAAACATCACCGCGTCTGATAATCAATTTCTTCACACTCCGCTGACCGATTCAGGTTTTCCCTGTACCGATAGTATTGACACTATATGATTACCTTATGCGCTGACTTTGTTTTTTGCCTTACCCTAATCTCCGGAACCGGTTTCTCCGTGCAGGTAAACCCTGGGAACCCGCTTCCCGATGCCGCAGGGGATTTCATACAGAAACTTTCCGCTGCATCCGGCCAGTTCCTCCATGGTGATCTCCTCTTTTCCGTCGCGTCCCAGAAGCGTTACCTTACTGCCCTCCGCCGCATCCGGAATTTCCGTCACATCAGCCATGAACTGGTCCATGCAGATCCGTCCCAGAATCCTGGCACGTCTTCCGCAGATGAGAACCTGACCTCTCCCGGAAAGACTTCTGGGATACCCATCCCCGTATCCTGCGCTTACCGTGGCAATCCGCATGGGTGCCTCAGCGGTAAAGGTTCCTCCGTAGCTGACTTCCGTTCCCGCACTGATCTCCTTGATATATGTGATCCGGCTCTTCAGCTCCATAACCGGTTTCAGAGAAACGGTTTTTCTGTCCACTTCCTCCGACGGATACAGTCCGTATATGGCAATGCCTGCACGCACAGCATCCATCCCTGCCTCTTTCATGTCCAGAATGCCGGCACTGTTGGAGCAATGGCATATGGGAACCTTTATCCCCCTTTTTTCCAGCATTGCCGCAAAGATACGGAATTTCTCCATCTGTTTCCGCGCCGATGTTTTATCGGTTTCATCTGCTCTGGCAAAATGCGTAAACATTCCTTCCAGTTCAATGCCCGGGAGCCGGCTGATCTCTGCCGCCAGATCTGCGTTCTCTTCCGTGGGTGCCATTCCGATGCGGCTCATGCCCGTATCCACCGCCAGATGAATTTTGGCCTTTTTCCCAAGGCGCAGTGCCGTCTCTGAAAGACGTTCTGCCCTGTCCATCTGAAATACGGCCGGACGTATTTCTCCGCGTATCATTTCCTCAAACCGGCAGGGATCAACAGGACCCAGAACAAGAATCCCTTTTTCGATTCCCCCTTCCCGCAGTTCCAGAGCCTCGTCTGCCGTGGCGACGCCGTAGCCGCACACATACGATCCGATGGCCTTTGCCGTTTCAACAGCTCCATGGCCGTATCCATCCGCTTTCACAACCCCGATCATCATGGTTCCGGGCCGCAGGTTTGCCTGGAGAGCCTCCATATTCTCCTTCATCCGGTCCAGATGGACCTCCGCGTACATCCTGTCAAATGGTTTCATCTGCCTGTTTCCTCCCGGTCATGTGATTCTGCCTCATCTGCATTCCCTGTTTCAGTATTTCACACAGACTGTCTGCCAGTTCTCCGGCCAGCACCGAGTGTTTTCCCAGTCTTTTCGCGGCCTCTTCGCCTGCAAGCCCATGAATCCAGGGACCGAAGGAAGCTGCCTCACATGGATTCATTCCTGCTGCCGTAAGCCCGGCAATGACCCCTGAAAGCACATCCCCGGAACCGCCTTTGGCCATGGCCGGGCTTCCGCTGGTATTGATAAAAATTTTTCCGTCGCTGCGGGAAATCACACTTGCCGCATCCTTCAGCACGCAGGAGGCACCGGTGTCTGCCGTGAACCGTTCCGCCGTCCCTGTCAGATCTTCTCTGATTTCATCCACGGTCTTTCCGGTGAATCTTGCCATTTCCCCCATATGAGGCGTCATGATGACATTTTTTCCGATATATCTGCGGATTGACGGGGTTTCTGCCGCAAGATTCACCGCATCCGCATCCATGACCACCGGCACGGCAGCTTCCCTGAGTATCGTTTCCGTCATCTGCCGGGCATAGGCTTCCCGGCCCAGACCGGGCCCCAGAACGATCACATCGGCCCAGGAAATCTCTTTTTTCAGACGTCTTTCAAAAGCCTCTGCATCTTCTTCCGCGTTCTCTGTGTCAAAGGCCGAAAGAACGGCTTCCGGTATTTTCATCTGAAGAATCATCCGGTTCTCTTCAGGCGTCAGAATCTTCACCAGGCCTGCTCCGCACCGGTATGCAGCCAGAGCTGAAAAGTATGCAGCCCCGGCCATGTTTCTGGCCCCTGCGGCCACCAGAACCTTCCCGAAAGTCCCCTTGTTGGAATATGCCGGCCGGTCCGGAACCAGACACAGATCTTCCGGTTCATAGGCCATGAGCCATGCATCGGTTTCCCTCCGTGCTCCCGGCGGAAAGCCGATTTCCTCCACAAGAAGCGTACCGCAGAATTCCCGTCCCGGAAACAGCACCTGTCCTGCTTTTTCTTCCCCGAACGTAACCGTCACATCTGCCCTGACCGCATATCCCATGACTTTTCCCGAATCTGAACTGATTCCGGAAGGCATGTCCACAGCCACTGTCAGAGCCCTGTCACCATGGGAATTCCTTATTTTCCCCACCAGTTCTTCCATTTCCCGGTATCTTCCTTCCACGTTTCTGGAAAGTCCTGTACCGAAAATTCCATCTATGACCGCGTCGAAAGTTCCGGGCATCTGTCCGTTCCATATTTCAACGGCAATGCCGGTTTTTTCCGCAATCTCCAGCTGGGCGAGAAATTCCCTGCTGCAGTTCCCCTCTCCGGATGGAATGAGAATCCTGCAGTCATATCCGCGAAAGGACAGAATTCTGGCTGCTGCAATCGCATCCGCGCCGTTATTTCCCCTTCCGCAGACCGAAAGCACCGTTCCCGCCGGCCGGATCCGCCGGCTTACCGCATCTGCCACCGCCAGAGCAGCCCGTTCCATAAGGACCATGGACGGGAGTCCGTATTCCTCTATGGAAATCCTGTCTATTTCCTTCATCTGCCTTCCGTTTACCAGATATTTCAAGTTTCTTCCCCCTCTCCCACTGCAAAGGCCAGGGCATACTCCTTCGTGTTGCTGATGGAAACCTGGATCTGCCGTATCTTCTTTTCCTCTGCAATTCTGGCCGCGTTTCCGTACAGACGCACATACGGCCGGCCCAGTTCATCCCGCAGTACCTCCACGTCCCCCGGCATAAAAGACCGGAACCCTGTTCCCAGAACCTTCGCCACCGCTTCCTTAACAGCAAAATTGCCGGCAAGAACAGAGGGTCTTCCCCCTGCCAGCCGGCGTTCTTCTTCCGTATATACCCGCAATAAAAAGGCCTCTTTTTCACAGGCCCTTTTTACCCGGTCAATTTCTATCATATCACAGCCTGTCCCTGCCACCATGTCTCACTGCGCAGCCTCCGTTTTCCCGTGTCTGCTCCTTCTTTTTCTTTTCCTTTCTTTCCTTCTCATCCTGCATGCTGCAGACCCGATAGGAAAGCCTCATCAGACTTTCGGAAAGGTGGACATTCTCCACCACCACATCTTCCGGTACGTTCAGATCTGTATGAGCAAAGTTCCAGATGGCCTTGATTCCTGCCTTGACCAGACGGTCTGCAATTTCCGCCGCCTTGGATTTCGGAATGGTCAGTGCCGCGATCTGCACTTCGTTTTCCACTATGAACTGTTCCAGATCTTCAATGCCGCGGATCTCAACGCCGCGGACCACAAGCCCGATCAGACGGGGATTGATATCAAACATCCCTTTGATGATGAATCCACGTTTTTCAAAGTTTGTATAGTTGGCAATGGCCTGTCCCAGGTTGCCGGCTCCGATGATGATGATGTTGTGCTGCCTGTCGATCCCCAGGATCCTGGCAATTTCCGTATACAGATATTTCACGTTATATCCGTACCCCTGCTGTCCGAAACCGCCGAAATTATTGAGGTCCTGGCGGATCTGGGATGCCGTCACTTTCATTCTGGCGCTGAGTTCATTGGAAGAGATTCTTTCAATTCCCTCTTCCATCAGCTCTCCCAGATATCTGTAATACCGGGGCAGTCTGGAGATTACTGCCTTGGAAATCTGTCTCTGGTCTACCATTTTTTCACCCTCTCAAGGAATTTCTGTCTGTCGTTATGTCATGCTGCCCCGTTTTCAGGAGCCGGTTCATGACTTTTATTATATCACACCGGCGGTATTTGTCAAATCCTTGACAAGGGAAAAAGCAATTTGTCTCCCGGTCTCCCACGCTTGAAAAATCGCGTTTCCTGTATTATACTACTCATTGGTACGGGTACAGACACCACATACACAGGAGGCATTATGATATTATCCTGCAGCAATATCTGCAAATCTTTCGGAAGCGACGACATTCTCAAAAACGCTTCTTTCCATATAGAAGAACATGAAAAAGCCGCCATTGTGGGCATCAACGGCGCGGGAAAATCCACTCTGCTGAAGATCATCACCGGAGAACTTGCTCCGGACCACGGCGAGGTGGTTCTTTCCAGGGGAAAAACCCTTGGGTATCTTGCCCAGGATCAGGATCTGAAAAGCCATCAGTCCATCTATGACGAAATGGTGGAAGTCAAACGGCCGGTAATTGAAATGGAGCAGAGACTCCGGGACCTGGAACTTTCCATGAAAGATGCCCGTGGAGAGGAGCTGGAGGCCATGATGAACACCTACAGCCGTCTGAGCCATCAGTTTGACCTGATCAACGGTTACGCATGGAAAAGCGAAATCATCGGTGTTCTGAAGGGTCTGGGATTTACGGAAGACGAATTTTCCAAACAGATTTCCACTCTTTCCGGCGGTCAGAAGACCCGGGTCTCTCTGGGCAAGCTTCTTCTCACAAGCCCGGATGTGATTCTTCTGGATGAGCCCACCAACCATCTGGACATGTCTTCCATCGCCTGGCTGGAAACCTATCTGCTGAACTATAAAGGCAGTGTCATCATCGTGGCCCATGACCGGTATTTTCTGGACCGCATTGTTACAAAAGTCATTGAACTGGACAATGGAAAAGCCACGGTTTTCACCGGAAACTATACAGCATACAGTGAAAAAAAGGCACAGATGCGCGCCGTACAGATGAAGGCCTATCTCAACCAGCAGCAGGAAATCCGCCATCAGGAAGAAGTCATTGAAAAGCTTCGCTCCTTCAACCGGGAAAAATCCATCAAACGCGCGGAAAGCCGGGAAAAAATGCTGGAAAAGATCCAGGTTCTGGAAAAACCGTCAGAAATCAATGATGCCATGAACATCCGCCTGGAACCCAATATTCTGAGCGGCATGGATGTTCTTTCTGTCCGGGATCTGGCCAAATCCTTCGGCAGCCGTCATCTGTTTTCCCATGTGGATTTTGATATTCACAGAGGCGAACGGGTAGCTGTCATCGGCGACAACGGAACCGGAAAAACCACGCTTCTCAAAATCATAAACGGGATCACAGATCCGGATGAGGGCGAAATCGTTCTCGGCGCCAGGGTCCATATCGGCTATTATGACCAGGACCATCAGGTCCTCCATGCGGAAAAGACTCTGTTTGAGGAAATTTCCGACGCCTATCCCAATATGACCAATACCCAGATCCGCAATACTCTGGCCGCATTTCTGTTTACAGGTGATGACGCATTCAAGCGCATCGGGGATCTGAGCGGAGGGGAACGGGGCCGGGTCTCCCTGGCAAAACTCATGCTTTCCGAAGCCAATTTTCTGATTCTGGATGAGCCCACCAATCATCTGGATATCACGTCCAAGGAAATTCTGGAAACGGCCCTCTGCAGTTACACCGGTACGGTACTTTATGTGTCCCATGACCGGTATTTCATCAACCGGACTGCCACCAGAATCCTGGATCTTACCGGGGGCATGCTGGTCAATTATATCGGAAACTATGATTATTATCTGGAAAAAAGAGACGACGTCATGGCCGCCTGTTTCGGACGGGACATACCGTCTGCTCCTGCCGCATCGCAGGGAACAGGAACCGCTGACAGCATTTTTGCATCCGGTCCGGACCGGACCGATGCTGCTTCTCTCTCGTCTTCCGGGAAACTGGACTGGAAAGCCCGGAAGGAAGAGCAGGCCAGAGAACGGAAGCGCCAGAACGATCTGAAAAAGCTCGAAGAGGAAATCCACCGTCTGGAAACCAGGGACGGAGAAATCGATGAGCTGCTCTGTCAGGAGGAAGTCTTCACCGACGTTCCGCGGCTGATGGAACTTAATAAGGAAAAAGAAGAGATTTCCCGCAAGCTGGAGGTCCTGTATGAACAGTGGACCGAACTGGCTGAATAATCCGGAAATATCCATACAAAAAGGAGCCCTGTTTTTCAGGACTCCTTTTTCTGTAAACGGAATCAGCGCCTGTCTCACGGAAACTTCTGCCGCACTTTAATAATTAATTCCGTTAATGGAGAGTTTCCCGTCTCTCACGCCAAAAATCACATTGGCTGTTCCGTTCCCGTCTGAGAGTACAAATCCGGCCATGCTGGGAGAAAGATTCTGCTCATCTGCTGCCGCCACCGCATTCTTCAGCTCCTCTGTAAAGATGCGGTCAGCGCCAAGCCCTACCAGCTCTTCTCTGGATTCTATGGTTTCTCCTCCTTCCGGAAATCCCACATACAGCGGATAGGCTGCCAGGTCCGCCAGTGCTTCCAGATCCCCGGCCGCTGCCGCATCCTTTACTTTTTTCCCGAATTCTGCAGCAGCTTCTTCATCCACGGAAAAATTATCTTCATATCCTGCATCTGCCGCCTCATTCTTTGCTTCCGCCTCCGCGGCGGCTGTCTTTTCCGTTTCTTTCACCGTTTCTTTTGCTGCCTCTTTCTCCGTTTCCTTTTCTTTTTCCGCGTTCTGCGTTTCCTCTGTTTCCGTCTCCGCTTCCGTTGATTCCTCTGTTACCGCTTCCTGCGTTTCTTCCGTCGATACATCCGCGGCTGCTTCCGTTCCTGCCGCTGTTTCCGTTTTCTGTCCGCATCCTGCCAGCATCACTCCTGCCGCTGTCAGGATCAGAATTTTTTTCCATTTTCTCATTTCCTCATACCTCCGTTTTTCTTCAGGTTTTCCTCACCTGATCTATAGATTCATAAGACCGGAAAAAAGTTGCAGAAAAAGGAAAAACAGACCTTGCAGTCTGTCTATAAAAATCTGCTGCCGGAAAATCTCCGTCAGCCCATATCCTGTATAAGGGGAGGAGCCGGCGGCTGCAACGCCGCCGGCCAAGTATGAAAAAGTTTAGTAAAAAAGGTCTGGCACCTTGTTACAGATAACAAGATACCAGAAAAGTGTGTGCGAATTATGTATAGGTTGTGAAAATCCTGTGAAGTTTTTCCGGCGGGAGGATTTCAGCCTTCCGGTATGAGATCCAGAATGTCCTTTATGGTGGAAACGGAAGAATAATCATCAATGCGGATATGAAACGCGTCCTCCACTTCAGACAGCACATAGACCACGAGAAAAGAATCCAGGCCGAGATCTTCAATCAGTCTGGCTTCTTCTGTCACCGGTGCATCCGTATATGTTTTCAATATTTTCTTCAGCTGCTCCATGATCTGTCCCTCCCGTCATCCGGCATTCCCGGCTGTTCTGTCATCCTTTTCCGCACTGCTCCGTAAAATACTTCATGATATCTTTTCTTGTTATGATTCCGATAAACGATTTGTTGTCGTCCAGCACCGGAACAAAATTCTGATTCAGTGCCTTGTCCATCAGGTCCTCCATCCTGCAGTCCGCACTTACCGGATAATTGTCGGAACGTCTGGGAACCGCCATAACGGAAATCCGTTCCGCATCCTGCAGACTCAGATCCAGCTGATTTTTTATGTACCAGAGAAGATCTCCTTCTGTCAGGGTTCCCACATACCGTCCCTGCCGGCTTACAATGGGTACTGCCGAATACTTGTGGTATTCCATTTTTTCCAGTGCCTGTCTCAGGCTCTCGTCATCATGGATATAAGCCACATCGCTTTTCGGCGTCAAAAAAAACAAGATATTCATTTTAGTCTCCTTTAATATCCCAATTCTTCATCAATAAATACCAGTTCTACTTCCATTCCCTGACAGGGCCTTTCCAGAATCAGCATTGCGCTGCAGATCCTCTCCGGGCTCAGACAGTCATGGCACCGGTCTCCGCCCGCCGCCACACAGGGCGTTTTTTTCTGGAAACGCATGGCATTTTTCACTGCCGCAACGTTTCTTGCCCGTCTGATGGCAGAATCCAGATCCGGTTCGATTTTATTTTTTCCGATCACATAATATACCCGTTCCGGTCCGAACAGACTGGCTGCCAGACGATTGCCGGTGCCGTCTATATTCACCAGTTCTCCGGTTTCAGAAACACCATTGGCGCTCAGTATGTAAACGGACGCGTCCCTTGCCTTCAGTCTGGCCTCCTGCGCCGAAGTCAGCCAGTGCCAGACAATTTCATTTTCCTCTCCCAGAATCTGGTCCAGCTCCATTTCCTTTACCGTCATGGAACCTCCGAATCCCACCAGCTGCCCATGTATTTTCTCTTTCAGATAAGCCGCGGCTTCTTCTCTGCTGTCAAAAAACGAAGTATGAAACCTGTGGGCTTCAAAATTACTTTTCAGCTTTTCTCTGTTCATCCTGCTCCCCCTCCATCTGGTCCTTCTCAACTGTTACAGTTTTATTTTACCACAAAAGCGCACAAAATGCGCGAAGACACTGTGAACTTTTTATTAATTTTCCCGAAAATTCCGGCGTATGCTCATTGCCGTTTTCCCCAAAAAGAACGGGATGTTCCTTCCGGAGCATCCCGTTCCTTCTACTATTCCAGATAGTCCAGCGCGTCGATGGGCTCTCCCTGATGAAGAAATTCCAGATACAGGTTGGTTCCTTCCACGGAATAATATTTCGTGGGTTCCGCAATATACCCAAGAATGTCTCCTCTGTGGAGATACTCATTTTCCACCACCGGAATCTCCTTCAGCTGGCCGCACACCACTTCATACTCATTTCCCAGGTCCAGTCTGACAAAGTTTCCGATTTCCTCATTGATTCCAACCTCAAGCACCCGTGAATCTGCCGGAGCCGCCACCGGTGTGCTCACGTCACTCTGGATCAGATTTGCAGGATTGCATTTGTACTGTTCCAGCGTCGGGAAATACGTGGTGGTATCCATGCTGTACCCCAGAATCACATTCCCTGTCACCGGCCAGGACAGAGAACTGGTATCTGTGAAATTCAGAGCCAGTGTGTCATTCAGGGCTGTGCCTGCCTCTTCTGCCGGAGGAACTTCGGCCATGTTGACCTCTGCGGATTCCGCCGGATAAACGATGGGATCGCTTCCGGTGCGCTCCGACTGTACTTCTTCAAGCGGCGTATTCACCGCTTCATCCGCATTGGAACTTCCCGCCACCCGGGTGGGCATTTCCTCTTCGCTGCCGGCAATGACTCCGTCGGATTCACGGATTTCCAGATACGGACTTTCCTCCATGTACTGGCTCCCGCTGCGGATTCTGACTGCACCTGCTGCGGCAACAATAGTCAGCAGGCCCAACACAAGCATCACAAGAACTAACTTATCCTTGAAAAGCTGGTTTACTTTCTCTCTCACGTTTTATCACCTCGGTAGTAGTTTTACCAAAGTGAACGTTCTTATACACCGGCCTGCAGTTTTTTCAGCTCTCTGCATCCCTTTCACGTATTTCCACATTCTGGAAAAAATAAGACAGAAGTTCTCTGTAATCCATGCCTTCCTTTTCCAGCGCATCCGCGCCTGCCTGTGAAAATCCGTATCCGTGACCGATGCCTTTGCAGGTAACCCGGATTTTCCCTTCCATTTCCTCCAGCGAATAACAGGAGGAAGGAAGGCTCAGCGCATACTGGACTTCCTCTCCGGAATACAGGTTTCCCCCGATCTGAATGCTTGTCACATATCCGCTTTCATCCCGCTCCACAATCTGGATCTCCTCCGGCAGGGATCCCGCCTCCACGGTTTTCCCCCCGGGAATTTTACTGAGTTTTTCCGCCATTTCTTCCGGTGTCCACATGGTCTGGCTCAGAAATCCTTCTGCCTGGAGATCCCCCGGGCTCTCCGCCGGCCTCAGATAGGGGTATTCTTCTCCTCCGTTCCTGGTCTTTCCTGCGGCAGCCCTGCAGAAAAAAGGAACGATCCAGTCATTTTCCCAGAACAGGGTCTCTCCTTCTGTCTCCCGTATGGCTTCCCGCATGGCTCCGTAAGTGCCGGCAAACCCGCTTTCCCCCCAGAGTTCTTCCATCTGGGACCGGCTCAGACAGTCAATGTCCAGAGCCTCTTCGGGAATCCGGTCGCCTCCGTTCAGTTCTCTGTAAATGTACGTTCTGGCCAGTACTGACTGTGCCTTGATGGTCTCCTTCCCGTATCCGGCCGGAATCTGTCCTGCCAGGACACCGATGAGGAACTCCTCCACACTGACCGGCGTTTCTGTCCCGTTTCTTTCCACCACGACAGCCGGGCCGTCCTCCGTATGGTACTCTTCCCATATCCATTCTTCTCCTTCGGTACGGCCTGTCCATGCCAGCGTGGTCACATAGGGAATCATGACCATCAGAAGCAGGGTACACAGAAATCTTTTCATAAAAAAACGGCTCCATCTCACAGACTTTTTATAAAAGTCTATGAGACGTGCCGTCTGTTTAGAACCGGAACCGGCTGATCCGGATCCGCTGCATTTTTTCTTCTCCGGTACCGGTATTATTTCATCTCCACCTGGATTTTGTTCAGATGCCAGATATCCCGTACATACTCTTCAATGGTCCTGTCAGAAGAGAACTTGCCGCTGCAGGCAGTATTGAGAATTGCGGTTCTTGCCCACCATTTTTCATCTCTGTATGCCCGGTCAATGCGCTCTTCGGCTTCAATGTAGGACCGGAAGTCTTTCAGGATAAAATAGGTATCTGCCCGGTCGCTGCTCTGGGTATTGAGCAGGGAATTGTAGATATCCCTGAACATCTCCGGATCCTGCGGTGCGTAATAGCCATTGATCAGCTGCATCAGAACCCGGCGGATATCCTGATCGGAATTGAAAATCTCCATGGGATTGTAGCCGCCGTTTTTCTCGAGGCTGATGATCTCATCGGAAGATGCACCGAAGATGAACATGTTTTCCTCTCCCACTTCTTCCGCCATCTCCACGTTGGCGCCATCCATGGTACCGATGGTCAGGGCACCGTTCAGCATGAATTTCATGTTTCCGGTTCCGGATGCCTCCTTGCTGGCAGTGGAAATCTGCTCGCTGACATCTGCTGCCGCAAAGATGATCTCCGCGTTGGATACACGGTAGTCTTCAATGAACACCACTTTCAGCTTTCCGCCGATGGACTTGTCATTGTTGATCACATCCGCCACGGAATTGATCAGCTTGATGGTCAGTTTCGCGCGCTTGTATCCGGCCGCTGCCTTGGCTCCGAAAATGAAGGTACGCGGAATAATATCCATGTTGGGGTTATCCTTCAGCTGATTGTACAGGTACATCACATGAAGAATATTCATCAGCTGACGCTTGTATTCATGAAGTCTCTTGACCTGCACGTCAAAGATGGACCTGGGATCCACGTCAATGCCGTTGTGTTCCTTGATATATCTGGCCAGGCGGAGTTTGTTCTGATATTTGATGTTCATGAACTCCTGCTGGCACTTTTCATCATCCGCATACACAGCCAGTTTCCTGATGTGGGGAAGATCGCAGATCCACTCGTCGCCGATCTTGCTGGTAACCCAGTCTGCCAGCAGCGGGTTGCCGTGAAGCAGGAACCGCCTCTGGGTGATGCCGTTGGTCTTGTTGTTGAATTTTTCCGGCATCATCTGGTAGAAATCCTTCAGTTCCTGTTTCTCCAGGATCTCGGTGTGAAGTTTGGCCACACCGTTGACGGAAAAGCTTCCCACAATGGCAAGATGAGCCATCCGCACCTGTCCGTCATAGACAATGGCCATTTTCCTGATCTTTTCGTTGTCTCCCGGATACAGTTTCTTGATCTGCTCCACAAACCGGCGGTTGATTTCTTCCACGATCTGATAGATACGGGGAAGAAGTCTGGAAAACAGTTCAATGGGCCATTTCTCCAGTGCCTCGGACATGATGGTATGGTTGGTGTAGGCACATGTCTTTGTGGTGATCTCCCATGCCTCATCCCACTCCAGATTCTCCTCATCCAGAAGAATCCGCATAAGCTCGGCCACAGCCACCGTCGGATGGGTGTCGTTCATCTGGAAAACGTTCTTCTCATAAAATTTATGAATGTCGCTGTGTTTTTCCTTATACTTCTTCACAGCCCTCTGCACACTGGCGGAAATGAAGAAATACTGCTGTTTCAGGCGCAGCTCCTTGCCGGCATAGTGGTTGTCATTGGGATAAAGGACCTCCACGATGGTCTTTGCCAGATTTTCCTGCTCCACGGCCTTCTGGTAGTCTCCCTTGTCAAAGTCGTTGAGGGAGAAAGTGTTGACAGGCTGGGCATCCCAGATTCTCAGGGAGTTGATTACATTGTTGCCGTATCCGACAATCGGAATATCATAGGGAACTGCCAGTACAGACTGGTAACCTTTCTGGACGAAATGGTTTCTGTGACCGTCCCAGCAGGTTTCCACGTAGCCTCCGAATTTGACTTCGGTGGCATATTCTGCCCGGCGGATCTCAAAGGGATAACCGTCTTTCAGCCATTCGTCGGGAACCTCCACCTGGTATCCATCCTGGATGGTCTGCTTGAACATGCCGTAGCGGTAACGGATTCCGCAGCCGTAGGCCGGATATCCCAGCGTTGCCAGAGAATCCAGGAAGCAGGCAGCCAGACGGCCCAGACCGCCGTTTCCGAGGGCCGGGTCTCTCTCCTGGTCCTCGATGGCGTTCAGATCAAATCCAAGTTCTTCCAGAGCTTCCCGGATTTCTTTCTGGGCGCAGATGCTGATGATGTTGTTTCCCAGGAACCGTCCGGTCAGAAATTCCATGGACATGTAGTATACGACTTTCACATCCTGTTTTTCATATTCCTTGTGGGTGGCGATCCACTGGTCAATAATGATGTCCTTTACTGCCATGGCCACTGCATGGTAGACCTGAGACGCAGTTGCCTCATCAATGGTCCGGCGGTAAAGGCTCTTTACATTATCAATCACTGTTTTTTTGAATTCTTCTTTATTAATACTAGGCAAACCATTTCCCTCCTGTTCTCTATTTTGTCACTTTCATGACTCCCAGGGTGACATCCTCTCCGTTGATATTCCATGCTTTGGTATATCCTGCCAGCTCTCCGAGAACGATCCTGTCGGCCAGAACCTCTCCCTTCAGCTGCTCGGCATATTTCTTGATGACTTCGGAAATTTTTTCGTTGTTGTCCGCATAAACGCAGATATGGTCCATAACCTCGAAGCCTGCTTCTTTTCTCATGGTCTGAATCTTGCTGACCAGTTCCCGGTAGAAACCTTCCTCGATCAGTTCCGGTGTCATATGGGTATCCAGGACCACCGTCACCGTATTGTCGCCTTCGGACACAAAGCCCTCGGTCTGGGCCATATCAATCAGAAGGTCATCTCTTGTGAGTTCCACTTCCGCATCACCGAATGTGAATTTCAGAGCGCCCTCTTCATTCAGGGTATCCATGGCCTTGTTTCCGTCCAGTTCAGACAGGGCTTTTCTGATATTGCCCAGCTGTTTTCCGTATTTGGGTCCAACCGTCTTAAGCTGCGGCTTGAATGTGTAGGATGTAAACGCCCTGACATCGTCGGTGAATTCCACACTCTTTACATTCAGCTCATCTTCGATGATTTCCTGATAGAATTCCGGAAGCGCCTGCGGTGCTTTCACAAACATGCGGCTGATGGGCTGACGGTTCTTGATATTGGCCGTATTTCTTGCAGCCCGGCCCATGACAACGATCTTCAGGACTGCATCCATCTTCTCTTCCAGCTCCCTGTCAATATGCTCCTCTTCCACTGCAGGGAAGTCGCAGAGGTGGATGCTTTCCGGAGCGGAATTGTCGATGCTTCTTACCAGGTTCTGATAGATTTCCTCCGTCATGAACGGAATCATGGGCGCAGCTGCCTTGGAGATGGTCACAAGGGCGGTATACAGCGTCATGTAGGCATTGATCTTATCCTGCTCCATGCCCTTGGCCCAGAATCTTTCACGGCTTCTTCTTACGTACCAGTTGCTCATATCGTCCACAAAATCCTGAAGGGCTCTTGCGGCTTCCGGAATCCGGTAATTGTTCAGATCATTGTCCACTTCCTTCACGGTGGAATTCAGCTTGGACAGAAGCCATTTATCCATGACGGACAGTTTCCCGTAATCCAGCGTATATTTTGTGGCGTCAAATTCATCAATATTCGCATACAGCACGAAAAATGCATAGGTATTCCACAGAGTGCCCATGAATTTGCGCTGTCCTTCCATGACGGCCTTGCCATGGAAACGGTTGGGCAGCCACGGTGCGCTGTTGATATAGAAATACCACCGGATCGCGTCTGCGCCGTAGGTATCCAGCGCCTCAAAGGGATCCACGGCATTTCCCTTGGACTTGCTCATTTTCTGTCCGTTTTCATCCTGTACATGACCCAGAACGATGACATTCTCATAAGGCGGCTTGTTGAACAGCAGCGTGGATTCCGCCAGAAGGGAATAGAACCATCCTCTCGTCTGGTCCACAGCCTCGGAAATGAACTGAGCCGGGAACTGCTGCTCAAACAGGTCTTTATTTTCAAAGGGATAATGATGCTGCGCAAACGGCATGGCTCCCGAGTCAAACCAGCAGTCGATGACTTCCGGCACCCGGTGCATCTGTTTTCCGCACTCCGGACAGGTGATGGTCACATCATCAATGAACGGCCGGTGGAGTTCCACTTCATTCTTGTCTCCGTCCATTTCCTTTTTGTACTTATTTACGACTTCTCCATAGTTGGGGCTCATGGACTTTAATTCTTCCCTGCTTCCGATGCAGTGCATGTGTCCGCACTCACACTGCCATACCGGGAGCGGAGTTCCCCAGTAACGGTTTCTGGAAATTCCCCAGTCCTGAATATTTTCCAGCCAGTCTCCGAAACGTCCCTTTCCGATGGATTCCGGAATCCAGTTGATCTGATTGTTGTTGCGGATCAGGTCTTCTTTCACCGCTGTCATCTTGATGAACCAGGACTCACGTGCGTAATAGATCAGAGGAGTTCCGCATCTCCAGCAGTGAGGATAGCTGTGTTCAAACACCGGAGCTTCAAACAGCAGTCCCTTTTCCTTCAAGTCGCTGAGTACCATGGGATCTGCTTTCTTGCAGAATACGCCTGCATAGGGAGTTTCCGCAGTCATGTCTCCTTTTCCGTCCACCAGCTGAACGAACGGAAGATCATAGCGGCGTCCCACCTGGGCATCATCCTCACCGAAAGCCGGTGCGATGTGTACCACGCCGGTACCGTCTGTCAGTGTGACATAATCAGCACAGGTAACAAAAAATGCCTTCTTGTTCTGCTTTCTGCATGTCTCCACAGCGCAGTCCATAAGCGGCTCATATTCTTTGTACTCCAGCTCTTTTCCCTGATACCGTTCCAGAATCTCATACGCCGGTTTGTTGTTTTCCTTGTCTGCCAGCTTTCCGAGAACCGTATCCAGCAGTGCTTCCGCCATATAATAGGTATATCCGTCTGCTGCCTTGACTTTCACATAGGTCTCTACCGGATTGACGCAGAGTGCCACGTTGCTGGGAAGCGTCCACGGTGTGGTGGTCCATGCCAGGAAATAGGCATCTTCTCCCTTTACTTTGAATCTGGCAATGGCAGAGCGCTCTTTTACATCTTTATAGCCCTGAGCCACCTCATGGCTGGAAAGCGGGGTTCCGCACCGCGGGCAGTAGGGAACGATCTTGAAGCCCTTGTAAAGAAGCCCCTTGTTCCAGATCTCCTTTAATGCCCACCACTCGGACTCGATATAGTCATCATGGTATGTGACATAAGGATGCTCCATATCTGCCCAGAAGCCGACGGTGCTGGAGAAGTCCTCCCACATGCCCTTATATTTCCAGACACTTTCCTTGCAGTGCTCGATAAACGGCTCCAGACCGTACTCTTCGATCTGTTCCTTGCCGTCCAGTCCCAGCATCTTTTCCACTTCCAGCTCCACCGGAAGTCCGTGGGTATCCCAGCCGGCTTTTCTGGGCACCATATATCCCTTCATGGTGCGGTATCTGGGGATCATATCCTTGATGACCCGGGTCAGCACATGGCCGATATGGGGTTTTCCGTTGGCCGTAGGCGGACCGTCATAGAATACATAGGGTTTTCCTTTTCTTCTGCTGTCGATGCTCTTTTCAAAGATCTTGTTTTCTTTCCAGAACTTTTCGACCTGTTTTTCCCTGTCCACAAAATTCAGATCTGTCGACACTTTCTCGTACATGACACATATTCCTCCAATCTTGTTTCCTCTGCTGCTTTCTCTTCACAGCAGTTCTCAATTTTTGTGTGCCGCAGTAATTTAAAAAGAATCCCTCTCTGCAGAATTCTCTGCCTGCAGCGGCGTTTTCCTTTCCGCTGCAGTGCGGTCCATGCAGAGCACTTCATTATACAGAAAGCAGAGTTTCCATATAATGAAAAAAGTCCTGCTCTTGCGAACAGGACGATTGGGATCTCGTTATACCACCTATTACTGCATACTGACATATGAGTTCCCTGTAACGGGGGAAAACCGGACCAGCTTACTGTATTCAGCCGCCAGCTCAGGAGTGATCTTCCTTCCGCACCAGGCACCGGGCTTCCATCCTCCCCGGCTCGCTGCAGCCATCCTGCGGATCTACTGTCTCCGTCTTCGCTTTTTCCATAAAATCTGTCGATGTTATTATAATAATCCGGCCTCCAAAAGTCAAGAACCGTGTTTGTTAATTGTTTAACATTAAATTTGCCTTTTCCTGTCTTTGTTGATATAATAGCCGCAATAAACAGGGATCCATACGGCCGGTTGCCGGAAACCGGCCGGCTTTTTTCATGGTCCCGGAGAAATCTGTGCCGGACAGCACAGAAGAATACAAGGAGAGATCATTATGAGCAAGCGCAATCTGACACTGCTGACAGACCTCTATGAGCTGACCATGATGCAGGGTTATTTCTATGAAAAAGATGCCAACGAAACGGTTATTTTCGATGCCTTCTACCGTACCAACCCTGACGGCAACGGCTTCGCCATTGCAGCAGGTCTGGAGCAGATCATTGAGTATATTGAGAACCTGCATTTTGAAAAAGAGGACATCGATTATCTGCGCACCACCGGTCTTTTTGAGGAAGCGTTTCTGGAATATCTTTCCACTTTCCGCTTCACCGGTGATATCTACGCCATCCCTGAAGGGACTGTGGTATTTCCGAGAGAGCCCCTGGTGAAGGTCATTGCTCCCATCATGCAGGCTCAGCTCATTGAAACGGCACTTTTGAACATCATCAACCATCAGAGCCTCATTGCCACCAAGGCTTCCCGCATCGTCCATGCCGCCCACGGAGACGGGGTTATGGAGTTCGGACTCCGGAGAGCTCAGGGGCCTGATGCCGGAATCTACGGAGCCCGCGCCGCTGTCATCGCCGGATGCATCGGAACTTCCAATGTGCTCTGCGGCCAGATGTTTGACGTGCCTGTAAAAGGGACCCATGCCCACAGCTGGATCATGAGCTTTCCTGATGAGCTGACGGCTTTCCGAACCTATGCAAAGCTCTATCCCAGCGCCTGCATTCTCCTTGTGGATACCTATGACACCCTGAAATCCGGTGTTCCCAACGCCATCCGGGTGTTCAAGGAGATGAGGGAAGCCGGTATTCCCCTGACCTACTACGGAATCCGTCTTGACAGCGGAGACCTGGCGTATCTCTCCAAGGAAGCCAAGAAAATGCTGGATGCGGAAGGATTCACGGATGCGGTTATCTCTGCCTCCAACGATCTGGACGAGCATCTGATCTCCAGCCTGAAGCATCAGGGTGCCACCATCAATTCCTGGGGCGTGGGCACTAATCTGATTACGTCCAAGGATACCCCTTCCTTCGGCGGCGTATACAAGCTGGCTGCCATCATGGATAAAAAAACCGGAAAGTTCATTCCCAAAATCAAACTTTCCGAGAATACTGAAAAAATCACCAATCCGGGAAACAAGACCATTTACAGGATCTACAGCCGGGAAAGCCACAAACTGATTGCCGACCTGATCTGCCTGGTGGGTGAAAAGTTTGACCCCAATAACTCCCTGCTTCTCTTTGACCCCATTGAGACATGGAAGAAGACACTTCTTGCACCGGGCACCTATGACCTGAGGGAACTTCCGGTTCAGGTATTTAAAAACGGCACCTGTGTCTACCATTCTCCCAAGGTCATGGAAATCCGGGAATACTGCCGGAAAGAGCAGGATACTCTCTGGGACGAGACAAAGCGTCTTGTGAATCCTCATGAGGTCCATGTGGATCTTTCCCATGAACTGTGGCATATGAAAGCCCAGCTTCTGGACGCCTATCATTTTGAATAAATCTACATTTATAAAACAGGAGGAACTGTCATGAGCGCAACTGATATTGCAAAATCCGTGGATGTGGATCTGAATCAGATCCGGGAACAGGCGGCAGCCGTGACGGAAGAGCTGATTTCTGTTTCCGGAATCAGAGAAGGCCAGATTCTGGTGGTGGGCTGTTCATCCAGCGAAATTGCCGCCCATAAAATCGGCTGCTATTCCAGCAAAGAAGTGGGAGAAGCCGTATTCGGAGCCATTTACGCAGCAGCCAGAAAGCATGGTCTTTATCTGGCAACCCAGTGCTGTGAGCACCTGAACCGTGCCCTGATCGTGGAGGAAGCGGCCGCCAGAGCCTATGGCCTGGAAATGGTAAATGTGGTACCCCAGCTGAAAGCCGGCGGCTCTTTCTCCACGGCTGCATGGAATACCTTTGAGCACCCGTGTGCGGTGGAATCCATAAAGGCACATGCCGGCATCGATATCGGCGATACCCTCATCGGCATGCATCTTCGTCCGGTGGCGGTTCCGGTGAGAACTTCCATAAAGGAAATCGGTTCTGCCCATGTTGTCTGCGCCAGAACCAGGTTAAAATATATCGGCGGAGAACGTGCTGCTTACACCCCCATGTAACGGCCGGATACCTGAGGATATCCCGAACATACAGGGGATTTCCGGAGACGTTCTGTACATTCTCCGGGCAAAAAGTAAAAAATCCAGTCTGAAAGCCAGAGGCGGCGGCCGGAATATATCCGGCTGCCGCCTCTTTATGCGCTCTGTCCCTGTTTTTCGTCTGTACTGTCTTTATGGTACCGGCTTTCCCTGATGTTATCTGTTCTGCTGCCTCAGTCATGTTTTCTTTTCCTGCTGTCAAAATATGCGAACCGGTCCACTGCGTCCAGAATATCCCTGAAATTATCTCTGGGCGCCAGATCAATATACCGTTTCAGGAGTTCTGTCTCTTTTTTTCTGTATCTCCCGTAAAAAATATCATAAAGGTTATGCCCCCGGAGATGGATCTTTATTTCTTCCATATGTGCCTTCATATCTTCCGGCGAAGTAAAGCCGCGGCCCATCACATCCTGCAGTTTCTGCCCGCTTTTTATTTTTCCGAGATAAACATTCCATTTTTCCCACAGAATCCTGTAAAATTCCTCTTCCGACTCCACAATTCCCAGCTGCGCCATCACATGCGGGTCAAGGAAATAATTTTCAAAGGAATAATACTTCAGCACCAGCACATTTTACTGATGTGCGATAAAGAAGTAATAGAAGTGTAAAAAATTTTGCCGTTCCTATCCGGCACTTGCGCATTGTGTCGGATAGGTCGGGCGGTTATTCGGGCAAGTCCACCTTGCCAACAAAAGA
>CABSIM010000030.1 GCA_902477765.1 uncultured Clostridiaceae bacterium | reverse complement strand
TACACGACGCTCTTCCGATCTCCTTCAGGAGTATAACTACCTGGTGAAAAAGGTGGTATTCCGGGTGGAGATCCTTCCGGTGATCAAGCTGATCTCCTGCCTGTTTGTGCATGCGTTTTTCGTTCTGATCATGTTCTGT
The DNA here is from genome assembly GCA_902477765.1 of uncultured Clostridiaceae bacterium. GTDB lineage: Bacteria > Bacillota > Clostridia > Lachnospirales > Lachnospiraceae > CABSIM01. Next base: position 34,284 of record CABSIM010000030.1, on the reverse strand, counting down.
GTTTTTCTGGTCAGCGGAAAAACGCCTATGGCAAGCTGGCTTCAGGTGATCTATTACGGATTTGCCGCGTCCATGCTGGCGCTGGCCTTCACCTATTTTACCAGCGCCATTCAGGTGTTCTTTAAGGATATGGCGCAGATTGTCAGCATCTGCCTGCAGTTCGGCATGTGGCTGACTCCCATCATGTACAGTGAGCAGCTGTTTGTGGACAAAGGCTACACCATTGCGCCGTTTATCCTGAAGCTGAATCCGTTTTATTATATTGCGGCCGGCTATCGCGACAGCATGCTGACCGGGGACTGGTTTTTCAGGCGCCCCACGCTGACATTGTATTTCTGGGCGTTTACCCTGATCATGATGCTTGTGGGGCTGAAGGTATTCAAACGGCTGCGCCCGCATTTTTCTGATGTACTGTAGGAGGAATCCATGTCCGAAAATGCCATTGAAGTAAAAGATGTGACAAAAATATACAGATTGTATGACAGGCCCATTGACCGGCTCAAAGAGTCTCTGAGCCTGACACATAAAGAGTACCATAAGGACTTTTTCGCTCTGAACCGGCTGTCTTTCAGCGTGAAGCGGGGAGAGACCGTGGGAATCATCGGAACCAACGGCTCCGGAAAATCCACGATTTTGAAGATCATTACCGGAGTTCTGACCCCCACCACCGGATCGGTCATGGTGGACGGAAAGATCTCAGCCCTTCTGGAACTGGGAGCCGGTTTCAATATGGATTATACCGGAATTGAGAATATCTATATGAACGGTACCATGATGGGCTTTTCAAAAAAGGAGATGGACGGAAAGCTTCAGGATATTCTGGACTTTGCGGACATCGGGGACTTTGTCTATCAGCCGGTAAAGACCTATTCCAGCGGTATGTTCGTGCGTCTGGCCTTTGCCCTTGCCATCAACGTGGAGCCGGAGATCCTCATTGTGGATGAGGCCCTTTCGGTGGGCGATGTGTTTTTCCAGGCCAAATGCTACCGGAGGATGGAGGAAATCCGCAAAAACGGCACCACCATTCTCATGGTAACCCATGATATGGGAAGCATCATCAAATACTGCGACAAGGTGGTGCTGCTGAACCGTGGAGAATTCATTGCGGAAGGACCGGCAGGCCGTATGGTGGATCTGTACAAAAAGATTCTGGCCAATCAGATGGATTCCCTGCGGGAAGAACTGGAAGAAGAAAAGGCCGGAGACCGCGTGACGGCGGAAGGTGCGGAAAGCGCCGGCGGAGTTCCCGGAGAGGGCGCGGAGCAGGACGCCTCCGGTGGAGATCATCTGAAATCCCGGGGTCTTATGAAGGATCAGATTACCATCAACGCCAGCCGTACGGAATACGGAGACGGACGGGCGGAGATCTTTGACCTGGGCCTTGTGGACCAGAGGGGGAATCTGACAAATCTGCTTCTGAAGGGAGAAATGTTTACCATCAGGGAACGGATCCGGTTTCATGCGCCCCTTAAAAATCCCATTTTCACCTATACCATAAAGGACAAAAAAGGAACGGAGCTTTCCGGAACCAACACCATGTATGAAGGAACGGATATCCAGCCTGTGAAGGACGGAGACGTTTATGATGTTTCCTTCACTCAGAAGATGACCCTGCAGGGAGGAGAATATCTGCTTTCCATGAGCTGCACGGGCTTTGAGGGAGAGGAACTGGTGGTTTATCACCGGCTTTATGATGTGGCCAATATTACGGTCATTTCCAATAAAAACACGGTGGGTGTCTATGACATGGAGTCACAGGTGGAAGCAAAGCTGACAAGAGGATAATCATGAAGGATTACAGTTACGAGATTCTGGATCTCTTGAAAAAATATGACGGGGATGAGCAGGCGGCACTGGCGGGCGAAAAAAGCCCGCAGTGCCTTTACGCGTTTTCACCCCTGAGGGAAAATCTGCTGGAATGGGTGGAGATCGGACCCGGTGACCGGGTGCTCCAGATCGGTTCCGACTATGGGGCCTGCACAGGAATTCTGGCGGGAAAAGCCGGAGAGGTGGTGGTGCTGGACAGCCGGGACGAGAACCTGGAGGTCTGCCGTCTCCGCCACGGAGCAGAACATAATGTCCGCTATGTGCGGGGAAAAACGGCCGGAACGGAAACGGATAATGCGGAAACACCTGCCTGGATTCCGGCGGAGAACGGGACAGACTGGCGGGAATACCCCGGAAGCGGAAAAGGCCAGACCGGAGAGAACGGGGCAGACCGGGCGGAAGAATGGATGAAAAAGCCCTTTGACTATGTGGTGATGACCGGATTCCTGGGACGGAATACCAGGGAAAGCGCTGCAGAGATTCTTTCCTGGGCAGCAGGTTTTTTAAAGCCAGGCGGAAGACTCCTTGCGGCTGCGGAAAATGAAGCCGGTGTCCGTTACTGGATGGGGGCGCGCCATCAGGAGACTGCTTTTCTGGAGGCAGAGTTCCGGGAACTTCTGGAACAGCTTTCCAGAGAGAAGGGCGGCAGCTTCATGTTATATTATCCGGTTCCTGATTACAGGTATCCGGTAACCATTTATTCCGATTCCTACCTTCCCAAAACCGGTGATGTGACCAATATTTCCGCCCGGCTGGACGGCCCGGGATTCTGGTTCGGAAATGAGGAAGAGGCCATGGCAAAAGCCTGCCAGAACGGAGTCTTTACAAAGTTTGCCAATTCATTCTTGGCAGTCTGGGAGAAAGGAAGCCTATGAGACAGATCGAGTTTGTGAAATACAACCGGACCAGAGACCGGAAATTCCAGCTGAAGACAGAGATCATCCGGACCGGAGAGATCCTGTCAGTGGAAAAAACGGCTCTGGATGTCCTGGGAGCCGCACATATCCGGTCCTTCCGGGACAAATATGAAAAAATAAAGGACCTGAATCCCCGAATCCGTTTTCTCGAGCCGGTATTTTCCAATAACGGCATGACGGTTTCATTTCCGTATCTGGAAGGAGAGACCATCGGAGACCGGCTGGGCAGCGAAATCCATATGGGAGAAGTTCCATATGGAGCATTAAGGGAAGCCATGGCGCTGGTTTTCCCTGAAGATTTCGGCAAAGATCCGGCTCCCGTGGAAAATTTTCACCCGTCAGAGGAATTCATATCCGTGTTCGGACCGGTTGCGGACATGAAAGACCGGATCGTGCCGGTATCCAACGTGGACGGGCTGTTTGAAAACCTGATGCTGGCCGGCGGAACCGTCTATGGCATTGATTATGAATGGGTCTTTGATTTTCCGGTTCCTGCAAAATTCCTGCACTACAGAAACCTTCTTTATTTTTACAGAAGATATGAAGGAATCCTGAAAGCATCTCAGCAGGAGATTTTTTCAGGCTTTGGAATCGGGGAAGAACTGCAGGAGATTTTTGCATCCATGGAGGAACGGTTCCAGTCCTATGTCCATGGACAGGGCGGTTTTGCCTACATGAAACAGTACGAGCAGGAGACGAAGACCCTGGAATTCCTTCTGGACCGGGAAAGTGAGCTTTACAAGGTAAAGGAATGGTGTGAAGCCCTGAAACAGGAGATCGCCGAAAAAGACGTAACCATTGTAAAGCAGCAGGAAGTCCAGAGGCTGACCAACAATCATGTGGCCAATCTGGACGTGATCATAGGAGATCTGAGGCGTGAAAACGCGGAGATTGCAAAGACTCTTCAGTACCTGGCACGCCATGAGGCCATCATGTGGAAGGTGCTGAGGAAGATCCACCATGGGGTGGACCGGATCCTTCCCAAAGGAACCAGAAAGAGAAAAGTCCTTCAGTATTTCAAAAACACCGTGTTTCATCCGGGAAAATACGGGAAGCTGTATTTCTCCGCCGACGGCAGAAACCGGATCCGGGGGGACTTTAAGATCGGTGAGGGATATCTGGAACATGGAAAACTGCGGTTCGAGAAGACAGAAAATCCGGAAGTTTCCATTATTATTCCGGTGTACAACCAGATCCATTATACCTACGCCTGCCTTCTGTCCATTCTGGAACATACAAAAGATGTATCCTACGAAGTGATCATTGCCGACGATGTGTCCACCGATGCCACAAAAGAGCTGACCCGGTATGTGGAAAATGTGGTGATCTGCAGGAATTCCACCAATCAGGGATTCTTAAGAAACTGCAATCAGGCAGCCAGAGCAGCCCGGGGAACCTACGTGATGTTTCTCAACAATGATACCCAGGTGACGCCGGGATGGCTGTCTTCCCTGGTGTCTCTGATCCGCTCCGACGACACCATCGGCATGGTGGGCTCCAAACTGGTATATCCGGACGGAAGGCTTCAGGAGGCCGGCGGAATCATCTGGAGCGACGGCTCCGGATGGAACTACGGGCGTCTGGATAATCCGGACAAGGCAGAATACAATTATGTCAAGGATGTGGACTATATTTCCGGTGCGGCCATTCTTCTGTCCAGAAAGCTGTGGGAGCAGATCGGCGGATTTGACGAACGGTTTGCGCCTGCCTACTGTGAGGATTCGGATCTGGCGTTCGAAGTGAGAAAAGCCGGATACCGGGTGGTTTACCAGCCTCTTTCAAAGGTGATCCATTTCGAGGGCATTTCCAACGGAACCGATGTCAACGGCACAGGCCTGAAGCGGTATCAGGTGGAAAACAGCAGAAAGCTCAGGGAAAAATGGGCAGATGAATTCAGAAAACAGTGCGTCAACACGGGAAATCCCAATCCGTTCCGGGCAAGAGAGCGCAGTATGGGAAAACCGGTCATTCTGGTGGTGGATCACTATGTTCCCACCTTTGACAAGGATGCCGGTTCCAAAACCACGTTCCAGTACCTGAAAATGTTTCTGAAAAAAGGATATGTGGTGAAATTCCTGGGAGATAATTTCCTTCATGAAGAACCGTATTCCACAACGCTTCAGCAGATGGGAATTGAAATCCTCTACGGGCCGGAATATCAGGCCGGTATCTGGAACTGGATCACCAGAAATAAGGATGAGATTGATTTTGCCTACCTGAACCGTCCTCATATCGCCACAAAATATGTGGATTTTCTGAGACAGAATACAGATATCAAGATTATCTATTACGGGCATGACCTCCATTTTCTGCGGGAATACCGGGAGTATGAACTGACCGGAGATATACAGAAAAAACGGGATTCCGATTACTGGAAGTCCATCGAGTTTTCCCTGATGGAAAAAGCTGCAGTTTCCTATTATCCCTCCTATGTGGAAGAAGAGGCCATTCATGCGGTGAAACCGGAACTGCCTGTAAAGGCCATCACCGCCTATGTATATGAGACATTTCTGGATCATCCGGACATGGACTTTGAAAAGAGGGAAGGTCTGCTGTTTGTGGGAGGCTTTGCGCATCCGCCCAACGCGGATGCGGTTCTCTGGTTTGCGCGGGAGGTCTACCCGCTGATCCGAAAGAACCTGAATGTGCCGTTTTACATTGTGGGCTCCAAGGTGACGGATGAGATCAGAGCTCTGGAAGAACCGGGGAACGGGATTGTGGTAAAGGGATTTGTGACCGAGGAAGAACTGGCACGCCTGTATGCCGAAAGCCGTCTGGTGGTTGTACCGCTGCGGTATGGCGCCGGAGTCAAGGGAAAAGTGGTGGAAGCCATTTACAACGGCGCCGCCATTGTCACCACATCCGTGGGAGCGGAAGGAATTCCCGATGCGGAACAGGTGATGAAAGTGGCGGACGAACCGGAGGCATTTGCCGCGGCCGTGACGGAACTTTACGGTGATGCGGATGCCCTGAGGGCCATGAGTCAGGCGACCCAGAGCTATATCAGAGATCATTTCAGCGTGGATGCCGCCTGGAAAATCATTGAAGAAGATTTCCGGAAAGAACCGGAAGAAAATATGTAAAGGGATCGCAGCAGAAAAGCGGCAGAATGCCGGAAAACAGAAACAGAAGATCCCGGAACGCAGGGGGGACCGGAACTTTCCGGTTCCCCCTGTGCATTCCGGGGGCGTATGACTTCAGGAGGAGAAAGATGAAAATACGATATCCGGGATATTATGGAAAATTCCGCTGTCTGGCCGGTTCCTGTCCGGACACCTGCTGTGTGGACTGGGAGATCCGTCTGGACCGGGAAACAGAGAAACGGTATAAAAGAGAAGCCCTTAAAAATAACAGAATGGGAAAAAAATTCCGGCGGTACATAAAGCATGGAACACTGGTTCCGGTAAACGGAATCTGTCCGTTTCTGGACGGAAACAGGCTGTGTGAAATCTGCACTGCCATGGGAGAAGGCGCCATGTGCAGGACATGCCGTCAGTATCCCCGCCATACGGAAGATTACGGATGCCTGCAGGAAAGAATCCTGCTCCTCTCCTGTCCGGAAGCGGCCAGGCTGGTGCTGACGGAAGACCCCGGAAAGTTTTTTGTCCGGGAGACGGAAAACATGACGGAAAATATGGAAGGCATCGACAGAAGACTCCTGAAGATTCTTCTCAGAACGCGGAAAACATTGTGGAAGATCAGCCGTGACAGAACGCTTTCCGTGGATCAGCGCTGCCTGATGATGCTTTCCCTCGGACATGACATGCAGCGGAGACTGGATCAGAAAGACGGAAAAGGGATTCAAAAGGTTCTGAAACGCTATGAAAAGGACGGGGCAGGAGAGCGGTTCCGGAGCCGGCTGGACGTATACAAGGCGGAAAAGAGAAAACAGGCAGAACAGGCCCCTGACTGCCGGTTTTCGTTCATGGCAGATTTTATGGAATGCCTGGCAGAACTGGATCCGGTGGGGAACGGATGGGAGGATCTTCTGGAACAGTGCCGGAAAGCGCTTTATCATTCGGAAGGAAGCCGGCACAGATATGAAGCCGCACGGGCGGGGTTCATGGAACAGGCACCGGAGCTGGCCTGCTCACTGGAGCGGCTGCTGGGGTATTTTATCTATTCCTTTTTCCTGGCAGCCCTGTATGACCGGGATGCATACGGGAAAGTGAAACTGGCCGTATACTGCTGCCTTGCCCTGGAGGAACTGTTTTTCTGCGCGTCAGCACAGGGAGAAGAAGAAAAGACAGATGCAGCCCGGAGTGCAGGTCTCAGCCTTGGAACACAGACAGAACTCTGTCATCTGTTTGCGCGTCAGGTGGAGAATTCCGATCAGAACAGAGAACGCCTTCTGGAAAGGCTGGAAGACGGAGAATACGGCATTTTTCATGCCGCGGAAATTCTCGGATAAAAGATACGGAAAGGTTTTGGAAAAAGTAAGTCTGGAAAAACCATATGGTTTTGTAGTACAATAAAAGTTACACATCCAGATTACGGCATGACGGCAGACAAGAGTTCTTTCCGCCCCCCGTTTTCCGCGGACAAAAAAGAGTAAGCCAGAAGTGCTTCGGAAAGTGAGGAAAATATGGAAGATCAGCAGAAAACAATCATGTTCGAACAGACTCCGGTTCCCAGGGCAGTAATGCAGCTGGCGGTGCCGACAATTCTGAGCTCCCTGGTCATGGTGCTTTACAACCTGGCCGATACCTATTTTGTAGGAATGCTCAACGATCCCATTGAAAACGCAGCTGTAACACTGGCGGCACCGGTGCTTCTGGCATTCAACGCCGTCAATAACCTGTTCGGCGTGGGCAGTTCCAGTATGATGAGCCGTGCCATGGGCAGAAAGGATTACGATACGGTATACCGGAGCTCTGCATTCGGGTTCTACTGTGCAGTTCTGTTCGGAGCCCTGTTTTCGCTGCTGTATACGCTTATGAAAGATACGGTTCTGGTACTGCTGGGTGCCAGCACGGAAACTGCCGCTGGTACGGCAGCGTATCTGAAATGGACGGTGACCTGCGGTGCGGCACCGGCCATCCTCAATGTGGTTATGGCATATCTGGTGCGGTCTGAGGGCGCGGCTCTCCATGCCAGCATCGGAACCATGAGCGGATGTCTCCTGAATATTGTACTGGATCCGTTTTTTATTCTGCCCTGGGGCCTGGGAATGGGTGCCGAGGGAGCCGGACTCGCCACGTTCCTTTCCAACTGCGTGGCATGTCTCTATTTCTTCGTGCTGTTGTTTGTGAAGCGGGGAAAGACATATGTCTGCATCGATCCCAGAATGTTCCGGCCTGACAGGAATATCATTGTGGGAGTCTGCGGCGTGGGAATTCCTGCAGCCATCCAGAATCTTCTGAACGTAACGGGAATGACGGTGCTGAACAATTTCACCTCCTCCTACGGGTCTGACGCGGTGGCAGCCATGGGAATCACCCAGAAAATCAATCAGGTGCCCATGTATATTTCCATGGGGCTTTCCCAGGGCATCATGCCGCTGATCAGCTACAATTATGCCAGCGGCAATGTGAAACGTATGAAGGAGACGCTGATTTTCTCCATTAAAATTGCTCTTTCTTTTATTGTTGCTGTTTCCACGTGCTATTTCCTGGGTGCCGGATCCCTTGTGAAGCTTTTCATGCAGAATGACAGCATTGTGGCCTATGGCAGCAGATTTCTCCGGGGATTCTGCCTGGGTCTTCCGTTTCTCTGCATGGACTTTATTGCCGTTGCGGTTTTCCAGGCCACGGGCCTCGGAAAATATGCGTTTATTTTCGCCATTCTCCGGAAGATTGTGCTGGAGATACCGGCTCTTTATATCCTGAACCGGCTGTTTCCGTTATATGGCCTTGCCTATGCCCAGCTGTGCGCAGAACTGATCCTGTCCGCGGCGGCAGTGTTTGTTCTGGCCAGGCTGTTCAGAAAAATGGAGCGGACCATGGGAAAATCTGACAGCCGTCAGGAAAAGGGAAGATGACGATGGCAGAAGCGTCACCGGAGCAGATCCGGAGATTCCGGCTCCGGTCCCACCATCTGGACCGGTTCTGTTCCGAAGAAGAAATCATGGAGGCTGTGGGAGCCTGCGGAATGCAGAATTCGCCTCCGGGGGCATGGGAGACGGTGTCCAATCCCGGCGTGATCCTGTGGAAGGGAGAGGCCGTGGGAATCTGGAACGGAAGGAAAAAGGGGAAAAAAATGGAGATCCGGGCAGAACTGTGGAAGATGCCGGATCTGAAGGAAAAAACTGCCGAAACGGCGGAAACATACGTCAGGTTCCGGGGACTTGAACCTGGCGGAATGGAAATTTCATGGACAGGATGATTCTGATGCGGGAAATCATAAGCGCCGGCAGACCGGGAACGGTCTGCCGGCGTATTCTGTTTTGCAGGAATTTCCTGCAGGAATCAGATCTGTTCTGCTGTCTTAAATCCATCCGCCGTCCATGCGGATGATCTGCCCGGTCAGATATTCAGGCGCCTCTGCAATGGAGAGAATCAGGTCGCCGGCCTCTCCGGCAGTGCCCATGCGTCCTGCGGGAATTTCCTCTTCCAGAGCAGCTTTTTCCTCCGCATTCAGAAAACCGTTCATATCCGTATCGATGGCGCCCAGGGCCACGGCATTGACCTGTATGTGGGATGGAGCCAGTTCCTTTGCCAGACCTCTGGTCAGGGCATTGATGCCGCCTTTGGAAGCGGAATAGGCCGCCTCACAGGAAGCTCCCACCTCTCCCCAGACGGAAGAGACGTTGATGATTTTTCCTGCCTGTCTCCGGATCATTCCCGGAACGGCAAGCCGGCAGCAGCGGAAGACGGAAGTCAGATTGGTACGGATCAGCAGATCCCACTGGTCATCCGTCATGTCCTGAAGAAGTCCCGTGATGGAGATTCCGGCATTATTTACCAGCACATCCACGGAGCCGAAGCAGGATTCTGCGCGGGAAAACAGAAGGGCACATCCTTCTGCAGTGGAGACATCTGCCCGGACAGCCAGGCAGGGGGCCCCCAGAGACTGAACAGCGGCTTTTGTCTCGTCCAGGGCACCGGACTCCGATGCACCGTTTATTACAACTTGATAGCCGGCTGCTGCAAAGGCAAGGGCGGCAGAACGCCCGATCCCCCGGGAAGAGCCGGTGATCAGTACTGTTTTTTTCATAAGGTGATCCTCCTTTTCAACTATCCTACCACATTCCGGCCGGGAATGCACCGGAAACCTTAAAACTTTCTTACGGCCGGAAATTGAAAAGAAAAACGGCTGTATTATTCGCCCTGTCTGTGATATACTTAAATGAAGCAGGCACTTGAAAAAGTTCTGATTCAGGAGGAGTTCACAAACATGATTTATGATCTTGTGATTATCGGTTCCGGCCCGGCGGGGCTGGGAGCCGCCATATACGCGCAGAGAGCGGATCTGAAGACACTGGTGATTGAAAAAGAGATGGTGAGCGGCGGACAGGTGCTGACCACCTACGAAGTGGATAATTATGCAGGTCTTCCGGGAATCAACGGGTTTGACCTGGGAATGAAATTCCGGGAGCATGCGGATAAGCTGGGAGCCGAGTTTGCGGAAGACACGGTGGTCCGCATAGAAGACGCGGATCTGAGCGGAGAACTGGTGGAAGCGGCGGAGGTATCCGGGAAACTGAAGCAGGTGGTGGGAGAAAAAGACACCTATCTTGCGAAGACGGTGATCATCGCCTCCGGAGCTCATCACAGAAAACTGGACGTCCCGGGAGAAAACGCCTTTTCCGGTATGGGCGTATCTTACTGTGCCACCTGTGACGGAGCGTTTTTCAGGAACCGGACCACGGCCGTTGTGGGCGGCGGTGATGTGGCCATTGAAGATGCCATTTTCCTGTCCCGTCTCTGCGAGAAGGTTTATCTGATTCACAGACGGGATGAACTGCGGGGAGCCAGAAGTCTTCAGAAACGTCTGATGGCCCTGGAGAACGTGGAGATAATCTGGGATACGGTGGTGGAATCCATTGAAGGCAATGGTAAAGTGGAATCACTGAATCTTCATAACAGAAAGACAGGAGAAAAGAAAACTCTTTCCGTGGACGGCGTATTCATAGCCGTGGGCATTTCACCCAACAGCGAGCCCTACAGGGATCTGCTGAAAACAGACGGAAGCGGATATATTGAGGCCGGCGAGGACGGAAGAACGTCCGTGCCGGGAATTTTTGCCGCGGGAGATGTGAGAACAAAGGCGCTCCGCCAGATCGTGACTGCAGTGGCCGACGGGGCCAACTGTGTGGCCGGGGTGGAACGTTACCTGAACGAAGTGTGACAGACAGAAAGGAACCAAATGAAAAAAACACTGAAAATACTGGCTGCCGGCTGTTTTCTGGCGCTGACAGCCTTTCCGGTCACCGCTTATGCTTCCATCAGCTGGGAAACGGATTCTTCCGTGGCCGGTGCGGCGGTGGCCCTGAATAATTACTATGCTGCCAGCATGAATCCGGAAGCGCAGCTGGCGGATGCCATCGGAAACGAAGGACTTTTTGCCGTCAGTACCAGTCCGAGAACGGACGTGCCGGTGGTAACGGCCACTGCGTCCGCATATTCCAATGTGGCCATCTCCCATGTGAGCAATTACGTCAATGTCAGGACGGAACCCAATACAGGAAGCAGCATTGTGGGCAAGATTTACAATAACTGTGCGGCCACGATTCTGGCAACCGTGGACGGTGAAGGCGGGAAATGGTATCAGATCCAGTCCGGCTCCGTCAACGGATATATCAAGGCAGAATATTTCATTACGGGAACCGATGCGGAAAAGATTGCGAAACAGGTGGGAACCACCTACGCGAAGATCACCAATGCCGATACGCTGCGTCTGAGAGAGGAACCCAATCTGACCAGCCGTACCCTGACTCTCCTGAGCCAGGACGCCGAATATCTGTCTCTGGGAGAAGAGGGGGATTTCGTGAAAATCCAGGTGGATTCGGACCTGGTAGGATATGTACATAAAGACTATGTGGAAAGCCGTGTGGAATTCAAACAGGCAGTAAGTCTGGAAGAGGAAGCGGCAAAGCAGGCAGAAGAAGAAAAACTCAAACAGGAAGCGGCAGATGCCATCGCAAAACTGGAAGAGGCCAGAAAAGAAGCGGAATCCTCGGCTTCCGGCGGGACTTCGGAAACTCCGGCGGAGACCAGCGGTCCGTCTGCGGCGGCCACGGCGCCGGAAACTGCTGCGGAAACGGAAACGGCTTCCCAGGAGATCGGAACCATAGCCAGAAATCCGCTGGATACAGGTGATGCTGCTCCGGAGACCACTGCGGCTCCGACGGCGGCCACAGTGCCTGAAACCACCGCGGCGCCGGAAAGCACCACGGCATCTTCCTCCATGGAAATCGGACCGGGAGGCAGCATGGGACCGGGAGCGGATCCATCCGGCAGCCAGACGGGCAGCAGCGTGGAAACAGCCACCAGAACCGCCATTGTGGCTTATGCAAAGCAGTTCCTTGGAAACCCGTATGTATACGGAGGGACAAGCCTTACAAACGGAGCGGACTGTTCCGGATTCACCATGCGTGTTTACGAGCATTTCGGAATCGATGCGGGCCGTACATCCAGAGATCAGGCTGCCAACGGAAAAGAAATCTCCATTGACGCGGTGCAGCCGGGAGACCTTCTGTTCTATGGAAGCGGCGATTATATCAATCATGTGGCCATGTACATCGGAGGCGGCCAGGTGATCCATTCCAGCACGCCGGCCACGGGCATCACCATTGCCCCGTCCAATTACAGGACGCCGTGCAAGGCAGTTACTTTCTTAAATTAAAAACAGGGAGAAAAGCAGAATGAACGAGATCGGTACCTTTGACATTTTGGGACCCAACATGATCGGCCCGTCCAGCTCTCATACGGCGGGGGCGCTGAAAATCGCATTTATTGCGGGAAAGCTGGTGAAGGAAAAGCCGGTAAAAGTGAAATTTGTGCTGTACGGCTCTTTTGCCAGAACATACCACGGGCACGGCACGGACCGGGCCCTGGTGGGAGGAATCCTGGGATACCATCCGGATGATGAACGGATCCGTGATTCCTTTGAGCATGCGGCTGAGGCCGGACTGGAGTTTGAATTTGAGGAAGACTTTGAGGATAAGGAAATCTATCCCAACACTGTGGACATCTATGTGACAGACGCATCAGGCGTAACCATGTCCCTGCAGGGAAAATCCATCGGCGGCGGAAATGCTGTCATTACAAAGCTGAACGGGGTGGATGTGGAGCTTTCAGGCAATTATACCACCCTGATTGTGGAGCATATTGATAAAAAAGGCACACTGGCATTTGTCACCACGGTGCTCAGTGCCTATGACCTGAATATCGGCTCGCTGAAGCTTTACCGGGAAAGCAAGGGAAAAATCGCATATGCGATCATTGAAGTGGATACAAACGTAAAGGAATCTGTGGTCAGCGCCCTCAGCGGCTTTGAGGCAGTGCGGCGCGTAATCCTGGTTCCGGCCATAAAACTGGATTGATAAGAGGAATTGGTATGAATTTTATTAACGGCGCACAGCTGCTGGAATACTGCAGAAAAGAAAACAAGAAAATATCCGAGGCCATGTTTGAGAGAGAGACCACTCATCTGGAGCAGCCGCCGGAGAAAACAAGGGAGCGTATGCGGAAGGCCTACTCCATCATGAAGGCATCTGCCGGAAAGCCGCTGAAAGAAGATATTGTCAGTATGGGAGGCATGATCGGAGGAGAAAGCAAAAAGCTTCATGAACTGCGGGAACAGGGAAAGAATATCTGCGGAGACGTGGTGTCCCGTGCCATTGCCTATGCAGTGGGTGTTCTGGAAGTCAATGCCTCCATGGGACTCATTGTGGCGGCACCTACGGCGGGGTCTTCCGGCGTCATTCCGGGAGTGCTCTGTTCTCTTCAGGAGAAGTACGGGTATTCGGATGAGGAAATCTGCCAGGTGCTTTTCAATGCGGCGGCTGTGGGATATCTCATCACAAGAAATGCCACGACAGCCGGTGCCGAAGGCGGATGCCAGGCAGAGGTAGGGTCTGCCAGCGCCATGGCGGCGTCGGCAGCGGTGGAACTGCTGGGCGGAACACCGGAGCAGTGCCTGGATGCAGCATCCTTTGCACTGGTCAATATTCTGGGTCTGGTCTGTGATCCCATCGGCGGTCTTGTGGAAAATCCGTGTCAGAACAGAAATGCCATGGGAGCCTCCAATGCTCTCATCAGCGCGGAGCTTGCGCTGGCGGGAATCCGGAGCATTACTCCCATTGATGAAACCATAGGCGTCATGTATGCAGTGGGCAAGTCCCTTCCGTCGGAACTCAGGGAAACATCCCTGGGCGGAATGGCAGTGGCCAGAAGTGCCTGTGAGACCTGCATGGCCTGTGCGGAAAAGCGCCGCAGAAAAAACAACGGCTAGATGCAGGACGCCGGCATGACCGGAAGAAGCGGGTACAGTCCGGGGAAAGGAACGAGATGAACCGGGAAATTTATGAAATCATGGAAGACTGTCCGGTGATTGCCGCCGTCAAGGATGACAGCGGGCTGGAAACATGTCTGGAATCGGAGATAGCGGTGGTGTTTGTCCTTTATGGGGATATCCGTACCATCCGGCAGATCACGGACCGGATCCGGGCAGCAGGAAAAGTGGTAATTGTTCATGCGGACCTGATCGGAGGACTGGCTTCCCGGGAAATTGCCGTGGATTTTCTGAAGTATGAGGCAGGGGCAGACGGAATCATTTCCACCAAGCTGCCCCTGATTCACAGGGCCAAAGAACTTGGCCTTTATACGGTGTTCCGCTTCTTTGTCATTGATTCCATGGCGCTGGACAACATCCGGAAACAGTGCGGAAGCTGTATGCCGGATTTCGTGGAAATTCTGCCGGGACTTATGCCCAGAATCATTGCGGGGGTTGCGGCGTCTGTGCCGGTTCCCGTCATAGCCGGAGGGCTGATTTCGGAAAAAGGAGACGTGACGGCCGCACTGGAAGCAGGGGCCGTTTCCATTTCCACCACCAACGAGGCAGTATGGTTTATGTGAGGGGGATTACCATGGGGAAGTATATCATGGCACTGGATGCGGGAACCACCAGCAGCCGGTGCATCTTGTTTGACAGACAGGGAGCCATGTGCAGCGTGGCGCAGAAAGAATTTACCCAGTATTTTCCGCAGCCAGGATGGGTGGAGCATGATGCGGATGAGATCTGGTCCACACAGCTGGGAGTGGCAGTGGAGGCCATGACCAAAATCGGCGCTTCTGCAGCCGACATAGCCGCCATCGGCATCACCAATCAGCGGGAAACCACCGTGGTCTGGGATAAGAAAACAGGAGAACCGGTCTGTCATGCCATTGTGTGGCAGTGCAGGAGAACATCGGCATACTGTGACGAGCTGAAGGCGGAGGGATTTGCCGGGACCGTAAGGGAGAAAACCGGACTTGTAATCGATGCCTACTTTTCCGGAACCAAGCTGAAATGGATCCTGGATCATGTTCCGGGAGCCAGGGAAAGGGCGGAGCGGGGCGAGCTTCTGTTCGGCACTGTGGAGACCTGGCTGATCTGGAAGCTGACCAAAGGAAGAGTCCATGTGACAGACTACTCCAATGCGTCCAGAACCATGCTGTTCAATATCCGCAGCCTCTGCTGGGACCGGGAGATTCTTCAGAAACTGGGAATTCCGGAATGCATGCTGCCTCAGGTTCTGCCGTCCGGAATGGTTTACGGGGAGACGGATCCGTCCTATTTCGGCGGAAGTATTCCCATCGCCGGGGCGGCGGGAGACCAGCAGGCCGCGCTGTTCGGGCAGACCTGCTTCAGGCCCGGAGAGGCGAAAAATACATATGGTACCGGGTGCTTTCTTCTGATGAATACAGGGGACAGACCGGTCTTTTCCGACAACGGACTGGTGACCACCATTGCCTGGGGGCTGGATGGCAGAGTGACCTACGCTCTGGAAGGGTCTATTTTTGTGGCCGGAGCGGCCATTCAATGGCTCCGGGATGAAATGCGCCTCATCGATTCGGCTCCGGATTCTGAATACATGGCGGGAAAAGTAAAGGATACCGCAGGCTGCTATGTGGTGCCGGCTTTCACAGGGCTTGGCGCTCCTTACTGGGATCAGTATGCCCGGGGAACCATTGTGGGAATCACACGGGGGGTCAGCAAATACCATGTGATCCGTGCCACTCTGGAGTCTCTGGCGTACCAGACCAACGATGTGCTGAGAGCCATGGAGGCAGATTCGGGAATGGCACTGACATCCCTGCGCGTGGACGGCGGCGCCAGCGCCAATGACCTTCTGATGCAGATGCAGGCGGACATCGTACGGGTTCCGGTGAAACGTCCCTGCTGTGTGGAAACCACGGCCATGGGTGCAGCTTACCTGGCCGGATTGTCTGTGGGATACTGGAAAAACACGGAGGAGGTCCTGAAAAACTGGGCCGTGGACCGGGAGTTTACACCGCAGATCTCTGCGGAAGAACGTGAAGAAAAGGTAAGAGGCTGGAAAAAGGCGGTACGGTATGCCTTTGACTGGGCAAGAGAAGAGTAAGACAGGATCGGGTCTTCTTCAGGCCGGATGTGAAAACCCGGACAGACCGGAACAGAAGATGCAGAAACAATGTGAAAATGAAAAAGCGGCATGGCTTTAAGCCATGCCGTTTTCTGTTTTCCGGTCCCGGATTCTTCTGCCGGAGATTTCCTGGGTACATGCCCCTATGTGCGGGGATACCATGTGCTCCGGCACGCATGAACAGGTCAGGCCTCAGGACTGTCCTGGAGAAGTCCGGGCATCAGAACAGCCTCTTCCAGCTGATCCAGGTCAGAAGAATTGGGATGAAACAGCGCACGGTCAAAGTTTTCGATCATATGTTTCATCCTCTCCGGATCAGAAGAAAGCATGGATTCGTACCGGTTTCTCACAGCCATAGGCATTTTTCCCTGACACATGAACGAGCCTGCCAAGCGGCTGTCTTCGGGAAGGAGGCTCTGGACTCTGGAAAGAATCTGACGGAAATAAGCATCATTTTCACCGAATCCGGCTGTCCCGAACAGGAAAACCTGCTTTCCTCTGAGCTTTTTCAGAAATTCACCGATTTCCTGGCAGCAGGTACCCTTGTCGGTCCAGAATCCCACAAAAAGAACCGGGGATTCCAGAGCTCTGTCATCCGGTTCTCCAAAGTAATCGCAGAGTTCCTGCGGGAGAGCTGTGCGGATTTTCTGTGCCAGAATGGCGGTATTGCCTGTGTGGCTGCTGTATACGATGGAATAATGCTTCATTTCTTTTCCTCCTTTTTATCATAAATGCAGTGAACGCCCCGATGATTCTGCATGCCTCCCAGACATTCCCGGTTGCAGCGGACACACCGCCGGATGGTTTCAGGACGGCCGCTCATAACTTTGGACGGCCAGAGGGGATCGGCAATCAGCTGTCTGCTCATGGCGGCCAGCTGAATCCTTCCGTCTGAGAGCTGCTTTTCCACAAAATCCGGATCTGTCAGACCGCCTACTCCGCAGATGGGCAGATCCGTATATCTGCGCACTTCATCACAGTACCGGAGAAAACAGCCTTCATCCGAAAAACAGGGATGGTTCCTGGGCGGAATTGTGTCCGTAAGGCTGGAATGGTTGGCCAGAGTCACATGGAAGCTGGTGACGCCGGCCTGCTCCAGAAGAGGAACGAAAACCGGAAGTTCGTCCGGAAGTATTCCGGCATTCCCATAGTGGGGGGCTTCCTGACGGACGGGAAGTTTGTAATCAATGGGAATGGAGGGAAGGGCATTTCTGACTGCACGCACTGCTTCCACCGCAAATCTGGCCCTGTTTTCAGGACTTCCGCCGTACCGGTCATTTCTCTGATTGAAAACGGAAGAGGAAAAACTGCCGCACATTCTGTCTCCGTGAACCTGAATCATGTCAAAACCGGCTTTCTGTGCCAGAACTGCTGCTTCTCCGAAGGATGCGGCGATGGCTGAAACTTTTTTCTCCGGAAGGCCGTTGATGAGTTTCCCCACCTGACGGTTCAGAATCACCCGCACCTGATCCATGGGGATTCTGCCTGTGAGGATTCCGGGCAGATAGGGAATCATGGCCTTCAGATTGCTGTCAGACTGATGCAGCTGGGCACAGGCGAGACAGCCTTCGGAATGAATGACTTCCGTAATTCTCCGGTACCGGGCAGCTCCTTTTTTGCTGTACAGAGAGTGGATGGAATGTTTTCCCACCGGCACGTCGCCGATGATAATCATTGCGCAGCCGCCGGCTGCAATGGATTTCAGCTTTTTTTCATATTCCTCATCCGGAAGTCCCATGGACGTGGGAGCAAAGATAATTCTGTTTTTCAGTGTGAGATCCCCGAGTGAAAAAGGGGATAAAATGGTATCATACATGGCGTTCCCTCCTTTCGGAACCGGCCAGCCGGGCAAGCAGAGTCATGAGAGTTTCCTGTTCTTCAGAAGTCAGAACAGACAGCACCTGCTCTTCCCAGTCAGAAAAAAGTCCTTTGCTGTACTGAAAGGCAGACTCGCCGGAGTCTGTCAGATAAAGAATGTGGGCTCTTCTGTCCCTGGGATTCTGTTCCTGACGGATAAAGCCGGTCTGCTCCAGTCTGGAGAGACTGCGGGCAGTGTAGCCCACATCCATCCGCAGTGCCTGCCCAAGTTCTTTTGGAGAACAGCCGGGATGCTTTCCGATATACAGAATGAAATATAAAAGTCCCTGGGAAAGTCCGATTTCCTGCAGCTTCTGATTGGAATAATCAACAAATTCCTTTCTGAGAGCAGAAACCAGGGATGAAAATGAACCTGTCATATAAATGCGCCTCCATTTCTTGATGAAGTCAAGCATATATCAGATACATGATAAAGTCAAGCATTTTTTATGCAGATCTGCAGAAAACAGAAAAACAGGATATATTCCCGGATTCGGAGTTTCCGGGAACACATCCTGTTTTTATGTATGAAAGACAGTGCCGGACGGCAGTTTTTATTCTGAAGATTACTTTTCAAACAGTTCCATGGCTTTCTGCGCAAATCTGGTTCCAAAAATGGAAAACAGTTCTTTTCCTGTCAGCTCAGGGCCGAAGCATACCGGCCCCAGATGAATGAAGGGAGTCCCAAGACTGGTTCCGCCGGAATAGATCAGCATGCCTTTTACCAGAAGCTGTACCAGAATGCTCTCAATGGCCATGACCGGTCCGCCCTGGGGAAGATTGGCAGTGGCAAATGCACCGCCCAGTTTTCCTGCCATTCTGCAGGGACAGGTATCCAGCCACTGTTTCAGCTGCCAGGATTCGGCAGCATAGTAGTCCGGAGTTCCGAAAATGACGCCGGAAGATTCGTTGAGCAGGGAAATATAATGATCCCGGTTTTCCTCAAAGGCATCCACAGGGATCAGGACAGCTTCAGCACCTTCCACAGCTTCGATTCCTTTTCTGATTTCCTCGGCCATCTGTTCTGTACGGCCGGAAGCAGAAAAATATACAACAGAAATTTTCATGATATAAGATCTCCTTTCACGTTAAAAAAGACGGCGCAGGCTTGTCCCGCGCCGGCTTTTGCAGGTATTCGCACATTAGAATTCCGGTTCAATCAGTCCATAGGAATTTCCTTTCCGTTTATAAACCACATTGACCTCATTGGTTTCCGCGTTAAGGAACATAAAGAAGTTGTGTCCCAAAAGCTCCATCTGGATGCAGGCCTCTTCCGGATCCATGGGCTTCATGGCAAAGCGTTTTGTCTTGACAATCCGGATGGCTTCATCATTTTCAGCTTCTTCCTGCAGAAATGCCTCGCTGAAGGAAAGAGCCCCCTGTTTTTTGTCAATCAGTTTGGTTTTATATTTCTTTATCTGACGTTCGATGATTTCTTCCACAAGATCGATGGAAACATACATATCACTGCTGTCCTGTTCCGCACGGATAATGTGGCCTTTTACCGGGATTGTCACCTCGATTTTCTGGCGTCCTTTTTCGACGCTCATGGTTATCTGTACTTCCGTATCGGGAGAAAAATAGCGTTCCAGCTTTCCGATCTTGCTTTCTGCTGCCTCTCTTAAACCTGATGTGACGTCAATGTTCTTTCCGCTGATGATATAACGCATAAAATCAACTCCTTCTTATGGGATGCATTCATTATAGCATATATTTCTGTGAAATACAATTCGTTTTGAGAAAGGTTTATACAATTCACCTGTGGAAAGGAAGATATGAAACGATAGCAGAGGAATGCCAAAATCCGTCGTTTGTCAATGATTTTTTTGGTATTTCCTGTCGTAAAAAGGAATTTTATGAGATGTGTACAAAAATATGAAAACAAGGCATTCGCCGCCATGGGGGGTCAGGAATATGTAAAAAAATGTGGATAATGTGGATAACTTGGTGTATAAGTGCTTTTTAACGTAAAACGTGGCCTGATGCGGGTGGACAACTTTCAACAAAACCTGTGTGGATAAGTGTGGATAAAGTGGATAAACCGGGAATCGAATGTATGATTTGTGCAATTTGTCTGGTTTACGATAATTTTGCGCTTTATGTAACCGACTGACAGGATCCGACAGCGGAGTTCAGAGTAAAAGCGAAAATCCCGGATGGATTTTCCAGGGATAATTTTTACATAAATATGACCAAATTGTAAAAAAAATAGGAAGGGATTGAATAAAGCGCCGGAAGGTGCTAAAATATATAAGATTGTATCATAGGTAACCAGACCAATTTTCAGATATAGGAGCGAATAGCATGAATCTTGTGGAGAAAGTATTTGGCACGCACAGCGACCGGGAGCTGAAACTGATTTATCCGATCATCAAGAAAATCGAGAATCTGCGTCCGGAAATGCAGGCGATGAGTGATGAGGAGCTGCGCGACCAGACAAGAAAATTCAGGGAGCGTCTGGGGAAGGGAGAGACCCTGGATGATATTCTGCCGGAAGCCTTTGCAACAGTAAGGGAGGCGGCAAAAAGAACTCTGAACATGGAACACTATCCGGTTCAGCTGATCGGCGGCGTGGTTCTGCATCAGGGCCGTATTGCCGAGATGAAAACCGGTGAAGGTAAAACACTGGTGTCCACCTGCCCCGCTTACCTGAATGCCCTGGCAGGGAAAGGTGTCCAGATCGTAACGGTCAACGATTACCTGGCAAAACGTGATGCCGAGTGGATGGGACAGGTCCATGAATTTCTGGGCCTTAAGGTCGGCGTGGTGCTCAACTCCATGACTTCCGAGGAGAGAAAGGCGGCTTATAACTGCGATATCACATATGTGACCAACAACGAGCTGGGATTTGACTATCTTCGTGACAACATGGCTATCTATAAGGAACAGATGGTTCTCAGGGATCTGGACTACTGCATCATCGACGAGGTGGACTCGGTTCTGATCGATGAGGCCAGAACACCGCTGATCATTTCCGGTCAGAGCGGCAAATCCACAAAGCTTTATGAAGTCTGTGACGTGCTTGCCAGACAGCTGACAAGGGGTGAAGAGTCCGGGGAGTTCACGAAACTCAATGCCATCATGGGCGAAGAGATCGAAGAGACCGGAGATTTCATTGTAAATGAAAAAGACAAGGTGGTAAACCTGACGGCAGAAGGCGTCAGAAAAGTGGAGCAATTCTTCCATATAGATAACCTGGCGGATCCGGAAAATCTGGAAATCCAGCATAACATCATTCTGGCCCTGCGTGCCAACTATATGATGTTCCGTGACAAGGATTACGTGGTCAAGGATGACGAGGTCCTGATTGTAGATGAATTTACGGGCCGCATCATGCCGGGCCGCCGTTATTCAGACGGTCTTCATCAGGCCATTGAAGCCAAGGAACACGTGAATGTGCGCCGTGAAAGCAAGACACTGGCAACCATTACATTCCAGAACTTCTTTAACAAGTTCCATAAAAAAGCCGGTATGACCGGTACAGCCCAGACAGAGGAAAAAGAGTTCCGCAACATCTATCAGATGGACGTAATCGTGATCCCCACCAACAAGCCGGTGATCCGTATCGACCGGGAAGATGCGGTATATAAGACCAAGAAGGAAAAGTTCAACGCGGTTGTTGAGGATATCGTAAAGACTCACGAAACCGGTCAGCCGGTTCTGGTGGGTACCATTACCATTGAGACTTCGGAAATGTTAAGCCACATGCTGAAGAAACGCGGTGTGCCTCACAAAGTGCTCAATGCCAAATTCCATGAACTGGAGGCTGAGATTGTGGCCGAGGCCGGTGTCCACGGCGCGGTGACCATCGCCACCAACATGGCCGGCCGCGGTACCGATATCAAGCTGGACGAGGAATCCAAGGCTGCCGGCGGTCTTAAGATCATCGGTACGGAGCGCCATGAGTCCCGCCGTATTGACAATCAGCTGCGCGGACGTTCCGGGCGCCAGGGAGATCCGGGTGAATCCCGCTTCTATATTTCCCTGGAAGATGATCTGATGCGTCTGTTCGGTTCTGAAAAACTCATGAGCATGTTCAACGCTCTGGGCGTGCCGGAAAATGAGCAGATTGAACACAGAATGCTGTCTTCGGCCATTGAAAAGGCACAGAAGAAGATTGAAAACAACAACTATGGAATCCGCGAGAACCTTCTGAAATATGATGAAGTCATGAATGAACAGAGGGAAGTGGTTTATGCGGAGCGTCTTCAGGTCCTCAACGGTGAAAACATGCGTGATGTGATCATGAAGATGCTGACGGATATCGTGGAAGGCGCCGTGGATATGTCCATTCCGGACGACCAGCCTGCGGAAAAATGGGATTTCAAGGAGCTCAACGAACTTCTGCTTCCTATCATTCCGCTGAAGCCCATTACCCTGGATGAAAACAGGAAGAACATGAAGAAGGATGAGCTGAAGCACTCCCTGAAGGAAGAAGCCATCAAGTTCTATGAGTCCAAGGAAGCCGAGTTCCCGGATTCGGAAAAGATCCGTGAAATCGAGCGCGTGATCCTGCTGAAGGTGATCGACAACAAATGGATGTCTCATATTGATGATATGGATCAGCTGCGTCAGGGCATCGGACTGCAGGCATATGGCCAGCGTGACCCGCTGGTAGAGTACAAGATGAGCGGATATGAAATGTTTGACGACATGTCGGCAGCCATCCGTGAAGATACCATCCGTATTCTGTGCCATATCCGTGTGGAACAGAGAGTGGAAAGGGAGCCTGCCGCCAAGGTGACGGGTACCAATAAAGATGACAGCGCGGCCAGAGCGCCTCAGAGGCGGACCGTGCAGAAAATATATCCCAATGATCCGTGTCCCTGCGGATCCGGGAAGAAATTCAAACAGTGCCATGGGCGCAAGCTGATGGCCCAGTAAGAGAGGACGGCAAATATGGTTGAGTTAGACCAGTTCAAGTACACTTTGTCCACATATGAAAAGCCGCTGGAGGAGGTCAGGGATTCCCTGAATCTGGATGCGAAGATCCGCAGGATCGATGAGCTTGACAAGACCATGGAGGAGCCCAGTTTCTGGGAAGATGCGGAAAAATCCACCAGACTCGTGAAGGAAGCCAAGAATCTGAAGGACACCGTGGCGGAATTTTCCAGACTCCAGAATCAGTATGAAGAAATTGAACTGATGATAGAGATGGGGTATGAGGAAAATGATCCGTCTGTGATTCCGGAAATCCAGAGTATGCTGGATGAGTTTACCTCCGAGCTGGATAAACTGCGTCTCCGCACGCTTCTGACAGGCGAATACGACAGCAACAACGCAATCCTCAGGCTTAATGCCGGGGCAGGCGGCACCGAGGCATGTGACTGGTGCAGCATGCTGTACCGTATGTACTGCCGGTGGGCGGAGAGCAGGGGATTCTCCACGGAAGTCCTGGATTTTCTGGACGGTGAGGAAGCGGGCATCAAATCCGTGACCGTACAGATAAACGGAGAGAACGTATTCGGATATCTGAAATCTGAAAGAGGCGTGCACCGTCTGGTAAGGATTTCTCCTTTCAATGCCAACGGAAAGCGCCAGACCTCCTTTGTCTCCTGCGACGTAATGCCGGATATTGAGGAAGACCTGGATGTGGAGATCAATCCGGATGACCTGCGGGTGGATACCTATCGTTCCAGCGGCGCCGGCGGACAGCATATCAACAAAACATCTTCAGCGGTGCGGATTACCCATATCCCCACAGGAATTGTGGTTCAGTGCCAGAATGAGCGCTCCCAGTTCCAGAACAAGGATAAGGCCATGCAGATGCTGAAGGCCAAACTTTACATGTTAAAGCAGCAGGAAAATGCGGAGAAAATCTCCGATATCCGTGGAGATGTCAAGGATATTGGCTGGGGAAGCCAGATCCGTTCCTATGTCCTGCAGCCGTATACCCTGATCAAGGACCACAGAACCGGTTATGAAAGCGGAAATGTCGGCAGCGTCCTGGACGGGAACATCGATGGATTTATCAGCGCCTACCTGAAATGGGAAAGCCTGGGAAGACCCCAGGTAAAGGGCGGAGATCTGGAATAAAGGAAAGGCCGGACCCGCAGCCGGGTCCGCGGCGGAAGAAAAAGAACAGACAGGGCTGCGGAAGGAATTCCGCGGCCTTTTTACGTACATGCCGGAATCCGGGACAGAAAGTCCCGGACCCTATTCCGGACAGAAGGGAAGAAAAGCGGGAGGAAGATCATGACGGAAACCATAAAAAAGCTGCTGAAAGGCGGGGAAAAGCTTCGTGACGCAGGATCCGGGGAGAAACACAGGGCGGGGAAACTGGCAAAGCAGCTGGCAAAAGATATTTTTCTGGTGGTGCTGTTTCTGTCTCTGTCCACTGTGATCAGCCTGTTTCTGCAGAGAGCAAGTTTCCGGAGCGACAATCTTCTGATGGTTTACATGCTGGGCGGCCTGCTGGATGCCATGTTTTCCGGCTGCAGAAGCAGCAGCATTTTTTATGCGGCCGGCAGTGTCATGGTCTTCAACTATATGTTTACGGATCCCAGAATGACGCTGCAGGTCAGCGATCCCAGATATCTGACCACTTTTGTGGTAATGTTTGCCACATCCCTGACGGTTACGACCCTGATTCAGCGTCTGAAGCTGGTTCTGAAACAGACGGAAGAGAGGGCGCACAGAACAGAGATTCTTCTGGAAACCAGCCGGCTGCTCCAGCAGGCTGAGGATTCCGGCCAGATCGCGGAACAGACCATCCGGCAGCTGGCAAAACTGCTGACCTGTTCTGTTTACTGTATTACCGGGCAGCCCCGGGCGGATATGGGACCAGGCGAATATTACAGGAGCGGGGAGGAAGCCGCCCCGCTTTCTCCCGGAGAACTTTCCCTGGCAGAATCCGTTTTCACGGCGGAACAGGAATCCGGAACAGAACTGGAGAGAATGCCGGGAGCCAGATGTCTGTATCTGGCAGTCCGCAGCAAGAAAAGGGTTTTTGCGGTGATCGGCATAGAGGTTCAGGAAAAATTCCCCACGGAATTCGAAAAAAATGTGGTGCTGGCCATTCTCAATGAATCGGCACTGGCATTTGAAAAAGAGGAACTCCACAGAAAAGAAAGAGAAACGGCCCTTCAGCTTCAGCAGGAACAGCTGAGAGCCAATCTTCTGCGGGCCATTTCCCATGATCTGCGGACACCCCTTACCAGCATCTCCGGAAACGCGGACATGCTGCTGTCCAGTTATGCAAACCTGAAGGAATCGGAAAGACAGAGAATCTTCCATGATATTCATGAAGACTCCGTCTGGCTCATCAATCTGGTGGAAAATCTGCTTTCCGTCACCAGAATTGAAAACGGAGCCATGAAGATTACACTTCAGCCGGAAATGGCGGAAGATGTGCTGGATGCATGTCTGGCACATATGAAACGGCATCTGGGAGACCACAAACTGGAGATCCGGCTGAAGGACGACATGCTGATGGCAAGGATGGATGCCAAACTGATCATACAGGTTCTGATCAATCTGATGGACAATGCCGTGCGTCATACACCGCCGGGCAGCGATATTTTTCTCACGGTTTACGGAGAAAACAGCAGGGTGGTCTTTGAGGTGGCCGACAGCGGAGACGGAATTCCTGATGACAGAAAAGAAAAAATATTTGACATGTTCTATTCGGGGGAACATTCCACTTCAGACGGCAGAAGGGGAATGGGAATGGGACTGACGCTTTGCCGTGCCATTGTGGAGGCCCACGGAAGCCGGCTGGAAGTTCTGGACCGCATGCCCAGAGGAACCATTTTCCGGTTTGCGCTGGAGGCGGAAAAAATCGATATCGGATAAAGAAAGCACGTACTGCCGGAAAGGCGGTACGTGCTTTTTCTGCCTGCATTTACTCTTTCCTTCCTGGAAAGGATTTTTCACTGCTTTACTTTCGGACGGTATGGTTTAGTTCCATTTTACATGAATCTTACAAAGAAGTTACGGCTTTATGGTATTCTGCGGGGAAAATAAATGGTAAAACCATACTGTACAGAAAAAAAGAAAAAGAAAAGGAATCCATGAGGAGGAAAGAATTATGAAAATCAGAAAATTAATCGCACTGACAGGTGCAGCAGTTCTTGCAATGAGTGCCATGACAGGATGCAGCAGCAGCAATACAGAGACGACTGCAGCAGCTACCACGGCAGCAGCTACCACGGCAGCAGAGACTACAGCAGCGGAAACCACAGAGAAGGCAGCAGAGACCGAAGCAGAAGCAGAGGAAACCGAAGCAGCAGCCGATCTTTCCGGAAGCATCTCCATGTCCGGTTCCACATCCATGGAAAAAGTGGCCAACGCTCTCTGCGAAAGCTTTATGGAAAAATATCCGGATGTGACCGTAACCGTTGAGTTTACAGGATCTTCCGCAGGCGTTGAATCTGTTCTGTCCGGTGCATGCGATATCGGAAACTCTTCCAGAAATCTTACAGAGGAAGAAAAAGGATCCGGAGCTGCAGAAAACATCATGGCCATTGACGGAATCGCTGTGGCAGTTGACAGCAGCAATAAAGTGACAAACCTGACAAAAGCACAGCTTACAGATATCTATACCGGTGCAGTGACCAACTGGAGTGAAGTCGGCGGCGATGATATGCCCATCGTGGTTGTGGGACGTGAAGCCGGTTCCGGTACAAGAGGAGCATTTGAGGAAATCCTTGGTATCGAAGACAAGTGTGCATATGCAAACGAACTGGACAGCACAGGCGCAGTTATGGCCAAGGTTGCTTCCACGCCGGGTGCCATCGGATACATCTCTCTGGATGCCATTGATGATTCCGTAGCTGTACTTCAGCTGGATGGCGTAGATGCTACTGCAGAAAACATCAAAGCAGGTACATATTTCCTGAACCGTCCGTTCGTAATGGCTACCAAGGGCGAGATCGCAGATCAGAATGATCTTGTAAAAGCATGGTTTGACTATGTATACTCTGCAGAAGGCCAGGAAGTGGTTGCCAATGCAGGCCTGATCACAGTAGAGGAATAAGACCGCACGGATGAGAAAAAACGATATGACTGAAAAACAAACTTTTTCCATAAAAGCGGACAGAAGAAAAAAAGCTCTGGTGGAACATGTTGCTCAGATCATTTTTACAGTATGTGCATTTTTCGCGGTGATGGCAGTTCTGTCCATCACCGTCTACATGTTCCTCAACGGAACACCGGCACTGCTTCAGGTGGGAATCACGGATCTGCTGTTCGGAACCGTGTGGAAACCCACGGCGGCGGAACCTTCATTCGGGATTCTTTATGTTATCCTGACATCGATCGTGGGAACCACCGCGGCGGTTCTGATCGGAGCACCAATCGGCGTGTTTACGGCGGTTTTCATGGAGGAGATCGCTTCTCCGAAACTGGCGGCCGTTGTGAAGCCGGCGGTTGAACTTCTGGCCGGAATTCCGTCAGTGATCTATGGACTTCTGGGAATCTATCTGCTGAATCCGTTCATGTACAGGATTGAAAGAATGATTTTTGCCGGATCGGAAACTCACCAGTATACCGGAGGTGCCAATCTGCTTTCAGCAGTCATTGTTCTGGCCATCATGATACTCCCCACCGTAATCAATGTAAGCGCATCTGCCATTCACGCAGTGCCGAAGCAGCAGAGAGCGGCTTCCTATGCCATGGGAGCATCCCGGATTCAGACGATTTTCAAAGTGGTGCTTCCTTCCGCACGGTCCGGCGTGATTGCCGCAGTGGTACTGGGAACCGGCCGTGCCATCGGTGAGGCCATGGCCATTACTCTGGTTTCCGGAAGTTCCGTAAACTTCCCGCTGCCGTTTAATTCGGTCCGCTTCCTGACAACGGCCATCGTCAGTGAAATGGGATATGCCAGCGGACTTCACAGACAGGTTCTGTTTACCATCGGCCTGGTACTGTTTGTATTTATCATGTGCATCAATATCGGACTCACAAAGATTCTGAAAGGCAAGGAGGAAGTCTGATGGAACGGGTCAGTATTATGAACAAGCGGAGACGGATTTCCGATGACATTCTGATGGGCCTGATCTGTCTTGCGGCCCTGATTGCAGTGGCACTTTTACTGGGAATCATCGGGTATGTGTTTTTCCGGGGAATCGGACAGGTGAGCATCAGCTTCCTGACGTCGGTTCAGAGCGCTTCCAAGGGAACTGTGGGCATTGCGGGAAATATTGTCAATACACTGTACATTGTGGTCCTTACCCTGGTGGTGGTGACTCCCATAGGAATCGGCGGTGCCATTTATCTGAGCGAATATGCAAAACCCGGGAAGCTGGTTTCCCTGATTGAATTTACCATCGAAACTCTGACGGGAATCCCGTCCATTATTTTCGGCCTGTTCGGAAATGTGTTTTTCGGAGAAGTCCTGGGTCTGGGATACTCCATGCTGACAGGCGCATTTACTCTGACCATCATGGTGCTTCCCCTGATTGCCAGAAATACGCAGGAAGCACTGAAAACGGTGCCGGACAGCTACCGGAGCGGAGCTCTGGGCATCGGTGCCACCAAATGGTATATGATACGTACGATCCTTCTTCCAAGCGCCATGCCGGGAATCCTGACAGGTGTGATCCTGGCCATCGGCAGAATCGTGGGAGAGTCGGCAGCACTTCTGTTTACTGCGGGAAGCGGATACTATCTGCCGAAACCGGGCATGGGTCTGGTCAAGAAGCTGTTTGAATCAGGCGGTACCATGACCATTGAACTTTACCTGCAGATGGCAAAAGGAAAATATGACGTGGCGTTCGGAATTGCCTGCGTTCTCCTGATACTGGTGCTGTTCATGAATTTCCTCACCAAGTATCTGGCAGGAAGGTTCAATGTGGAGAAGAGGAAATAAAAATAGAAGAGGAAAAACATGCAGGGAAATAAAATCAGTGTAAGCGGGCTGAATCTTTATTACGGAGAGAATCATGCCCTGAAAAATGTCAATATGGAGATCAGGGAAAACGCGGTAACGGCTCTGATCGGCCCGTCCGGATGCGGAAAGTCCACATTCCTCAAATGCCTCAACAGGATGAATGACCTGGTGGACGGAGTGCGGATCGAGGGAACCGTACTGCTGGATGACGAGGACATCTATGATCCCGGAGTGGACACAACACTTCTCAGAAAAAAGGTGGGAATGGTGTTTCAGCAGCCCAATCCGTTCCCGATGAGTATATATGACAACATTGCGTACGGCCCCAGAATTCACGGCATCAAGAACAAGGCACGCCTGGATGAGATTGTGGAGAATGCCCTTAAGGGAGCTGCCATTTTTGATGAGGTGAAAGACAGACTGAAAAGTCCGGCACTGGGACTGTCCGGAGGCCAGCAGCAGAGACTCTGCATTGCCAGGGCACTGGCAGTGGAGCCGGAAGTGCTCCTTATGGATGAGCCCACATCAGCGCTGGATCCCATCTCCACTCTGAAGATCGAGGAACTGATGAATGATCTGAAGAGCCGGTATACGGTTGTTGTGGTGACCCACAACATGCAGCAGGCGGCCCGGGTATCTGACGTGACGGCATTCTTCCTTCTGGGAGAACTGGTGGAAGCAGATGATACCATGAATATCTTCGGAAGGCCGAAGGACAAACGGACCGAAGACTATATTACAGGCCGTTTCGGCTGATTTTGGAGGAAATAAATGTCACCCAGAAAGTTATTTGAAAATGAACTGGAAGAGCTGAAACAGGAAGTAATGACCATGGCAGAGTGGGTCGAAAACGGATACGACAGGCTGTTTGCCGCTCTGGAAACAAAAGATGAAGATACCATGCGGAAATTTGTGCGTCATGACAGAAATATAGAAGACATGCAGAGGAAGATTGAGTCCAGATGTCTGAATCTGTTTACCAGACAGCAGCCGGTGGCCAGAGACCTGAGAACCGTATCCGCAGCCATGAAGATCGCTACGGACATGGAACGGATCGGCAATCATCTTTCCGATATGGCAGAACTTTTCCTGCGCATGGGAATGCCGGAACTTTCTTCCTATTCATCCGCCCTTCCAAACATGATCAGGGAAACCAGGAACCAGATCCGCAATGCAGCGGACGCGTTCGTGAACAGGAGCCGGGAACTGGCGGAGATGGTTGTGGAATCTGATGATGTCATCGATGATTATTTCAATCAGATCAAAGGGGAGCTGGCAGATCATCTGCGGGCAGGAACCCAGGACACAGACGGCTGTGTGGATGCGCTGATGACAGCAAAGTATCTGGAAAAAATCGGCGATCATGCGGTGAACATCGGACAGTGGGAAATCTTTCAGGAGACCGGTGAAATTGATGAGGTGCGTCTCCTTTAACAGAAACGGTTTCCGGCGGAGACTGTTTTCCGGAAGACGGAACAGCGAAGCCGGAAGGCGGAAACAGAAATACAGTTCATGAAAACGGCAGGACTCCGGTCATGCTGTTTTTTTATGAAAAAGCCGCATCCGGCATGGACCGGATGCGGCTTTCAGATTATGAAGATGTTCCGGAGCAGAAGCCGGAAAGAATCTGTGCAGAGGCGCAGAAAAAGACCGGCCCGGTCCGCCTAGAGATTTTCCATGCGGTGAGCCAGAAGAGGCAGCTGCTCCCGGATCTGATGAACTTCGTCCAGACAGATTTCCGTCACCTGGATATCTGCACGTGCTCCCAGCTGACCGAGAACGGTTCCCCAGGGAGAAACCGCGATGGAATGGCCCCAGGAATGATAGGAAGCAGTCCGGTCTCTGGCCGGTGCGGTGCCGAATGTGAAGACCTGATTGTCCACGGCTCTGGAACGGAACAGGACTTCCCAGTGAGCCGGTCCTGTGGTCATATTGAAGGCTGCCGGCACCAGAATCACATTGGCGCCGTCCAGAACCATGCGCCTTGCCAGTTCCGGAAAACGGAAGTCATAGCAGATGCAGAGTCCCATTTTCCCGAATTCCGTATCGAAGACCGTGGAGGAATCCCCTGCAGTCAGGGTGTCGGATTCGCGGAAACACTGTCCTCCTTTTACATTGATATCAAACAGGTGGACTTTTCTGTGCCTGGCGATCTGACGTCCGTCCCGGTCAAACACATATGCAGTGTTGTAAATATGTCCTTCTTCGTCCCGCTCCGGTACGGATCCGGCAGACAGATAGATCCTGAATTTCCTGGCTGCTTCGGAAAGAGCGGTCCATACAGGGCCTCCTTCTTTTTCTGCGTAGACGGGAAAATGCGAAGTTTCATAAGGACAGGCAAACATTTCGGGAAGACATACCAGATCGGCTTTATGTTCGGCTGCCTGCCAGAGCATGGGAAGCAGCATGTCGATATTTTTCATTTTGTCCTCATACACATGGGTCTGAAGCTGCACGACGGTCATTTTTGTCATGATGGGAAACCTCCTTTGCCTCATTGCTGTCTTTTATCTACAGTTTAAAGACAGGAAAGGAAAATGTCAATTAAGAAATCTGGCCGGAACGGATCCGTTAAAATGGCGAAAAATGCTTGATTTTTTTGTGTAATTGTGATAATATCTTCCGAGTGGAGACAAATGTTTTTGTCATGCGTACAAAAGAGCCGGAAATGGCAGGAAGAAAGAGGCTTTTGGACATGGAAGCAAAGAAAAAATATTATGTCGTCAATGAAAAGGCACTGCCGGAAGTGCTGCAGAAAGTGGTGGAGACCAAGCGCATTCTGGAGTCCGACAGATCCATTACGGTTCAGGAAGCCACTGAGCAGGTGGGGCTGAGCCGCAGTTCTTTCTATAAATACAAGGATGACATCGTTCCTTTTTCAGACAATACCAAGGGGAAAACGGTAACGATGGTAACCCAGATGAATGACAAGCCCGGACTTCTGTCCGATCTTCTCCATGTGGTGGCAAAATACCGGGCAAACATTCTGACGATCCATCAGACAATCCCCGTCAACGGCGTGGCAACTGTGACACTCAGTGTGGAGGTTCTGCCTGCCACGGGAAATGTGACAAGGATGATGGAAGACATGGAAAATCTGACGGGAATTTATGACATAAGAATATTGGGAGTGGAGAAATGATGAAAGCAGCAATCATGGGATACGGCACCATAGGATCAGGCGTTTTTGAAATGTTGCTGGAAAACAGGGAACAGGTCGCAAAAAAGGCGGGAGAGCCCATAGAAGTGAAATACGTGCTGGATCTCAGGGAGTTTCCGGGCACGCCTGCAGAAGGAAAGACCGTACAGGATATTGCGGTTATCGAAGAAGATCCGGAGATATCCATTGTGGTGGAAACCATGGGAGGAACTACGCCGGCATATGACTTTGTAAAGCGGTGCCTGATGAAAGGAAAACATGTGGTAACATCCAACAAGGCTCTGGTGGCGGCCCATGGTACGGAACTTCTGAAGCTGGCAGAGGAAAAACAGGTGAATTTCCTGTTTGAAGCCAGTGTGGGCGGAGGAATTCCCATTATCCGCACACTGAACGACAGTCTGGCAGGTGAGGATATTCTGGAGATATCCGGCATCATGAACGGAACCACCAATTATGTGCTGTCCAAGATGTACGAAGAAGGCTGGACCTTTGAAGCGGCGCTGGAAAAGGCCAGGGAACTGGGATATGCGGAACGTGATCCCAGGTCTGATGTGGAGGGATATGATACCTGCAGAAAAATTGCCATTCTGACAGCTGTGGCAGCAGGAAAAGAAGTATGTTATGAAGATGTGCCCACAAGAGGGATTACCGACATTACAGATCTGGATTTCAGCTATGCCGCCAGACTGGGAATGTCCATCAAGCTCCTGGGAATCAGCAGGAAACAGAACGGAAATATCTATGCGGAGGTTGCTCCCGTGATGATAGGTCC
The DNA here is from genome assembly GCA_902477765.1 of uncultured Clostridiaceae bacterium. Classification (GTDB taxonomy): domain Bacteria; phylum Bacillota; class Clostridia; order Lachnospirales; family Lachnospiraceae; genus CABSIM01. The sequence goes on along the minus strand of CABSIM010000030.1, from coordinate 1,371 downwards.
CCAGAATCCCCTGTATTCCGTCAGCGGAGTCTACAATGGGATCATGGTGACAGGAAATATGCTGGGAGTTTCAATGTTTTACGGAAGCGGAGCAGGGAAACTGCCGACGGCCAGCGCAGTGGTGGCGGATATGATACAGGCAGCTCTTCACGGAAACGGAAACAGAATGCCTGGCTGGACGGAAGAAAAGCAGGAGATTCTGCCGGCCGATCTTCTGGAACGTCATTATTTTGCAAGGTTTGAAGGAAACCGCCGGGACAAAAAGGAACTGGTGGAGGAAGCTTTCGGCAGTGTGAAATGGATCAGCCTGGAAGGACTGGATGAGTTTGCGATCCTCACCGGGAAAATGAGCGGACCTCAGTTCCGTGAGGCGGCCGGTCTGCTGGGCGGGCTGAGACAGAGCATCACGGCGGAATTATGAACGGAGCTGCAGAAATCATACGGCTGTGGGCTGACGGCGGAGTCCCATGCCTGTTTCATATGTTTACCGGGCTTTACTGTCCCGGATGCGGAGGAACAAGGGCGGTGAAGGCCCTGCTTCAGGGGAAACCGGTTCTGAGTTTTCTCTACCATCCGCTGGTGCCGTACTGTGCACTGATGGCGGTGCTGTTTTCTCTTTCATGGTTCCTCTATTGGAGAACCGGAAAGCCCCGGTACCGTCTGTACCTGGAAAACCGGTATATTTATGTGGGAGTAGGGCTTACGGCAGTAAATTTTATCGTAAAAAACTATTGTCTGGTGGTGCTGGGAAAAGACCTTCTCAGCATGCTGCCGCCGGTATAGAAACCGGAGGAAAATAAAAAGAAACATTGGACTTCCGGAGTCCGGAATGCCGCAGACAGAAAAAGAGACAGAACCATGAAAACCATGATTCTGTCTCTTTTTAATTTTCCGATGGGATGAACAGACAGCTGCTTTCCTACTGAAGCTGCTGTTCCATCTGCTCATAGATTTCATTGATGATTGCAGCGTTTTCCGGGTCGTTCATGAACTGGGAAAATGCCATGACATAGATGAATTCACCGATTCCCAGAAGAACGCAGATGATGCCCAGAATGATGCCCGCGATGGCCGGTCCGGAGAGAGGCATCTCTTTTTTGGAAATCACGGCAAAACAGATGGCACCGGCTCCCATGATGATGGCCAGAGGGAATGCACAGCAGCACAGAGTCAGGAGACCTATGATTCCGCATACCAGAGAGAGTGTGGCAAATTTATTTTTCTGTTTCGGCTGCGGCTGACTGCCGTAAGGCTGACTGTTGTAGGGCTGCCCGTTATAGGGCTGGTCGCCGTAAGGCTGGCTGTTGTAGGGCTGTCCGTTATAGGGCTGGTCGCCGTAAGGCTGACTGTTGCAGGGCTGTCCGTTATAGG
>CABSIM010000029.1 GCA_902477765.1 uncultured Clostridiaceae bacterium | reverse complement strand
AACTCTTTCCGGAGCCGGAAACACCGGTCACACAGGTCATGACTCCCAGGGGGAACGACACATCAATATGTTTCAGATTGTTCTCCCTGGCCCCGCGGACCGTCAGCCAGCCTGTGGGCTTTCTCCGTTCCTCCGGCACAGGAATTCTTCTCCGTCCGCTGAGATAATCTCCGGTAATGGACGCCGGATTCTTCATGATCTCCTCTGCGGTTCCCACAGCCACCACCTGGCCGCCGTGTTCCCCGGCTCCGGGTCCGATGTCCACAATGCAGTCTGCCGCCCGCATGGTATCTTCGTCATGTTCCACCACCAGCACACTGTTTCCCAGATCCCTCAGATGCATCAGCGTCTTCAGAAGCTTGTCGTTGTCCCTCTGATGCAGACCGATGCTGGGCTCGTCCAGAATATAGGCCACTCCCACAAGTCCGGAACCGATCTGGGTGGCCAGACGGATTCTCTGGGCCTCTCCGCCGGACAGAGTTCCCGTGGCCCGGGACAGACTCAGATAGTCCAGTCCCACATCGATCAGGAAACTGACTCGGGCACGGATTTCCTTAAGGATCTGGGCTCCGATCATTTCCTGCATTCTGGAAAGCTTCAGCCCGTCCACAAATTCCCGGAATTTTACAATGGACATGTTGGTGGCTTCATAAATATTTTTATCGCCCACGGTGACCGCCAGAGAGCTCTTTTTCAGCCTCTGGCCGTGGCAGGCCGGACAGGGGGTGATCCTCATATAGGATTCGTACTCCGCCTTGCTGGCTTCCGAAAAGGTCTCCCGGTATCTCCGGTTCACATTTTCGATCAGTCCCTCAAAGGCCACGTCATACACACCGGTTCCTCTCTGTCCTGTATAATGAACCTGTACGGATTTTCCGCCCGTGCCGTAAAGGAGCACGTCATGGACTTCTTTCGGATAGTCCTGAAACGGGGTATCCAGATCAAAGTGGTATTCCTTCGCCAGGGCATCCAGAATGGCCCTGGTAAAGCTTCCTTTTGTGGCACAGGACTGCCATCCCATGACCACAATGGCGCCCTGACTGATGCTCAGGGATTTGTCCGGGATCATCAGGTCCTCGTCAAATTCCATCTTATAGCCCAGCCCGAAACATTCCGGGCAGGCGCCGAAGGGATTATTGAAAGAAAAACTTCTGGGCTCCACTTCCTCAATGCTGATTCCGCAGTCGGGACAGGAAAAGCTCTGGCTGAACTGGATAGGATCACCGTCCTGCACATCCACGATCATCAGCCCGTCCGACAGTTTCATCACCGTTTCAATGGAATCCGACAGTCTTTTTTCGATGCCTTCCCTGACCACCAGACGGTCCACCACGATCTCGATATTATGCTTGATGTTCTTCTCCAGCTGAATATCCTCGGAAAGCTCAAACAGGTTTCCGTCAATGCGTACACGGACATACCCGCTCTTTCTGGCCTGCTCCAGCACTTTCTCATGACGCCCTTTCCGTCCCCGCACAATGGGAGCCAGCAGCTGGATCCTGGTCCTCTCCGGCAGCGCCATGATCTGGTCCACCATCTGGTCCACCGTCTGCCTGCGGATTTCGCGGCCGCACTTGGGGCAATGGGGAATCCCGATCCGCGCATAAAGAAGACGCATATAATCATAAATCTCCGTCACGGTTCCCACCGTGGAACGCGGGTTCCTGTTGGTGGATTTCTGGTCAATGGAAATTGCCGGGGAAAGTCCCTCGATATTCTCCACGTCCGGTTTTTCCATCTGTCCCAGAAACTGCCTGGCGTAAGAAGACAGAGACTCCATATACCGCCTCTGTCCCTCCGCATAGATCGTATCAAATGCCAGTGATGACTTGCCGGAACCTGAAAGACCGGTCAGCACCACCAGCTGATTCCTGGGAATATCAACGGAAATATTTTTCAGGTTGTGCTCATTGGCACCCCGTATTTTAATATACTGCCTGGACATATCAATTCTCCTGTAATAAGATGCCGGTTTCTTTCCGGCATCCGCATTCTCTTTCTTCTGTTTCTGATCTCTTCCTGCGGCCTCACAGTTCTCTCTGTCCGGAATTCCTGCCGGAGCAGAATCCTTCCTTTCTTCTGCCGCACACGTATTCTTATCCATAGCATAGACATTGTTTCTGCCAGGTATGCATCAGCCGCACACAGCCTTTGTACTCTTCCGGCCATGGATCTGCTCCGGCTCATTATATCATACTCTCCGGCATTATTCAAACATTTGTTCGCTTTCAGAAAGAGATTTTATCCGCATCCGGCAGAAAATCCCGCGGGAACTTGGCCCCGCACAGAAACAGTGCCGCGGACCGGAGTCCGCGGCACCTGCCTGCTTCTGCTGTATTCCTGCAGTTTTCTTATGATTCTGCTGCTTTTCTGTTCTCACTGCTTCTTTCCAAAACTGTCACTTCAGAACAGCCTTTTCTGCTCCATCAGTTCACTACATGAATGCTGTAGGAACCGTCTGACTTCTTTTCTACCTCATACTTCACACCGTCGGCATCGGTGGCCGTTCCGCTGGTCTTTACTTTGCCCTGCTCATTAACCAGATAATCCTTGCCGTCCACGGACACTTTCTCATACCGCATTCCGTCTTCCGCACGGATCAGAAGGCCTTCTTCATACAGGTATCCGTCCTTGACGCCTGTATAGCCGTCTCCCTTGTCACCAAGGGTACCGGTTGTGGTAAAATAGAAAACTTCGTTGTCGTGCTCATCATCGTTGACTACCACACGGCCTGTTTTCATATGACCGTCATCGTCGAAGTAGAATTTTCTTCCGTCACTGATTTCCACCAGACCGGTGATCATACGGCCCTGTCTGTCAAAGCAGTAGGTTTCTCCCTGAATCTTTGCCATTCCATAACCGTCTCCCACGGAAGTGGTCTTGTATTCTGCCGTATATGCCCGGCCGTCACGGAAATAGTACCAGTTTTCTTCTGCGTCATCCGGAGATGCAAGATAGCGCCATCCGGACATTTCCTGTCCGCCTTCCCTGAAATACTTCAGAGCGTTTACATCGCTGGTGGAAAGGTCATCGCGGCCTGTGCTGGTATAATCGGATGTGCATACCCATCCGGAGAGCATTCTTCCGTAATCATCAAAGATATAGGTTTCTCCTCCGATGGACTTTTCACCGCCGGAAGCGCGTTTTCCGTTGGAACTGAAATAATACCAGCATACACCCCATTCGTCATTTTCATCCGGAAGTTCTCTCCAGCCGGTGGTCATTGCACCTGAACTTCCCAGATAGTAGACATCCCCGTCCAGATCCAGCCATCCGGTATCCATGATGGTATCACTGAAATGATACCAGCTGTCACCTACCTGTTTCCAGCCGTTGGCATACGCTTTTCCGTTGCTTCCGAAATAACGCCATACCGCATGATTCTCCCAGCTGTCGTTCATCAGAACCCATGTGTTGGCAGCCATCACGCCGCTGCCGTCCACATAATAGGTATCATCAATCAGCGTATTCACCTGCATGGCACCGTCGTAGTTCACGTAATACCATTTTCCTCCGGTTTCAATCCACTGATCCCTGGCCATCTGGCCGCTGTTGTCATTATAGTATCTCCAGACATTGCCTTCCTGTCTCCAGGCTGCCATCGCTGTTGTTGCCATGCTCATGCTGAAAAGAGCGGCTGCAAATAAGGTTCCGTACAATCTGAGCTTTTTCATACTGTTTTCCTCCTTTATCCTTTCAAATCCGAATTTTCTTTTTTATTATCTTTCTATATTGGAATTGTATCATATATATCCAAAAAATTCCTGACTTTCCTCTTACAAAAATCTGAAATCTTTTCTTAAGAAAAACTCAGGCAGAAAGAACCTCTTCTCCGTCCGCATCTTCATTCCCTGTCTGCTCGGGCTCTCCGCCAGGACAGCAGCTGATGTCATGCTAAGCTTTCTTTTCCTCATTTTCCTTTTTCGGTTTCATTCCCCAGAATACTGCATTCATCAGAATCACAATGAGAATCACACCGGCCATTGCCGCCCAGAACCCCATGTCAATTCCCCACAGAGCAGAATGCCCCAGCAGATCGGTCCAGATTTTTTCCCAGTTCATACCCATATCCTCCTTATTTAAAGTAATTCTCCATAGTGCCGCACATAGGCTTTTTTCAGGCTGGTTGCCAGTATCATATACAGCAGAATGCATGGAATCAGATACGCAAAATAAACGGCAGGAAGGGCCGTGAAGCCCAGCGCGGTTCCCAGCGGTGTAAACGGAATCGCTGTCAGCACCGCAATTCCGGTGAGTGTCAGCAGCGTCAGCGGCGCGGAGGCACGGCTCTGGATAAACGGCAGTCTGGACGTGCGGATCATATGAATCACCAGGGTCTGGCTCCACATGGATTCCACAAACCATCCGGCCTGGAACATTCCGATGTATTTTTCCTGCATCAGTGCCAGCTCTGCTCCGCTGAAATGAGAAGGCAGGCTGTTGAACAGGGCACCGCCAGAAACAAACAGAGGGCAGAATACGAAATACATGAACAGGTATGTAGTGAAATCAAAAATGGAACTGGTCGGTCCGAGCCAGATCATGAAGCTTCCGACGCTGGACGCATCCCATTTTCTGGGTCTGGCGATAAACTCCTCATCCACGTTATCCCAGGGAATTGCCGTACAGGAAAGGTCATAGATCAGGTTGAGAAAAATCAGGTGCACACTCATCATCGGCAGGAACGGCAGCAGTGCGGAAGCCGCCAGCACTGAAAACATATTGCCGAAATTGGAGGATGCCGTCATCTTGATATACTTGATCATGTTGGCATACGTCTTCCGGCCTTCTATGATTCCCTGTTCCAGAACCATCAGATCCTTTTCCAGAAGAATGATGTCGGCAGACTCCTTTGCCACATCCACGGCGGTGTCCACCGAAATACCGATGTCAGAAGCTTTCATTGCAGCGGCATCGTTGATTCCGTCGCCCATGAACCCGACCGTGTGTCCGTTTTCCCGCAGAACAGAAACCACACGCGCCTTCTGATCCGGCGTCAGCTTTGCAAACACATCCGTATCTTCCGCTGCTCTGGCCAGCTCCGCATCATTCATTTTTTCCAGATCGGATCCAAGCAGCATGTTGGGAACCTTCAGGCCCACCTGTCTGCAGATGGTGCGGGTCACTTTGTCATTGTCTCCGGTCAGAATTTTTGTGACCACGCCATGATTTTTCAGTGCCCTGACAGCATCCGCGGCAGATTCCTTGGGCGGATCCAGGAAAGCCAGGTATCCCATCAGCACCATATCTCTCTCATCCTCTGCGCCGAAGGAGCCTGCCGGAGACGGATTGCTTTTCTGTGCAATGGCAAGAACACGGAATCCCTTGTCATTGAGATCATCCACGGTTTCAAGAATGCGGCGCCGCACTTCGTCGGTCAGCGGCTGTACCTCTCCGTCGTATTCGGCAAATGAACAGATGGAAAGCATCTCCTCCACAGCCCCTTTGGTGACCATCTGTGTTTTCCCGTTCTTGTCCTGGACGACCGTGGTCAGACGCCTGCGGCTGAAGTCAAACGGGATTTCATCTACTTTCACATAGTTCTCCGACAGATCTGTCAGTCCCGGATCTTCTGCTTCTGCCTCTTCCGTCCTGTGAATGATCGCAAGGTCCATCAGATTCCTGTAGCCGGTCTGAAAATAGCTGTTGAGATACGCATGGCGCAGCACTCTCGTATCGTCTTCTCCGTTTACATTGAGATGATATTCCAGAACAACGTTATCCCGGGTCAGCGTGCCGGTCTTATCCGTGCACAGAATATCAATCGCTCCGAAATTCTGGATGGAATTGAGATTCTTGACAATGGCCTGTTTTCTGCTCATGGATACCGCCCCCTTGGCCAGACAGGTGGTCACAATCATGGGCAGCATCTCCGGCGTCAGTCCGACTGCCACGGAAATGCCGAACAGGAAGGCGTCCAGCCAGTCTCCTTTGGTGATGCCGTTGATAAAAAAGACCAGCGGAACCATAACCAGCATAAACCGGATCAGCACCCAGGAAACCGCATTGACGCCTTTGGTAAAACTGGTTTCTGCCGCTTCCCCCGCAACGGCGGATGCCATGGAGCCAAACAGAGTGTTATCACCCACGCATATTGCCACAGCCGCGGCACTTCCTGAAACCACATTGCTCCCCATAAAGGCAATGTTGGAATAATCCGTTATGTTTTCCTGCGGACTGCTGACACAGGGCGTTTTTTCCACGGGTTCACTTTCCCCTGTAAGACCCGACTGACTGACAAACAGATCCCTGGCCTCCAGAATGCGCACATCCGCCGGAATCATATCACCGGCAGACAGATGCACAATATCACCGGCCACCAGATCATCCATGGGAAGTTCTGTCTTTTCTTTTCCTCTGCGCGTCACCGTACACGTGGTGGTGATCATGGCCAGCAGTTTTTCCGCCGCATTGCCGCTTCTGGATTCCTGCACGAAACGCAGCGTTCCGGAAATCAGTACCATTGTGAGAATGATCACCACTGTCAGACAGTCAAAATCTTCCGGGACACTTCCGAAAAGAGAAAAACTCGGGAAAATCATATCTGTCATTGTGGAAACAAGAGCCAGACAGAACAGAATGGCGGTAAAGGGATTCACAAATGCACCGGCCAGCCGTTTTGCCAGAGATTTCTTCTTCTCATGGGTCACTCTGTTATTTCCATACATACTGCGGTTGCTGATTACCGTTTCGGCATCAAGACCGCAAAGCGCGGTATGGAGCTCTTCCAGAACCGTCTTTATGGGAGTTTCTGCCGCATGCTGGATGCGGCGGTTCTGCCTGTCGCGGACAACAGCTTTTTCTGCCGCCTGACGGGCCATGATACGTTCATTTTTTCTGCTCATCGGTCTTACCTCCTTGAATTTAATTACGGCAATAGCGCCGGCTTTTTGCTATGTAGACAACATCAATTCCCGCGATGACCAGCCAGCCGGTCATTGCAGCCGCAAACCAGTGATTTTCAAACCCTGTCCAAAACCCCTTGAACAGAAAAATAATGCCGCTCAGAGCAATGATCTCACCGATATTGCGGCAGAGAGGTCTGATTCTGATCTTATCTTTTTCTTCCTGCGGCATATGTTTCCACGCAGCCAGATGAATGTGTCCTTTCCCGCAGGCAAACCAGAGTCCCGAGATCACAAAAAGAATTCCAAAAAATATACAGGTAAAATCCATGCTGCACTCTCCTTCCCTGAAAATTGTTTTTCGGCGGGTTCCAGGTACATCCCGGCAGACGGTTCCTCCTTTTATCCTGTGCCAGTATAAAAAGGGGGTCCCCACTGCGGAATTCTCCCCCCTGAGGAAGGCCGCTGCAGCGGCATTTTCCTTTCCGCTGCAGTGCGCTCCCCAGGGAGCATTGTGTTATACATGGAACGGCGTCTCCTGTATAATAAAAAAATCGCAGGAAAAATCACATGGTTAAAACCTTGCGAATTTCTTGCGATTCAGTAAGGAATTTCAATTACAGCCTGTCGTTGAATTTATACCCGATGCCCCAGATGGTCAGGATATATCTGGGGGCATCCGGATCCGGTTCAATTTTCTTCCGGAGTTTTCTGATAAAGGCCATGATATTGCTGTCATCCAGCAGGTAATCATTTTCCCACACAGCCTGATAGATCTGTTCTTTGGTAAACACCTCTCCCCGGTTGCGGGCCAGAAAATACAGAATATCAAACTCTTTGGGTGTCAGCGAGATTTCCGTTCCGTCCCGGTTGACTCTGCGCAGCCTCAGATCAATGGAAAGCGCCCCGCAGCGGATCATGCTGCCGGCAGGCGGTGAAGGCTGCTGCCCGTCCAGTTCCAGAATGAGGGAGCTGGATCTGCCGTCCATCAGTTCCGCAAGTCCTTCCATCAGTTCCCCGGCGGCAGGAGTGTCCGGTGCTGAGATACGCAGTTTCTCTGAAAGCCATCCTGCAAGGGAGGAATCCAGACTGACAAAACCAACATGTTTTTTCATCCCAGGTCCCTCCTTTCTCAAAGCAGCTCATGATACCGGCCGATATACCATTTTTTGGCCAGCATGACCCAGAGCAGATACAGCAGTACGATTATGGTCAGGAACCCGAAATAGGAAGGAGGCATGGCTGTCAGTCCAACCAGAGACCCTGCGGCGGTAAACGTCAGAATGGTAAACAGCAGCGTTCCCAGCAGCGTGACGGCCATCACCGGACGTGAAGGCCGGCTCTGAACCAGCGGCACTTGGGGCGTGCGCAGCAGGTGAAGGATCAGCACCTGCGTCCACATGGATTCCAGAAACCATCCGGTCTGAAACATGGCCACAAAACGGAGCTGCTCATCCCTGCCTGCCAGGAAAGCAAAGCTTCCTCCGCATACTTCCGGACAGAGAATAAAAAACAGATATCCAAAGGTGAGGATATCAAAAAAAGAACTGATGGGTCCGAAGAACCGCATGAAACGTCCCAGGGTTCTGCCGGACCATTCCAGCGGCCGTGCGCATGTCTCCTGATCCACATGATCCCACGGCAGAACAAGACACAGAATATCGTACAGCAGATTCAGCAGCAGAAGCTGTACAGAAGTCATGGGGAAAAACGGAAGAAACACCCCGGCAATCACAATGGAAAAAATGTTGCCGAAATTGGAGGATGCCGTGATTCTGATGTATTTGGATACATTGGAAAAAGCTTTCCGGCCTTCCCGGATTCCTTCCTCCAGTACATTCAGGTCTTTTTTCATCAGCACCACATCGGCACTTTCCCTGACCGCCTCCGCTGCGGTATCCACCGATATTCCCACGTCCGCCTCTGCCATGGCAGGCAGATCGTTCATTCCGTCCCCAAGGAAGCCCACCGTATGGCCGTTGGCCTGAAGCACCTGCAGGATCTGTACCTTCTGTTTGGGTGACAGTTCCGCAAACACGGTGGTGCGCTCGATTTTCACCGGAATCTCGTTATCGGTCAGCAATTCCAGTTCCCGTCCGGTCAGGGTCTGTGCCGTATCAATCCCAAGCCGCCGGCAGATGGAGACGGCTGTATCCCTCTGATCTCCGGTCAGCACCCGGATTCCCACATGAAGTTTCTGCAGCCTGCCGATGGCCGCGGCCGCAGTCTGTCTTGGCGCATCAAAAAAGCCAAGATATCCCAGAAGAATCAGATCCTTTTCATCCTCCGGTTCCAGCTGTTCCCGTTCCAGAGGTTTACAGGCCACCGCCAGAACCTTCATTCCGTCTTCCAGCATCTCATCCACAACGGCATGAACGCCTGCCCTTCCATCGGACTCCATGAAGCAGCGCCTGCCTCTGTATTCCGCGCGGCTGCACCGGCTGCATACTTCGTCGACGCTTCCTTTGACAACAAGCAGATTCTCTTCCCCGTTTTTCACAAGAATGCTGGCAATTCTCCGTTCATAGTCAAAGGGAAGCTCATCCAGCTTCCGGTATTGTTCCGCCAGTTCCCGGAAATGCGCTTCGCTGCCCGGCATATTCCGGTATCTGAGAACTGCATTGTCCAGATGATTCCTGACGCCTGTATGGTACAGACTGTTGAGATAGGCGAGATCCAGGACCTTCTGACTCTCGTTGCCCAGAATGTCCATGTAGTACTCCAGAAGAATGGTGTCACCGGTCAGAGTTCCGGTTTTATCCACACACAGAATGTCCATGCTTCCGAATCCCTGCATGGCATTCATGTTTTTTACCACGGTCTGTTTTTTCCCCATGGCCGCACTTCCCTTGGCCAGACACGCGCTGATCACCATGGGAAGCATTTCCGGAGTCAGTCCCACAGCCACGGACAGCGCAAACAGAAACGCGGAAAACCAGCTGTCTTTGGTCAGTCCGCAGGCGATAAATACCACCGGAATCAGAACTGCCATAAAACGGATGAGCACCCATGCAATGGAATTCGCTCCCTGGTCAAAGCCTTTTTTCAGCCCGGATTCTGCCGCTGAAAAGCCGCCGTAGACGGTATCTCTTCCCACTGCAAGCACAATTCCCTCACCGCTGCCTCCGGTGACGGATGAACCCATAAAGACCATGTTGCTGTATTCCGCATAAGAGCCGGTCCGTCCATGAACAGGAATGCGGGTATTTTTCTCCAGCACCGCGCTTTCTCCTGTGATGACTGACTGGGAAACGAACAGATCGCTCACTGCCGTCAGCCGGATATCAGCCGGAACACGGTCTCCTGCCGACAGCCGGACCCAGTCCCCCACCACCAGCTCTGTTGAGGAAATCCCCGTCCATCTGCCGTTCCTGCGCACCAGTACATTGGATGCGATCATTCCCGTCAGACGGTCCGCAATGCGTTTCGCCCGCATTTCCTGAATGAAACGTATGATGCCGCTGATCAGCAGCATGCATAGAATAATCACCACCGTGGTCATGTCACGGCTGAAATTTGATGCAAGAAGCACATCTGTCACAAACGAAATACTTGCCAGTACAAGAAGAATAACCGCAAATGGATTGATGAATGCCCTTCTCAGACGGTAGAATACCGTGTCCGATGCCCTGCCTGTCAGAATATTTTTCCCGAACCGGGCACGGCTTTTTTCCACCTGCTCATCGCTGTAGCCCTGCCGGGAAATCTCAAAATCCCGGAACAGCGTATCTGTGTCTGCATATGCATAATCGAGCACCCTCCGGTGAACGATATGATTTTCATTCAATGTCTCCACCTCCGCCTGATTTGTTCTTATCATACCATAAAAAACTCCGGCAGGTTCAGACGGAAACCTTGCTTTTTTCTTGCTTTCCGCGGTCCTGTGAAACGTGATTCCTCTCTCAGCCGCATTCCCGCTTCATGGCCCGGTATCCGATGAGCACCGTCCACACATAGGCGCATGTCTTGGGAATCATCAGCATTCCCACCAGAGGAATGGTATCCGCCCAGAGCACCACCGGAATATAGAAGCCGAAACTCAGCACAATGGTCAGCCACATCCATCGGAATGCCCTGTCCTTATTTCCTGCTGCACTGCGGTAAAACAATATGATAATCAGAAGTCCCAGAAGAGCAAAGGGAATATTTCGGACGATTCCCCAGAAAACAGGGGCATCGTCGCTGAGCCACCGGTTCTGGGGCAGCATGCACAGCGCAATCCGAACGCCTGCCAGAGCGTATACGGCGGCAGTGAGGCCCCTCTGTCCTCTGATCCTGTACCGCAGCCTCCAGACATAATAGAGCAGCACATAAAAAACGGTCATTGTCACAGAAGTGATCCACTTTCCAAGTCCCAGGGCAGCCGTATAATTTTCCAGTCCCGTGGTACACAGGGCCAGTGCCCGGGGAACCAGATGAAACGCGTCTCCCGCCCCCAGTATCACAGCCATCCAGCCAAACAGGCGGAACTGGCGGTTTCCCCTGCTGCCCCGGATCATCAGAATCCCGATGGCCGCAACTGAAATCAGATATACAGCATCAAACAAAGTTTCTGCAGCTGCCTGCATCATCATATCTCCTCCTTACTCTTTCCTTTTTTCCGGAATACGGAAAAACCGGCTCGGATACCGGATTTTTCTTTTTCCTCTGTATCTTTCCTCATCATTTCACTCGGTTCTGAACATTGTTCATTTTCCGGGGCAAAAAAAGTCCGCTGCCGGAACTCTTTTCCTCCGGAACGGACCTGCAAAAATTTCAGTACAGAGTCCTTCGGATAATCTCCAGCACCGCCGAAGGGTCATAATCCTGGCGCAGCAGTGCGGACAGCATCAGCGAAAACAGAACATCCGCAAATTTTTCCGGTGTGAATTCTTCCGTAAAGGCACCGGGCCGGATTGCGGCATCCCGTTTCAGAACAGAACACAGCCCGTCCAGAATATGCTGCCAGGTCTGCTGCATTTTCTGTTTTCCGTCGGACCTGCCCTCCCGCATGAAGCCGAGAGAATGAAGGGTAAAGAAACCCGGATACTGCCTGCATCCGTATTCCATACGTTCATATATCCAGACAATGCAGGCCCTGGTGTCCTGAAACACGGCCGCATCCTCCGGACGGTGAAAAATTTCACACCAGACGCTCTCTACCGCGGCACTTACCAGTGCCGTTTTGGAATCAAAATAATTATAGATGGAGCCCACTGATACCCCGCAGGCCGACGCAACCGAGCGGATGCTGACCGCATCCCACCCCTGTTTCCGTATCAGCTCCCGGCTGGTTTTCAGAATCTCCTCTTTTGATGTTACAATTGTATTCATTTATCCACCTCAATATGAACATTGTTCATTATAATGGGAACTCCATGAAAAGTCAACAGGAAGCTGATTGCATCTGCATTCTTTTCTGCAGCTGCATCCGCAGAAAAGCCCTGCAGGCGCATATCCATGCGCCGCAGGGCCTGCTCTCACATTTTCCTCTGTTCTGAAATTTCCTGTCAGATCTTTCCGGAAGCCGTATTATGCCATTTTCTGAAGGATTCCGGCCGGAATCAGCCGAACAGCCGGTTGACGGCACTGAAAATACCTCTCAGCGACGCTCTGGTAATGTTGGAACTGATGCCCACACCATAGGTGACGCGGCCGCTCTTCTGATCCATCATATGAATATAGGAAGCAGCCTGTGCGCCGGAGCCGGAAGTCAGCGCATGTTCGCTGTAATCCAGCACCTTGATGTTGATGCCAAGTTCCTCTTCCAGTCCTCTCTGCACCGCATCGATGGGACCGTTGCCCACGCCTTCGAACTGTTTTTCCACACCGTGGTCCGTGTATGTGATGACAGCGACCGTTGTGAACTCATCGCCGTATTCATGATCTGTCAGCTTGCATTTACGGAAATGGTATGGCTCTTTCTTTTCGATATAGTTCTCCCGGAATTCCGCCATGATCTGTTCCGGAGCAACTTCACCCTGCTTTTCGGCGATTTTCTGGATAATATCCGCAAACTCTTTGTGCATTCCCCTGGGAAGCTTGAAGCCGTAGCAGCTGTCCATGACAAAAGCTACGCCGCCTTTTCCGGACTGGCTGTTGATGCGGACCACCGGCTCGTACTCGCGGCCGATATCCGACGGATCAATGGGCAGATAAGGCACCTGCCATACCTTGCTCTGGCGTTCCATAAGTGCCTGCATTCCCTTGTTGATGGCATCCTGATGGGAACCGGAAAATGCCGTGAATACCAGCTTGCCTGCATAGGGATGACGGGGATCAATCTGCATTTTGGTGCACCGTTCATAGACTTCCGCAATCTGCTTCACATCTCCCAGATCCAGATTGGGATCCACTCCCTGTGAAAACATATTGTAGGCCAGGGTCAGCACATCCACGTTTCCGGTTCTCTCTCCGTTTCCGAAAAGAGTTCCCTCGATCCGGTCCGCGCCGGCCAGAAGCGCAAGTTCTGCCGCCGCAACGCCGGTTCCCCTGTCATTGTGGGGGTGAACACTGAGAACGATGCTTTCCCGGTTTTCCAGATGCTTGTTCATCCATTCAATCTGATCCGCGTACACATTGGGCGTGGTCATCTCCACCGTGGACGGCAGATTGATGATCATTTTCTTTTCCGGTGTCGGTCCCCAGGCTCTCTGTACTGCATTGCAGATATCCAGTGCAAAATCCAGTTCCGTACCGGTGAAGCTCTCCGGAGAATACTCCAGAATCACTTCTCCGTCATAGTCCTTCATGCAGTCTTTCACCATGGCAACTCCGTCCAGGGCGATCTGTTTGATCTCTTCGCGGTCCATGTGGAATACCACATCTCTCTGAAGTGTGGATGTGGAATTGTAAATATGTACAACAGCCTTCGGAATTCCCTGGATCGCCTCAAAGGTCCTTTTGAGAAGATGTTCCCGGCACTGGGTCAGCACCTGCACCGTCACATCATCAGGAATCAGTTTCCGGTCCACCAGCTGTCTTAAAAAGTCGAATTCAATCTGGGAAGCCGCCGGGAAGCCGATTTCAATTTCCTTGAATCCCAGCTTCACAAGGAGATTGAACATCTCCACTTTCTCTTCCACCACCATGGGTTCCACCAGCGCCTGATTTCCGTCCCGCAGATCCACGCTGCACCAGATGGGTGCCTTCTCGATCTCTTTATTGGGCCACTCTCTCTCAGGGTAATTCACCACAGGTACTCTCTGATATCTCTTTACATTCATCATGATCTCTTTCCTCCGTTTTCCATGATCCCGGCCTGTGCCGGGCTGTTTTTTCTGCTGCCGCGCCATTCCGGTCTTGCCGGATTCTCCTTTTGCTGTCTGCCATCATAGTCGGCGGCTGCGGAGTCGAAAGACCACGCTGTGTCTCTTCTCCGGAAATCCGGTTATATTCTTAGGTCCAACCCCATATTCATCAGTCCTTTGCAGTCATATTGGTTATCATTATAGCATCTGACTTTTTGAATAGCAAGGCATTCAGGTATAACGATTCGATATAGCAGCCATAAAGCGGCCGGATATGGCCGCTCCGGATCACGGGATTCCGCCAAAGAAAAAACAGCCTCCGGACTGCTCCGGGGCTGTCTGTTTTTTCCTGTCTATCCGATCAGATGCCCGTTTTCCTTCAGGACACCTCCCAGCCGGTCCACATACTTCCGGCATATCTCCTGGGTTCCCGCTTCCACCATGACACGGATCAGCGGTTCCGTTCCGCTCTGGCGCAGAAGAATCCTGCCGTCGTCTCCCAGCTCCTTCTCTGCTTCTGCCACAGCAGCTTTCACCGCCGGGTCTTCCTGTGCCGCCGCTTTGTCACGGACTCTCACATTCTCCAGTACCTGCGGCAGGATGGTCACCTCCGAAGCCAGTCTGGAAAGAGTCTCCTTCTTTTCCAGCATGACCTCCATGATCTTTAAGGATGTGAGGATTCCGTCGCCTGTGGTGGCATACTTGCTGAATATAATATGACCGGACTGTTCGCCTCCCAGGCAGTTTCCGGTCTGGGACATGTTCTCATAGACATATTTATCGCCCACGGCAGTCTTTTCATAGCCGATGCCTTCTCTGTCCAGGGCCTTGTAAAGTCCCAGGTTGGACATGACCGTGGTAACGATCTTATTGTTCCGCAGAACGCCCTGTTCCTTCATATACTTTCCGCAGATGTAGAGGATCCTGTCTCCGTCCACCACGTCTCCGTTTTCGTCCACTGCCAGGCAGCGGTCCGCGTCTCCGTCATAGGCGAATCCCACATCCAGATGATGTTCCCTGACATACTCCTGCAGTCCGCGGATATGGGTGGAACCGCAGTCAGCGTTGATGTTCAGTCCGTTGGGCTCGTTGTTGATCACATAGGTATCGGCTCCCAGGGCATCAAACACGCTTTTGGCCACGGAAGAAGCACTGCCGTTGGCACAGTCGATTCCCACCTTTTTGCCTTTGAAAGAACGGGTTGCTATGGAAATCAGGTATCCGATATACCGGTTCCTTCCTGCGGCATAATCCTGGGTCCGGCCGATTCCGTCCCGGACAGCCAGAGGAAGTTCTCCTGTTTCTCCATCCAGATATTTTTCGATTTCTCCGATTACCTGTTCTTCCAGTTTCTCACCGTTTCCGTTCATGACCTTGATTCCATTGTCATAAAACGGATTGTGGCTGGCGGAAATCATGATTCCGCAGTCAAAGTCTTCCGTGCGGATCACATGGGACACACTGGGTGTGGTGGTCACATGCAGAAGATATACGTCGGCTCCCGACGCCGTCAGCCCGGCCACAAGGGAATATTCAAACATATAGCTGCTGCGCCGGGTGTCCTTTCCGATGACAATTCTGCACCGTTCTCCTTTTTTCTGCTGTCCGTAATACCATCCCAGGAATCTTCCCACCTGATAGGCATGTTCCACCGTCAGATCCACATTTGCCTCTCCGCGGAATCCGTCTGTACCAAAATATTTTCCCATTTCATTACTCCTTCAGGGTCTGCCGTTTTCTTCTCTTCCGTGAACATAAGATTGCAGAAGGAGAATTTCCCCTTCTGCAACACTATATGCACCTGACTACCAGGTTATCTCCTTTAAATAGCGGGCAACCGCATCCTGCCATGCCGGAAGACGTTCAAATCCGTTCTCCGTCAGTTTTTCCTTGCTCATGCGGCTGTTCATGGGCCTTTTCGCCTTGGCCGCCGGATACTGGCTGGACGGAACCGGGGTTACCTTTACCTGATCCATGCCGGCCGCCCGGAAGATCTCACAGGCGAACTCGTACCAGGAACAGAGTCCTTCGTTGGTGGCATGATATCTGCCGTATTTTTCCGTCTGGATCATATCCACCAGGAGCCTTGCCAGATCATAGGTATAAGTGGGAGAACCGGTCTGATCATCCACCACGGTGGCTGCTCCCCGTTCCTTTCCGATCCGCAGCATGGTTTTTATGAAGTTCTTTCCGTTGACGCCGAACACCCAGGCAATGCGGACCGTGAAGAATTTTTTCACCAGTTCTTCCACTGCCAGCTCCCCTTCGTATTTGGTCTGGCCGTATACGTTCAGGGGATGTCTTTCGTCATCCGGCTCCCAGGGCCTGGTACCCTGTCCGTCAAACACATAATCCGTGCTGATATACATCATTTTCAGGTCCAGATCCCGGCAGACCTCTGCAATGTTCCTGGTGCCGTCAGCATTGACTTTCCGGCAGAGATCCACATTGTCCTCCGCCGCGTCCACAGCGGTATAGGCAGCGCAGTGAATCACCGCATCCACGCCGGCTTCCGTGATCACTTTCCTGCAGGCTTCCCGGTCTGTGATGTCCATCTCGTCGATGTCAACGCCCACAGCCGTAAGGCCTCTTTTTTCCATTTCATTCACCACGTCATGGCCCAGCTGGCCTTTGACGCCTGTCACTAAAATTTTCATTTCAATCTTTCTCCATACATCTTGTCAAAATAGCTGCTGTATTCGCCGCTGATGATGTTCTTCCACCATTCCTGATTGTCCAGATACCACTGGATGGTCTGCCGGATTCCTGTATCAAAGGTATACTGCGGTTTCCATCCCAGCTCTGTCTCCAGCTTGGTGGGATCAATGGCGTATCTTCTGTCATGTCCGGGACGGTCCGTAACAAATTCAATCAGGCTTTCCGGCTTGTCCAGGGCATGAAGAATGGTCTTTACCACTTCCAGATTGGTGCGCTCATTGTGGCCGCCCACATTGTAGACTTCACCTACACGTCCCTTGTGGATAATCAGGTCGATGGCCTCACAGTGATCGGATACATGGAGCCAGTCACGGACATTCTCGCCGGTGCCGTACACCGGAAGCTTTTCGTCCGCCAGGGCACGGCTGATGATCAGCGGAATCAGCTTCTCCGGGAAGTGATAGGGGCCATAGTTATTGGAGCAGCGGGAAATGGTCACCGGCAGCTTGAAGGTTCTGTGGTATGCCAGCACAAACAGATCCGCACTGGCTTTGGATGCGGAATAGGGGCTGGAAGTATGGAGCGGAGTCTCTTCCGTAAAGAACAGATCCGGACGGTCCAGAGGCAGGTCTCCGTAGACCTCATCGGTGGAAACCTGATGATATCTGCTGATTCCGAACTCCTTGCAGGCATCCAGAAGCGTGGTGGTTCCCATGACGTTGGTACGCACAAAGATTCCCGGATCCACCACAGAGCGGTCCACATGGCTCTCTGCCGCAAAGTTTACCACCACATCCGGTTTTTCCTTTTCAAAAAGATCAAAGACAAACGTTCTGTCGGCGATATCGCCTCTCACAAACTTGTAATTGGGTTTATTCTCCACCGGCTTCAGAGTCTCCAGATTGCCGGCATAGGTCAGAAGATCCAGATTGATGATCTCATAATCCGGGTATTTGTTTACCATGTGATGGACAAAGTTGCCGCCGATGAAGCCGGCTCCTCCGGTTACAATAATTTTCATGTTGTTTCTCCTTTTGCATTTCCGGTCCTGCGGCCGCACCGGCAAAATCATGGAGTCATTCTTCCGGCTCCGCGGCCCTGTTTCCGGATATATTCTCAGAATGAATCTCTGCACAAAGCCGCAGATCAGTCTGCGGACCCGGGCAGCTTGTCAATGTATTTTCCGTCCAGCACGTCCTTCAGATATTTGCCGTACTGGTTCTTTTTCAGTACCTCATAGGTTTCCAGCACGGCTTCCCTGGTGATCCAGCCGTTCAGATAGGCGATCTCTTCCAGGCATGCGATTTTTCTGTGCTGATGAGTCTCCACGGTCTTTACAAAGTTGGTGGCCTCCACCAGGGATTCGTGGGTTCCCGTATCCAGCCAGGTAAATCCCTGACCCAGAAGCGTCACATCCAGTTCTCCGTTCTCCAGATAGATCCGGTTGAGGTCCGTGATCTCCAGCTCGCCCCTCGCTGACGGTTTCAGGTTTTTGGCATATTCCACCACCCGGTTGTCATAGAAGTAAAGTCCCGTCACGCAGTAGTTGGACTTGGGCTTCTCCGGTTTTTCCTCGATGGAAACTGCCTTCCCGTTCTTATCGAATTCCACGATGCCGAACCGCTCCGGATCATCCACATAATATCCGAATACCGTGGCTCCCTTTTCTTTTCCTGCGGCGGCAAGAAGTCTCTTTTTCAGCCCCTGTCCGTGGAAAATATTGTCTCCCAGCACCATGGCCACAGAATCCGTTCCGATGAATTCCTCACCGATGATAAACGCCTGGGCCAGTCCGTCCGGGCTTGGCTGCACCGCATAGGACAGATGGACTCCAAACTGGTGCCCGTCTCCCAGAAGTGCTTCAAATCTTGGCGTATCGTCCGGGGTGGATATGATCAGGATATCCCGGATTCCGGCGTCCATCAGCACGGAAAGAGGATAATAGATCATGGGTTTATCATAAATCGGCAAAAGCTGCTTGGATGTCACCTTGGTCAGCGGATAAAGGCGTGTTCCGCTGCCGCCTGCAAGAATAATTCCTTTCATTGCATCTCCTTCTCTCGGGTATTTTTTCTGCGTTCTGTCCGCAGGGCGCAGTATCCCTTATATGCCGCCATTATAGCATAAACCCGAGGATTTGCAAAGGGCGGAACTTACAAACATATGATGGAATCTTTAGAATTTCTTTAACTTCCGGACAGGACCGGGAAAGTTTTCATTGCCAACCGGTTCCGATTGTGCTAAAACTAAAAACATGCATAAAGAAGACCCGGATATTTTTACGAAGGAGGCGCATTTCCGTTGGAGAGAATGTTTGACAGAAAATCCCTTGCAAAACTTATCATTCCTCTGATCATTGACCAGTTTCTTCAGGCCTTTGTGGGCCTGGCCGATTCCATTATGGTGGCCCGGGTGGGGGAAGCCGCAGTGTCCGGCGTATCCCTGGTGGACACCGTCATGCTTCTGATTATCAATATTTTCACTGCCCTGGCCACCGGAGGCGCTGTCATTGCCGGGCAGTACATAGGAAAAAAAGACCCGGAAAACGGATGCCGGGCTGCGGCCCAGCTCATCAACTTCACCCTGATCTTTTCCGTCATCATCATGGCTCTCTGCTATCTGGGAAAAGACCTGATTCTTCATGGCATTTTCGGAAAAATCGAAGCAGATGTGATGTACAATTCCAACGTATATCTTCTGATCGTCTCCGCATCCATTCCCCTGATCGCCCTGTATAATGCGGGAGCCGCCATTTTCCGCTCCATGGGCAACTCCAGAGTGGCCATGAACACTTCCCTGCTGATGAATTCCATCAATGTATGCGGAAATGCCCTTCTGATCTTTGTGTTCCGCCGGGGAGTGGAAGGCGTTGCCATTCCCACCCTGGTTTCCAGGGGTGTGGCCTGCATCGTCATGATGTGCCTTCTCAATAATCAGAAACACCTTCTTCATCTGCCCCATCCCTATCCGTTCCGGATCGACGGGGCTCTTCTCAGAAAAATCCTGTACATCGGAATTCCCAACGGGCTGGAAAACAGCATGTTCCAGCTGGGAAAGATCGTGGTGCTCAGCCTGGTGGCCGGATACGGAACCGCATCTCTTGCAGCCAATGCCGTCTGCAACAATGTGGCGACGTTTGCCGTCCTTCCCGGCATGTCCATCGGATTTGCGCTTCTTACGGTTTCGGCCCAGTGTGTCGGTGCCGGAGATTTCGGCCAGGTGAAATACTATACCCGCTGCCTGATGATCCTGGACTATGTCAGCCTGATCGTCATGAACATTCTGGTGGTGCTGGCCATTCCCGGTGTGCTGGCCATATACGGACTGTCTGAGGAAGCCAGCGGCTATGCCGTGCAGATTCTCCTCTGGCATTCTGCCTGTGTCGTCACCATATGGCCGTTTTCCTTTACACTTCCCAATACGCTCCGGGCTGCCGCTGATGTAAAGGTTACCATGATCCTTTCTGTTTTATCCATGTGGATTTTCCGTTTCGGCTTCAGCATCCTTCTGGGAACAGTCCTCCATATGGGTGTCTTCGGCGTCTGGGTGGCCATGACCATCGACTGGCTGGTGCGGGCGGTCTGCTTCATCATCCGCTACCGCAGCGGAAAATGGCAGAGGTTTGTCCTGTAACTTTCTTTTCCGGAATATCCTGACCTCACGGAATGCAGAATACCCCGGCAGGATGGCATGGTCCGTTTCCGTGCATCCTGCCGGGGTATTTTCTGTTTCTGTTCTGCCGCCGCTGTCTTTTATACTTTCCTGTGTTTTCCTTCCGGCAATCCTGTCCCCGGTTTTTCTTTCCGCCAAAGAATCCTCTGCCCGTTTCTCCTACATTCTGCTGATAAATTCTGCAGCTTCTCCGACAGTCATATCGGAGACATCAATCTTTATGGTATCCAGATGTCTGTAAAACGGGAGACGGACCAGGCTGCGCTCCAGGATATCCGGCTCCCGGATTCCCGCATCAATATCCCTCTGAAGGCGCGCCCGCAGCACATCTTCCCTGCAGACCAGAGAGAGTTTCACCACTTCCACGTCCCATGCAGCGGTTCTTTCCACAATTTCATCGATAATTCCCTGTTCATGCATCACCCAGGAAAAGATCACAGATTTATAATCCGGGCTCCGGAGAAAGTTTTTCAGAAGATAGCAGATATTGTCCATTACCATGATCTTCGCGTGCTCTGTTACCCGGAACGGATGCATGTCCCAGCACCAGTCTCCGTCAAGGAACACACTGTCCGGCAGTTTTCTTTTCAGCGTCTGGCCCACCGCGGTCTTGCCGACCCCCATGGTTCCTCCGATCAGATATAATTTTTTCATCATGTCTTTTCAAACTCCTGCTTCAGTTCCAATGCCTCTTCCATTGTATTTTTCCATCCGAACTTTTTGAGATCCGTCTGCCATCCTCCGGGAGTCCACAGCACGGTGACCCCCTCTTCCGTCAGCAGGATTTTCTGAAGGTCGCAGGTTTCAAAATGAAATGCGCCGCTCAGAATGCCCCGGGAACTGACCACCCGGTGAGCCGGTACTTCTCCTGCCAGATGATTCCGCAGAGCGAACCCCACCTGTCTGGAATTTCCCGGTTTCCCGCAGAGAAGGGCGATCTGTCCGTAAGTCGCCACCTTCCCCCGGGGAATCCTGCGGCATACGATTCCCACGCGTCTGTAAAATTCTGTATCCATATGCGGCTTTCCTCCCCGGCATCCGGGATTTCGCCGGAATTATAATTCTTCGTTCATTTTTGCCAGCTTTGCCGCCTGATCCGCAGCAATCAGGCTGTCAATCAGTTCGTCCAGATCCCCGTCCATGACAGAGTCGATTTTATAAAGGGTCAGCTTGATCCTGTGCTCTGTCACGCGTCCCTGGGGGAAGTTGTAGGTACGGATCTTTTCGGAACGGTCCCCGGTTCCGATCTGGCTGCGCCGTGCTTCCGCCTCTTCGTTCTGACGTTTTTCCATTTCCATGTCATATAATTTGGAGCGCAGAAGCCGGAATGCTTTTTCCTTATTCTGAAGCTGTGATTTCTCTGTCTGGCTGTAAATTACGATTCCCGTGGGAATATGGGTCAGACGGACTGCCGAGTCTGTGGTGTTGACACACTGTCCGCCGTTTCCGGATGCACGCATCACATCGATCCGCACGTCCTTGTCATCAATGACCACATCCACTTCCTCTGCTTCCGGCATGATGGCAACCGTGGCTGTGGACGTGTGAATTCTTCCGCCGGATTCTGTTTCCGGCACTCTCTGCACACGGTGGACGCCGCTTTCGTACTTCAGCTTGGAATATGCCCCCTGTCCGTTGATCATGAATTCCACTTCCTTCATGCCGCCGATGCCGCTTTCACTGACGTTGATCAGTTCCACTTTCCATCTCTGGCGTTCCGCATAATGGACATACATCCGGTAAAGCTCCGACGCAAACAGTGCAGCTTCGTCTCCGCCGGCGCCGGCACGGATTTCCACGATTACGTTTTTGTCATCGTTGGGATCCTTGGGAAGCAGCAGGACCTTCAGCTTCTGTTCCAGTTCCTCGATTTTCTTCCTGCTCTCGGAAAGTTCTTCCTTGGCCAGTTCCCGCATTTCCTCATCGTTCTCTTCTTCCAGAAACGTCAGGCTGTCTTCGACGTTCTGCTTCATTTTCTTGTATTCTGTATATGTTTCCACAAGAGGAGTCAGATCAGACTGTTCCTTCATAAGTTTACGGAATCTTCTCTGGTCTTCTGTCACAGACGGATTGTTCAGTTCCAGCATCAGCTCCTCGTAATGTTTTACAATGTCATCCAAACGGTCAAACATTTTAAACCTCCTGTCTTTTTTCACCTGACGTCTGCCGGGAATGCCACGTTCCGCAGACGACCCTGTCTTTTCCTGTCAGATCCTGAATCACCCTGATATGGTCAAACCCCCTGCCGGCGAAAATCCGGGAGACCTCTTCTCCCTGATCATACCCGATTTCCATGTAGATGCGGCCCCCGTCCCGGAGATGCCCTGTACTTTCCTCTGCCAGGCGGCGGTAGAACAGAAGTCCGTCCTCCTCGCCGTCCAGGGCTCTTCTCGGTTCGAAATCCCGTACCTCCGGTTCCAGTCCGTCTATGACAGACGTGGGAATGTAGGGCGGATTGGATACAATAATGTCATAGGTTTCTTCCGGCAGAAACGCGGAAAACAGATCGCTTCTGCGGAATCTCACCCTCTGATTTTCCGGAAGCTGCTTTCCGTTTTCTTCCGCCACCAGAAGGGCTTCTTCCGAAATGTCCGCGGCGTCCACATGCCTGTATTTTCCCAGGGCTGCCAGACTCACGGCAATGCAGCCGGAGCCCGTGCACATGTCCAGCACCTCTTTGTCCCGGTCCCTGTTTTCCTGAAGCACAGTTTCCACCAGGGTTTCCGTATCCTGTCTGGGAATCAGCACATGGCAGCTGACTCTGAATTCCATGCCCATGAATTCCTGACTTCCCAGAATATGCTGCAGCGGCATCCGGGAAGCGCGTTTTTTCAGCATGGCTTCATATTCCTCCAGTTCCGCCTCTGCCGGTTCCGCCTTTCCGGACGCATCCATAAGAAACCGGGCCTTATCCATATGAAATGCCTTTTCAAACAGATACCAGGCATCCAGATCGTACTCTGCAATGCCTGATTCTTTCAGTGTCCTTTTTCCGTCTTCCAGGATCTGTCTCCAGGTCTTCCCTGCCTGCTTCCTGTCCGTTCTGTTTTCCTGTGTTCCGTCCGTCATTCCGTTTTCTCCTGATTTCCGGACAGAGAGCCGGCCGGATACGTCTCCGGAAAGTTTTCTTCCAGATATGCCCTCCAGTCAAACACCTCTTCCAC
This sequence comes from uncultured Clostridiaceae bacterium, assembly GCA_902477765.1. Lineage (GTDB taxonomy): Bacteria > Bacillota > Clostridia > Lachnospirales > Lachnospiraceae > CABSIM01. The sequence continues at coordinate 11,105 of CABSIM010000029.1, read as the reverse complement.
TGCCGCAATGGCTACTTCAATCATGGAATCATCCGGCTCTTTTGTGGTCAGTCCCTGCATCCACATGCCGGGTCTGCTCACCAGATCCATGATTTTCGAATTGCTGCGTCCGGCCAGACGAAGCACTTCATAGGAAACTCCGGCGATCACCGGCACCAGAAGAATCCTGCTGAGGATCCTCAGCCAGACCGTCTCCACACGGATGACCATGAAAAACAGAATGCTGATGACCATGACAAACAGCAGGAAACTGGTTCCGCACCGTTTATGTTCCTTGGAGCTTTTTCTCACATTCTCCACGTTTAAAACCAGTCCGCTCTCCAGACAGTTGATGCATTTATGTTCCGAGCCGTGGTACATGAATGTTCTGCGGATATCCGGCATTCTGGAAATGATTTTGATATATCCGATAAAAATACAGATCCGGATCAGGCCTTCCAGAATCGCCATGACCGTTTCTGATGCCACGAACTTCCTGAAAATGCCCGCAATCAGAAGCGGAAGAACCATAAAAATCCCCACTGCCATCAGAACGGAAAATACCATGACCGCGGACATCAGCACCTCTTCCAGCTTTTCCCCGAAAATACGGATCAGAAATGCTTCTATCTTTCCGGGTTCTTCCTCTTCTTCATCATCTTCAAAAAAACTGGCGGACCATGTCAGGGTACGCATACCCAGAATCATGGAATCCGCAAAGCTGAAAATGCCCCGGACAAACGGCAGCGCAAAAAATTTCACTTTTTCAGTCAGACTCACATAGGTGTCTTTTTTTACAGTAATGGTTCCGTCGGGCTTTCTGACAGCCGTTGCGTAGCTGTCTTTGTTTTTCATCATGATGCCTTCCAGGACCGCCTGTCCTCCGATGCCGGAATACTTCAATGTTTTTCCTCCTGTATCCTGCTTCCGGAACCGTTTCGGATCCTTCCGGACCATCTGCGCACAGCTGCGGGTTCCGGGCAGGTCATTGCCTTCCGGAAAAGCTCTGCCGTTTTCCGAAAACGGGATCTTTTCCGTAATATGAAAAAAAGGCTGAGTTTTCAGAATGCTCCAAAAGCTCAACCTTGCTTAATCAAACCTTATTTGTCTGTTTTCATACCATACTTACGGTTGAACATTTCAATACGTCCGCGAGCGGAAGCAGCCTTCTGCTGACCGGTATAGAATGAATGGCATTTGGAACAGATTTCTACGTGAATGTCCTTCTTGGTAGAACCAGTTACAAATTCATTACCGCAGTTGCAAACGACTTTGGCCTGATAGTAATTTGGGTGGATTCCCTCTTTCATGATTTTCACCTCTTCTTTTTATGGTACATGACTGACAGTCACGTTTCATCACTGATACCTGTTCCCATAGAACAGCTTTTTAAGTATATCATAGAATATTTTCTAATGCAAGAGGTTTTTCAGGAATTCTCCGGTACCTTTCTGGGTTTTATCCTTCCATTACATGCATATTCCGGAGGTTTCCGTCCCGGATCCTCTCCATGGCCTCCATGGCATGGGGTTCCAGATAGTCCCAGGAACCGTCTGTCAGTCCCTGACGGCGCATTTCTCCGATGACATCTCTGCAGATTTCTTCCACTGCAACCTGCGGATCCGCAGCCGTCCCGCAGATCAGACTCTCCAGCTTCCTCACCTGCTCCGTCAGACTCTCCAGTTCCTTTCCTGCCCGGAAAGCCCATTTGTAATACGGCATGTATTTCCGGTTCAGAAGAAAGATCATGGAAAGACCGTTTTCCGTAAACTCATGAAGGGCCATGGCTGCTGCCCCGTATTCTCCCCGCTTTGTGCACCGCGGATAGTTGTACTGGCCGGACTGGGCCATCAGAGCCGCTCTGGCCGCGATCTTCTTGATTCTTACATCTTCCGGATATCCTCTCTGAAGCTCCTCACGCACAGCTGTGAACTCCCCGGCGGGATCGTAAAAGACCCGGCCGTTGACGGCACAGGCCAGACTGTATTCCGGCGTGTTCAGCCATTCTGCGGGACTTTCAGGAAGCCCCGGCCGCCCGGTGAATCTGCTGTAAAATTCCCCGGTGAGAATTACGCCGCGGCGGTTTCCTCCCCAGAGACTCTGCCTGGCCCGCCGGACTCCCATGAATTCTTCCGGCAGTTTTCCGTAGGCACGGGACAGCCGGAACTCCAGCTCCCGTTCCAGTGCATCGGGGATCCAGAGGCAGAATCCTGCCTCAAAATCATGGTCCCTGGAAATTTCATCATCATATCCGAAGCAGTCGGATCCTTCTCCCGCAAGTCCGGCAGCAATAACATTTTCATATTCCGGGAACTGCTCCCTGAGCATGGGTCTTCCGTATTCTTCAAAAAATCTTTCAGAAAGTTCCAGCCCTTTCATTCCGGCCGCCCCTCCCCGTAAATTCTTTCAGCTTCTTTCAGAAGTTCCCGGCGCATCCGGAAATACCCGAAATGGCCGAATATGTCCGCACATTTTCTGCAGTTGAACGCATAGTATCCGTCGTGGACCGAATCCGGAGAATGGAAGTATCCGGCTGCCTTCACAAGACATTCATCCGCCAGCTCCGGCTTTTCCCATTTTTCATAGAGGCAGGCCAGACTGACCCAGGTCACGGCCAGTTCGGGAATGCTTCCCGGCACCAGGCGTTCCAGAATTTCCAGCGCCTGTTTCCAGTATGCCTCTGCCTTCCGGTATTCTCCCAGTTCTTCCCAGGCCAGGGCCATGTTGTTGAACAGGCCGCCAAACCGGTAGTCCCTCCGGTCCAGAAGCTGCCCGTACACGCGGAAGGCCTGCTCGTAATACGGCATTGCTTCCGCCGTTCTTCCGAAGGCTTTCAGCGTGGTTGCCGCATTCACATACGTGGTCCCGCCGCTGACCGTTTCCCCGAGACGGTGTTCCCGAACCAGCCGGAGGCCATCCTGCACTGCCTTAAGGCCTTTCTCCTTTTCTCCCGTATTCCGGTAGAATCCCATCATCTCATTGAGGATGGTCACCTGTCCGGACCAGTTTCCTTCCCTGCGGAAACGGTCAAGCCACTGTTCCAGGCAAAGAGCTGCCCCGTCCCTGTCATCCGCGGAAAGCAGACGGTCAAACGCCTCAACGGCCTGCCGCACATTCTGTCCCGGGCCTTCCTGACTCCGGGTCCTGCCTTTTTCCTGTCCTTCCGGACGGATCTCTCCGCCATATCCCGCAGGACGGCATCCGGACGGACACCGTTCTTCTTCCCAGTCATATTTTTCCAGCATTATGGTTTTTCTCCTTCAATCATCTGCAGGAACAGCCTGGCCGCCTGACTCAGATTCCTGTTCTTCTTGGTGATATGATAAAACGGGCGGGCGTATTCCTTGGCAAACCGGTGCATCCGGATCTCATCATTCTCATTGACCAGAAGGGAAGACGCAATGGTGATGCCCATGTTGTTGCGGACCGCTTCCTTCATGGCGTAGTTGCTTCCCAGAACCGTCAGGGTCCTGGGCCGGATCCGGTTGGATGTAAGATACAGGTCCAGATACTCTCTGGTTCCGGAACCCTCCTCTCTGGCAATCCAGTCCTCATCTTCCAGCATCGATGGAACGATCCTGTTTTCGGATGCCAGCGGATGGGTGGCGGAAGTCAGAAGCACCAGGGAGTCTTCCATAAAATATCCCTCATCAAATTCATCACTCTGGTGGATCCCTTCCACAAAGCCCAGCTCCACCTGCTCTTCCCGGACCATTTTCCGGATAAGCATGGTATTTTCCACCGTCAGTTCCAGATGAACGCCGGGATACCGTTCCCGGAACTGTCCCATCAGTCCGGGAAGCACACATTCTCCTATGGTCAGCGTTCCTCCGATCCGGAGATGACCGCTGACCTGCCCGGACCCGTTCCGGATTTCCCGCCCGGTATCCTCAATGATTTTCAGGATCTCCGTGGCACTGCGGTATACTTTCATGCCTTCATCGGTGATCTTCAGGCCTTTCGCGCTTCTGGTCACCAGACTGGCTCCGAAATAGGTTTCCAGCCTGTGTATGTGAGCACTTACTCCCGGCTGAGACAGCCCGACCACCTCGCCTGCTCTTGTAAAATTTTTATACCGCACCACAGCGGCAAATGTTTTCAGCTCCTCCAGCATCGCATTCTCCTGTTTTCTCTGCAAGCGTCTGTTTCTGTTTCTTTCCTGCTCTGCCGCTCTGGTTTTCTTTTGCCTCTTCTTCTATTTCAGGCTTCTTCCTCCCGACAGGGCACGCCAGAGTCCCGGCACAAAATTCCCGAGAATCTTTGCAGACACATACGCCGCCAGCAGCACAGCTGCCGGAAGCAGGAAATACATGCCCAGTGCCGCCAGACTCCTTATGTCTTCCCGCTCCGTCATCCGCATGACGGCAGCCGCGCCTCCTTTATTGATAAACCGTACAATGACATAATGAATGGCATACAGATACAGGCTCATTTTCATCCAGGGTCTGGCCTGAAAAAGTCTGTTTTCAGGAAGCAGCAGCCACAGGGCAGCCGGTGCCGCTGCCCGGTACAAAACCGTCCACAGCACATCTCCTGCCGGATTCCGTGAGAAAAAAAAGCATATGGCTGCCAGGAAGAAAACCAGAGCGCCTGAAATTCCCCGCCTTCTGTTCCAGGCAGCTTCCACCGACTTTTTCCCGTGAACGGCAGCCCAGGCCCCTGCGGAATAATAGGTCAGCGCATCTGTATTGGGATGCTGCATATCCCACCGGAAATGGACCGCCAGAAGAAGTATGGCCAGCCAGATCAGCCCCGCGATCCTGTTTTTCACCAGAATATAAATGGCCGGAGAGAGGATGATCAGAAGAATCAGCTGATACAGATACCAGAATACCGGGGCATAGCTGTAATGAAGGATGGCATTCAGGTATTCCCCTGCATCAAGGGGAACCGGCGTTTTTCCCACCAGCTCCCGGATATACGGCATCCGTGTGGCAGTCACATACCCCATATAATACAGACTGTTCCAGATAAAATACGGAAGCAGCACACTGAATGCCCGCTCTTTCCATTTTCTGGCCAGCACCGCAGGGGAATAGGTTCTGAAAAACAGATAGGAAGACAGCAGAAAGAAACCTGGGACCGCTGTCTGTCCCACGGCCACAGACACAAAGGTTTCGATCCGGTCCGCAGCAGCCCAGATCCCTTCATAAGGTCCTTCTCCTGCGAACAGGGCAATGTTGTAGGAATGAACCCAGATGACCGACAGACTCAGAAGAAACATCATCCAGGAAATCTTATTGCGAAATTTTTCTTCCGGCATAGGCATTTCCCCGCAAAATACTGATTTTGGACTATCTTATCATATTTCCCCTGTATTTTCCAGATGGATTCTTCTTGACATAACTCAGGCATTCATGATACGCTTTCGTCATACATTTAGAAAATCATCTAAATATAAACCACACCACCCGCAGTTTTCCGGTCATGCCCATGAATGAAAGGAGGGGAACCGTCATGGCCTTTGCAGACACCTTCCGGGCGCTTTCGGATCCCACCCGCCGGGAAATCCTGAATCTTCTGAAAACCGGCCCCATGTACGCCGGTGAGATTGCCGGATGCTTTCAGATGACCGGGGCCACCGTCTCCCATCATCTGGGCATACTGAAACAGTCCGGCCTGGTGGACGAGGAGAAAAAAGGAAAATATATTCAGTACTCCCTCAACACTTCGGTCATTGACGACATCATCCGCTGGATGATGGATCTGAAAGAAAAACAGGAGGAGACAGAATGAGCGTTAAAACAAGAAGATTTCTCTGTATCGGGATCACGGTTTTTATTTTTCTGGTTCTGGCAGCCGCCTATCCTTTTCTGCCGGACCAGATCCCGGTCCACTGGGGGCCCCAGGGAGAGCCGGACTACGGTTCCAGAAACTGTGTCTGGATGTACGGAGGAATGGCAGTCCTGTTCAACATCCTTTTTGAGGCTGCTCCGAGAATTGACCCCAGATACCGGCATTATATGAAATTCATCCGGGAATATAATCTGTTCTGTGTCTTCATGAATTTTTATATTCTGGCTTTTATTGCCGCTTCCCTGATCCAGGCATTTTATCCGGGCTCTTTTGATATGGTGCGTTTTATCTGCATCATGGTGGGCATCACCCTGGTTCTCACAGGAAATATTCTGCCCAAATTCAAGCTGAATTTCTTTTCCGGATTCAGGACTCCATGGGCCCTTTCTGATGAGGAGAACTGGAGAAAGACCCAGAGACTTGGGGGAAAACTTCTGTTTCTTTCCGGTATCATATGGCTGGCATCAGCCGTCCTGATCCCGGATCCGGGCATCCTGTTTGCCGCAGGCATCACTTCTGTCCTGACTGCCTCCATCGTCCCTTTTATCATGTCCTATGTGTGGTGGAGACGGTCTGAACACGGAAACTAAAGGGAGGCGCCGTCCATGAAATCTGCCGCTGTCTTGAAAAATCTTCTGTCCGCCACTGCCTGGGAGATGATTCCTCCCAGGCCTTATTCGGTTTTCCATCTGACTGTCACCGTCATCGGACTGCTGCTGTCTGTCCAGAGTGCTTTCTTTCTTGCCCGACGCCGGATCCGCCCGGAAGCCGTTCTCTTTTCCTGCGGCCTTTCCCTGTTTCTTATGGAACTTTACAAACAGGCTTTCCTTTTTTTTGTGGAATTTGAAGGTTCCTATGACTGGTGGTATTTTCCTTTCCAGCTCTGCAGCATTCCCATGTATCTCTGCCTTCTTTATCCACTGACAGGAAAAAATTCCGCAGTGATATCCACATTTGTTCAGGATTTCGGCCTGCTGGGCGGAATCATGGCCCTGGCCGTACCCGCCGGTCTGATGCACCCTTACTGGACCATGACTCTTCATGGGTTTCTCTGGCATTTCCTCCTGGTCTTTCTGGGGGTGTACTGCGCCCGTGCCGGAATCACGGACCTGTCCCTCCGGGGATTTTTAAAAACACTTCCGGTTTATTTTGTCTGCTGTCTGACGGCTCTGGCAGTCAATGCGGCCGCCGGCCCCGCTTCGGATGCGGATATGTTCTACATATCCCCATATCATCCTTCCTCTCAGCCGGTTTTCCACCGGATCTCCCTTATCATCGGAATTTTCCCCGGAATCCTCCTCTATCTCGCTTCTGTGGCTGCCGGTGCGTTTCTCATCCACCGGATCATCTCCATTCTGCTCCCGCATCCGTCCTCCGCAGGCCGCAGAGTCCGCTGAATTTTCTCTGCCCGTTCAGGAATTCTTAAGAGGTTTTTTCTTTACCGGGCTGTTTTCCCCTGATATACTGAAGTCAGAATCAAGTCTAGAAAAGGAGGGATCCCCATGTTCCGCTCATATACCAGCCGCCTGTACCGCTGGCGCGGAGATCTTTATGATCTTGACGGCTCAGACAGACTGTTCCGGAAAGCACTGAAAGAAAATGTCCGTTTTCATCTCAGACATAACAGGGAATACCGGAAGCTGACTTCCCGGTTCCGTGATGCAGGTACGCCGGTTCCGGTTCCCGCTGCACTTTTCAAATCCCGTCCTCTCTGGACCATCCCCCCTGCTTTTCTTCCGTTTCTCCTGACTTCGTCCGGCACCGGCGGAAAAAAGAGTATTCTGGGGTTCTGTTTCTCCGATATGCTCCGCGGAGCCCGGATGACTCTTGCTCTCACCCGGCATCATGAAATCCTTTCCTGGAAGCCTGCCAGATATCTGATTCTGGGCTTTGAACCGGACCGGAACAACCGTACCATGATTTCCCGTACCCAGAGGATCACATCCTGGTTTGCTCCTCCGGTTTCCCGTGTCTATGGACTCCGGTCCGGACATGGACGCTTCCGTCCCGATTTTCTTTCCATCGTCAGCCATCTGGAGGCCTTCTCCAAAGGCCCCTTTCCCGTAAGGATCATCGGATTTCCATCCTATGTCTTTTTCCTTTTATGTTTTCTGGAACAGCACGGAATCCGCTGCGCTCTTCCCAGAGGCTCCATGGTCCTTCTGGGCGGCGGCTGGAAAGGCTATGAAGAAAATGAAGTCTCCAGGGACATTCTGTATGAAAAGCTGCAGAAAATCCTTGATATTCCCGAATCCTCCTGCAGGGAATTCTTCGGCGCCGCGGAGCATCCTGCCCTTTACTGCGCATGCCCCAACCGTCACTTTCACGTTCCCTTCTACAGCCGTGCAAGGATCCGGGATGCCGTGACACTGAAACCGCTGGGGTACGGGCAGCCCGGACTTCTGGAACTGATTACTCCTCTGGCCCGTGCCATGCCTCTTGCCAGCATTCTCACAGGAGATATGGCCGTACTGCACCGGGGCAGTTCCTGCGGATGCGGAATCTCATCCCCGTATTTTGAACTGCTGGGCAGGGCGGAATCACTCCCGGGAAAAACCTGCTCTGCGGACGCTGCGGAACTCTTAAAACATCAGTCCTGTATGCTGCATACCGACATGCCGTCTGGCGGGAAAGGAGGAATCTGTCCATGAAACGATCTTCCGATGTTCTGAAAGCGGAGCTGTCCGGCGTTCTGTCCGGTCCTCTGCTTTCTCCTGAAATCACCCTTGCAGCCTGCGGAAGGCTTTCGGAAAAAATACGCTCCGGACACATCCCGTTCCCTCCGGGTTTTTCTGCCGGCCGGGAGGATCTGGAAAAAGCCGCCTGCCTTCTTGACGCGGACCGTCTGCGGGACCGCATGAACCGGGAGCTGGGCGCAGAGGGATACGGTACAAAATGGCTTCCTCTCGGAATTCTTCTCCATATAGGCGCCGGCAATGTGCCAGGCCTGGGAGCTTACAGTGTCATGGAAGGCCTGCTGACCGGCAATATCAATCTCCTGAAGCCCGCTTCCTGCGACTATCCCGTTTCCCGTTTTCTCCTGAAACTGCTGGCAGAGGAAGAGCCCCGTCTGGCCCCGTATATTCATATCTTCCGCATTCCCTCTTCCTGTCCTGAAAAACTGAGGAAACTGGCACGGATGGCAGACGCAGCGGTAATCTGGGGCGGCATGGATGCAGTCCGGTCCGTCCGTTCCCTGCTTTCTCCCGGACAAAAGCTGATCGAATGGGGCCATAAAATCAGCTTCGCCTATGTGACCATGGAAGGTGCTTCAAAACCCCTGGACCTGTTCCGTCTGGCCCGGCACATGTTTCTTACACAGGGAAGATACTGCAGTTCCTGCCAGGGAATTTTCCTGGATACGGACCGGCCGGAGGATCTTCGGACATTCTGCGGTAAATTCAGGAAACTCTATGAAAGCTGTGCCTCTCTCCGGGAGGATCCTGAACATTCCCTCTCTGAGACAGCCGGAAAAACTCTGAATTCCTACTGCGCTTCCATGAAGACTGCTCTGGACGCTCCGCTTTCCGCCTCTGCAGGCGGCTGCTGGATCCGCCTCCTGCCCAGAAACCGTATGGCAGAATCTCTCCGGGATATTGCCCCCATGCTGCAGACTGCATGTCTGATCTGCTCTGACCATGAAAAGGATGCCCTTTCCTATCTCCTGCTGCGCTCCGGCATCAGCCGGGTATGCAGCGCCGGACAGCTTTCGGACTTTTCCGATTACGGACAGATTCACGACGGAGAATATGCCCTGAGAAGATACTGTAAAATCATTTCCCTCTGATTCCGGAAATTTTTCCATATAAAAACCGGGCAGAATCTCCGCTTTGTTTCGGAGAATTCCCTGTCCGGTTTTCATCTGGCATATGTATTTTTTCTTCCTTTATCCTACTTCTTAATCTCCCGGATCACATCGATGACGGTTCCGTCCCGGTATTCCACAATGCACACCACACGGTCCGTGGTCTCGATGGGCTTCGGCACTCCCGTCAACGACTCCGCCAGCTCCTGCAGATACTCAATGGTCACCAGCTTCAGGTTCGCCGCCTCCAGGTCTTCCTTCAGTTCTTTATAATACCTGTGTTTCGGATTCAGGGCGATCCCCGCCTCCGTCACCACCGCCGCCACTGTCTCTCCCGGCGTACAGCACGTAAATACCCGCTTCGTCACCGACGGCGTCCTTCCTCTTACCACCGGCAGGCATACGATGGAGATGTCCGCTCCTGCCGCCACATCCGGGCCGCCTCCCAGGCCTCCCATCATCTCTCCGGAAGACCCGGTCAGAATGTTCACGTTGAACTCCGTGTCCACCTCCAGGGCCGCCAGCACTCCGAATGTCAGCTTGTCCAGCATGGATCCCTTGGAAAACGGATTCGAGTACACCGCATTGTCGATCTCCACGATCCCCGGCTCCTCCGCAATGGCCCTTGCCGCCACCGCGTCAAAGCACTGGCTGCACTCCAGCACCCGCACCAGACCCTTCCGGTACATCTCCACAATGGCCGCCGTCATGCCTCCCAGGGCAAAGCTGGCATGGATTCCTCTCTTCTCCATCCGCTCCGCCAGATAGTTGGTGCATGCGATGCTGATGGCCCCCGCTCCCGTCTGGAACGAGAAGTTCTCCTTAAAGTACCGGGATGCCGCCATCACGTCCGCCGCTCTCTCCGCGATCATCAGATCCCTCGGATTCTTCGTCATCCGGGCCGCTCCCTTTCCGATCTTTTCCGGATCTCCGATCCGGTCCACCTTCACCACAACGTCCACGTACTGCTGGGAGATGCTCACCGGATTGCAGGGGTATTCCACCAGATGGTCCGTGATCACCACCACTTTCCCCGCGCTCATGGCATCAATGAACGAATACCCCAGGGAGCCGCAGGCGTTGGGCCCGATCTGCCCTGTGGCATTTCCGTATTCATCTGCCGCCGATGCCCCGATGAAGGCCACATCGATGGACAGCTCCCCCGCCTCGATGGCTCTGGGTCTCGCTCCGTGAGTCCTTAAGATCACGGGCTTTTCCATCTTTCCTTCCAGCACCGCGTCTCCCAGTTCCCCGCGGATCCCGCTGGCCTCGATCCGGTCGATGGTCCCGTCCTCCACAAAGTCCGCAATGGACGGATTCTTGATGTTCACCACCGCACTGGGCGCAAACCTAAGTCCACGGATCCCAAGCTTCTTTATGGCCGTCAGCACCTGGCCGATGATCTCGTCTCCTTCCCGGAAACTGTGGTGGAACGAGATGGTCATTCCGTCCTTCAGGCCGCACCCGAGGATCGCCTCTTCCAGGCTTCCCGCCATCTTGCTGTCTCCGGACACATGCTTTCCCG
>CABSIM010000028.1 GCA_902477765.1 uncultured Clostridiaceae bacterium | reverse complement strand
CTCCGCGGTTATTATAACATGTCCTCCGGACATGCTATTCTCATTTTGCGCCCGGTCTTCTGCGGTGAACGCAGAATCCGGCATGCGCAGGTATAATAACCGCTCCGCGGTTATTATACCATATGCCTCAGACCCCGTGCAACCTGTCACCTGATCCGCAGGGCATATGTCTGAGCCGTAAATACAGAGTTTCCTGTCTGTTTCATCCCCGGAACCTGTTTCCGGCAAAAAAGCGATATCATCTTCATGATATCGCTTTTTGCCGGGTCCTCTCGGGATTTATTTTTACTTCCGGAAAAGGACGTCTTTGTCATTCCTCATCCAGCTTCAGGACACTCATGAAGGCCTTCTGCGGAATCTCCACGTTGCCTACCTGACGCATCCGTTTCTTTCCTTCTTTCTGTTTCTCCAGCAGCTTCTTCTTACGTGTGATGTCACCGCCGTAACACTTCGCCAGAACGTCTTTTCTCATGGCCTTCACGGTTTCTCTGGCAATGACTTTTCCTCCCACCGCAGCCTGAATGGGAATCTCAAACAGATGCCGCGGGATCTCGTCCTTCAGTTTTTCGCACATCTTTCTTCCCCGCTCGTAGGCGGAACCGCCGAAGACGATGAAGGACAGGGCATCCACCTCTTCCTTGTTGATCAGAATGTCCAGCTTCACCAGATCGGATTTTTCATATCCTTTCAGATCATAATCAAAGGACGCATATCCTCTGGACCGGGATTTCAGCGCGTCAAAGAAGTCATAAATGATTTCATTGAGGGGAAGCTCATATTTCAGAAGTGCTCTGGTGGTCTCGATATATTCCATGCCCAGATACACACCGCGCCGCTCCTGGCAAAGTTTCATGATGGCCCCCACAAATTCCGTAGTCACCATGATCTCTGCCGTAACGATGGGTTCTTCCATATATTCGATTTCCGACGGATCAGGAAGATTGGTGGGATTGGTCAGGTCAAAGACCTCTCCATTGGTCTTGTGTACCCGATACACAACACTGGGGGCCGTGGTTACCAGATCCAGATTGTATTCTCTCTCCAGCCTTTCCTGTATGATCTCCAGATGGAGCAGGCCCAGGAAGCCGCAGCGGAAGCCGAATCCCAGAGCCACAGAAGTTTCCGGTTCGAAAAACAGAGATGCGTCATTCAGCTTCAGTTTTTCCAGCGCGTCCCGCAGTTCCGGATACTTGGCCCCATCTGCCGGGTACAGCCCGCAGTATACCATGGGCGTTACCTTTTTATATCCGGGAAGCGGCTCTGCACAGGGGTTGTCCCTGTTTGTAATGGTATCGCCGACCCGGGTATCCCTGACGTTCTTGATGCTGGCGGTTATATATCCCACCATGCCTGCATCCAGACTGTCGCAGGGAATAAACTGGCCTGCACCGAAATAGCCCACTTCCACCACATCGTAAGAAGCACCGGTGGCCATCATGCGGATGGGGGTTCCTTTTTTCACGGTTCCTTCCATAATACGGCAGAAAACAATCACGCCACGATAGGAATCATAGAGGGAATCAAAAATCAGTGCCTGCAGCGGTGCCTGGGGATCTCCCGATGGAGCCGGTATCTTATGAACAATGGCCTCCAGCACCTCATCGATGCCGATTCCCATTTTGGCGGAAATCCTCGGGGCATCATGGGCCTCAAGTCCGATCACGTCTTCGATTTCTTCCGCCACCCGGTCCGGATCCGCACTGGGCAGGTCGATCTTGTTGATCACCGGGAATACTTCCAGATCATGATCCAGGGCCAGATAGACGTTGGCCAGCGTCTGGGCCTCAATGCCCTGAGCCGCGTCCACCACCAGAATGGCGCCGTCACAGGCCGCGAGACTTCTTGACACTTCATAGTTGAAATCCACATGCCCGGGTGTATCGATCAGGTTGAAAATATATTCCTGTCCGTCTTTTGCCTTGTAAACCGTACGGACTGCCTGGGATTTGATGGTGATTCCACGTTCCCGTTCCAGATCCATGTTGTCCAGTACCTGAGCCTGCATCTCCCTGCTGGTGAGCAGTCCCGTCTTTTCTATGATTCTATCCGCAAGGGTCGACTTGCCATGGTCAATGTGAGCGATAATGCTGAAATTTCTGATTTTGCTCTGATCAGCAGCTGCCATTTCCTTACCTCTCTTTTCTGTAAATTCTCCTGCCTCCGCAGAGGAGCCCCGGACAGACTGGTCCCAGGGTAATATCTATTAAAATATACCATCATTTCAGACTCCGTGCAAGATTTTTCCTACGTATCCCCCGAAAGCACCAGTTCCAGCAGCTCGGCCAGAGGTTCCATGGCATTTCTGGCCTCTTCATATGTATTGGTCTGGGCTCCCACTTCAATCAGAGCCGAACGCGCCCGCACATGCTCATTGTAGCGCAGGCCTTTCAGATATATTTTCCTCGTGAATCCCGGATAACGGCCGGCAGCTTCCAGCTGCAGCTGAAAACTGAAACCCAGATTGGAATCCCGGTTGGGATTGGGAAGATATTCAATGGGTCCGTCCGGAGTCTGGGACATGCCGTTGAAAAACATGATCTGCGCAGTTGGTTTTCCGTTGATGTCCTGTACCAGATGAACATCTTCTCCGACTCCGTCCCTGTGGATATCCAGCACCACTTCAATGGAAGGGTGTTCCTGAAGAATCCCCGTGATTCCGTCCAGAGCATATGTATACGCCTGACTTCTGTCCAGTTTCCCGTCTCTGAGATCATATACGCTTTCATCGTGGATCACCCTGTATCCCTTTTTTTCCAGCAGTTCAGCCAGATATGCACCGACTCCCACGATGGTGGCATCCGGGTTTTCCGGATAATCCGAAAATTCTTCCTGAGAATGGGTATGATAGATTAGAATCTGGGGTTCTTCTCCGTTTTTTTCCAGTGAAAAATCCATGGAAAGAAACTTTTCCGCATTCATCACATCCCGGCCCGCAGTGGTGGTGGGATGGACACTGTAGAAATTTTTCATAAGATAATCATAATCTGCCAGTTTTTCCAGAATCAGGGTCTGTCCGGCCTGTTTTTCCGAAATAACTTCCCTGGATGTCCCCGGAACAGCCGCTTTTGCGGTGTCTCCCCGGGCCTCTTCCTGGCCGGCATTCTCTCCTGCACCGCCGTCGGACGCACCGGTCCCGGTTTCCGTCTCTCCGTTTCCGGTCTTTACCGGCGGCTCCATGCCGTTCTGTCCCCGGAAGGCCTTATCTTCTCCTGCCTCTGCAAGAATCTTTTCATACGCAGGATCTTTACGGAAGTCCTCCTCCTCTTCTTCAGAAAGAAAGATTTCCAGAGGGCTTTCCAGCCGCATCCGTACTCCTTTCAGTTCTTCTTCCGGATCCGCGGACAGCACCGGACATGCCTGTTTCAGAATTCTTCCTGCGGTCTGTACCCCATACTGTTCAATCAGGCTTTCTGCCAGATTTCCCAGGCTCCGTCTTCCCGCCGCAGCGAAAAGCACAAGAAAAAGGATCGCGAAGCCTGACCGCAGACTTCTCCTGTGGATGCCTGCCATCCTTCTGAACCAGAACCACCCTCTTCTCATGCCCCCACCGCCTGCTGAATCCTTCCATTTTTATTCTATGTGGGATGCCTGCCATTTTTACCGGTAAGTTTCAGGCCTTATATAAAGATTCCTTCTTTTTCTTCTTCTGTCCGTACATCCCGGCTGAATGCGTCCCGGATCGCCTCTGAAATGGTGCCGCTCAGCATCTCCACCCTTTCATCGATATCGTGAGGTGTCACATACATGGGGCCGAATCTGGGTTCCAGTATCTCCCGGATCAGTTCATACTGTTCCTCCGGCCTGAGGCCTTCCATAAAGGTTCCGTACTGTCGGGTGGCACTTTCGGATTCCAGCACTTCCACCATGGCATCCACTGTATCATGAACCACTGCGGCGGCAGCCACCACCGTGGGAACTCCCAGGGCGAAAACCGGAACGCCAAGGCTCTCTTTTGTAAGGCTGTTTCTGTGATTCCCCACACCGGAACCCGGATGGATTCCCGTATCAGCAAGCTGAATGGTAACTCCCAGGCGGTGTACGCTCCGGGCCGCCAGGGCGTCCACCGCCAGAACTGCCGCCGGGGATGTTTCCCGGATGATTCCCCGGAGAATTTCCGCGGTTTCCATTCCCGTCTGCGCCATCACCCCCGGAGTGATTCCGCTGAGCACCGGAAGACCGTTATCTTCCGTAAATTCCTTTCCGTACTCCAGATACAGATGCCTGGTCATCCGAAGCTGGTCCAGAACCCGGGGACCAAGGGCGTCCGGTGTGGCATCAGGATTTCCCAGCCCCACCACAAGAACCGGCGGCATCGTTCCCCGGTCCCCGCACAGACCGCTGCGCTGAAACAGAAGCCTCAGCTGGTCTGCCAGCTCTCTGGCCACGGCTTTCCTTCCGTTTTCGTCTTTCCGGGCCAGTACCGGTGCCTCCAGCGTCAGATAGGTTCCCACCGGCTTTCCCATGTCCGCTGCTCCCTGCCGGTTTTTTATAACCACTTCTGTAATCCGTATGGCACCGTTTTCCCGGTTCCATTCCCTCAGCTCCACTCCCTGTATTTCCCCGCCGTCCCCAGGAAAGCGTTCCTTTTCTTCCAGCGCCAGATCAGTTCTTGCTTCAAAAGTATTCTCCATGGTTTCCGCCATGATCCCCATCCTTTCTTTTCTCTGTCATACCTGTATTTTTCCGCAAAAAATAGAGAAATATGTATTGACATCCCGATCAACTTTCGCTAGAATGTAATAGTATGTTTACATTGAACTGTCCGTGTCCAGGCTTTGATGCAAAACAAACAGTCATTATATCATAGTGGAGGTGTACAGATTGGCTAACATTAAATCTGCGAAGAAAAGAATTCTGGTAGCTGAGACCAAGGCTGCAAGAAACAAATCTATCAGATCCAAGGTAAAAACTTATGTAAAGAAAGTTGACGCTGCAGTTGCTGCCGGTGACAAGGCTGCTGCACAGGCTGCACTTCTTGCTGCGACCAGCGAAATCGACAAGGCTGCTTCCAAGGGCGTATATCATAAGAATACTGCTTCCAGAAAAGTATCCCGTTTGTCCAAGGCCGTTGGTGCAATGGCTTAATCATAAGGCTGGATATTCGATTCATAAATGAAAGAAAACGCTTTCCTGCTGGGTGTACCAGGAAAGCGTTTTTTTATGTCTCCATGAGCCCTGCCGACGGGCCCGTATTTTTTCTTCCGGTTCTATCTTTTTCTTCCGGGCTCCTGTCCCTTTCCGTATTTTCCCGTGATCAGCAGTTCCACGGCCAGACGGTCCGAAATTTTTCCGGTCTTTACCGCTTCCTCCGTTTCCACACAGAGCTTCACATAAGAAAGCAGTTCTTCTCTGGTAAAGGTTCTGGCCTGTGCTGATAATTTTCCCGCAGCAAAGGGAGGCACCTTGAGCCTGGAGGCCACTGCCGCCCGGTCCATGCCTTTTTCTCCCAGTTCTCTGGCCTGAAGAAGCTGATTGAACTGCCTGGCAATCAGAAACAGAATCCTCATGGGAGGCTCTCTCAGCGTCAGAAGATCTTCATACAGATCCATGGCTTTCCTCGTATTGCCTGATACAATGGCTGTCACCATTTCAAAAATCCTGCTGGTTACGTGAACGGTTCCCACTGCTTCCACGTCTTCTTTCGTTATGACTTCCCGTCCCATGGTATAGCAGATCAGCTTTTCCAGTTCCGTCCTGATATTTTCCATGTCATCTCCGGTTCTGTCCAGGAAAAAGGCCATCACCTGTCTGGTGATTTTCCTTCCGTTCTGTGCCAGAATTCCGGCCGCCCATTTCATCAGCTGCTCCTCGTTCTGTCTGTTCAGTTCTGCGGCATATCCCAGTTCCCTGACCTTTTTATAGAGCCGGTTTCTCTTATCCACTTCACTCTCACAGAAAATCATGCAGGTGGTATCCGGCATCTGCTCCAGATATTCTGTCAGCTCCTCCGGCGCCCCTTTGAAAAACCCGCTGCCGTCAATGAGGATCAGTCTTCTGGCCGAAAAAAACGGCATGGTATCCGCCAGGCTGATGATCTCACGGACATCCGGAGCCTTTCCTTCAAAACAGTTGAAATTCATGGTGTCGTCTCCGACAATGGCTTCCCGCATTCTCTTTTTATAGCTGTTCACCAGAAACGGTTCATCCCCGAACAGCAGATAGACTTTTTTGAATTCTCCGCTTTTAATATCATGATTCAATGTCTGCATGGTGCACCTCCGGAAAAATCCTTCTTCTGATATCACCGATGGTTATGTCCCTGAGCCGGCTCCTGCAGGCCAGATTCAGGGAATCGTAAATCTCCCCCATGACCGCATCCATCCCGGATGCAATCAGACATTCGGGATCTCCATGGTCCTTTCGCCAGGAAACGGAAACAAAGGAAACTCCCAGAGCATCTGCAATCATGTCCAGTCCCACCGCATCATCATTGCCGCTGAACGCGTATCCGCCCTCGCTTCCCTCTTTTGTCTCCACCAGCCCTGCTTTTTTCAGACAGGACAGCACTTTTCTGACCCGTGCCGGATTCGTGCAGACACTTGCGGCAATTTCCTCACTGGAGTGTACTCCGCGGCGGCAGCTGAGAAAGACCGCCGCATGAACTCCGATGGCAAATTCTCCTGTCATTTTTCTCCTCCTGGATCAGTATTCTTTTTCCGGAGTATCCGGCTCCGTGTCCGCTTCGCTTTCTCCGTCCCGTCTGCCTTCCACCGTCTGGCGGATAATGCTTCTCATCACGTCTTCACTCAGCTGTCCCGTGGCATACCCGAACACGTTTCCCTGTGTGTCGATCATGAATGTCGTGGGGTAGGAGAAAACACCGTAACTCATGAAAATTTTTCCCGTCGTATCCATGACCACCGGATAGGTATATCCGTTTTCTTCCAGAAACTGTACAATCTCCTCTTCGCTTTTCTCCTCGCCGTACCCCGGCGCTGCAATTCCCAGAAATACCACTGAATCATCCCCGGCATCCCGGTACTCCTCATACAGCTTCTGAATATCCGGCATTTCCGCCCGGCAGGGAGGGCACCAGGTCGCCCAGAAGTTGAGGAATATGGTCTTTCCCCTGTAGTCCGAAAGACTGTGTGTGTTTCCGTACTGATCTGTAAGGGAAAAATCGATGGCGGGAATGGCATCCGGATCCTGCGCTGCCTCGCTTCCGCTCTCTTCCTTTCCTCCGGCTGCCTTTTCCGCATCCGTCTCTCCGGCTTCCCGGGTGTCCTCCGGAAGCGTTTCCGTGCCTTCTTCCTTTTCTCCGTCTGTTTCTCCCGGAACGTCTCCGGGCTCTTCCGTTCCTGTCTGTTCTTCAGTACCGGAGAACTCAGAAAGATATCCTGTCACTGCGTTCATCTTTCCGGTAAACATCAGAATTCCCATCAGAATCATCAGTACAGCCCCGGCCTTTACCGTATAACGTACCACCTGTCCATGCTTCCGGAACAGATCCAGCAGCGTGGTGGAAAAAAGCCCCACCGCCAGGAAGGGAACCACAAAACCGGCTGTATATACACCGATCAGCACAAATCCCATGGTCTTCGTGGATGCAGACGCCGCCATCAGAAGGACACTTGCCAGAGCCGGTCCCACACAGGGAGTCCATGCAAAGCTGAAGGTAAATCCCATAAGCAGCGCCGTAAGCGGAGACATGGCCAGAACATTGATCTGCAGAGGCAGTCTCCGCTCGGTTCCCAGGAATCTGGATGTCCCGAATACCCCCAGCTGATAAAGCCCGAACAGAATGACCAGAATTCCCCCGGCTCTGGCAAACAGGGTCTGATTGCCCTTGAAAAACCTTCCCGCTGCCGATACACCGAATCCCAGAACAAAAAACGTAAAACTGACCCCAAGTACAAAAAAGACTGTATGAAGGATCACTTTTTTTCTTTCATAATATATTCTTCCATCTTCTCCCTTTTTTCCTGTCCCGCCTGACAGGTAGCCCACGTACAGCGGCAGCAGCGGCAGCACACACGGGGAAAAGAAACTCAGAAGCCCCTGTATGAATACCGTAAGCACCGGTACGCTCACATCCATTGAAAAACCCATTCTGTAAATTCCTTTCCGTAAATTTTCCCGGTTCCTGTTTCTCCGGAAGACACGGGGTGTTCTGTAACTTTTTTTATTACAGTTATACTCCGTAACAATACCAGATGAATCTCCGTTTGTCAATACGGTTCCTCTGTCTCCGAAAATCCGCCGAGCCGCATCTTTTTTCCGTCTGTCCATAACATCACGGCTCCGCACCGGGCTGTTTCTTTCAGAAAAACACCGGCTTCTTTCAGCCGGTCCGTCACCTGTTCTGACGGATGTCCGTAGGGATTTCCCTTTCCATAAGAAAGAACCGCATACCTGGGCCGTACGGTTTCCAGGAATTCCTTCCCTGAAGAAGTCACAGAGCCATGATGGGCCACCTTCAGAACCGTCACAGGAACCAGATCCCCTTTTTTCAGCAGCTCCCGTTCTCCGCTTTCTTCCATGTCTCCTGTAAGAAGAAGCCGGAATTCCCCGCAGGATACCAGAAGCACAAGGGACTGGCTGTTTCTGTCCGGGCAGACCGAATCCGGATACGGATACAGGCACCGGACCGATATCCACTGTGTTTCCTTTCCCAGACAGGAAATCTCATCACCGGCTGACAGATATTCCACTGCCGCTCCCGCCGCAGACGCTGCCTGCGCCAGTGTTTCATATTCCTTTTCTCCCTTCCCGGCTTCCGGCATGAAAAGCCTTGCAATCCGGATTCCGCAGTCAGGATTCTCCAGAAGATAGCGGATTCCGCTGACATGATCCGAGTCCGCATGGGTGACCGCAGCTCCGTCAAGAACCCGGATTCCCTGACTTTTCAGAAAAGGTACAAGTGTATACTGCCCCATGTCTTCTTCCTGACTGCTTCCGCAGTCCACCAGAAGTGTTCCCTCTCCTGTCTGCAGAAAAATCCCGTCTCCCTGCCCCACATCCAGGAACGTCACTGAAAGTCCGGACGGGCGGACCGGTGCCAGAAATGCCGTCCCTAGAATCCAGAATGCCGCCCCGGCAGCCAGTTTTCTTCCGGCAGAGGCCCTGTTTTTTCTGTTTCCCCGAAAACAGAAAAAGCCGGCTGGAATGCACATGCAGTAAAGAGCCATCTGCCATGCTGACGGACGTCCGGTACACCATACAGCACCGGGCAGTTTCTGGACCATTCTGCACAGTACCTCGTAAAGCCTCAGAATCACATGACCGCCTCCCAGAAAAAATGCCGCGGCCTTCCCGGAAAAAAAGGAGGCTGCCAGAGTTCCCAGGCCGGAGTAAAGAACCAGTGTCATCGGCGGAATCACTAACAGATTCAGAAAAATGCCGTAAACAGGAAATTCAAAGGAAAAGTATAAAACAGAAGGAAGTGTCGCTGCCTGCACGGAAAGGCTCACAAGAAAGGCCTGTGCAGGTCCCCGGACCCCCCAGTCCCTGATCATAGGCTGCCCCAGACACACAATCCCTCCCACTGCAAGAAACGAAAGCTGAAATCCCGCCTGGGTGATCCGATATGGTTCATCCAGAAGCAAAAGCAATGCGGCAGCACACAATGCCGAAAGAATGTCATAGGTCCGCCCCAGCCATGACGCTGCAAAAGCCAGGAGAAGCATGAACACGGATCTGAAAACAGACGGAGAAAAACCCACCAGACCGCCGTACCCCAGAAGAAAACATCCGGCCGCGGCTCCCGCCGGGCCAAAACCCAGTCCTGCTTTTCTCAGAAGCGCATAAAACCCGGCTCCGATCACCGACATATGAAGGCCGCTGATGGCCAGAAGATGAGAGATGCCGTTTCTTCTGTACTGCTCATACAGATCCCGGTCCAGACCGGAGCGGTCGCCCAGAAGAATGGCTTTGTAAAGTCCGGCGTCTTCCGGTTCCGCTGTGTTTTCCAGCCGTTCTCCCAGAATTTTTCTGAGCCGTCCCGTAAGATACGCCGGCAGATATCTGCGTCCGCCGGTGCATTCCGCCTGTCTGCCGTTGAACCGGAACCCGATTCCATCGGAAAAACAGGCTGCCCTGTCATCATATTCTCCCGGATTGGAAGGACGCGCACATGGCTCCGGCTTTCCGGTGATCTTCACCAGCCTGCCCGGCACTGCATCTTCCGGCACCCTGGAATAGCAGAGGACCCTGGCCGGCACCTTTTCTGCAGAGTCCCCATCCTTCATAAAACACCGGTCCAGCACCAGACTGGCTCCGTATGTTCCGTCCTCCCGTTCCCGGATTCTCCCCGTCAGGACACAGAAATGCCCGTCTTCCCTTTCAGTCTCATGTTCCTCCTGCCATCGGGCAGCCATACGTTCCGCCTCCAGAAGTCCGGCTTCTTTCCATGACATGGCTCCCATTCCCGCAGACCAGCCGGCTGCCAGAAGGCATACGGCAAAAAAAGCCGGACGCAGCCGGCTGCTCCTTCTGCAGATATACAGAAACAGCAGCCAGACTGCGGCCAGCCCCAGATATACTTCCGTTGTCCGGATCCAAAGGGCTGAAGTCTCTCCAAGTACCACTCCCCCTGTCAGATACAGCAGCGGACGTTTAATTTTCTTCTCCTCCTTCTATATATTCATAGTTGCGCTCATACGTGGTATTCAGGGAAACGGAATCCCGGAACACCGCTTCCTGGGAACCGTTGATCCTGATCTGGACGCGGTTCACCGTAGAAAGTTCCGTAAGGGAATTCACAATGGAGTAGACCGGAATATACTCCTTCACTTCCAGTGTATTATTCAGGAACGATGTATCAAAGTTCACCGCGCAGACAGAATCATTGACCGAAACATTGAGAAGCTTTACGTTTTCCGGAAGAGTCGCAAAACATCCCTCTTCCTCAGGTCCTTCGATCAGCTGCTCCACCACCAGGCGCTCCAGCGATGTATTGGTGCTTCGAACCACGGTTCTTTTTTCCGGTACCAGCCTGTCTCCGGCTTCGTTGGAAAAATACAGCGTCAGTTCCACTTTTTCAAAAGAATTCACATTCCTGATGCTGTCCACAAAATCCGCTGCCGACAGCATTCCCACGGGATTTCCCGCAGCATCCACAATGGGCTGTTCTCCGCAGTAAATGCTCAGGTAATCCACACCGGAAATCTGCGTCAGAGTTTTCGTCAGTGCCGCACGGCACAGAATTTCCCGAACGGCACTCATCATGGCGTAGCTGGCATCCGCATACAGGTACAGTACGTTATTTTCCAGACGGAACGTATATGTTTCCATCCGCTCCGGAAGGGCCGACTGGCAGTCCAGACTGGGAGGCACCGATGCCATTTCCTCCATCAGTTCTTCCACCAGAGCCTCCGTATCTTCCGTTTCTGTCTGATACCGGTTTTCCACCAGCTGGGTTGCGGATGCATTGAGATAATAAATGTCATACCCCTCGCCAGTCCCGCTTTCCTCCTGCTCCGCCTTACATCCCGTCAGGAAGGCTGCAATGAGGATTAAAAAGGAGACGGCAAGCCGGGTTCTGATCTGCTTCATATTTTGTCACTGCTCCTTTTTACGGAATATAGATCAGCGGGATTCTTACCATGAATGTGGTTCCGCTGCCCTCTGTACTGTTGACCCGTACTGCACCATGGTGCATCAGGATCACGCTTTTGGTTATGGCCAGTCCAAGACCGGTGCCTCCGGTTTCTCTGGATCTCGCCTTGTCCACCCGGAAGAACCGTTCAAATACACGGTCCTGATATTCCTTGGGAATTCCGATACCGGAATCCGCCACTTTCAGATAGAAAAATTTATGATCCGCATCCAGAGTCACCCGGACCCATCCGCCTTCTTTATTATACTTGACGGCATTTTCCACCAGATTGTTGACTGCCAGAGAAAACTTCACTTCGTCAATATCAGCAGTTACTTCCCGGATGCTTTCAAAAATCAGCTCGATATTTCTCTTTTTGGCAATGGGGCGGATCCGTTTCAGCACCATTTCCACCAGAGCATTGATATTGGCGGATGCAAAACTGCTCTCCGAAGATGCCTTATCCATGCGTACCAGTGTCAGAAGATCGTCTATGATCTGGCTTTCCCGGTCAATCTCATCGGAAATGTCCTTCATGAACTCTTCATACAGTTCCTTGGGCGCGTCCTCCATTCCCATCAGGGAATCTGCCAGCACACGTATGGATGTAATGGGAGTCTTCAGCTCATGGGACACATTGGACACAAATTCCTGACGCGACTGTTCCATGGCTTTGAGGCTCTTCAGCGTCCGGTCAATGGACTGAGAGATTTTCTTGGTCTCCCTGTAGGCAGGAACCGACACATCCTCATCCAGGTTTCCGTCTGCCACCCGGTTCATGGACTTTACAAGAGCATCAAACGGCTTCATCAGAACACCTGTAATAATCAGGATCAGCACAAAAAGAATGGCAAAAGTAACCACCTGGTAAAGAGTCGACTTCTCCAGAAGAGAATCTTCCAGCCCGAACATGGCTTCTGTGGACGCCGTCATCAGCATCACGCCTGCGGTCTTCCCGCCGGAGCCGTTTCCCTGCACAGTTCCGCTCTCTGCAATGGGCACCGCCAGAATGATATAGTGTTTTCTGGTATCGTAGGTATTGGTGGTTTCTCCCTGAAAGCAGCGGATCACTTCCTCCGAAATGCAGATCTTCCCCACAGAAAGGGAAAAGGTGTCCGCCACAATCCGGAAGCCGGAATTGACAATCAGGATTCTTCCATTATAAATATCCGCCAGGGTGGACATTTCCGCATCCACACCGGAATTATCCACCACAGAGTTGGAAAGATATCCGATCCGTGACATTTTGTTGCTGAGGATCTGACACTGGTTCTGGACGTCAATGATTCTTCTTTCCACCTGATGCTGTCTGGCTGAGCTGGCCAGAATTCTGGCCTGTATCAGCAGCGGCACCATGCACAGAATCAGCGCGGCAGCCACCAGATACAGTTTTACGCTGGGCGTATGCCTGTGAAAAAAGTTTCTAAACCTTTGACGGCTCATTTGCTTATTCCTCGATCATTTTCCTGGTAGCCGTAACTGCCAGAATTCCGGGGCCCACATGACAGGCAATGCTCAGTGAAAGCGGAGCAATCATGATCTCTCCTGCCTCAGGATAAAGCTCCATCAGTTCTTTCCTGAACTCTTCTGCCGCCTCCAGATTCTGCGTATGGGCCACAGCAAGACATGTATGGCTGCATTTACTGTCATGAAGTCTCGTATCCAGATCCTTCTGAATCGCCGATATCATAATGGACTTTGCCTGTTTCATGGTCCGCGCCTTGGCATAGGCATCCAGCTTCTCACCCAGAATCACCAGCACCGGCTTCAGCCGCAGAAGTGTTCCCAGCGCGGCAGCCGCAGGAGTGATGCGTCCGCCTTTTTTCAGATACTTCAGAGTATCCACCGTAATATAGATGACGGAGTCAAATTTCGTTTCTTCCAGCCTTCGCCTGATATTCTCACCATCCATTCCCTTTTCCGCCAGCCTCTTTGCATCCTCGACGGACTGCAGCTGGGTTACGGAAATTCTCTGGTTGTTCACCACAAATACCTTTCCCTCATATGCATCGTCGGAAGCCAGCATCTGTGCTGTTCCGCAGGAACCTGAAAGGCCGCTGGACATGGGAATGTGGACCACCTGATCATATTCTTTCAGAAGCCTGTCCCAGAGAGCCATGACATCCTCCGGAGACGGCTGGGATGTGGTGATATCCGCACCTTCCGCCTGCATTTTATAAAATTCTTCCTGGGACAGATCGATCTCCTCAAGATAAGTTTTTCCATTGATCATAAATGGCATGGGAAGCACATAAATTCCCATTGCCGCCGCCTGGGCCTGTGTGATTCCGCTGTTGCTGTCAGTCACAACCGCTATTTTCATCCGTTTACCCCTTTCTCGTTACCAATATGTTATTTAAACATTGTATCTTATTTTCACGGGAAATGGAAGTACAAAACTCTGTAACTATGGACGAAATGCCGCCGATGGAGTATAATAACCGCAAAGCGGTTATGATGCACGCCCATGCCGGATTCTGCGCACACTGCAGAAATCCGTGGGCAGCATAAGGAGACCATGTCCGGAGGATATGGCATCACAGCCGCAAAATCAAATAATAATGAAAGGAACCAATCCCGCCATGCCATACTGTCCGAAATGTGATATGGAATTTGTGGACGGTGTCACGGTCTGCACAGACTGCGGCAGTCCGCTGTATGCCACCAGAGAAGAAGGGCTCGCTGCCCTGGAAGCCGAGAGAAAAAAAGAAGAGGAAGAACAGAAACGCAGATATGAAGAATTTCTTGCTTCGCCGGAAGGCGCAGAAGCTGCAGAAGCCGAAGCCAGATCCCAGGAAGCCCGGTCCAGGATCCACGCATATGTAAAAAAAGAACAGCGTTTTGAAGACACCAGTTCTTCCGCCTCCGCTTTTTTCCTGGTAGGAGGAATTCTGGCGGTTCTTTCTGCAGCCATGTGGACAGGTCTGTTTGCCCTTCCCATGGTATCCATATCCAGATATATTTTCCAGGGCATCATGACCGCCATGGCCATCGGCTGTTTTCTTGTGGCCTTCTCTTCCAGAAAATCCGCTGCCCTGCTGAAGGTTCAGGCGGAAGAAGAAGAGAAAGAGACTCAGGAAATCCTCCGCTGGTTCACTCTTACATATTCCGGTGAGGATCTGGACCGCCAGATTCTTCTGGATGAACCGGACCTTTCTCCGGAAGAACTGAGTCTCCGACGTTTCGACCTGATTCAGGATTACCTTGTCACAGGACGCGATCTGCCGGATCCCTCCTATGTGGACGCACTCTGTGACATGATATACAGCCGTCTCTATGACGAAAAGGAACAGGCTGACTCCTGACACGGATGTCATTCTTCAGACCCGGCTTCCGGAAATCCCCGTATTCCCGGCGGCCGGGTCTTCTTTTCAGAAGTTCTATTCAAACCTGACAATCTCCTTTTTCAGACGTTTCATGATCTTTTTTTCCAGACGTGAAATATAGGACTGGGAAATCCCCATCAGATCCGCCACTTCTTTCTGCGTCATCTCCGCTCCGTCGGCATTTTTCAGCCCGAATCTCAGCTCCACAATCTTTTTTTCCCTTGGATTCAGATGATCAATGGCATTGTTCAGCAGATCTTTTTCAATCTCGTCTTCCATTCCCCTGTATATCACATCCTCATCCGTTCCCAGTATATCCGACAGCAGCAGTTCATTTCCGTCCCAGTCCACATTCAGAGGCTCATCAATGGATACTTCCATTCTTGTTTTGCTGGTCCTCCGCAGATACATGAGGATTTCATTTTCAATACAGCGGGACGCATAGGTGGCAAGTTTGATGTTTTTTTCCGGATTGAAGGTGTTGATGGCCTTGATAAGCCCTATGGTTCCGATGGAAATCAGGTCCTCCACCCCCACACTGGTATTGTCAAATTTCTTTGCTATGTAAACCACCAGCCGCAGATTATGTTCAATCAGGCTGGATTTGGCATCTTTCTCCTCTTCCGTCCCGAAACAGTCCAGCGCCTTTTTCTCTTCCTCTGCCGAAAGAGGAGCCGGGAGAATATCCGCTCCGCCAATATAGTAGACCTCCCCCTGATTCTGCATCAGCACAGTCCGCAGAGTTGCCGTTTTCTTCAGTTTGAATCTGCCCGGCACCGCAATTTTTATAATCATGATTCTTCCTCCTTTTCCGCTTATTCTTACAGAACCAGCTCCTCCGGAAGCAGCATGTCAAAATCACCTTCCGGAGACAGCGGCGTTTTTACCAGGGCTACTACGGGAGCCGGTATTTTCACCTGCTTTTCCCCGGTAAAAATTTCCATCTTTTCAAACACGATTCCGGGAAGAACTCCCGCCTCCGTTCCAACCGCCCGGTATGGGATATACATAAGGGCATTTACGGAATCACAGAATCCTGTACAGTCTCTTCCCGAGATCAGGCTGACAGGTTTTCCGGTCACCGGCTCCCGGAGCCGGTTCCCCGAATCACATAACGCATGGAATTCCTTCATCTTCCCCCGGTAATAAAGCCTCACCAGGTACCGTTCCTTTCCCCTGCAGTTTTTTTCCGTCCAGAGCCGCACCAGGCTTCTTCCTGCCCCGGCTGCGGCTGCCATGCAGATCAGCGCCCCGCCGCTGTCCAGAAAAAAGAACTGCCTGAAAAAAATCATTCCCCCGGCCATGAGCCCGCATGCTCCCACCAGAGCCGCATCCGCCTTGAGAATCGTTCTGAAGTCCCTGAGAGAAAATGTCAAAGCCGTCATGATGCTTCCTGTTCCCGCCATTGTCAGAACTGCTTCTGCCGGAAAAGAAACCGGAAGAACAACGGCTGTCAGACAGGTCCAGACTCCCCCCAGGGAAGCTGCGGCCAGAGCGCGCAGCGGCCGGAATTTTCTCCTGATCATGGAAGATACCAGAAACAGGGCCAGAAAATTTCCTGCCATATCTGTCAGGAAAAGGACATCGATATAAAGGATATATTCCATTTCCAGCATCCCCTCCCCGCCCCTTTTCCGGTAACAGACCTAATTATAGCGGGACGGACCCACAGAATTTGTCAAAATGACAGACCTGTATCTGTTTTTTCATCGTCTTTTTCTTACTTTTTTCCATTCTGGAATTATGGCTGAAACAGCCGGAGATATCCGGAATTCCCAATGGGAAATGTCGTTTTCTGGCTGGACTCTTCCGGGAAAAGTCATGGGAAAACAGACGAATCCTGTAGAACTTCGGATCATGAAATGGTATGGATGTGTTCAGGCAGAACAGAGAATTCCTGCCTGTTTTTCGTCCGGGGACAGAAACAGTCCCTGAACAGAAACTTCAAGGCATAAACGATATAAGCCAAAAACGGAAAACAATCCGGAAGAAATCCGGAAATGAAACAGCACATGATCTGCTGTATGACTCCCCGGATCCGTCAGACAAAAATCTGGCCTGCGGTTTTCCGGGAAACAGGATGAACAGATATGATAAAATATAAAAAGGGTGCTGCCAGAGACAGCACCCGGAATAACAGGATTATCTGCGGTTTTTCAGGAAATCCGGAATATTGATCTGTGTTTCCTTATGAGCCGGGCGATAAACCGGCGTACTGTTTGGAATATTCAGGCGCGGAGTGGTGGCTGCTGCCTCACCTGCTGCCGGACTTGCCGGTTTCTGGGCTGCTGCCGCAGGTTTCTGTACGGAAGCAGGCATTTTCTGCTTGAAGGAAGTAAAGTCCTTCATGGCACGTTCCACCGGTGTGTTGGCTCCGCGGGCATCCAGGCCTGTGGCGATTACCGTAATGGTAGCCTCGTCCTCAGAAGATTCATCATACATGGCACCGAAAATAATGTTGGCATCATCTCCGGCCAGTTCCTGAACATAGCTTGCTGCCTCATTGGCCTCAATCAGGCTGATATCACCGGAAATGTTGATGATCACATGGGATGCACCCTCGATGGTGGTTTCCAGAAGAGGACTGGAAACAGCCTGTTTCACAGCTTCAAGGGCCTTTTCATCACCTTTTGCCTTTCCGATTCCGATATGTGCGATTCCTTTATCTGTCATGACAGTCTGTACATCGGCAAAGTCCAGGTTGATGAGACCGGGAACATTGATCAGATCTGTGATTCCCTGTACAGCCTGCTGAAGAACTTCATCTGCCTTTTTCAGGGCATCCGGCATGGATGTCCTTCTGTCCACAATCTCAAGAAGACGGTCATTGGGAATGACAATGAGGGTATCAACGGAGTTTTTCAGGTTTTCAATTCCTTCCAGCGCATTGTTCATACGCTGTTTTGCTTCAAAACGGAACGGTTTGGTTACAACGCCTACCGTAAGAATTCCCATATCCTTTGCAATTCTTGCGATCACCGGAGCTGCTCCTGTTCCTGTGCCGCCGCCCATACCGCAGGTTACGAATACCATATCCGCACCTTTCATGGCCTGGGCCAGCTCTTCCTGGCTTTCTTCTGCTGCCTTTTCACCGATTTCAGGCTTTGCGCCTGCGCCCAGTCCTTTGGTGAGCTTTTCGCCGATCTGCATGGCTGTGGGAGCCTTGCAGAACTGAAGTGCCTGTTTATCAGTATTGATGCCGATAAATTCAACACCCATGATATTTTCTTCCACCATGCGGTTTACGGCGTTGTTTCCGGCTCCTCCCACACCGATCACCAGGATCCTTGCGGCATTTTCTGTCTCATTTATCTTAATCTCCAGCAAGATTGGTTCCTCCTTTATTTCCCTCTGATTTCTTCATATTTTCAATTAATTCCAGTCAGTATACAACTAGTCCAATTTAATCTACCATATATCATATTTGATTTTCATGAAAATATCAACTACTATTTTTATAAATTTCCCTTTGGAAATATCTTCCTATTTCTTTTTAAACGTGTAGGTGGGACTGCTGTTGGCCTCGTCGTAGGTATCCAGATACAGCGTACCGGAAAGCCCCGACAGTTCCGGAAGGATGTCCCGGAGTTCCGCGATTTTTCCATCCAGATTCTCGTCTCCGCCAAGTTCCACAGTAATGTCACCGATGAACAGTTCCGCATCCCCGAAGGAATCAAAATTGATCTTGTCCACCTTCACCTCATTGACCGAAAGAATCTGAGTCAGATTCAGAATCTTCCCGAAAATTTCCCCGCTTTCATCATTTTTCACTTCCAGCGGTTCATAGAGCAGAATCTTCCCGTATTCCAGTCCCGTGATCCAGGGAACCCCCGGAAGCTGTTCGCTGGAGCTCTCCACAACGATCCCGTCCTTGTCAAAATACATATAGCTGCTCATGTTGGAAACATATCCCACCACGCTTTTTTCGAACACAACGATTTCCACCTTTGTGGGACTTCTGAACTCTATTTTGTACTCTTCAATAAACGGTATGGACTTATGTTCCCGGAACCGGTTTTCATAATAGCAGTATGCCGAATTCCGGGACCATTTTCCGTCAAAAATCAGGTCAATGATCTGTTCTTTCGTATACTGCCGGTTTCCGGTCACTTCAATGTCCGTGATCCGGACTGCCAGCAGAAGGACCGCAGCCAAAAGGACAATGGCGGCCAGGACTCCGATCACCACCACCGGCTTTCCGCCGACTCTTCTCCGTCTGTATCCTCGTCTTCTCCTCATTCCATCCCACCTGTATTCATAGATTGATCTTTAGAACATCCGCTCCCAGACTGCACAGATCCCGGCAGATGTCTTCATACCCTCTTTCAATATGTTCTGTGCCCAGTATGACACTCATGCCGTCTGCTGCCAGCGCCGCAAGCACCAGCGCCGCTCCTCCCCTCAGGTCGGGGGCCTGCACCACCGCCGGTTTCAGCGGATATCTGCCGTCCACACGGGCCAGACGGTCTTCCAGCAATATCTTTGCACCGAACAGACGCATTTTTCTTGCGGCTTCAAACCGTGCTTCAAAAATGGTCTCCTCAATCCTGCTTTCTCCCGCAGCCGTACATGCTGCCGCCAGAAACGGCGACTGCAGATCCGTAGGAAACTCAGGATAGGGACCGGTTTTCAGACAGATGCCGCAGGGACGT
The DNA here is from genome assembly GCA_902477765.1 of uncultured Clostridiaceae bacterium. Classification (GTDB taxonomy): domain Bacteria; phylum Bacillota; class Clostridia; order Lachnospirales; family Lachnospiraceae; genus CABSIM01. The sequence continues at coordinate 15,350 of CABSIM010000028.1, read as the reverse complement.
TCTTTCATCTGCAGCCGGATTTCGTTTCCCCCGCCGGACACGGATATCAGCGCTCCCATTTTTTCCATGCACCGGATGGGCTCTTCCAGTTCCGAAGCTCTGACTCCTTCCAGAGCCACATCTCCGGAAGCAGTCATGGCTGCCGCCAGATAGGTCCCGGCAGCAATTCTGTCTGCTCCCAGTTCAAATTCACAGGGTGACAGTTCTTTTCCGCCGCGGATCGTCAGGACGCTTCCGCCTATGCCGCTGATTCCGGCTCCCATGGCAGTAAGAAACCGGCACAGTTCCACGATTTCCGGTTCTCTGGCACAGTTTCTCAGAACTGTTTCCCCTTCGGCGGCCGCAGCCGCCATCAGCGCATTTTCCGTGGCACCCACACTGGGAACCCGGAAAACCACCTCACTGCCTTTCAGTTTTCCTGCCCTGGCCAGAATCACTCCGCCCGCCTCGACAATTTCGGCTCCCAGCTGTTTCAGAGCATACAGATGCAGATCAATGGGCCTTTTTCCCAGAACACATCCCCCGGGATAATATGTAACGGCTTCTCTGCATCTTCCCAGAAGCGGCCCCAGCAGGATCACCGACGACCGCATTCTCCCCACATACTCCTCCGGAATCCAGAAATCTTCCAGCGGAGACGTATCCACGGAAAGAACGCCGTCTGAAAAAGAGATGACGCATCCCAGCGATTCCAGAATGCTCATCATACAGAAAACATCTGCAATGGCCGGTACATGACGGATCACCGTCACTCCCCTGGCCAGCAGAGAGGCTGCCATCATGGGCAGCACAGCGTTTTTGGAACCCTGAACCTTAATTTTACCACAAAGAGGCAGAAGCCCCCGGACCTGTACAGCAGACACGCGGATTCCCCCAATGAAAGACTATACAGTATCCTATGTATCATCCGCTGAAGTGGTTCCTATTTTTCCAGTTTTATCTGGTTGGAAACACTCAGGACGATTCCCATTTCAATCATCAGAAACAGCACCGAAGTACCTCCGTAACTGATGAACGGAAGTGTGATTCCCGTGTTGGGAATCACATTGGTAACCACCGCAATATTCAGGATTACCTGAATGGCAATATGGGCCATGACCCCCACCACCAGCATGGCTCCGAACAGATCCGGAGCATTTCCGGCGATGACCACAAAACGGTAGATCATGAACAGGAACATCAGAATCACCGATACAGCTCCGAACAGTCCCAGTTCCTCACATATGATCGCAAAGATCATATCATTCTGAGGTTCCGGAAGAAAGCTGAGTTTCTGAATACTTTCCCCAAGACCCTTCCCCAGAAGTCCTCCGGAGCCGATGGCATAAAGTCCCTGAAGAACCTGATATCCGCCGCTCTGGGGATAATTTTCCGGATTCTTCCATACAAGAATACGGCTCAGCTGATAATCGTGAAGAAGTCCCGCATTCAGAAGGGCGGTGGCCACAGGCGGTGCAAACACCATGGCTGCGGCGGCCAGAAGCACGCAGGTGACAAACGGCCATTTCTTCCTGCACGCAATGAACATCATCACAAACGCAATGCCGCAGATGATGATTCCGGAACTCAGGTTGTTGGCTGTTACCAGAAGGGCCAGCGGAAAGATAATCGCAGCCATGATCCCCCAGGATCTCCACTCATCCACCCGCTTTCCCAGCCGTGTGATCATCACGGCCATGGCCAGAATCACTGTAACCTTTACCAGCTCCGCCGGCTGGAAGCTCAGAGACCCCACGCCCAGCCATCTCTTTTTACCGTTGGCTTCAATACCAAGACTGGTAAAATTCACCAGAATCACACAGATATAGGAAACCACAACCGCAGGAACCGTAAACTTGGCAAAAAAATGATAATTCAGTTTTGATATGAACAACATCAGAACAAAACCGCCCAGGGCGATTTTTCCCTGCTTCAGCATGTAATACGAAGCCGGAAGCCCGGCAATCTGAGCATTGTAGGAGCTGGAGCTGTAAATCATGATCAGTCCGAATACAGTCAGAAAAATGATCGTGAACATCAGACTGTAGTCATAAAATCTGCGCGGTTTCTTCTTTTTTGTCCTGCCGGCCGTTTCTGCCATGACCCACCTCCTGCCTGATGTGATTCCTTACAGATTGTTGACGCATTCCTTGAAGATCCGGCCGCGCTCTTCATAATTTTTGAACATGCCCCAGCTGGCACATGCCGGGGACAGAAGTACGTAATCTCCGGTATTGGCATAGGAAGCGCACACCTGAACCGCCTCCTGCATATCTTCTGCATACATGATATCTGTCATTCCATGTTTTTTGGCACATTCTGCAATTTTATCCCGGGTCTGCCCGATGAGAACCAGATATCTTACCTTTCCGTCAAAGCTTTCAATCCACTCGTCATATTCGGAATGTTTGTCATATCCCCCTGCAATCAGAAGCGTCGGACCCGGCATGGCCTTAATGGCCTGAATTGCAGCGTCGGGATTGGTTCCCTTGGAATCATTATAATAGGTCACGCCGAATCGTTCCCTTACAAATTCGATCCTGTGCTCCACAGCCTTGAACTCCCTGCAGGCCTCGCGGATCTCATCCAGAGAAACTCCCATCTGAATGCCGATGGCCACTGCCGTCATGACATTTTCATGATTATGGCCGCCGATGATCTGAAGCTCATTGACATTGATCACCGGTTCTTCTTTCCGGTCATGACGGTATACAATCATATCACCGTCCATGTAGATACCGGCATCCAGTTTTTCTTTTCTGCTGAAATAAATCACATGGCATTTCAGTCCGGAGCCGAACTCACGCAGAACCGGATCATCATAGTTGAGCACGCAGCTGTCCTCTTCCGTCTGATTTCTGGTGATTCCTTCCTTCACCTGAATATAGCCCTCCATGGTTTTATGGCGGTCCAGATGATCCGGAGTGATGTTGGTAATGGCCGAAACATGGGGATGGAACTCCATGATGGTTTCCAGCTGGAAGCTGGATACTTCCGCCACCGTAACAGACTCATCCGTGGTTTCCAGCGCATGGGCCGTATAAGGATCTCCGATATTTCCCACAACAAAAACACTTTCGTAATGCTTTTTCATGATCTCACCGGTAAGCGCCGTCGTGGTTGTCTTTCCGTTGGTGCCGGTAATGGCGGCCAGTTTTCCCTTGGAGCAGTGGTAAGCCAGCTCAATTTCGCTCCAGATAGGTACTTTTGCCTCATCCAGCACTGCCACAAAAGGCACATCCAGCGGAATCCCCGGGCTGATGACGCAGAGTTCCACTCCTGACAGATCTGTTTTTTTCAGTTCTCCCAGAATCACGGATACTTTTGAGCCTTTATCAAAGTTTTTGAGAATCTTTTCCTCGGAAAGCGCGCTGTTGCCGTCATAGAGCACGACTTCTCCGCCCTGGGCAAGAATCAGTCTGGCAGCAGCGATGCCGCTGATTCCTGTTCCTGCAACTAATACTTTCTGTCCCATGTCTCTCCTCCTATAATCCTAAGTAAGCAATCAGGCAAAGGATTGCCGTAATGATCGAAAATACTGCCACAACCCTGGTTTCCGACCATCCGCATAATTCAAAATGGTGATGAATGGGAGCCATTTTGAAAAACCGCTTTCCGCCTGTCTTCCTGAAATAAGCCACCTGAATAATGACCGAAAGCACCTCTGCCAGATAGATCAGTCCCACAATGGCAATGAAAATCGGCATCTGCATCATAAAAGCACTGGAAGCCACAAATCCGCCCAGAGCCAGCGAGCCCGTATCACCCATGAAAACCTTTGCGGGATATACATTAAACAGAAGAAATCCCAGCAGGCTTCCCACCACGGCGCCGGTTATGGGGCTGATGCCGCTTTTTTCTCCAAGAGCCACCACAGTGAAAAATGTTGCCACCAGAATGGTCACACTGGTACAGAGTCCGTCCAGACCATCCGTAAAATTCACACCGTTGTCCGTGCCCAGCACAATGAAAAACAGGGCCGGTATGAACAGCCATCCCAGATCCAGATAATAGCCTTTTTCGAATCCACCGGTAAAGGGAATCAGCATGGCCGTTCCGACTTCTTCGGATGTGATCAGATAATATGCGAAAATTCCGGTGATAATGATCTGTCCCGCCAGTTTCTGCTTGGGATTCAGCCCTTCAGAACGCTTCATGACGATCTTGATATAATCATCCAGAAAACCGATGATCCCGAATCCGATGGTGACAAACAGAACCGGTATGATCTTCGGATAATCCCTGATATAGAAAAGAGAGGTAACCACGATCCCTGACAGGATAATAAGTCCTCCCATGGTGGGAGTCCCCTGCTTTTTCAGATGTGCCTGCGGACCGTCAGTCCTCACCTGCTGGCCGAATTTCAGCCTGTGGAGAAACGGAATCACCACGGGACACAGGGCCGCGCTGATCGCAAACGCTATAATAATCGCAAGAATCGTTTCATTTACCATGCTGCACCTCAATCTCTTATGTATTTGGCCGTTTCAGCCGCTGTCAGGGCATAGCCGGACCAATTTTAGCATTAAGGTTAGTATACGTCCTTTTAGGAGAATAATCAACCGGAACCTATTCCAATTCAAATTTCCAGATAAGGCAGAATATTCTTGAAAATATCCGCAATCACCGGTGCCGCAATGGTTCCTCCATAATAAACACCAGTGGGTTCATCAATGGTGATCAGGGCTATGACCTGAGGGTCATCTGCCGGCGCAAATCCGAGAAAAGAAGAAATATATTTTTTCATGCTGCGTGGAAGTTTTTCGGACGTGGCGGTCTTTCCGCCGACGCGGTATCCTTCCACCTGAGCCTGTCTGCCGCTGCCTTCCGCCACCACCTGCTCCAGAATATACCGCATGGTCCCGCTGGTCTCCTCCGATACCACACCGGTCTGTACCGGATATTCAAATACCTTCACTGCGGACTGATCCGCACTTTCTGCCCTGACGGCAAAATGCGGCGTAATCCGGTTTCCTCCGTTGATAATGGACGAGGCCGTGGTAATCAGCTGAATGGGCGTAATCTGGAAAGACTGCCCGAAAGAGACCGTAGCCAGTTCCACAAGTCCCATGTCATCTTTTTTATGCATAATGGTGGAAGCTTCTCCGGGCAGATCAATGCCTGTTTTCTTTAACAGGCCAAACTGCTCAAAATAATGATACATGCCTTCAACACCCAGCCTCTGCCCCACATCGATGAAAACCGGATTGCAGGAGTTCATGGCTCCCTGAAGGAATGTCTCGGCACCATGTCCCCCGGTTTTGTGGCAGCGGATTTTTCTGTCTTCCACGATCCGGAAACCGGGACAGGAAAACTGGTCGGTCAGGGATACCACTCCCTGCTCCAGCCCGGCTGCCGCAGTGATGATTTTAAATGTGGAACCAGGTTCATAGGTATCATTGATGCACCGGTTCCTCCACATCTGGTTCAGAAGTTCCTGCTTTTCCTCATCCGTCTCCCAGGAGCTGCCTTCCGCCAGCGCAAACGGATCATTCAGACTGAATTCCGGCGCGTTGACCATGGCATATATTTCTCCGTTCTGAGGGTTCATGATGATAACAGACACAGCCCTGGCACCTTTTTTCTCCATGACCTGATACGCCGCCTGTTCCGCGTATTTCTGGATATTCACGTCCAGACTGAGAATCAGGCTGTTTCCTGCCACAGGCTCAATCCTTTCTTCCGCCGCATTTTCCACTTCCACGCCCCTGGCATCGGAAAGGGTCAGGATCTTTCCGTCCATTCCCTTCAGTACATCCTCATACATGACTTCCAGTCCGATGATCCCCTGATTGTCCGCCCCGGTAAATCCAAGAACCCTCGAGGCCAGGCTGTCATAAGGATAATACCGCTTGTAGTCCTCATCCACCTTTATGCCTTTCAGGCCGTACTGGCGGATCCGGTCTCCCGCTTCCTTATCCACGTTGGTGCGTATGATTTCTCTGGAGGAACGCTTTTCCACCTTTTTTCTTACCTCTTCCTCGGGAATTCCCAGTTCGGAGCAGAGTACTTCGATAACCTTTTCCGGCTCCTCCAGCTGATTGTGGATGACCGATATGGTGCATACGGTCCGGTTGGCGGCGATTACGGTTCCGTTCCGGTCCAGAATCTCTCCCCGGGCCGCCTTGATGGTTCTTTCTCTTCTGTGAAGGTCGTCTGCCATCTCGCTGTAATGTTCGGACCGGAATATCATAAGATAGCCCAGCTGTCCCATGAGTCCCACCATGAGCAGCATGGAAAAAAAGAATGCCACAAGAATCTTTTTTCTGTGCCGCGTCAGAAATGAAGTCATAACACCACATCCCATCGGATGTCTTGTTACTCATTATATTTCAAAACTTTCAAATTATGAATGGCTTTTCCATCCTGTTTCTGCCTGCTCACCGGCCAGAAACAGATCAGAAGCTTTTTTCAGGCGGCTGTAAAATTCTTCGTAAAAATCCCCGTCTCCGTAAGGCTCAAAATAAAATTTTTTCAGCACATACATATTCACTGCTTTTTCCGCCTGGGGATTTTGGCTGGCCTTCACCGCAGCAGCCATATCTTTCAGAAAATAATGCCATCTGCATACAAATTCGTCATATTTTTCCGGGGACGCCACATCAATCCACTTTTTTACCCGTATCTTGGCCCGCCCCGGTTTTCTGCACTCATGAACCTGCAGAAAATAGTGAAAGCTCCGGTTTTCATAAAACCGTCCCAGAGGGAACAGGCGGCAGATTCCCGGACGGTACTCATGGATCCTGCACCTTCCTTCTTCATTGAGAAACGGGCACGCCTCTTCCGCCCCCTCCATCCGGATGTTGGGAAGTATCATGCCATCCACCACATGCAGCTCCAGAGCCCGTTTCAAAAGTGTTTCAAAATTTTCGGATAAGCCCGCGGAAAGCCTGTGAATATCCAGGGGATCCAGCACAATCGAATTTCCCATTCCCCTGCAACAGGCAGAGCAGCCTGCGCATCCCGCACAGTCTGCTCTTACCAAATCGTCCAGGCCATAGAGCTTTCCATCTGAAATTTCCTTCAGCTCAACCTGTCTTTCCATATTTGTTTCCTCTTGATCCGTCAAGTTCCGTTTTCAGTTTCCGAGGTTTCCGGAAGTGTTTCTTCCGCCTCTGTCTGGCCCGGGCTTTCTTCTCCCGGTCCCGGATTCTCCATGGATTCCACACTGGAACCCGATGGTTCAATGCTTCCCATGCCGGCAGCACTGTCAGGAAGTCCGAATCCGTCATCCCCCATAACCACTTCTTCCTCCACATTGGGAGCCGTGGTTTCAGGAATGGTTTCTCCGTTTTCATCCGTCTGCGGCTCCGCAGCCGTCTCTCCTTCGGAGGTTTCTTCTTCTGTTCCGCCCGGTTCCAGACCGTTTTCATTATTATTGGTGATTCCTTCCTGCTGTCCGGAAAGACTTTCATCCACATTTTCCGTTGTATCCGTATACGGGAAAATATTCATATAAGGAAGAACTTCCGCCATGATCTTCTGGAAGATTTCCGTGGCGAATGTACTGTGCGCCTGCTCTTTTCCGGGCAGATTCGGGGTATCCACCACCACGTAGACCAGCACCTGAGGATCATCCGCCGGTGCAAAGCCCGCAAAGGAAAGAAGATAATTGTTGGCGGAACGCGGCAGCTTCTGGGCCGTTCCTGTTTTTCCTCCGACTTTGTAGCCGGCAACACGCCCTGCTTTTCCCGTTCCTTCATCGCTTTCCACAGTCTGGAACATGGCTTCCCGGATAAAGTCACTGGTAGCCTGGGAAACCGTTTCTCTCACCAGGTTCGGTTCCACCTTCCTTACCACGGCGCCCTGTTCATTGAGAATCTGCTTCACCACGTGCGGTTCATAATAAGAGCCTCCGTTGATTATGGAGGAAAGGGCTGCTGCCATCTGTATCATGGTACAGTTATAACTCTGTCCGAATGAATTGCAGGCCAGGTCTGTGGGTCCCATGTTTTCCGCCGTATAAATCAGTCCTGAAGTATCCGCCTCTCCGGGAAGATCAATGCCTGTTTTCTGTCCCAGTCCGAAAATCTTCTGATACTTTGCAAACAGCTCCGTGCCCAGTCTGGCCGACATCTGCATCATGGCATCGTTGCATGATTTCATCAGGGACTGTTCCACCGTAAGAACGCCATGTCCGTAAATATTGGAGCATTTGATCCGGTATCCGCCCACGTCATAGCCGCCGTCACATACAAATGTATCATTGGGAGTAATGATTCCCTCTTCCAGGCAGGCCGCCACTGTCATGGGTTTTGCAGGGGAACCGGGTTCAAAGGAGTCATTGACGCAGAAATTTCTCCACATCTGGTTCCAGGCATCCATCATTTCTTCCTCTGTCATGGCGGAAATTTCCGCCTCGGAATACATGGAGCTCAGATTCCTTGGATCGTTCAGGTCAAACCGCCGGTTGGAGCTCATGGCAAGGATTTCTCCGTTGTTGGGGTTCATGACAATGACCGCTGCCGTCTGGCTTCCGATTCCGGCCATCCACTCATCAATATATTTCTCTACAATTTTCTGAATGTTGACATCAATGGTGGACACAACCGTGTTGCCGTTTTCTGCCGGTTTTATGACTTTTTCCATGTTGGACTCATCATCCAGATAGCCATACTCCCGCCCGTTGTTTCCGATCAGATCGCTGTTATAGTACTGTTCAATGCCTCCGCTTCCCTGCTGCCCGTTATCATAGGAAAATCCCACCACATTGCAGGCCAGCGAATCATAGGGATACACTCTCTTGTACTCATCTTCAAACCAGATGCCCTTGACTCTCTGGGAACTTTTGGCATCCATGTACTGCTGATTCAGTTCTTCCGTTCTCTGCTCAAACGCCTCTTTCTGGTCCGCCGTCAGCTGTCTCGCATAGCGGACATAATAAGAGTTGGCGTTCTCACTGATCACATTGAGGATTTCTGTTCTGTCATATCCGAACACTTCACAGAGGGCACTCACTGTGGGCTCCAGATATTTTTCCGCATCTTTGTTGATCTGGTTGGGATCTATGATCAGATTGTATACCTTTTCGCTGGTGGCCAGATAAGTTCCGTTTCTGTCCACAATGTCACCGCGGCGGTACGGAATCGTCCTGCTGTCATAGGAAGAATGCTGATTCAGAACCACCTGAGTATACTCCTCATTCTTGTCATTGATCAGATTATAGATCACAGCCACAAGACCAAACAAAGCCAGCGTAATTACGAGAAACGTAACCGCCAGCTTTTCCTGCATCATCTTGGTAAAAATTTTTTTGCCATTACCGTTCCGGGATGTCTTCATACTGTCTTACATACTCGCTTTCTGTCTTGTTGTATAGCCGGACCTGATCCTTGTTGGCATATACCATTCCCAGCTCTTCGGTTGCAATTTTGTAGACATTGTCCAGATCCACGGATGTATTGATCCTTGTCTCCAGCGCATCATTGTCATTTTTCAGGGTTTCAATCTCCCGTTCCAGCGCCTCAATATTACCCAGTCTGGCCGTAATGGACGACTGAAGCTGCAGATATCCCACACACAGATAAAGGGCGCACACAGCCGCTATGGTCAGAACGATCACATACGGCAGATCCATCTGAAGGGCTCTTTCCTGATTTTTTCTGACCGTGACAGCATGTTCCAGGCTGCGTGTACTGCGTTTCTTTACACGGCGCAGTTCTTCCTGCGGCACTGCCGCTTTCCTTGCTGCACTGCCATGCACATATTCTGTTTTAACTGCCGTCATCCGGCGGCTTCTTGCTGCTGCCATAGGTTGCTCATCCCCTTCTATTCCAAATCTCCCCGTTCAAAAACTCTGAGTTTTGAGCTTTTTGAACGTCTGTTTTCTGTTATCTCCTGTTCCTTCGGCACAATGGGCTTTCTCGTAATGACTCTTCCCCTGCTCTTCCTTCCGCATACGCACACCGGAAAATCCGGCGGACAGATACATGGATTTTCATTGATCCTGAACCGGTTTTTTACGATTCTGTCTTCCAGCGAATGAAACGTAATGATGGAAAGACGTCCGCCAGGATTCAGCAGATCAATCATGGTATCAATGGAGTCCTCCAGGACTTCCAGCTCATGATTCAGCTCAATCCGGATGGCCTGAAATGTTCTTTTGGCCGGGTGGCCTCCCTCCGCACGCATTCTGGCGGGAATGGCGGCTTTTATGATCTCCACCAGCTGATCTGTGGTTTCAATCCGTCCCCCTGCTCTTTCCTGCACAATGTGTTTTGCAATATTCCTGGCGAATTTTTCTTCTCCGTAATCACGGATAACCCGATACAGTTCCGTTTCACTGTAATCGTTGACGATGTCCGCCGCGGTCATGCTGTTTCTCTGGTCCATTCTCATGTCCAGAGGGGCATTCTCCCGATAGGTGAATCCTCTTTCTGCCGTGTCCAGCTGATAAGAAGAGACACCTAAATCGAGATAAATCCCATCTGCTTTCTGAATCCTTAATCCTTCCAGAACTTCCCGGATATTCCGGTAATTGTTCCTTACTATTGTAACTTTATCCTTATAATCCTTTAACCGTTCCGTGGCGGCGGCAATGGCATCCGCATCCTGATCGATGCCCACAAGTTTTCCTCCGGGGCCCAGACGCTTTGCCACTTCAAGTGCATGTCCGCCCCCTCCCAGCGTTCCGTCCACATAGATTCCATCCGGCTTTATGCAGAGACTGTCCACTGTTTCATCGAGGAGTACGGATCTGTGTTCAAATGTCATATTCCAAGTCCTTCCATGTTTTCGGCAATTTCATCCATGTCATCATAGACATTCTTTTCTGCCCATACAGATTTATTCCAGATCTCGATGCGGCTTCCCACACCTACCAGAACGACATCTTTTTCCAGTCCGGCAAATTCCCGCAGCACTGCAGGAATCAGAATCCGGCCCTGCCTGTCCACTTCGCATGCGCTGGCACCGGCCAGGAAAAACCTGGTGAATTTTCTGGCATTTGCATTTGTAAGAGGAAGTGCGTGGAGCTTTTCCTCAAAGGATTTCCATTCGGAATTTTCGTACACGAAGAGACACCCGTCCAGCCCCTTTGTCACAACGAACTCTTCGCCCAGCTGCTCACGGAACTTGGATGGGACAATCAAACGGCCTTTTGCATCGATCGTATGACTGTACTCTCCAATGAACATCCTTTCCTCCTGTTGGCCCGGCGCTCCATGGTCCGCCACCTTCCTTCCATTTGGCACCACTTCGCCCCACTTTTCTCCACTTCATGCTATAATCTTAGTACATTTAAAAGGAAATAGCAAGAAATTTTTTACTTTTTTTTAAGGAATCAGGGGGGATGGAAATCATTTCCATCCCCCCGTTTTCAGGCATATAAAAAGCAGCCGGGCTGCAAATTCTCCCGGCTGCATCTGTATTCTTATCCGTTAATATCCGTTTTCAATATATTGTTCGATCAGATGATCCAGCTCCACGCTGCGCTGATAAATGGTATCATATCCGTCTTTTGATTCAATACTGTCATTCAGTGCCTTACGTGCCTTCTCAATTCGAGCGATCAGCTCTTCTTTGGATTCCTTCATTAAGCTACTTCCTCTCTTTCCTGTACAGCCTTCCGACGGCCCCGCCAAAGCAGGAATAAAGCTGCTGCTGCCACTGCCACTGAAAGGAGCTGAGAAACCGCAAGCGATGTGCCCGGAATCAGAAGCTGATCCGTCCTGAGTCCTTCGATCCATGCCCTGCCGATTCCGTATCCGGCCAGATAGATCCAGAGGATCTCGCCTGTAAATTTCTTTCTTTTCCTATACCAGAGTATGAACATCAGGAGTCCGAGATTCCACAGGGATTCATAGAGAAATGTGGGGTGGACCTGGATGTATTCCACTCCGTTCTCCGTTATCAGATGATCCAGAAGATCCTGGGAGATCATGGCCTCATTGACAATGCTCCGCCTGATGCGCATTGCCAGCAGCGAATCTGTATAGCCGCCAAATGCCTCGCAGTTCACAAAGTTTCCCCACCGTCCGATGATCTGACCTGTCAGAAGTCCGATACATGCGCTGTCTGCCATGGAAAAAAACGACACGCCGCGCTTTTTTGTAAACACAATCAGTGTAATCACTCCGGCGATTACGCCGCCGTAAATTGCCAGCCCCCCTCTCCTCAGATTGATAATCTCTGCCAGATGGTCTTTATAATAGCTCCACTGGAACACGACATAATACAGTCTTGCTCCGATAATTGAAAAAAAGATCGCATATAAGGCAAAATCCAGATAAAGCTCCGGGTCCTGTCCTCTGCGTTTCGCATCGGCCTGGGCCATGAAAAGCCCCGCAATCATTCCGATTCCTATGATTACGCCGTAGTATGCAACGGAAATACCGCCGATGGAAAACCCTTTCGCCATATGTTCCACTGAAATTCCAAGATGAACGAAACTCAAGTCTGCTCCTTCTGCCATACGTTCTCTCCTTCTCTTCTCTTTTGCGAATCCTATTTTACTCCGAAATACTACAAAAAGCAAACGAATTCGAGTGACAGGGCTCCCCTTTTTTCGACAAAGCTCTTTTTTGCGTCCCGTTGACTTTCCCGCAGCCTGCTTTTATACTGAAAGTATCATATAAGTACGGAAGGGGTTAGAACATGGGAATTGAAGAATATGTAGCAGGACTCGGCCGTTTTGAACAGGATATGATCCGGCAGCGGCGCGACTTCCATACGTTTGCCGAACCAGGATGGCGGGAATTCCGCACCACCGCAAAAATCATTGAAACGCTGGAGAAAAACGGGATTGCGGTAAAATACGGCCGGGATATCATCAACCGAAATTATCTCTGGTCCTATCCTTCACCCAAAGAGCTTGACGACTGCATAAGCCGCGCGGAACGCCAGGGTGCCGATCCTGAAATTCTGAAGAAAATGGACGGGTTCACCGGCGCCTGCGCGGTCATCGAAACCGGACGTCCCGGTCCGGTGGCTGCCATCCGTTTTGATATTGACTGCAACGATGTGACAGAAAGTGATGCACCGGAACATGCTCCCGCTGCAGAACATTACCGTTCCGTCAATGACGGATGTATGCATGCCTGCGGCCATGACGGTCATGCCTCCATGGGAATTGCCGTATGTCTGGCACTCAATGAGATCAGAGATCAGCTGAACGGCACTGTCAAAATCATTTTCCAGCCGGCGGAAGAAGGTGTCAGAGGCGCCCAGTCCATCGCGGAAGGAGGAATCCTGGATGATGTGGAATATTTCCTCACCAGCCACCTGGGCATGGGATGGAAAACAGGGGAGCTGGTGGCTCTTTCCAGAGGATTTCTGTCCACCAGAAAGGCCGACGCCGTATTCACCGGCCTGTCGGCCCATGCAGGCGCATCTCCTCAGGACGGCCGAAATGCCATTCTGGCCGCCTGTGCCGCCACACTGGGCATGCATACCGCGTGTCAGGATTCCAGAGGCGCTTCCAGAATCAATGTAGGCACCATTCATGGAGGCAGCGGCAGAAATGTCGTTCCGGACCGTGCCGTGCTCCAGCTGGAAACCCGCGGGGAAACTGCGGAAATCGAGGCGGATGTCTACCGGAAGGCGTCCCAGTGTCTGGAAGGCGCAGCCATGATGTTCGGCTGCACATGCAGGACGGAAATCAGGGGAAGTGCCTCCAGTTCCGACAGCGACGAAGCCATGGAACCGTTTATTTCCGCCGGAGCCGCAAGGGTTCCGGAAATCACCCGCTATATCCGGGAATCCGGATTTTCCGGTTCCGAGGATGCCACCTACCTGATGGCCAGGGTACAGTCCCACGGCGGCAAGGCAGCCTATATGTGCATCGGTTCCGACATTGCCGCGCCCCATCATAACGGGGCTTTCAGTTTTGACGAGCGTTCTCTGGTCATCGGCCTGAAACTTTATGTATCGATTCTCTGGGAGATCCTTCACTGAGCAGATTGCCGCAAAAAACGCCGGTTTCATGTCTCCGGAGTTCTCTTCGGCGCAGATAATCCCTTGCAGGAAACGTGCCCGCGTGATATAGTTAATCTTCAGGCAGCAAAAACGTTTGAAATGGTTCATGTTTTATGATAGTATCACATGAGAGATTTGATTCATGCACACACGGCGCAGAAAGCTGATGCAGTACCGGCATGTACGGGCTGCCCGGGCCGTGAAAATACATGAAAGTATAAGGAGATGTGGAAACATATGAAATTAGGTATCGTTGGCCTTCCCAATGTGGGAAAAAGTACATTATTCAACTCTCTGACAAAGGCCGGCGCCGAGTCCGCCAACTATCCGTTCTGTACCATCGATCCCAATGTGGGTGTGGTGCCGGTTCCGGACTTCCGCTTAAAGCTTCTGACAGACCTCTATCATTCAGAGAAGACCACTCCCGCCGTCATTGAATTTGTAGACATTGCGGGACTCGTCAAGGGCGCTTCCAAAGGAGAGGGACTTGGGAATCAGTTTCTTTCCAATATCCGGGAGGTGGACGCCATCGTCCATGTGGTCCGCTGTTTTGAAGACCCCAATGTCATCCACGTGGACGGCAGCGTAAATCCGCTCCGCGACATTGAGACCATCAATCTGGAGCTTATTTTTTCCGATATTGAAATTCTGGAACGCCGGATCGCCAAAACAGCCAAAAGTGCCACTTCCAACAAGGCTCTGGCCAAGGAAGTGGAAATCCTCCGGGCACTGAAAGCTCATCTGGAAGAAGGCAGACTTGCACGGAGCTATGAGCCTGCCGACGAGGATGCCGCTGCCTTTGTGGGTTCCCTGAATCTTCTGACCTGGAAGCCGGTGATTTTTGCCGCCAATGTAGGTGAGGATGATCTGGCCAATGACGGAGCAGACAACGCCTATGTACAGCAGGTAAAGGAATTTGCAGCGGAAAACGGCAGCGAAGTCTTCGTGATCTGCGCCCAGATCGAGCAGGAAATTGCAGAGCTGGATGATGACGAAAAGAAGATGTTTCTGGAAGAACTTGGTCTTAAAGAATCCGGCCTGGAAAAACTCATCGCCGCCAGCTACCGTCTTCTCGGGCTCATCAGCTATCTGACCGCCGGAGAAAAGGAAACCCGTGCCTGGACCATCAAGGTGGGCACCAAGGCGCCGCAGGCTGCAGGAAAAATTCATTCTGATTTTGAACGCGGCTTTATCAAGGCCGAAGTAGTCAACTATCAGGATCTTCTGGACTGCGGTTCCTACAACGCGGCCAAGGAAAAAGGTCTGGTACGCATCGAGGGAAAAGATTACGTGGTAAAAGACGGAGACGTGGTTCTGTTCCGTTTCAATGTCTGATTTCAAAAGAAATAAAAGCCGGGGAATATCTTGATATGTACCCTCTTTACTGGACAACCAGTAAGGAGGGTATTTTCATATGCGATATTCATATGAATATAAAAGTAAATGTATTGAATTGT
>CABSIM010000027.1 GCA_902477765.1 uncultured Clostridiaceae bacterium | reverse complement strand
GAGTGCAATACATCCGGTTTCAAATACGGGCTCGGACATCCCCATCCCTGTGAGGAAGTCCTGAAACGCTACCGGGAACTGGGCGGTGAAATTCTGACCATAGGATCCGATGCCCACCGTCCCGGCGAAGTAGGAGGATATTTCCATGAAACCGCAGAACTTCTGAAAAACTGCGGATTCCGGTATTATACGGTCTTTCATCAGAGAAAGCCTGTATTTCTTCCGATTTAATCCCTGCGGATTCCGCCCCAGGGGGGCTGTTTCCGGCGCCCCGGAAGTCTTTCGCAGTCCTCTTTGTTCCGGCTGATGCGGTATAAAAATACCCCTGTATGCCTGACTCAGACATACAGGGGCAGAAAGGATACGGTCTGTCCCCACGGGAAACAGGCCGTATCCTTTTTCAAATGCTTTTTCTCTTCTGCTACTGCTCTGTTCCTATTTTCTCATAGGATTTTTCCTTTATGGCGGTTTTCAGATCCTCATGAAATTTTTCCCATTCTTCCGGATGGTCCACAAAATATTTGGGACAGATCTTTCCGGTCACATCATAGTGACGGATCACATCTTCCGGTTTCAGATTGAACTCCGCGCACAGATAAGCGCACAGATTCACCAGAGACTGGTATGTACTGTCGTAAAATTTTCCTGTTTCGTCGGGATGGCAGCACTCAATGGACATGGTGTCACTGTTCCGGTTATTGGATGCATACGCCACTTCGCCCAGCGGTATGCACTGAATAATCTCTCCCTCCAGTCCGATCACAAAATGGCTGCTGACTGAAGTGGTCTCGCTTCCTGTCTGATCTTTCAGATTCTCAAAATAGTTCCTGTTTTCCCGTGCAGTACTGCATGGATTGGCCACATAATGCACCACAATTCCGTTCACTTTCTCCAGCGGCGTACCCGGTCTTGAATACGGATTGGGTGTCAGAAGGTCCTCTTTGACCCAGCCCGGCACCTCCACGGTTTTCGGATCCACCGGCTTCCTGAAAAAAATACTTTTTATCAGCACGATCACAGCTGCCGCCACAATCAGGGCAGAAACGCCCAGCATTGCAAACAGCAGAAGCTGGCGGAATCTTTCCTGTTTTTTCCGTTCGATTCTGCGCAGCTCACGCCTGAGCCGGCGCTCTTCTTCTTCCTTTCCCATACAGTCTCCTCATCAGTCTTTCCGCATACCGGTTTCTTCTGCCGGACGGAGCATGGGCCCGCCGGATTCCTCTCATGGAATCTCTGTCTGTTCCCTGCCTCTGCCTCGATTCCGGTTCCTTTTCCCATGCGGTTCATGTCATTTTCTTCTTATGCGTGATACAGCGGAGCTTTGCCTGATTCCGCAGGTTTATTTCCGTGCCTGCAGAGCACGGAGACCGGCTTCCAGACGGTCCATGGCCTCTTTCAGAATCTCATGGCTGGTGGCAATGCAGATTCTGATATGTCCCTCTGACCCCGGGCCGAAATACTGCTGTCCTCCCGGCACCACCGCAAGTCTCCAGTTTTCTTTCAGGTACCGGCAGAATTCCTCTGATGCCATGCCCGTTCCGGTAATATCAGGGAACAGCACAAACGCCGCCTGAGGTTTGTGACAGCGGATTCCCGGCATGGACTCCATCCGTTTCAGCACATAATCCCTGTTTTCCGTCAGCTGTTTCCGGAAACGGTCCACCCAGTAGTAACATCTGTCCAGACAGGCACAGGCTGCCACCTGGGAAAGGGAGCTGATCCCTCCCGCTGTGGTCATGACATCCGAGGCTTCCACCACCCGGTCAAATGCTGCCCGGTCAGCTGCGTAAATGCAGCCGGCCCTGAGTCCCGCGATCCCGAAACTTTTGGAAAAACCGTATACCGTCAGCACATTTTCCGTATCCGGCAGTTCCAGAATGCTGGTAAACCGGCTGTCTTCATAAATGATATCCGACCATATCTCGTCATTCATGATCCACAGGCCGTATTTTCTGCTGAGTTTCAGAATATGTTCCAGCTCTTCCCTGCTGTAAACCATTCCCAGCGGATTATGGGGATTGCAGAGACCTATCATTTTTGTTCTGGGCGTAATATATGTTTCCAGTGCTTCAAGATTCCACTTTCCTTCTGACACCCCGGCAGGAAACAGAACCGGAACGCCCCCTGCCGCCAGAATTGATTCCCGGAACAGGAAGTCCACCGGATCAAAGATTATGGCCTCATCCCCCGGTTTCAGAACCGCTCTGGCAATGATGTACATGCCTCTGGCTGCGCTGTCCACAGGAAGCACCAGATCCGGATCTACAGGCTCGTTCTTTCTTTCCCGGACTGCTCTGGCAATGCTCTCTCTGAACTCCGGAAGGCCCAGTTTCGGCACATAGGGAAAATATCCTTCATCAATATATGCTTTCAGTGCCTGCCCGATCTCCGGTGCCGGCGGAAAATCCGTATCCGCGGCAGTCAGGGGAATCACCCCGTCCGGCACCTCCGCCCACCTCATATTATATGCCTTGTTTTTCAGAACAGAGAAACGAATATCCTCGTTTCTGAATCCTTCCATATATTCTCCTCCCTTTCCGCCGTTTTCTCCATGTTCCCGCAGCGTTCCGAACCGGCCGCCGCCCGGAATCCTCCCATGCCGCTTTTTGTCTGCCTGCACGGATTTTTCCGGTTCGGAAAGCATATCCGCGTCACAGATCCATGCTTCGATTATATAACGTTTTTCAGAAGAATCCCACCCTGTTTTTCACAAATTGTGCAGCATCTGCTCAGACAATGTTTTTCATATCCTCGTATGTATCGGATCCGAAAAGAACCATATATACGGTCATTTCATTTTCCTTCAGGAATTCCCGGATGGCATCGGCAGCCACCTCCAGAGCCTGCTGTTTCGGATAGCCGTAAATTCCGGATGAAATAAGCGGAAAGGCGATTGTTCTGCATCCGTATTCTCTGGCCAGTTCCAGCGATGTACGGTAACAGGACGCAAGAAGTTCACGCTCTCCGGAACCGCCTCCCCGCCATATTGGTCCCACTGTATGAATCACATATCTGCAGGGAAGCCTGTATGCTCCGGTAATCTTCGCGCTGCCTGTCTCGCAGCCTCCCAGGGTCCGGCATTCCGCAAGCAGCTCCGGTCCTGCGGCCCGGTGAATGCATCCGTCTACTCCTCCGCCTCCCAGAAGGGAAGAATTTGCGGCGTTCACAATGGCATCCACCTTCATTTTGGTAATATCGTTTCTGACAATCTGCAGCGGCATGGCACCACTCCTCCTTTTCCGAAACCTGTATTGTATTCACCGACGATACGAAACCGGATTCTCACAGAGCCGCCTTTCTGTCTCTGGCTTTCCGGAAATAAAAAGGGTCCTGTTCTGCAGGATTCTCTGCCGGCGGCGTGCCGCCGTATAACAAAAAACCCCGGAGCAGCATCACCCCAGGGCTTACACAACGGAGACGGTGGGATTCGAACCCACGTGCCCATACGGACAACTTGATTTCGAGTCAAGCTCGTTACGACCTCTTCGATACGTCTCCATTCGGATGCCTGCGTGTTCAGCACAGGCATTTACTATTATACATGAATTTTCAGATTTGTGTAGTAGGAAATTGATTTTTTTTAATTTCCTTCTGCAAAGTAGGAATCCAGAGCCTCTGCAATGCCCGCTGCAATGCTGTCCCGGTAGGTCTCGTCCTGAAGCAGGCGGTCCTCATCCGGATTGCTGAGAAATCCCATTTCCACCACCGATACCGGGATTTCACTCCAGTTGAGATCGCTGGAATTATCCACTTCCTGGACTCCGCGGTTTCTGGCTCCGGTATGGGCGCAGATACTGTCCACCAGTTTTTTTGAAAGAGTATAGCTCTTTCCATGAAGCTGTGCGTTGTAGGGATTCTGGTCGGTCATGCACATGGCGAGAGTTCCGTAAATGCCGGAGTTTTCCGTGGAATTGGCATGAAGCCGCACCAGCACCTGGGCTCCGCTGGCATTGGCCAGCTGGGAGCGTTCTGCGCTGCTCAGATTCACATCATTGCTTTCCCGGATCATCACCACATGGTATCCCCGGTTCTTAAGCTCTGTCTCCAGCTTTTTGGCAACCGCCAGAGTCAGATCACATTCCTTCACCCCGGTGTCCACTCCCACATTTCCTCCGGGCATCTTGGCCTTCATGGTTTCAGATCCTGGGCCGATGGGTTCTTTTTCCGCATTGGCCTTGGCCTGGTGTCCTGCATCAATGGCCACCGTATACCCGTTGAAGGGAATCTCCGCCTCCTGACTTCCTGCTGTTTCTCCGGAATCAGCCGCCGTCTCTGCCGGAACTGCCTCCGTCTCCGGCTCTGCGCCTGCAGGAAGAACCGCCTCCGTCTCTTCCGGTACCTGGCACGGCTCCACAAGCGCCGATGACACATAAGCTGTGTTTCCGTCGTAGATGACCCGGCTCCATTCTCCGTTTATGCCGGTCCGCTGCAGAGTGCTCCCGGCTTTCAGCTGCACGTAGATCCTGGCGTCTTCGCCGGGGGCCTCCCGGATATTGACTCCGTCCTCCAGCACCGCAACCACCTCATCCACGTCTTCAAATGCGGCAGCTTCCGTCTCCGGTGTGTCTGCTCCTGCTTCCTGTGCGCCACCAGTCTCTCCCTGACTTTCTCCCATGGTAAACAGCCGCAGTTCTTCTGATGTTTCCTGAGTCTCTTCTCCGGAGCCATCTGCCCCGCTTTCTTCCGCTCCGGTGCTGTCTGTTCCGCTGCCTTCCGAATCCGTGCCTCCGGACTCCGCTGCGTTTCCTTCCAGTGCCTCAAGACTCACCGCCTCATATTTCCTGCTGCTGCAGCCGGAAAAGAACACGGCACAGAGAACCAGCAGTACGGCGGCTGCCGGATACAGGTACCTCCGTCTTTTCTTTCTCTTTTCCGTCATAGGATCGTACCACCTCCAACAATATGGTCGCCCTCATAAAACACAACGGCCTGTCCCGGCGTGATGGCCCGCTGAGGTGTCTCAAACCGGCACTCCACCACTCCGTCTCCCGCCTCCCGGATCACGCATGGAGCCCCTTTATGACTGTAGCGGATCTTTCCGGTTACCTGCATTTCCTGTCCGTGGAGGCCGTCCACCGACATCCAGTTGAGGCCGGAGCACAGAAGTCTGTCGCCAAACACATCATCAGCATCCCCGATCACCACCTCGTTGGTTTCCGGACGGATTTCCGTTACAAAGACCGGATGGCCCATGGACAGGTTCAGTCCTTTCCTCTGGCCCACGGTGTAGTGGGTGATTCCTTTATGTCTGCCCAGAATTTTTCCGTTCCGGTCCACGAAATTCCCTTCCCCCGGCACCTGTTCCCGGTTCTTTTCAATGAATCCCGCATAATCGTTGTCCGGAATGAAACATATCTCCATACTGTCCTTTTTCCCCGCCACTGCAAGTCCGTTTTTTTCCGCAATCCGGCGGATCTCTTCTTTTGTATAATCTCCCACCGGCATCAGCGTATGGGCAAGCTGGTCCTGTGTCAGATTGTAAAGCGCATATGTCTGGTCCTTGGCTGCCGTCGCGGAATTCCGGATGGTATACCTGCCGTTGTCCAGCTTCCGGATTCTGGCATAGTGCCCCGTGGCAATATAATCCGCCCCCAGTTCCAGACTTCTTTTCAGCAGTGCATCCCATTTTACATACCGGTTGCACGCAATACAGGGATTGGGCGTCCTTCCCCGGAGATATTCTCCCACAAAGTAATCCATGACATTCTCACGGAATTCCCTCCGGAAATTCATGACATAATAGGGAATCCCCAGTTTCCATGCCACTTTTCTGGCATCTTCCACCGCACTGAGTCCGCAGCATCCTCCGTTTTCTTCCGTCTGCCCCGGGTCCTCATCCTGCCAGATCTGCATGGTAACCCCGATCACATCATATCCCTGTTCCAGAAGCAGGCAGGCGGCGACCGAAGAATCGACGCCGCCTGACATTCCAACCACTACCTTCTTTTTCATAATCAATATTCCTCATCCTCATCATGTTCACTGATGTCAGATTTGGGTTTCTCAAGCCCTTCGATCCGGATTCCATGTTTTTCCGCATAGTCCCAGAGGGCCGCATGAATGGCTTCTTCTGCAAGCAGAGAACAATGAACCTTTACCGGCGGAAGTCCGTCCAGAGCCTCCATGACCGCCTTATTAGTCACCTGCATGGCTTCCTCAATGGTTTTTCCCTTTACCATTTCCGTTGCCATGCTGCTGGTGGCAACAGCTGCACCGCATCCGAATGTCTTGAATTTGCAGTCACGGATTCTGTGTGTCTCCTCATCGATATCCAGATAGATTCTCATGATATCTCCGCATTTTGCATTGCCCACGGTTCCTACGCCGCTGGCATCCTCTATTTCACCCACATTTCTGGGATTCTGAAAGTGATCCATTACTTTTTCTGAATACATATGGTAATCTCCTGTTCTTTTCTCTTTTCATACCTTACGGACAGTTCCCCTGACGGGTACAGTCCGGTTCTTCCCGCCCTGAGCCGTTCCGGCTTTTCTAAGGCGGCTTCTATGCCTCTGTATCCGCTTTCTGGCGGTTTCTGATGAAATCTTCATATAACGGGGACATGGAACGCAGGCGTTCCACAATCTTCTTTATGCTTTCCACCGTATCGTCGATCTCTTCTTTTGTGGTTTCATCACTGAGTGTCAGCCGCAGAGATCCATGTGCGATCTCATGGGGCAGTCCGATGGCCAGAAGCACATGGGACGGATCCAGAGAACCAGATGTGCATGCGGACCCGCTGGAACCGCAGATGCCGTCCATATCCAGCATGATCAGAAGAGATTCTCCTTCAATGAACTGGAATGCAAAATTGGCATTGTTGGACAGACGTTCCTCAGGATGTCCGTTCAGTCTTGTGTACGGAACTTCTTCCATGACTCTGCGGATCAGATAATCCCTGAGTTCCGTTTCTTTCTTTTTGTTTTCTTCCATGCGGGCCATGGCAATTTCCACGGCCTTTCCCATTCCTACAATGCCCGGAACATTTTCCGTACCGGCACGGCGCTTTCTTTCCTGCGCGCCTCCGTGGATAAAGGAACGGATCTTGATTCCCTTACGGATATAGAGAAATCCCACGCCTTTGGGACCATTCAGTTTGTGGGCACTGGCACTGAGCATGTCAATGTGGCATTCATCCACATCAATGGGTTCGTGACCAAACGCCTGAACCGCATCCGTATGGAACAGGACTCCATGCTCTTTTGCGATTTCACCGATTTCACGGATCGGTTCTATGGTTCCGATTTCATTATTGGCAAACATCACCGAGATCAGGATGGTATCCGGACGGATGGCCGCTCTGACCGATTCCGGATCCACTCTGCCGTATTCATCCACCGGCAGGTATGTCACCTCAAAACCGCGTTTTTCCAGATACTGTCCAGTATGCAGGACCGCGTGATGTTCAATCTGTGTGGTTATGATATGCTTTCCCTTGGAAGCATACGCTTCGGCTGTGGCTGTCAGGGCCCAGTTGTCGGACTCTGTGCCGCCGTTGGTAAAGTAGATCTCATTGGCATTGGCTCCCAGTGCCTCTGCGATCACCTCTCTGCTGTGGGCCATTGCCTCTTTGCACGGTGTGGAAAAAGAATACACCGAAGATGGATTTCCATAATGCTCCGTATAAAACGGCAGCATTGCATCCACAACCTCAGGACGCACCTTTGTGGTTGCAGCATTGTCAAGATAGATTACCTTCTTCATAAATCCGCCTTTCCGTAAATACAGGTTAAAAGCCTCATCTACATTTGTTTTATTTCCCATTTCCGGGAAACTATTCTACATTATAATAATATTCCACTGGGATTTCAACAGGAATCCAAAGATTTAAGAAAAATATAATAATATCAGGAATCATTATTGATATATCTTATAAATCCATATACTACAAGGATAACTGTGAAAGATATTTCCGTCATATTTTCTTTTTTCCCGATCATATGATATAAGGATTCCATCCCTGCGGGGGCTGCCATGATCAGCTTTTTCAGAAAACATACCCTCATTGCCGGAGCCCTGCTTCTTTCCGCTGCCGGCTTTGCTTCCAGGATTCTCGGTTTTTTCTACCGCATCTTTCTTTCCCGGACCATTGGAGCGGAGGGCCTTGGAATTTATCAGATGATTTTTCCCGTTTACGGCATCTGTTTTTCTCTGTGTGCCGGTTCCATTCAGACTGCCATCTCACGGTTTGCCGCCGCCAGCGAAGCCAGGGCAAAAAAGACTCTCCTGGCCGGTTTTCTTGTGTCTTTTTCCCTGGCTCTGATTTTATCTGCCCTGATCTGGAATTTTTCCGATTTTCTGGCCCTGCACGTTCTGATGGAGCCCGCATGTGCTCCTCTGCTTCCTGCTCTGGCTCTGGCCATTCCCTGTACCTCTGTCCATGCCTGTCTCTGCGGATATTATTACGGAAAAGAAAAGGTCCATGTTCCAGCTTTTTCCCAGCTGGCCGAACAGGGCATACGGATTTTCACCGTTTTTCTTCTGGCTGACATCTGCCGTGAAAAAGGGATCCAGCTGACCGTATCCCTGGCCGTTGCGGGACTGGTGGCCGGAGAAGCCGGTTCCGCCCTGTTTACGCTGCTGGCCTTTCTTCTGTTTTCTTCCTCCGGGAACAGCCAGAAGTCTCCCGGCAGCAGTCCTTCCATCGTATCCCTGGCCATCCCCCTGATGGCGCTGGCTCTTCCGCTGATGGGAAACCGTCTGGTAATGAATCTTCTGCAGAGTGCAGAGGCCATACTGATTCCCAGCCGGCTCACAGCCTCCGGACTGGACCGTTCCCAGGCTCTCAGCCTGTACGGTGTCCTCACCGGCATGTCCATGTCCTTCGTCATGTTTCCTTCCACTCTGGTCAATTCCCTGGCCGTGATTCTGCTTCCAACGGTGGCCAAAGCCCAGTCTGCCGGAAACAGTTCCGGAATTCTCAGAAATATCTCCATGTCTTTCCGTTACAGCCTGTACATGGGAATCCTGTGCGTGGGGATTTTCACCGTCTTCGGGGAACAGCTGGGAATGCAGGTATTCCATAACCGGGATGCAGGCGTTTTCATAACCATTCTCGCCTGGCTCTGTCCGTTTCTTTATCTGGCCACCACCATGGGCAGCATCCTCAACGGACTGGGAAAAACATCCGTCACCTTCTGTCATCATCTGGCTTCCATGCTCCTGCGTCTCGGATTCGTAATATTCGGAATCCCCCGGTTCGGAATCCTCGCCTATCTCTGGGGCATGCTGGCCAGTGAACTGTTTCTTGCTCTGCTCCACATTCTTTCCCTGCGCCGGGCAGTCCCCTTTTCTCCCAATGTCTGGGAGGTCATTGTAAAGCCTGTGTTCTGCCTGACCGCGGCTCTGGGAATTTTTTCCCTGTTCCCGGACAGAATTCCGTTCCTTTCCGGATGGCCTGATTTTGCATGCACCTGTTTCCGGATCCTGACCGTATGCACCGTCTATGTCCTGATGCTTCTCCTCTTCCACAGAAAGACCGCTTCATGACTTCATATTCCTCAGAACACGCGCTCCTCCACGGCCCAGCGGACGGTGCTTCCTCCGGTTCCCTTGGACACCATGAGTTTCTTTCCGATCTGTTCTTTCAGTTCATTTACATGAGAAATGATCCCCACCATCCGGTCATCCCCGGCCAGATCATGGAGCACTTTCACAGCCAGATCTCTGGTTTCATCATCCAGGGAACCAAAGCCCTCGTCCACAAACATGGCGTCCACCCGGACGGCTCCGGCCTGGCTCTGCACCACATCCGAAAGTCCCAGAGCCAGAGACAGGGATGCCAGAAAGGATTCTCCGCCGGACAGAGTCTTTACGTCTCTTTCCTTTCCGGTGGCCATCACCAGCACGTTCAGATCCAGGCCTGAATGTCCCTGCCCTCCGGATTCTTCCAGAGAACGGCTTTTCAGTTTCAGCCTGCCTCCTGACAGTTTCAGGAACCTCCGGTTGGCAGCCGCCAGAATCTTTTCAAAATACCGTCTCTGGACATATGTTTCAAAATCAATTTTTGCTTTTCCTCTGAGGTTTCCGCTGGCAGTCTGCCACAGGGTATCATACAGCAGAAACTCCTCCGTCAGACCTCCTGCCTTTTCCTGTTCCTCCATAATCCTCTTTCCGGCTTCCTCATGATTTTTCAGAAGGGCGGAAACCGCTTCCCTTTCCTTTTCGGCACAGGCTTTTTCCTCCTGAAGGGCACAGATTTCCTTTTCCAGCGCCTCCATATCCGCGTCCTCTTCTCCGGATACCTGCGGTTTCAGTGCCGTCACTGCCGCTCTGAGTCTGGCCAGACCGGCAAAGTATTCATCTGTCTCCTCCTTTTCTCTGACTGCCTCTTCTTCCTTCTTCCATGTCAGTGCGGTCTCATATGCAGTCCGGTCAGAAAATTTTCCTGTCTCCCAGGCTTTCTTCCATGCCTCTCCGGCTTCTTTCTTTTCCTTTCTGCGGATCTCCAGCAGGTCCCCGGCTGACGCCAGTCCCTGAACGGCGGAAGAAAGTTCTTCTGCCGCAGCTTTTTCCATATCTCTGATCTTCTCTGCCGCGCGGTTCAGATCTTCCCTCTCTTTTTCCATCCTGGTCTTTTCCATCAGGACTTCTTCCGGTGAGGAAAATTTCATCTGCTGCCCGGCCAGACGGATTTCCTCCAGAAGTCTCTTTTCTTCCGCTTCCTGAGAGGCTGCGCGGATCTCCGTGTCTTTCAGGGCCTGGTCTGTCTCTTCCAGCTGTTTTTCCAGTTCCGAAAGCTCTGCTGCCGCCTGTTTTCCTGTTTCTTCCAGCCGGTGAAGTTCCTTCAGACGCTGCTCCAGGCGCTGCTTTTCCGTTCTGTAATCGTCCGGGATCTCCTTCTCCTGCTGCCGCATGGAATTCTCCTTTTCCCGGATTGCGGCCTGTTTTTCCGAAATCACAAGACCGGCTTCCTGACATTGACGGCTTTTCTCCTCACATGTTTCCGCCATTGTCCTCAGTTCTTCTTCCGAGGGCGCCTCCGCCGGAAGTCCGGCAGGCAGAGGATGGGACAGAGAGCCGCACACCGGGCAGGGGCAGCCTTCCTTCAGGTGATCCCGGGCCAGAATTCCGGCCTGTTCGCGGAAAAACCGCTCTTCCAGTTCCCTGTATCTTTCCCTGATTCCGGAGAGTTCACCGATCCTTTTTTCCTGTTCCGCGGACAGAACTTCCAGTTCTTCTTTCTGTATGTTCAGTTTCTCTCTTTCCTTCTTCAGTTCTTCCGCGGCCTTTTCATATTCCCCGGCCTTTCTGTACGCAGCCTCAAGGCCGGCGGATTCAGGAAGAGATTCTTCCCATTCCCTTTTCCTCCCCCGGCAGACGGCGATGCGGTCCCGGATTCTGTCCGCCTTTTCCTTCATGCGTCCGGACTCTGCATGCATGGCTTCTTTCTGTCTTCCGGCTTCTTTCCGCATGCGTTCCAGACGTTCCAGACGTTCCCATTCTTTCCTTTCCTGTTCCAGTTTTTCCAGTTCTCTCCTCAGAGCCGGCTCCCTCTCCCTGTACTGCTCCTGTGCTGCCTCCAGACGGCTTTTTTCCCGCCGCATACATTCCTCTGCATCCTTCAGACGGGATTCTGCCTTCCGTTTTCCTTCAACGGCCTCCTGTTCTCCGGTCTCCGCCCTGTCGGCCCGCTCCTGATAGGGCCGGATATTCCGGGCACGGCTGAACCGTTCGATCCATTCTCTCCGTTCCGTATAATCCCCCAGCTTTTCTTCTTCTTTCTGCAGCTGCTCTTCCTTCTCCCGGTACTGGCGTCTGATCTCTCCGGCTTTCATACGTTTTCCCCGCTCTTCCAGTGCCTGCTTAAGTGCTTCGTCCAGTTCCCGGCTTCTGGATTCAAGAGCGGATTTCCGTTCTCTCTCCTGATGGACCCATGTTTCCAGAAGGGACCGGATCTTTTCCGCATCCGGAATTTCCTCCTGCACCGGAAAAACGGCATCTGCCGTCCTTTCTCCTTCCGGCAGAACAATGGACCGGATATGGGTTTTCAGTCGCTCTCCTGATGCTCCCAGCCGCTCTCTGGCAGCCTTTCTCCTTTCGCTGATTTCCTCTTCCGCCGCCCGGCAGATTCCCGTGTCAAAAATTCTGGAAAAAATCTTTTTTCTTTCTTCGGACCCTGCATGAAGGAGTTTCAGAAAATCTCCCTGGGCAATCATGGCAATCCTTGTGAACTGTTCCCTGTCAATTCCCAGAAGCTCGCAGATTTTCCGGTCCGTGTCACGGCTGCGGCCCCGGAAAACAGTGCCGTCCGGAAGCGTCAGTTCCACTGAGGCAGCCGTCTTTGCAAGTCCGGTTCCGCGCTTTTTCTCCCTCATGTATTCCGGATTCCGGACCACTTTATACTGTTTTCCGCGGCATGAAAATACCAGTTCCACATAGGTCTCCTGATCCGGCCCCGCATACTGGCTCCGCATCATTTTCCCATCCCGCTTTCCTCCGCTGGTCTCTCCGTAAAGGGCATATGTGATGCCGTCGAAAATGGTGGTCTTGCCGGATCCCGTATCTCCGGCAATCAGGAAGACCCCGTTCCCCGCTTCCGTAAAATCAATGACGGTTCTGTCTCTGTAGGATCCGAATGCGCTCATGGTCAGGCAAAGCGGCTTCATATCCCGGTTCCCCCTTTCTCCTCCAGCGCGGCAAATACTTCCTCCATGGCGCGTTTCTGCTTTTCATTCATTTCAGCCCCCTGCATCTGCCCATAGAATTCCCCGAACAGCTCCGCAGGTGTTTTTTTCTCTTCCGGCAGAATTTCTTCTTCTGCTTCCCGCCGCGTCCTGCTGTTTTCCACCGTCCATTCCAGCAGATGGGGATAGCATCCCTGAAGTACACGTCCCGGTTCATACAGCGCTTCCTCATCCGTAAGGACCGCGCTTACATAATCTTCCGGGTCTGCGGCAAGAAGTGTCTCCCTGGAAGTCAGTTCCGAAAGGGTTCCCCGGATCTTCCGCACATCCCGGAGCGGTTCCAGGGGGATGGTTTCCAGAAAGATCTCTCCCTTCTTTCCCAGAACCACTTCCGTGATGGATTTCTCCTGTCCGGCTTCCGACACGGAATACTTCAGCGGAGATCCGCTGTAGCGTATGTATGCCTTTCCCACCGGCTGAGGTCTGTGAATATGACCGGCAGCAACATAATCAAATGCTTCCACCGCCGAAATATCCACCTGATCCTGTCCTCCTACGGAAACCGTCTCTGAATCCGATCTCCGGGGACTGTTTCCGTTCCATGTGAAAAACTGATGACAGATCAGCACATTCCTTCCGGAAAAATCCGGTTTCATGGTGTTTACCACGGCCCTCACAGCTTCTTCGTATGTTCTGATTTCCTCCATGCCGCTGATTTCCCGGATAAACGAAGGACGTAAAAAAGGAAGAAGGTAAAAATTCACCTCTCCCTCCTCGTCTGTACGCACCAGTTTTCTCACTTCAGGATTTTCTTTTCCCGGGGCATATCCCGCAATGAAGATCTTTTTTTCTTCAAACAGCCGGCTTCCGAAGGAAAGCCGCTCCTGGGAATCATGATTTCCGCTGACAATCATCACGTCAGGTCCATGTTCCATGGCCGCCAGTTCCGTCAGAAAATCATCCAGAATCTCCACCGCCTCAGCCGGCGGCACGGATTTGTCATAAATATCCCCTGCCAGAATCAGTACATCCGGCTTTCTCTTTTTTATCTCTTCAAGAATCTTCCCCAGAATATACACCTGGTCTTCGATCAGACTGAAACCATGGAGCTGTTTTCCGATATGCAGATCAGACAGATGAAACAGCTTCATCGGCGTATCTCCTTTCCCTATTCATCAAAAACAACTGTTACATAATATCCGCGGTCGTTTTCCTCAATGCTTTTCACGATTCCCTTCCGGCTTTTCAGCCGCTCCGTGAATTTGAAAAGCCCTGACATGGCCACTGCCGGCTCAATCATGTAATTGACATTGACCGGTGTCACGGACTCACTGACTTCCACTTCCTGACCGGTCTCCACCAGACCGGGACGTTCCATTTTAAATACAATTTCTCTCATTTCTATCCCTGCCTTTCTGTTCTCCCATTATAGCACGAACCCGGTGGCATTTCCACTGTCCGGCGGCATTCCTCCGGGTCAGATATCCTCCGCCGCCCTGTGACGTTCTGCTTCCTCTTCCTGTTCTTTCTTCTGCTTCTGTTCTCCATTATTCCTCTCTTTTCTTTCTGCCCTCATTTTTCCGGCCATATGGTCCAGCGGAGTTCCCAGAAAAGAGGCCCGCATCACGGCATCCCTGCCGTGCCGCATGCGGATGCGGTCCAGTGCCGCATCCAGGCGCTCCAGTTTCCCGTAATCGGTTCTGTCGAAGAGACTCAGCTGTCTCCCTTCTCCGTCCCCCAGGCGGCCCGTATGTACACCCAGATGGCGGATGGGTTCACCGTTCCATAGCTCGTCAAACAGCTTCCTGACAGCCAGATACAGCTCAGACGTAATGTCCGTGGCCGACGGCAGAATCATCTGGTGGGATACGGTATGCATGTGTGTATCCCTGATGCTGACGGAAACCAGTTCCGCTTTTTTTCCATGTTTTCTCAGCCTTGCTGCCACGGTTTCAGTCAGAGAAAGCAGTACCTGACAGGCAGTCTCCCGGTCTGTCACATCAAAGGCAATGGTGGTGCTGTTTCCATATCCCTTGTTTTCCTGCGGCTCCTCCTCCACCAGGGAGGCATCTCTTCCGTTGGCGAAGTTCCATATGATTTCTCCGTGTTTTTTCAGATTGGCCCGGAGAACCTCCACATCTGTACATGCCAGTTCCCCTATGGTACGGATGCCCAGCCTGTTCAGTTTTCTTTCGGTGGAAGGTCCCACCAGAAACAGATCACGGACCGGAAGGCACCACATTTTCTCCTGGATTTCCTCCGGGAAAAGGGTATGGACCCTGTCAGGTTTTTCAAAATCTGATGCCATTTTGGCCAGCAGCTTGTTGGAAGATATCCCTATGTTTACGGTAAACCCCAGCCGGGTTCGGATCTCTTCCCGCAGGTTTTCGGCCGCCTTCTGCGGAGTCCCAAGAAGCAGTTCCATGCCTGTCATATCCATGAATGCCTCATCAATGCTGAAGGGTTCCACCCGGGGCGAATATTCCTTCAGCAGTCTCATCAGTTCCCCGGAAGCTCTTTCGTACACACCGTAACTGGGCGGCACCAGAACCAGCTCCGGACATTTTTTCCTGGCTTCTGCCACAGTCTCTCCGGTCCTGACTCCATACTGTTTTGCAGGAAGGGATCTGGCCAGAATAATTCCGCGGCGTTTTTTCACATCGCCTCCCACCGCCGCAGGAATTGTCCTGAGATCCGTTGCTCCTGCCTGATGTTTCAGACGGGATACCGCTTCCCATGACAGAAATGCACTGTTTACATCCACATGAAAAATAATCGGTTCCATGTCTCCATTATAACCGAACATACGTTCTTTGTAAAGTAAAAAAGAATCCTGCAAAGCAGGATTCTCCGCTGTTTCCGTATTTTTATTTTCCCTCATAGATGATGGCTGACTCCACCTCATAGCGGCTGAGCCTCTCCCGGCCCCTGAGTCCAGCCAGTTCCATGACAAAACAGATTTTGACCACTTCGCCTCCCAGTTCTTCCACCAGCCGGATAATGGCTTCCATGGTGCCGCCTGTGGCCATCAGATCGTCAATGACCACCACCTTCTGTCCCGGGCGGATGGCATCTTTGTGAATCTCAATCTCGGCAGTACCATATTCCAGATCATATCTGGCAGATATGGTTTCGCAGGGCAGTTTTCCTTTTTTTCTCACAGGTACGAATCCCTTGTGCAGCTCATAGGCCACCGGCACCCCGAAAATAAACCCTCTGGATTCCGGTCCCACCACCAGATCAAACTCTTCATCCCTGACCATGTCCAGCAGTCTGTCCACCGCCAGATGGAGTCCGTCCGGATCCTGCAGGATGGATGTCACGTCCCGGAAAATGATTCCCGGCTCCGGAAAGTCCGGAATGCTTCTTACATATTCTTCCAGTTTTTTCATATTAAATCTTTACCTCCGATATAAAATTTTCCTGCCGGACCCGGGATTGCAAAAGCCGTTTTCAGGCATCCGTCATATTTCCCTGCATGTCCGCATATAATTTTCAGAACAGGCGGTCTTCCGGGCATTTCTGCCCTGACGGTCCGCACAAAACACTGAGTTCAGGAGAGTGTATGCCATGTTCCCTTTCAAGATTCCGAAATCATCCGCTGTCATTGCCGTCCAGCTTCTCATCCTTCTGATTCTGACCTTTTCTCTCTGTATGAAAAGCCGGGAAGCCGCATCGGAAAACTTTTTTCTTCTGGAAGAGTCCTCCAAAGAAACCGGGGCTTCCGATGATGCTTCCCCTGATGATATGATCCGATGGGTGGACTTTACCGTTCCGGCTGAAGTGCTGGAACAGGCTTTCCGGCTGGATGTCAGTACCTGTCAGTCGGACATTCACCTGAACTGGATTGAACTTCTCGCCTGGCTCGGTGCCCGGTACGGCGGTGATTTTTCCCATTTCCGCAGTTCGGACCTGGATTCCCTGGCAGAGCAGCTGAAGTCAGGCACTTCCATGGAAGAGCTGACCGGCGGCATGGAATATTACTCCTACTACAAAGAGGCCTATACTGCTGTTCTGGGCGGCATGGTCGGATATTTCGAAGAACAGGTGGATGCCCCGGAGCCTTCTGATCCCCAGAGTCAGATTCCGTCCTCTGCTTCAGATGAATCCGGCACACCGGAAGGCTCCGACAGTGAATCCGCGGCACCGCCGGAAAAGGTCTGGGTCACCAAATACGGTCTCAAAGCCTTTTCTCCCATTGCCTGTAATTTCCCTTACAGCGATTACGATGACTTCGGCACCTCCCGCTCCTACGGCTATCAGAGACGTCATCTCGGACACGACATGATGGGCCAGGTGGGCACTCCCGTCATCGCCGTGGAATCCGGAACCGTGGAGGCCCTTGGATGGAACCAGTACGGCGGATGGCGCATCGGTATCCGGAGTTTTGACAGGAAGCGCTACTATTATTACGCCCATCTGCGCAAAAACTATCCCTACCAGAGCATTCTGGAGCCGGGCAGCATCGTCACCGCCGGAGATGTCATCGGATATCTGGGCCGCACCGGATACAGCACCACGGAAAATACCAACAACATTTCCACTCCGCATCTTCATTTCGGCCTTCAGCTGATCTTCGATGAATCCCAGAAGGAAGGCGAAAATGAAATCTGGATCGACTGTTATGAGCTGGTCCGTTTTCTGAAAATACATCAGAGCCAGGTCCGCAAGGTGGACGGCACCAAGGAATGGGACCGGATCTATCTCATGAAGGATCCTTCTGTTCCCGAAACCTGAACCGGATCCGGCTGCGTCCCGTCCGGAACCGCGTTTTATCCGGTCACAGTCTCTCCCGGATTCTGCGCACTTCCTCCACCGCCAGTTTTACATAATCCCCCAGCGGCATTTCCATGAGACCCACCACGAAATGCTGGCACCGGTTTACGGGAAGCAGGACTTTTCCGGCCCTGCTCTTCCCCACGGCCGCTGCCATGGCCGGCGTGATCTCTCCCAGAAGGGAGTCCGCAATGACGATTCCCAGGGGGCCCACAATCACATCTGCCGTCTCGCATCCCACAATCACCGGATTTTCTCCGGTGGCTCCGGCATCCGCTCCGGCTTTCAGCATGGCTGCAGTGGCAATGCTGTTGGTTCCGATTGCCAGGATTTCATCGCCGGGAAATTCCCTCCGCATCTGTTCCACGATGCTTTTTCCCATTTTTCCTCCCTGTCCGTCGATTACCATGATTTTCATTGCTGTTCTTACCCCTCTTCCATTTCCTTCAGTTTCTGATACAGGAACGCATTGACGGGCACCGGAATCCCGGCTTCCCGGCCAAGACGGATCATGGTTCCGGAAAACAGATCCACTTCCGTTCTGCGGCCGGCCATAACGTCCTGACACATGGAAGTCCTTCCTTCCGGATCCAGTCCGTCCAGCAGTTCCATCCAGGAATCAATATCCGCCTCCGTCAGCTCCACTCCCTGGGAAGCCGCCACAGCCCTGACCTCCCGCATGGCCGCCACCATCATGTCTCTGGCCTCTCCGTCCTGCTGTACCAGGCGGTAAGGAGCTTTCTGCACCGCCGTCACCTGATTGACTCCTGTGTTGAGCATCAGCTTGCTCCACATCTGTCTGCGGATGTCTTCCGGAACCCGGTATTCCAGACCGGTCCTTTCAAACAGTTCCGTTACTGCCTTCAGTTTTTCATCCCGGCTTCCGTCCCGGTTCCCAAGAGCGATATATCCCATGTTCTTATAAACGGCCCGGTTTCCCTCCTTCACCGCGTCCATTCCCTGAACGCAGCAGTAAAGCACCCGTTCCGGTCCGAATGCCTCTTCCAGCATCTGTTCGCTGGTGACTCCGTTGAGAACCGACAGAAATATGGTACTGCTGCCGGCGAAAGCTTCCGCGGTTTTTACCGACTCTGCCATTCCCATGAATTTCACGGCAAAAAGAATCAGATCTGCTTCTTCTGCTTCTTCCGGAGACCGGTAGCTGAAATCACAGACTTTTCCGTTGCAGACGATTTCTGTGTTCCGGTATCGTTCTGTCCGTGTCCTGTCCGCAATAAAGAATACCCGGTCTTTTCCCAGTTTTTCCGTCAGATGCTGTCCGTACATGATCCCAAGCGCTCCCAGCCCCACGATCCCGATCCTGTCTATCTTCATCTTCTGTCTTTTCCTTTCTGCTGTTAGAATTTACGGCTGCCGCCTCCGTGCCTGCGGCCTCCGGTTCTGTGAACCGTGGTGCGGCCGCTTCTTCCGCCGGATCTGCTGCCGCCCCCGCTTCTTCCTCCGGTGTTTCTGCGGATGATCTGGCTAGTTACATAGCTTCCAATCAGTACATCCCTTAAAACGCTGCCGGCATGAAAAGCGCTGTCCTTCCGATAGGACAGGCGGAACTCCGCTTCCGGTCCCGTACCGCCCTTTTGCATGCTGTAGCTTCTCCGGGCCGCTCCTGCCGCTGCTGCTCCGCAGACGGCAGCTGCTGCCAGTGCAAACAGGAATTCATACCACTCAATCTTTTTCGGAACCAGAATCCTGCCTGTTTCCGCATCATATGTATACTGGCCGTCCGGAATGCCTTCCCGGTAAAAGTCCTCGGTACCGGAAAGAAAAGCTTTCGCCGACTCAAAATAATTTCCTTCTGACACGGGTCCGTAGGCAGCATCCAGAATCTGCTCCACCCGCTCATCGGTCAGATACTGCCACATTTCCCCTGATGTGGAAACCGCAATTTCCCGGTTGTCCATGTCAATAAGGAACAGGGCGCCGCTGTGGTCCTGTCCGGTTCCCATTCCATTGTCATCATAAAAATAATCCGCGTACACGCGGCTGGAATATCCGGCCGCATCCGCTGTGGTTACCACTGCCAGATCCATGCCCATCTCTTCTGACTGGGCAGAAATCTGTTCTGACAGTTCTTCTTCCTGATGTTCCGTAAACAGATCCGCCATATCATACACACGGCTGTGGTCGGTCTGCGCCCCTGCCAGGGACACTCTGGCGGCGGCAGGAAACGTCATATTCAGCAGAACAGCCAGAATTCCGCCTGCTGCAATCATCCATTTTTTCACAGAAACCACCCTCCCATCAGAAGAAAAAGAAATACGGGAAGAAAGACCCCTGCGAACAGCAGCGCCAGCTTTCTCTGATCCACGGGAAGTTCGCCGTTAATCTTCCCGGTCTGCCCGTTCATGGTGAAATAATAGATCTTCCCCTTTTTCGGATCCCGGTAAGTCATGGTCCATACGGGAAACAGCGCGTATTTCCAGGACGGATCCCTGATTTCCATTTTCTGGTCCAGAATCCTGACAGAATTGTATCCGGTCATGGAGGCCTTCAGATTTTCCGCCGTATAGCTGCTCACTTCCTCGCGCACCTGGGGTTCGAATCCGCTGCTGTCCATATCCCTTTTTTCCGCCAGGAAACCGGAAAGATATCCCGTATGGAACGGAAGCATTTTCTCCATGTCAAAAGGAAGAATTCCCTCCACAAGATCCCGGTTGTTTCTGGAAAGAGCGTTTCTTGCCAGGTGACGCACCTCCAGTTCTCCTTCCCGTTCCACCTGGTATTTTTTATGTTCCGTATACCGGGTGTTTCCCATCGTCCAGACTCTCTGGGTTTCCGCTTCAGCCTTCACGCTTCCCTCCACCCGGCAGCTGTAGATCAGGTATGGAAAATATACACCTGAAAATTTCTCAATCTGGCTTTCCGAAAAGAAATCCCTGGGAAGCAGTTTTTTCATCCGGATCCATCCGGAAAAAATTTCCATGGCCTTTTCCCGGTCAAAGGAAAAAGGAATCACGTAATCCGGAAGAAATTCTCCGGAAAGGCGTCCTGACAGGATCACAGGGCTGTGGCAGTAATAGCAGAAAGAGGCTGCCGTTGTTTCATCCGTCACCAGCTCCGCTCCGCAGTTGGGACAGGTATAAACGGCCTGAGTTCCTGCCTCTTTTTCTTCTTCTTTTTCTGTCAATTTTTCTGTCTCTTTTCCTGCCTGATTTCCCGTCTCTTTTTCTGCTGCGGTCATTTCTTCCTCTGTAAATTCCGCCAGGCAGTATTCACATCGGAATTTTCCGGACGCAGGATCATATTTCAGCCCCGCTCCGCAGTTGGGGCACTGATAATTCACCAGTTCCATGCCTGTTCCTCCGATCAGGGTCTCGGTTTTCCGCATTCAGAGCAGAACTTTCCGCTGTTGACGGTTCCGCAGCTGCAGGTCCAGGTCCCTGCCGCAGGTCTGGGGCTTCCGCATTCGGAACAGAACTTTCCGCTGTTGACGGTTCCGCAGCTGCAGGTCCAGGTCTCCGCCGCCCTTTCAGGCGCCTGCTGTCTGTTCTGTGTTATCTGCATCTGCTGCATGTTGGCCGCAGATGCTGCCCCCATAAAGTTTCCTCCGGACTGCATGCCCATGCCGACTCCCATAAATCCCGCCATGGAGCCTGCGGCATTTCCTCCTGCCCTGTTGATTCCTTCCGCAATCTGTCCCTGCACGTATCCCTCCCGGATGGCCGCATCGCTCAGCATGGCTCCCCGGTTTCTCAGATTGATCAGTTCCTGGGACGTCTCATCATAGGAAATGCTGGCGATTCCCACCGCCTGGATCTCCATGCCGCGCATTTTTCTCCAGTCTGCGTCCAGAACATCTGCCATGTATTTTCCCAGTTCCCGTCCTTTGGACGGCACAAAAGAAATCCGGAATCCGTCTGCCGACATGGCATTGATGGCAGTCTGGAACGCCTCCAGGAATTCACTGAGATACTGTTCGTTGATCTCATCCATTTCCACATGTTCCCTGTCTTTGGGGATGACTTCCCCATAAAACCGGAGAGGATCCGTGATCTTCACCGAATACGTGCCGTGGGCTCTGAGAAACAGCTCCGCATTATAGAAGCTGTCAAAATAATTCACCGGATTTCTGGTGCCGAACCGGAGCCCCCGGATCTCCTGAAGATTGATGAAATAGACCTTCTGTTCATACGGGGTCTCTCCGCCGAACCGGATACGGTTAAAAGATTCTTTCAGTGTTTCTCCGAATTCCCCGTTGAACAGAGACGGCATGGAAGAACTGCTGACCGTATAATAGCCTTCCTCCGCCGTATAATCCACAACCTTCCCTCCGTCCACCAGAATCATGAACTGGTTGGGATATACACGGATCACGGAACCATTGGAAACCGTGTCCGCTGTTTTTTTCGTGTTTTCTCCTTTTCTTGTGAAAATCCCCGGCGCAAATACCGTCTTCTCTCCCATATCCGCAGCTTCCACTACTTCCAGCCACTGATCGGCCAGTCCGCCTTTTACGGCACGTCCCACTGCTTTTATAATTCCCATACCTTATCTCCCTTCCGAAACTTCATATGAATCAGGATTCCTGCCGTCTTGACCGCAGGAGCCTGATTTCCTGCGCATACCCGTCCAGATCATTGGGGGTCTCAAGGCAGAACGGCAGATCCCTGAGAGCCGGGTGATTGATGATGCGTACCAGGGCCTCAAGGCCGATGTGCCCCTGTCCGATTTTCGCGTGCCTGTCTTTTCTTGCCCCCAGGGGGTTCTGGCTGTCATTGAGATGAACCGCTTTCAGCCTGGAAAGTCCCACAATCCGGTCAAATTCGGAAAGGACCCCGTCCAGATCCCTGACAATATCATAGCCGCCGTCCCACACATGGCAGGTATCCAGGCAGACTCCCATTTTTTCCCTGTGTTCCACACGGTCCAGAATCTCTCTCAGTTCCTCGAACCGTCCTCCCACCTCACTGCCCTTTCCGCACATGGTTTCCAGAAGGACCGTGGTGGACTGCTCTCCGGTCAGAATTCCGTTGAGCTGATCCGCAATCAGGCTGATTCCCTTTTCCATCCCCTGTCCCACATGGCTTCCCGGATGAAAATTGTAATAGTTGCCCGGAAGATATTCCATTCTCTTCAGGTCATCCTCCATGGTATTCCACGCAAATTCCCTGATTCTTTCCTGTTCCCCGCAGGGGTTCAGGGTGTAAGGCGCATGGGCCACAAGGAACCCGATTCCTGCCTCTTCCTTCAGGCGCAGAAATGCCTCCACATCTGACTCATCAATTGCTTTGGCACTGCCGCCTCTGGGGTTTCTTGTAAAAAACTGAAATGCGGTGGCTCCGATTTTCACCGCGTCCTTCCCCATAGCCAGATAACCTCTGGCACAGGATAAGTGACATCCGATCTGAAACATGGCAGCTGCCTCCTTTCACATTTTCATATTCCCCGCCGTTTTCCTCTCTTCCGGACATTTCCGGCAGTTCTCTCTTTCTTCATTTCTTTTCATTTTTCACAGGATTCAGGAAAAACACGGCAGCCTTCATAAAGACGGCGGCCAGAACAAACTGTACGGCCAGACTGACAAAAATCCAGTGCTCCGTCACAAAATTCTCCGGGCGGCCGCCCAGATACTGCTCCAGAGACAGAATCTTGTCAGAGCCTGCCACCTGTTCCTCCATGATCCGCGCAAATGTCACCACCGGATTGATCAGAAGCAGATACAGCGCCGGTCCGGAACTGGCCGCAGGAACATTTTCTCCCGGCTGGGGCACATATCCGTTGAGTGCCAGCTGGGACATATGCATCATGAACTGATTGATCATGTAAGTCCCCACGCCCACCACCAGCAGAATCCCATAGGTGCAGACGTTGGAAAAATTGGATCGTTTCATAAAAGAAGAAGACAGGATCCCGATGCTGCCGGAAAACAGGGCCACCGTCACATAGCAGAGCAGAAGCACGGCCAGATCCCCGAAATCCACGCCTCCGTACACAAATGTCAGAAGAAGCACCGGAAAACTGGATACCACAAGAATCATCAGCTGGCTGAACGCCGATGCCAGCTTCCCCGTGATGATCTGTCCCGGGGTCATCTGCGTTGTAAACAGAAGTTCCAGAGTCTGCCGTTCCCGTTCTCCGCTGATGCTGCCGGAAGTCAGAGCCGGCATAATAAACATCAGCAGCAGGAATTCCAGAGTGGAAACAAATACATACAGCTGCAGGAAGCTGGAATACTGAATATTGGCGGAAATTTTCACCTGCGCCACCACGGAATACATATTCAGCATGGCCACGGCAGCCAGAATGCCGTTGAATGCCATGACAATCACCGGCAGCCGGAAACTTCTGCTGCGGACGGTCATCTCCCGTCTGAATACAGGATTATTCTTCATCGGATGCCACCACCCTTTCCAGATCATGATCGGTTATCTGCATAAACAGGGTTTCCAGATCCCCCTGTTCTCTCAGGAAGCCGCTGACAGGAATTCCTCCCTCCACAAGCTTCCGGAGAAGCGCTGCCTCTTCCGGTTTCTGCCCGTGAAAGGTCACCACAATATCCTGATCCCGTATGGATATGGTCTGTACTCCCGGATCTTCCCGCAGGAGCCCCACCGCTTTTTCCCGGTCACCCAGAACGGAAATCATCAGCGGATTGGAATCATTGACTTTTCTCAGAATCTCCGCCATATTGCCGCTGAGTACGATCTTTCCGGAATCGATGATGCCGATGTCCGTACACATCTGGGAAAGTTCGGAAAGAATATGAGAGCTGATCAGAATGGTCTTTCCTTCCGCGCAGAGTTCCTTTAAAAGCTCCTTGAATTCCATTCTGGTTCTCGGGTCCATTCCCGAAGTGGGCTCATCCAGCACCAGAAGCTTCGGATCATGGATCAGGGCCCGTGCCAGGCAAAGACGCTGCTTCATGCCCCGGGACAGACTGTCCACATAAAATTCCGATTTATCCCCCAGTTTTACCTGGTCCAGCAGTTCCTCACAGCGCTTTCTCGCCATCAGTCCTGTGATCCCGTAGCAGGAGGCGAAAAATTCCATGTATTCTCCCACTTTCAGATTGTCATACATGCCGAATTCGTCCGGCACATAGCCGAATTCCTTCTTGACCTCCTGCCGCATTTTCAGGGCATCTTTTCCGGCAATCTCCACCGTCCCCTCATCGGGAGACAGAAGACCTGTGATAATCTTGATGGCCGTGGTCTTTCCGGCTCCGTTTGGTCCCACAAACCCGTAAAGAGCCCCTTCCTCCACGTCCATATTCAGACCATCCAGCGCGGGAAATTTCTTGAATTTCTTTTTCAGTCCACGGATTCTGAGCATCAGCGTTCCCTCCCTGTCACCATAAGAGTCGGAAGAAATGTGCTGGAACCTGTCTCTCCGTTTTCATTCACATATTTCACCGTAAGGCTGTTGCTGGGAGAGAGATAGTCCCGGAGCTCTTCCGCAGAAAAATCCTGGACCGTCAGATCCGCCGGATCATAGCTTTTTGTGCTGTAATTATAAAAATACGCCTTGCCTTCAAATTTATGAAGGTAATAGTATCTGGGATTCTCCAGAAACTCCTCCGACACCGGCAGGAATGATACCTTTTCGATGCGGATGTCGCTTCCAAGATAGTATTCCACCACGGTCTGTTCGTTTCCGTATATGGTCGTATAGCTGGAATAGTAACTTCCGCTGCCCGATGTCACCTTGGGAGTCTTCATGACACCGCTGCGGTAAATGCAGCCGTTCTGTTCCATATCCACATCCACAGATGATGTATAAATGGTAAGGCCGTCCCTGGGGCCGCCTTCATCCGTAAACAGTCCGGCGGCACGGTCCTCGGGGCCGAATCCGGCGATTCTGGCGCCGGATGTGTAATTTCCGAAATAAGAAGACAGGAAGAAGGAATACAGACTGGTCTGTTCCTGCGCTGTCAGATATTCCTGATCACTGATATCCGCCTGTTCAAAAGAATCATCACCGCTGAGCCGGCCGGCCAGCAGGAATGTCATATCCGGCGGATAGGTAAGAATCCGGCTTCCATCCAGCGTCTTTGTCTCCCCCGGTTCCATATGGCCGATGACCACAGCCTGTCCGTAAAAAATCAGAGCTGCTTTTTCCAGCGGAAACGGAAAATGATTGGTCACCGTTCCGGTAAGTTCGCCGTCAAAATAGGACAGGTCCGACGAAATCCCCTGATGGTTTTCATTTCCGGTTTTCTTTGTCAGAACAAAGAACCGCGGTGAAAACGCCTGTGAACCTCCGGAAGAAATTCTGGTTCCTTCTTCTGTATAGGCAATGGTCAGGCTGCTCTCCTCCTCTCCGGTAAAGACTTCGTCTTTCCGGTTATCATACAGGGCGGTCCTGGTAACCGGGGTCACCTGGTATCCGGGGGTTACCGTAACGGAATAGGGCCTGTCATCCGGTGTGCGGATATTCAGATATGCCGTTTCCTCAATCTCATCCTCTTCCACGTCACAGACCATGGCATATGTGAAAAACTCCGACCGGAATCTGGTCTTTTCCCCAAGAAGATAAACCACCGCAGAGGCCAGACAGGCCAGAAGCATCAGCCCGGTTCCATAAAACCTCTGAATGTCCTTTTTCTTCAGAAACAGATACAGCCCCGGCCCGATGGTCAGTATATAAATAACGATCACCACACCGTACAGAGCCAGGTTGGGAAGCCGTTCGGCATTTCCCGTATTGACCAGGCTCTGGGCATTCCAGTATCCGCTGTCATCTCCATATGCACCGTAATAATACAGATTCCGGATGGTTTCCTCACCCAGTACCGAAGTAAAGATATTTTCGGCAAAGCTGGGATTCTCCCCGGCAAAATCCGCAAGTTCCCCCAGATCAAAGGAAAAAATCCCCACGGTTCCTTTTCCTCTCCGGACCGAAGTCAGGAGCGGCAGCTCATCACTGGACATCAGTTCATCCCCGCCGGGAATCGAAAGATCCGCACAGACAGTCCTGACCACGGAGCCGCCAGGGGATCCCTCCCCGTATTCCGCTCCCATATTGAGCGTCTGCATCCGCGGCTGTTCATACGGCTGTTCTGCCAGATCCTCTGCAAATGACCCCAGCGTATCTTCCACTCTTCCTCCCGTGCCCAGAAGAAGAATTCCCCCTTCCCGCACCCATTTCCGGATGGCATCCTGCTGCTGTCCGGAAAGTGAATCCGTGGAAAAATTGTTGATCACCAGAAGATCCAGAAGATCCAGGCCTCTCACATCTTCCGGAACCGTTCCTGCATCCAGAAAAATCAGAGAAGACCTCACCATACCGTAGTTCAGATTCACTCCGTCCAGATAAAGGATGCTGTCCGGATCATCATCCAGAACTCCGATAAACAGACTTCCGGTATCCTTGGGAACCTGAAATTCCAGAAGTTCCTCCGCCTGTTTTTTTCCGTCCTCATCCACCAGGGAAACCCGCATCTGGCTGCTCTTCTGCCCCAGGGGCACATAAAACCGGAAACTTTCCGTGGCACCGGCATTTACGGAAACCGGATACTGATATTCATAGACTTCCGTATCCTGATTTTCCGTGGTCTCCATGGAATCAAAACAGACCATTCCCTCAAAAGGACCGGCGGACTGCACATACAGTTTCACCGTAACCGGAATGTGAACTCCCATCCGTCCCTGGTTCCCATATACCAGAGAAACCTCCATCTGTACTTCCCGGTCTTCTGTCTGCGTCATGGCCTGGCTTACAAGCCCGAAGGCCGCAAGCACCAGTGCCGCGGCCAGAATCAGAATCCCTGTTATTTTTTTTCTTTTTGTCATCATGGCATCTTTCACCCTATCGTTCCGAAATTTTCCCTGTGGATATCAAAATTCACTTTCAGCCGGACGGCAAATACGGTGCCGTTCAGATCGCTGGTCACGGTAATGGTTCCTCCATGCATGTCCACGATGTTCTTGGCGATGGCCAGTCCCAGACCGGTGCCTCCGGTATATACAGACCTGGACTGCTCCACACGGTAAAATTTGTTGAAAATCAGATGCAGCTCATCCTGAGGAATCACATATCCGTAGTTGGTAACCGAAACGGTCACAATCTCCTCTTCCGCGTGAATCGTAACCAGGATCTTTTTTCCGTCCGCTCCGTATTTAATGGCATTGTTGATCAGATTGTCGAACAGACGGGCCAGAAGATTTCCGTCTGCGGTAATGATCAGCGCCGGAACATTGCTCTTCAGTTCATAGGTCAGATCCTTATCCGCAAAGCTGGGATAAAACTCCTCCAGAAGCTGGCTCAGCAGTTTTACAATATCCAGTTTCCCCACATTCATGGAAATCTTTCCGTAGTTGAGTTTCGTAAACCCGAACAGATCCTCGATGAGCTTTTCCAGGCGTTTTGCCTTGGTATAGGCAATATCAATATATTTCTTCTGCATTTCCGCAGGAAGACTGTCTCCGTTTTTGGAAAGCAGCTCCAGATATCCGATGATGGAAGTCAGCGGCGTCCGCAGATCGTGGGCCACATTGGTGATCAGCTCATTTTTGGTCCGTTCCGCCTCCCGTTCCTTGTCCATGAGGTTCCGGATATCTGCTCCCATTTTATTGAGATTGGCCGCCATGGCAGAAAATTCATCGTCTCCCTGAATCTCCACATGCGTATTCAGATCCCCTTCGGAAATATTCTGAATCGCTGCGGAAATTTTTCCGATGTATTTCATGGACCGCCTCTGAAGAAGCAGGAAAGAAAGGGAAAACACTCCGATGCCGGTCAGTACATAGAGAATCACCGTGATGGTTCCCATATGAAACAGCCGTACCAGAAAATTCGCCCTGTATTCCGTCTGTTCCAGATAGTCCACCACCATGCTGACATTGGTAATCAGAAATACCTCCACCAGGCAGGCAATCACCGTGCTGTACAGAATATTCAGCAGAACCCGGGCATAAAAGCTCCTGCTCATATCATTTTTCAATTTTGTATCCAACCCCCCAAACCGTGGTGATGATCTTGTTCTGACGGGTATCTTCCTTCATTTTCCCGCGCAGCCGCCGGATATGTACCATGACCGTATTGTTGGCCTCATACACTTTTTCATTCCAGACCTTTTCAAAAATTTCGTCGGTACTGAATACCCGGCCCGGATTGGATGCCAGAAGATAAAGAATGTCAAACTCAATGGGGGTCAGTTTGATTTCTTCTCCGTAGACCACCACCCGGTGATTATCCTTGTTGATGGTAAGACCGCGGATCACAATTTCGTTTTTCACATTCTGTCCGGTGCTGCTGTTGGGATTCAGCTGTGTATACCGGCGCAGCTGGGATTTCACCCTGGCCGTCAGTTCCAGCGGATTGAACGGTTTCACCACGTAGTCATCGGCCCCTGTTCCCAGACCCAGAATCTTGTCCAGATCCGTGGACTTGGCGCTGAGCATGATAATGGGAATGTTATTGTTTTCACGGATTTTCCTGCACATTTCCAGACCGTCCATCCCCGGCATCATAATATCCAGAAGCACCAGATGAATATCTCCCTTTTCCAGGATTTCCAGACCATCCTTTGCATTATTGGCCTTGAATACTTTATAGCCGTCGCTGACCAGATAGATTTCCACCAGATCCGCGATTTCCTTTTCGTCATCCACTACCAGAATATTAATCTGTTCCATGAACCATCCTCCTGTGTTTCCTTATATTCGCCTTCTTTATAAAACGGCTGCCCCGGCAGCCCGCATCATTCCAGTCTCGTTCTTATTCTACCATAAGCAGCGGTATTTTGTCTTAATTTTTTGTGAAATTATACAGGTAACTTCTGTCAGACTTCGGAAATCCCGCCGCCATTCTCCCTGCAAGACAAAAGCAGACGGCTGTCATCGTCTGCTTTTTATCCGGTCTCCGGCGGTGTCCCGCCTGCAGACCCCTTATATGTAGTGCCGTCCTGTTATCCCCAGGCGGCAGAATTTCCGGCTGTTCTGCCCCGGCTCTTTTTATTCCTGGCTCTCCACCGGTATAAAGACCCTGAGCTGTTCTTCGCTTTCATGCTTTTTCTGTTCTGCCTCGGCGGCAGCCATGGCTTCCCTGCAGAAAATTTCCTGGGAATCCACCGGCTGACGGCCTCTCCGGTCCGGCTTCTCATATGTGCCGTCGGGCTGCAGAATGTGGGCCTTTACA
Organism: uncultured Clostridiaceae bacterium; assembly: GCA_902477765.1. GTDB lineage: Bacteria > Bacillota > Clostridia > Lachnospirales > Lachnospiraceae > CABSIM01. The sequence continues at coordinate 5,674 of CABSIM010000027.1, read as the reverse complement.
TTGTCTTCCAGTTCCACTTCCATAATGTGGCGCACCCGTTCTTTCAGCTCCGGCTGTACCACCGGGAACAGAATTTCCACACGGCGGTCCAGATTTCTGGGCATCCAGTCTGCGCTGCCCATGTAGACCTCCTCACATCCGTCATTCTCAAATACAAAAATACGGCTGTGTTCCAGGAAATTCCCCACAATGGACCTTACCTCAATATGTTCTGACAGACCGGGGATTCCGGCTTTCAGGCAGCAGATGCCGCGGACCACCAGCCGGATCTCCACGCCTGCACAGGACGCCTCATAAAGAGCGGCAATAATATCCTTGTCGCAGAGAGAATTCATTTTTGCCAGGATGGACGCCTTCTTTCCGGCTTTTGCATGCATGGTCTCTCTTCTGATGAGTCTCAGGAACTTGCTTCTCAGCCAGAACGGAGCCACAGCCAGCATGTTCCAGTTCAGCGGCTCTGAATATCCGGAAATCATATTGAAGACTGCCGTGGCATCCTCACCGATCTGGGGATTGCATGTCATGATGCCGCAGTCCGTATACAGCTTGGCGGTGGAATCGTTATAGTTTCCGGTTCCCAGATGGACATATCTGCGGATTCCGTCCTCTTCCCGGCGCACCACCAGGGTGATCTTGCTGTGAGTCTTGAGTCCCACCAGACCGTATATGACATGGCACCCGGCCTTTTCCAGCTTCTTGGCCCATAAAATATTGTTCTCCTCATCGAATCTGGCCTTCAGTTCCACCAGTACAAACACCTGTTTTCCGTTGTCTGCCGCTTCTGCCAGAGCTGCAACAATGGGCGAATTTCCGCTGACCCGGTACAGTGTCTGCTTGATGGCCAGCACTTCAGGGTCCTTGGCTGCCCGGCGGACAAATTCCACCACAGGATTGAATGTTTCATAGGGATGGGACAGCAGAATGTCTCCCTTCCGGATATTGGCGAAAATATCGTCTTCATTCATCAGTGCCGGAACCGGCTGCGGCGTATACCCCGGAGTCTTCAGATGCTCAAAGCCGGCCATGCCGTACATCTTCATCAGGAAGGTCAGATCCAGAGCACCCGGGATCTCATAAATATCATCATTGCTGACAGAAAGCTCCTTTTTCAGAATCTTCAGAAGCCGTCTGTCCGCCTTTTCCTCCACTTCCAGCCGGATTACCTCGCCCCACTGGCGTTTCTTCAGCTGTTTCTCGATCTCTTCCAGAAGATCCACAGCCTCTTCCTCATCCAGAGAAAAGTCCGCGTTCCGCATGATACGGAACGGATGGGACGTGACAATGTCATAATTCAGGAACAGCTGCCGCATGTTCCGTTCGATGATTTCCTCCAGAAGAATGACTCTGCGGACTTTCTTTCCGTCTTCCTCCTGGCCGGAAGGCAGCTCCACAATTCTGGGAAGTCCCGACGGAACCTGAACCATGGCAAATTCCAGTTCATTGTCTCCTGTTTTCTTTTTCAGAAGAGCCGCAATGTTCAGGGTCTTGTTGCGCACCAGCGGAAACGGCCTGGAAGAATCCACTGCCATGGGCGTCAGGACAGGATATACATTTTCCTTAAAATAGCGGTCCACATACGCGGCCTGTTCCTCATCAAGATCTTCATGTTCCGTAATCAGCAGGAGTCCGTTGGCCTTCAGTGCCGGAAGCAGGGAACGGTTGTAAGCGGAATACTGATGTCCCACCAGTTCATGGGTCTTGACGCTGATCTTTGCCAGCTGTTCTTCCGCCGTCAGACCGGCGATATCCGGTTTTGTATAGCCTGCATGAACCATATCTTTCAGAGACGCCACGCGGACCATGAAAAACTCGTCCAGATTGGACGCGGTAATGGACAAAAACTTCAGTCTGTCAAAAAGGGGGATGCCTTTGTCCCGGGCCTCTCCCAGGACACGGTAATTGAACTCAAGCCAGCTGAGTTCTCTGTTTACATAGTTTTTCGGATTGGTAAATCTGGATTCCTGTTCACCCATGCCTATATGCTCCTTTTCTGTTTCAGCACCGGACGGACGCCGAAAATTTCCTCAAAAAACGCGGCTTTCTGCTCAAACGAAACGGATTCCAGCGTAATATCTCCGGAGTAATCCGTGGATATCACAAGTTTTCCGTTTTTGACCGTCATTCTGCAGTCCTTAAATTTCTGCTGATGGCCCCGGTCCATGGAATTGGCAAGACGCAGAATGGCCGTCAGCTTCGCAATCAGGATGGTCACATGATCACTGCTTTCGGCCGTGCCGTAGGCGGAATCCGCTTCCGCTTCCATCCGCACCATGTTGTATTCAAAATCCCGGATGTTGTAGCGCACCACATTGGCAATAATCTCCCGCTCCAGGTGAGAAATACCGATAATCTCCGTGGACATGATGATATTATAGGCACATTCATTGGAATTCCTGACGCTGATGAACTTGCCGCAGGCATGGATGATGACGGCAATCTGGAGAAGCAGGCGTTCCCTGGCTCCCATGCCGTGGTATTTTTTCATCACGTCAAACATATTCAGCGCATACTGCTCCACGGCCTCTGCATGGACTCCCTGGCACCGGTACCGCTTCGCCATGTTCCGGGATGTGGTGATAATGTCATTGTCAAAATTATGGCGCAGCCGGATCAGGCGGTTGTCCACCGCATATTCCGCCGCGATTCCGTCGCAGAGCCGGATCCCGGGGATCCAGAGAACCTCCGCGCCGCTCAGTTCCATGATCTTTTTATAGATGATGGCACCGGGCATCAGAAGAGCCGCATATTCTGAATTGACGCCGAAATATTCCTCGATCTCAGCCTCACTCATGCGGGAAATTTTTTCATAGAAAGCGTTGAACTCCTCCCGGCTCACCCGATCCATGGCCTTGCCGTTGTTCTCATATCGGAACAGATAGAGGATGATTTCCCCGATTCCGATCACATGTCGGATCTCACGGTCTTTCAGATGCATTTTCTTGTAATTATGCAGCTCGTTGTCCACCATTTCTCCGATCAGCCCGCGGTTTTTCTCCACCGTGGTCTGAACCGTCTCCAGAAGTCCCCGGATTCTCAGTACACCCAGCGGAAGGTTCTGGGTGGAAACCAGAAGATTTTTGTCAAACATGGAAATCTGCATGCTGCCGAATCCCACATCCACAATGGCGGTACCGTTCTGTATGTTTTTGTCAAATTCCTCATCCCTGGCGGCAATGGCTTTGTAGCTCAGAAATCTCTGTTCCGAATTGCTGATGACGCGCACCCGGATTCCGGTACGCACCCGGATCTGATCAATGACGATCCGGCTGTTTTTGGCCTCCCGCATGGCGCTGGTGGCATATGCCCGGTAATCCTGCACCCTGTAGCTTTTCATGATTTTTGAAAAATCCCCCAGCACCTGGCAGAGTTCCTCCACCATGGCATAACTGATTTTCCCGTTCTGATAGGTTTCCCGGCCCAGCGCAATCACATGGCGGACTCTGTCGACCTGACGTATAACGCCTTTGGACGTGATCTCATAGATTCCGAGTTCCAGTTCAAAGGATCCCACATTGATGGCTGCAAACGTACTGACTGCCACTTTGTTTTTCCTCCCTGCTTGTCACGTATCAGTAATTTCCAAGTATTTTCAGCACGGAAGCCTCGGCACGTATCCCGTTCAGGGCGTTCTGTACCGATGCCTCCCCAAGTTTTCCTTCGATATCCACAAAAAACCGGTATTCAAACGGTTTTTCCGGAATGGGCCTGGATTCGATCATCACCATGTTCACGTGATTGAAAATAAAATTCCCCAGAATATTGTAAAGAGAACCGCTCATATGGGGAATTTCAAAGCAGATGCTGATCTTTCCCGCCTGTTTTTCATAGACCGGTTCCCTGGACAGGACAATGAACCTGGTTGTATTGTTTTTGGTGTTATTGATCTCACAGGCCAGTTCTTTCAGTCCGTACAGTTCTCCGGAAGTCCGGCTTGCAACTGCAGCCTGACTCTTGTCTCCGTCTTCCATGACCTTTTTGGCCGCCACAGCGGTGTTCTGCATGCTGATCTGATGCCATTCCCTGTGAGCTCCCAGATATTCGGAGCTCTGCATCAGCGCCTGAGGATGGGAAAGTACCGTACGGATGTCGGAAAGCTCCGCTCCCGGCACCCCCAGAAGCATGTGACATATGGGCACATAGACTTCTCCGACTATGTAATTTCTGTATTTGCTCAGCAGGTCATAATTTTTGATGACAAAGCCGGCCGTGGAATTTTCAATGGGAAGCACGGCATAGTCGGCCCGGCCTTCCTCCACTTCCCGCATGGTGTCTTCAAATTCTTCCACATGGTAGGCATCTGCCCGGTCGCCGAAAAACTTCCTGACGGCCGCATGGCTGTAGGCGCCTTCCACTCCCTGGAACACCACTCTTGCTCCTTCTTTATCCAGACGGTCCACTTCCCGGAATTCCATGGGAGCTGTTTTCCCATGATCTGCCAGAAGTCCGTACTGGTATCTGCGGCTCATGGCCATGAGCTGGGAAAAAAGTTCCCGTACTGCCTCTCTGTTGAAATCGCCATGGGCCATTTCTTTTACCGCATTCAGTTTCTGTTTTTCTCTTTCCGCATCATAAACAGCTTTTCCGGTTTCAATCTTATAGGCTGCCACTTCCCCGCAGACACGCATTCTTTCTTCAAAAAGTTCCACGATCCTGCTGTCGATTTCATCCAGCTGTCTTCTGCATTCCTGTAAATCCAATGTTTTCATTTCTGCTTTCCCGCCTCTTCTTTCAGCCCGGTCAGCATACCCCGGATCACATCCCTCGTATACGCACCTGCATGTTTCCTTATTTCAGGCTCCAGATCCTTCACATAAAACGGCTTCCCGTATTCCACCGTCACATGCGCAGGACGAATCAGAGGAATATGTTTTTCAAACACATCCGCTGTTCCGATCATGGCCACCGGCACCACCGGACATCCTGCTTTTTCCGCGATCTTCAGACTGCCTTCTTTAAAAGGCAGGAGATCCAGAACATCCTCGTTGCGGTTTCTGGTTCCCTCCGGGAAAATCCAGACGGAAACTCCGTTTTTCACTTTTTCCACACCTTCCAGTATGGTCTTCAGTCCTGCCTTCAGGTCCTTTCTGTCCAGAAACAGACAGTTTACATTGACCATCCAGTCCGCCAGAAGCGGATACCGCAGCATTTCTTTTTTTGCCACAAATCCCATGAGCCCCGGAACCGTCGTATACCCCACCAGAATGTCAAAATAGCTCCGGTGATTGCCCACATAAAGGACCGCCTGATCTGTCGGAATGTTTTCAACGCCCTTTACGGTCACTCTGACGCCGGCGATCCGGAGAATAAAAAGAAACATCTTCTGGACAATCTTAAGGCTTTCCAGATCTCTCTGATGGGGGTCTTTTTTTCCCAGAGAATTCTGGGCCGCCAGCAGCGGAAACCCGAAGAGCAAAAATCCCAGGACTGAAACTGCCACCAGTACAAATCTTATCATCTGCTACCTCTTTTCTCATTGGCTTATGGCATCTATTATATAAGAAGAAAAGGGCAAATGCAACAGAATCTATGGCTTTTTCTTCCGCGTGATCTCCTCAAAAAGAAGGCCTGCCGCAAACCAGCATGGTGCAAAATCCAGCCGGATCAGACCGTCCACATTCAGATTTCTTCCTGTATAATCCCAGGGACAGATTCCCGCATTTCTGAGCAGGGTACC
>CABSIM010000026.1 GCA_902477765.1 uncultured Clostridiaceae bacterium | reverse complement strand
CATTCCGTCGTCACCAACATAGAATTCCTTGCCGTTGCTCAGGCAGAAGGTATTCTCATATACATCGCCGTTCTTGTCGTAGCAGTACCACTCGCCATCTTCATACTTCCAGGTGCCCTTCTGAGCAGCAAAAGAAGTGATGGAAGCGCCTAATGCTAACAGAGCTGCTGCAGAAACAACTGCAGCGATTTTCATCTGCTTTCTCATAGTTAATGCACTCTCCTTTTTCTTTTTGAAATTCTTTGAAATTCCTAATTGCATTACGAGGTCATTATACTTCTTATAAGAGAAATTATCAATAGTTTTTTACAAATTTTGATGATTTTTACTGGAAGCAAACCATCTGGATTTCTCTTCTGAAGTACTCCGTACCTCGGATACAGTTGCATTATAATACATATTCTTAAGAAATACCATAACTTTTCTCTGTGCATTTTCTTACATAATCTTTACACTTCTTCACTTTTCGGTAAAAATTGTATTTGTCTTCATACAATCCGGTTTTTAGCCTCTTGTCTTCCGCTTTTTTTATGTTATAATGTTCATATATTTTTGTTCTTATGTTTTTTTGAACATCATATTAAACTGAAATCTATGGCTATGATCCAGATATTTTTTTCTGTCACTGCCTTATTCTCTTGTTAAAAGGAGGTCCTATGGATCGTTACAAATTATTATGCCGGTGTATTTATGAAACTCCGGCCCTTACTCAGAGGGAGCTGGCTTCTGCCATGAAGCTTTCTCTCGGCACCTGCAATCATCTGGTGCGGGAATGTCAGGAGCTGGAGCTGGTGTCTTTTGATTCCGAAAGCGGAAACTATTCTTTATTAAAGAAGGGAAAGGATCTTCTGGAATCCTGTCTTGTGGACGCGGCAGTTATTCTGGCCGCCGGATTCGGATCCCGTTTTGTGCCTCTTACTTTCGAAACTCCCAAGGGCCTTCTGGAAGTACGTGGCGAGCGGATGATTGAGCGGCAGATCCGCCAGCTTCATGAAGCCGGAATTTTTGATATTACCATCGCCGTCGGATATCTCAAGGAGAAATTTGAATATCTCATCGACAAGTACCAGGTGAAGCTGCTTTATAATCCCGAATATGGAAGCAAGAATACCATTTCCACGGTATATCACGCCCGCAGCTGCTTTAAGGGAAAAAATGTATACCTTCTTTCTTCCGATAACTGGCTCAGGGAAAACATGTATCACCGTTATGAATGCGGCGCCTGGTATTCTGCTGTTTATATGGAAGGTCCCACTTCTGAGTGGTGCCTGGATTTTAATAAGAAGGAACGCATCACAAAAGTCCGGGTAGGCGGCGCGGACTCCTGGGTCATGTATGGTCCGGTCTACTTCTCCAGGGAGTTTTCGGATGCATTTTTCCCGGTACTGGAAGCTTACTACCATACCCCTGGTACAGAACAGATGTACTGGGAACAGGTACTTGCAGATCTGATCAACGGAACAGTCAGAGAGCATCTGCCGGATTCCTCCGCCTTCCCTGTTCCGGAAATGGACATCAACCGCCAGCCGGAGGATCAGGTTTACGAATTTGAAAATCTGGAGGAACTTCGCCTGTTCGACAGCAGTTATCAGAACCGCTCCAACAATGAGGCCATGGAACTGGTGTCCCGCGTCTTTCAGGTTCCCGAGGCGGAAATCCGGGACATCCGGTGCCTGAAAACAGGCATGACCAACAAGTCTTTTCTTTTTCAGGTCCGCGGACAGCACTACATCTGCCGGATTCCAGGACCCGGAACCGGTCTTCTCATTAACAGAAAACAGGAAAAAAATGTATATGATACCATCCAGGGACTTGGCATTACCGACCGTGTCATCTATATGGACGGGGATTCCGGCTATAAAATTTCTGAATATTACGAGGGCGCACGGGTATCGGATCCCAGAAACTGGGATGAGGTCTCCAGATGCATGTCTCTGCTGAGGAGTCTTCACGATTCCCTGATCCGTGTGGATCACTCCTTTGATATCCGGGAACGGATCTGTTTTTATGAGTCTCTCTGTTCGGGCTATGAGCGGACTCTTTTTGAAGATTATGGGGATGTCCGGGAACATATGAACCGGCTTCTGGACCGGATTGACCGTCTGAAACGTCCCCAGGTGCTTTCCCATATCGACAGTGTCAGCGATAACTTTCTGTTTCTTCCTGACGGCTCCGTCCGCCTGATTGACTGGGAGTATGCAGGCATGTGCGATCCCATGATCGATGTGAGCATGTGCGCAATCTATTCCTATTATAATGAAGATGAAGCGGACACGCTTCTCCACATCTATCTCGGGCGGGAAGCCAGTCCGGAGGAAAAGATGGTATTCTGGTCCTACATGGCTCTCGGAGGATTTCTATGGTGTCTGTGGGCCGTATACAAAAGCAGTCTCGGGGAAGAATTTGGTGAATATACGATCCTCATGTACCGTTATGCCAAAAAATATTATCAGAAAATCTCTTCTGAAGAATCTTTGAGCAAAATCGGCACGGAATTGTAATAATTTTGTCAGGACTATTGCCATTTTTTATGATATACTGGAGAAAAATGGAGTGTAACAACACAAAAGGGGGATTTCTATGATACGCAGGAAGCGTCTCGCGGCTATGATGCTGGGGCTGTCCCTGGCAACGGCCGTTTTCGGACAGACGATGCCCTCCCTGGCTGCTTCGTGGGAAAAGAACGCCTCGGGAAGCTATATCGGCAGTGATGGTTCCGTGGTGACAGGTGTTGTGGCCCGGGGGATCGACGTCTCCCACTGGAAACAGACCATCGACTGGAACGCCGTTGCTTCTGATGATATCCAGTTTGTGATGCTGGGCACACGGTATGACAATGCGGTGGATCCGTATTTCCATGTCAATGCTCAGGGCGCTTTTAACGCAGGGCTGAAAGTGGGAGCCTACATTTATTCCTATGCCACAACCAAAGCCGCTGCCGAACAGGAAGCAGATTTCGTTCTGGATCTGATCAAAAGCTATCCCATCTCCTATCCGGTCGTCATGGATGTGGAGTCCACGGAAATGAGCAGCCTCACTTCCGCTCAGCTGGCAGAAGTAATCAATGCTTTCTGCGCCAGGATAGAAGCCGCCGGCTACTATCCCATGGTCTATACCAATGAATACTGGATGACCAGCAAGCTGGATATGTCCAAAATTCCATATGATGTCTGGGTGGCACGTTATGACACAAAGCCTTCCTATTCCGGAGCAGCCATGTGGCAGGCCACAAACAAGGGAAGTGTCAGCGGAATTTCCGGAGATGTGGATATCAATTTCACCCTGAAGGATTTTTCCGACAAGCTTCCGGCCAACCGCTGGAGGCTCATCGGCGGAAACTGGTATTATTACAAAAATTATGTCATGCAGACCGGATGGATTCATGACGGCCAGAGCTGGTATTACATGAACCAGGACGGCACCCAGTATAAGGGCTGGCTCCTTCTGGGAAATGATTATTATTATCTGCTTCCCAAAACCGGGCAGATGCAGACCGGATGGGTACAGGTGGACGGCAAATGGTATTATATGGCGTCTGACGGCCGGATGGCCAACGAATGGGTACAGGTGGACGGCAAGTATTATTATCTGCTGAACGGTGCCATGGTAACAGGATGGCTGAGAATCGGCGACACCTATTACTATCTTAAGGATGACGGCTCCATGACTACCGGATGGAGGTACATGGACAATGCCTGGTATTATTTCAACGGCGACGGCAGTCTGGTCAGAGGATGGGCCAATGTGAACAACGAATGGTACTATCTGAATACTGACGGCAAAATGGTGACCGGATGGCAGGTCATTGACGGAGTCCAGCGTTATTTTGCTTCTGACGGTTCCATGGCTTCCAAATGGGAGCAGATCGGCGGCGCCTGGTATTATTTTGACGATTCCGGAAAAATGGTGACCGGATGGATCCAGGTGGACGGGCGGTATTATTATCTGAATACTGACGGCAAGATGGTGACCGGATGGCAGAGCGACGGCACCAACAAATATTACATGGACACCACTTCCGGAAAAATGGCCACCGGATGGAAAAAAATCGATGGTTCCTGGTACTACTTCAATACTGCAGGACACATGATTACCGGATGGCTCAATGACGGCGGAAAGTATTACTATCTTGATCCTTCCACCGGAAAAATGGCGTCCAACGGTTCTCTGGTCATCAACAATGTCAACTATACATTTGATGCCAGCGGCGTATGCCAGAACGAGGCGTCCGCCATCGACGGCGGATCCGCCGGCAGCGTATATTCCTCACCTTCCGGCGGTTCCTCTTCCGGCGGAATCACCAATGCGACAACACCCGGAACCACCTCCCCCGGGAACTCCGGCACGGTACCGGGCGGCAGCACCACAGCTCCCGGCGGTTCTTCTTCCGGTACGGTTACGACTCCCGGCGGCTCCAATGTGACAGTTCCCGGCAGCTCTTCTTCCGGTACGGTCACGACTCCCGGCGGTTCCAGTACAACAGCTCCGGGGAACTCTTCTTCAGGAACCATTACGGCTCCCGGAAACTCCGGCACCACAGCCCCCGGCGGCTCCGGTTCCTATAATACGCCGGGATCTTCCGGAAATACCCCGGGCAGCGGATCTTCCAATGCCTCCGACGGTCTTACGGAATTCCAGACCGGAGGCCCGAAATAAAAACAGACCGGACAGCACATCTGCATCCGGCATGAAAAAAGCGGTATGCCTGTAGGATCATTTCCTCAGACATACCGCCTTTCTTTTATATCTTCTGTATTACATTTCCCTTCTGCAGGATCCTCTATACTTCAAAGATCAGATCTCCGTAGCTGGGGAACGGCCAGAATTCCTTGTCCACGATCATTTCCAGCCGGTCTGCCGGAGTTCTCAGACGCTCCATGGCAGGAACCACGGAATGATAATAACTTTCCGCACGTTCTCTGACGTTTTCCATTGCTGCGCACTGATCTGTGATGTCTGCCAGATCTGCCAGTGCTGTCTTCATTTCCGAAAGCAGATCCGAAGTTTCCAGAAGCAGTTCCGTCTGTACGCTTACATCGGCTTCCGGGCAGGCACTTTTTACTTTTCCCAGGGAATCCGCCAGCATCGTAGTGTAACGGATCACCGCCGGAATAATCTGCTTTCCTGCCATGTCGATCATGGTCTTGGCCTCAATGTTCACAGACTTCGCATAGGCTTCATATTCGATCTCAGCTCTGGCTTCCAGCTCCGCCTTGGTGTAAACACCGAAATCACCGAACAGTTTAATGGCTTTGGGCGTCACCAGTGACGGAATGGAATCCACCATGCATTTCAGGTTGGGAAGGCCTCTTCTCTCGGCCTCCTTCACCCACTCATCTGTATAGCCGTTTCCGTTGAAAATAATGCGTTTATGCTCCACCAGCAGCGTCTTGATCAGGTCATGAACTGCCGTATCAAAGTCTTCTGCCTGCTCCAGTATGTCAGCGGCTTCCTTGAATGCCTCTGCCACGATGGTATTCAGCACCACATTGGCTGATGCCACGGAATCGGAGGAGCCTACCATACGGAATTCAAATTTGTTTCCTGTGAAAGCAAAGGGAGAAGTACGGTTTCTGTCGGTGGCATCCTTATCCAGATCCGGAAGTGTCGTTACACCTGTCCTCAGGGTGCCCCCTGTTTTGGAATGGGTTGCCAGTCCTGTGCTGCAGAGCTGGTCAATGACGTCTTCCAGCTGCTCTCCCAGGAATACGGAAACAATAGCCGGCGGCGCCTCCTGGGCACCCAGACGGTAATCGTTTCCAGGAACCGCAGCTGACTGACGCAGCAGGTCCGCATGGGTATCCACTGCCTTCAGGATGCAGGCCAGCACCAGAAGAAACTGGACATTTTCATGGGGCGTCACGCCGGGATCCAGCATGTTGACTCCCGTGTTGGATGTCAGAGACCAGTTATTATGCTTTCCGGAACCGTTGACGCCTTTGAACGGCTTCTCATGAACCAGACATGCCAGTCCGCGGCGGCTTGCCACTTTCTTCATGGTTTCCATGACCAGCTGGTTATGATCCACGGCCACATTGGCCTGGGTATAGACCGGTGCCAGCTCATGCTGACCCGGAGCCACCTCATTGTGCTGTGTCTTGGCGGCCACGCCCAGCTTCCATAATTCCTCGTTGACTTCTTTCATGAAGGCGCCGATCCGCTCACGGATCACGCCATAGTAATGATCGTCCATTTCCTGGCCCTTGGGAGGCATGGCACCGAACAGGGTTCTTCCGGTATAGATCAGATCCTTTCTCTGAAGGTATTTCTCCCGGTCCACCAGAAAATATTCCTGTTCCGGTCCCACAGACGGGATCACCCGGTTTACTGACGTATTGCCGAACAGATGGAAAATCCGGACTGCCTGCTTATCCACCGCCTCCATGGATCTTAACAGCGGAGTTTTCTTGTCCAGAGCCTCTCCTTTGTATGAACAGAATGCGGTGGGAATGCAGAGGGTCACACCTGTGGCGTCCTTTTTCAGAAATGCCGGTGATGTGCAGTCCCAGGCGGTATATCCGCGTGCTTCGAAGGTTGCCCTCAGACCACCGGACGGAAATGAAGACGCATCCGGTTCACCTTTGATCAGCTCTTTCCCTGACAGATCCATCAGGACTTTACCTTCCCGGTCAGGACTTCCGATAAACGCCTCATGTTTTTCCGCCGTAACGCCTGTCAGCGGCTGAAACCAGTGGGTGTAATGAGTTGCGCCGTTGTCAACGGCCCAGTCCTTCATGGCATGGGCGACCGCATCCGCAATGGACGGGTCCAGCTCACTTCCGTTTTCAATTGTCTCTTTCAGTTTTCTGTACACATTTTTGGGGAGGCGCTCTTTCATCGCCGCATCATTAAACACATTTTCCCCGAATATATCTGCCACACGAATGGCCTCGCTCATACACTCTTATCCTCCTGACTGTTCAATCTGTGTTTCCCCCTGTCCGCCGCGGACATGCTACCTCATTATGGAAAAGCGTTCTCCGTAATGGAAGAACGCTTTTTCTCTCTTTCATTCAAGGCTGTTTTCAGGCCTTTCCAACGGAACCGAACAGTTCCATCTTTGCTTTAACCGTTTCTTTGATGGCTTCTGCACCCGGTGCAAGAAGTTTTCTCGGGTCAAAGCCCTTGCCTTCCAGATCCTTGCCTGCTTCGATATATTTTCTTGTGGCTTCCGCAAATGCCAGCTGGCACTCCGTATTCACATTGATCTTGGCAACTCCCAGGGAAATTGCCTTTTTGATCATGTCTTCTGGAATACCGGTACCGCCGTGAAGAACAAGCGGCATATCGCCGACCTTTTCCTTGACCGCTGCCAGAGTCTCAAAGCTGAGTCCCTTCCAGTTGGCCGGATATTTTCCATGGATGTTGCCGATGCCTGCTGCCAGCATATCGACTCCCAGATCCGCAATCATCTTGCATTCATCCGGATCCGCGCATTCACCCATGCCTACAACACCGTCTTCCTCACCGCCGATGGCGCCGACTTCTGCTTCCAGAGACATTCCCTTTTCACGGCAGATGCGGACCAGTTCCTTGGTCTTCTCCACATTTTCCTCAATGGGATAATGGGATCCGTCAAACATGATGGAAGAGAATCCTGCTTCAATACATTTCATGCAGCCCTCATAGCTGCCGTGATCCAGATGAAGGGCAACCGGAACTGTAATTTTAAGCTCTTCCAGCATTCCGTTTACCATTCCTACAACGGTTTTGTATCCGGTCATGTATTTTCCCGCACCTTCGGATACACCAAGAATCACCGGGGATCTCATCTCTTCTGCTGTCTGGAGAATCGCCTTGGTCCATTCCAGGTTGTTGATGTTGAAATGACCCACTGCATATTTGCCGTCCCTTGCTTTTTCAAGCATTTCTTTAGCTGTTACTAACATGTTCCGAACCTCCATTGCATCATTTTATTCTTGATACTTCCAGTATGGCTTCCGCCCGCCCATGCGGCACGTACAGCCTGTGACAGTATTATATCTCATTTTCCATTGTTTGAAAAGGTGGATTTCACAGTTTCCGCCATTTCTTCAGGCCTGCAGACCCTGGTATGGCGTATGGGAGCCGTATCCAGACCCGCAATGGCATCCGGAACCGGAAGGCCCGAAATCTCCTGTAATTTTTCCGCTGCCTGTAAGGCGCTGTCTCCTTCTGCGGTTCTGCCGAGAGCCGCCAGAACCGTTTCCGGGAATTTATAAGGACTGGCCGTGGACGCAATCAGAGTCTTTGTCCCGTCTCCGGTCTGTCTGCGGTATTTCCGCACTGCGGAAGCCGCCACCGCCGTATGGGGATCCACCAGATAACCGGATCCTTCAAAAACAGTCCGGATCTCCTCAGCTGTCTCCTCCGTTCCGGCTGTTCCTCCTGTGAAATCTCTCATGAATTCCCGCATTTCCTCCGTAATGGCATACCGTCCGGTTTCCGCCAGCGCATCCATCCTTGCCCTGGTCTCCTCCGCATTCCGTCCGCAGCTCAGATACAGAAGGCGTTCCAGATTGCTGGATACCAGAATGTCCATGGAAGGAGATGTGGTTATCACAAATTCCCGGTTCCGGTCATAAACGCCGGTGGAGAAGAAATCAAAAAGCACCCTGTTTTCATTGGAAGCACAGATCAGTTTTCCGAAAGGAATTCCCATCTGTTTTGCAAACCAGGCGGCCAGAATATTTCCGAAGTTCCCGGTGGGAACTGCCACATTGACAGTCTCGCCCTTTTGGATTTCTCCGCTGGCATACATTTTTGCATATGCATATACATAATATACGATCTGCGGCACCAGCCGGCCGATATTGATGGAATTTGCGGAAGACAGGATATATCCCATATCGTCCAGTTCCTGTGCGAATTTTCTGTCGGAAAATATTTTCTTGACTCCCGTCTGGGCATCGTCAAAGTTGCCCAGAAGACCGATCACTGCCGTATTATCCCCTTCCTGGGTCACCATCTGCAGTTCCTGGATCCGGCTGACGCCGTCTCTGGGATAAAATACCACAATCCTTGTTCCCGGCACCCCGGCGAAGCCGGCCATGGCCGCTTTTCCCGTATCCCCGGAGGTGGCCGTAAGAATCACGATCTCCTTTGAAACATGGTTTTTCTTTGCAGCGGCGGTCATCAGATAGGGAAGAATCGAAAGTGCCATATCCTTGAACGCAATGGTTTTTCCATGAAACAGCTCCAGGAAATAACTTCCGGCTGCTTTGGCAAGAGGAGCGATTTCTTCTGTGTCAAATTTGCTGTCATAGGCACGGGAAATACACTCTTTCAGCTCTGCTTCCGTAAAATCTGTCAGAAATTCCTTCATGACCGTATATGCGGTTTCCTGATAATTCATTGCAGCCAGTTCTTCCAGATCCGCAGAAAGTACCGGGATCCTTTCAGGCAGGTAGAGCCCGCCGTCTTCCGCCAGTCCTTTCAGAATCGCCAGGGATGCGGGAATTCCCTTTTCCCTGCCTCGGGTGCTTTCATATAAAAGTTCTTCCATGTTCTTATTGCTCCTCCATTCTGTCTCTTTCCGTCGTATGCCGCTGATCCGGGGCCGGAACTTTGTGTGCATTGTAGCACAAAGCCGGAAGCCATGCAAGAATTTTCGGGCGTGCCCGGCGGAAGTCTTGACTTTTTTCCTGACTGCACCCTATACTTTTTCTATCTGTCTTCAGGAGGTGGCTTATGCAGTATTCCAATATTCTTACAGGCATTTTTCTGGCCAGGCCCAACCGTTTTCTGGCCCGTGTTCTGGTGGACGGCAGAGAAACTCTCTGCCATGTCAGAAACACCGGGCGGCTGAAGGAACTTCTGGTTCCCGGCACTGCGGCCGCCGTTCAGTATCATCCGGACGCGGCCTCATCCGGAAGAAAGACTTCTTTTTCTCTGATTGCAGTACAGAAGCCTTCTCCGGACGGGCCTGTCTGGGTCAACATCGACTCTCAGGCTCCCAACCTTGCCGCATGGGAATGGCTGCATGCCGGAAACGATCTTCCTTTTTCTCCGGTCCCTGCTTCCATAAAACGTGAAGTCCGGTTCGGCGGCTCCCGGTTTGATCTTTCTTTTACCTGCGGAGAAAGGAAATGGTTTCTGGAAGTGAAAGGCGTCACCCTGGACCGGAACGGCACTGCCATGTTTCCGGACGCCCCCACGGACCGGGGAATCCGGCATCTGGAGGAACTGGGTACAGCCGCGGAATCCGGCTGCGGTGCCGGAATCCTTTTTGTGATCCAGATGAAGGGAATTTCTTCCTTTTCCCCCAATGCATCCGCTCACCCGGAATTTGCCCTGGCTCTGAACCGCGCCAGGGAGCGGGGTGTCCTCATTCTGGCCCGCGACTGCATCATAACGGAAAGCTCCATGTCCATTGACCGTTCCGTGCCTGTGAACCTTCCTTCCGTTCCCCTTTCCGCCCGCGAACCTGAAGTCTCCGTATGATTTCATGCACCATCCGGTGATCTGATGCATATTTCACTTATAAGCGAACTGCCATAAGTGAGTGATTTCATGGTTATTCCATTATGCAATATAAATCCCGGAGAACGCGCCAGAATCATCTTTCTGGATCATGAAGACCGGACGGCCGCGCGTCTTATGGACCTGGGATTTGTTCCCGGTGCCCGGCTGTCCTGCGTCCTTCAGAAAAAGAAGCGCAACATTGCGGCTTATCTGGTGCGTTCTGCCGTCATCGCCCTCAGAAAGGAAGACAGCCGGCTGATCATGGTATCTCCCTGCAGGGAGGTGGACCAATGAAGTTCCGGATCGCCCTTGCAGGCAATCCCAATGTAGGAAAAAGCACCATCTTCAACAGTCTGACCGGGCTCAGACAGCACACGGGGAACTGGCCCGGGAAAACCGTCGCCTGCGCCTCCGGCAGTTTCTCCGTGCGTGACGCCGAATTTTCCATTGTGGACCTTCCCGGTATCTATTCTTTCGATGTCCGTTCTGAAGAAGAGGGCATCACCAGAGACTGTATTTCCTCCATGAACTTTGACTTTCTCCTTCTGGTGTGTGACGCCACCTGTCTGGAGCGGGGTCTCCATCTGCTGAATCAGGCGACAGACCTTATGAAAAAGCGGCAGTCCGCAGTTTCCGCCGGATCTTTCAGCCACAGCCGGGCAGGCGTTTCCGTTCCCCAGGTAATTCTCTGTGTCAATCTCTGTGATGAGGCAGAAAAAAAGGGGATTCTGGTGGATTTTTCTGTTCTGGAACAGACCCTGGGAATTCCGGTTGTATCCTGCCGGGCACGGGAAAAGCAGGGGCTCTCCGGTCTGAAGCAGACTCTGTTCCGTCTGGCCTGTGCCAGATCCTTTTCAGAAGGGGACTCTCCCTTTTCGGCCTGCATGCTTCCTGGGACCCGGGGACTTCTGCCTGACAGCTTCAGCCCTGAAACTCTGGCATTATCCGCCGTCGTCTGCACAAAAAAGGATTACCGGAAACGGGGAGAGCAGATCGACCGCTTTCTCACGGGGCCCGTAACTGGATCCGCTGTCATGTGCCTGCTCCTCACTCTGGTCTTCTGGATCACCATTGCCGGAGCCAACGTTCCTTCCGCTCTGCTGTATGACCTGTTTTCCCGGACAGAAACCGCACTGGCCGGTGTTTTCGGCGCCGCGGGCCTTCCCGCGTGGCTCACCGGCTGCCTGATCCACGGTGTCTTCCGGGTGGTATCCTGGATCGTATCTGTCATGCTGCCTCCCATGGCCATCTTTTTTCCTCTGTTTACCATTCTGGAAGACCTGGGATATCTTCCAAGGATTGCTTTCAACATGGACGGTGCCTTCCAGAAATGCAGAGCCTGCGGAAAACAGTGTCTGACCATGGCCATGGGACTGGGATGCAATGCCGCCGGTGTGGTGGGATGCCGGATCATTGATTCTCCCCGGGAGCGGCTCATCGCTGTCCTCACCAACAGCCTGGTTCCCTGCAACGGCCGGTTTCCGCTGCTTCTGACCATGATTTCCCTGTTTCTGGCAGGCAGCAGCTCCGGAGAATCCTTTCTGAGCGGAGCAGTCACTGCACTGATTCTCACCGGTCTGATCCTTCTGGGCGTCGGTGCCACCCTGGCGGCTTCCTGGCTTCTTTCCCACACGGTCCTGAAAGGAATGCCTTCTTCCTTTACCCTGGAACTGCCTCCTTACCGGCGTCCTCAGGCAGGCAAGGTCATCATCCGTTCCATTATGGACCGCACCCTGTTTGTTCTGGGGCGGGCGGTTCTGGTGGCGGCTCCGGCAGGACTTCTCATCTGGCTCATGGCAAATGTTCCGGCAGGAAACGGAACACTTCTTTCCCTCTGTTCCGGTTTTCTGGACCCGCTGGGAAGACTCATGGGACTTGACGGAATTATCCTGATGGCCTTCCTTCTGGGTTTTCCTGCCAATGAAATTGTACTTCCCATCATTCTCATGGCATATCTTCAGAGCGGGACCCTGGTGGACATGGAAGATCAGAATGCCCTGTATGCCCTGTTAATCAGCCATGGGTGGACCATGAAGACCGCCGTCTGCATGGCCGTCTTCACTTTGTTTCACTGGCCCTGTTCCACCACCTGCCTGACCATAAAAAAAGAGACCGGAAGCCTTCGGTGGACTGCTGCCGCCATTCTGCTTCCGGCCTGTACCGGCATAGTGCTCTGTATTCTGATTTCCGGCATCTGGGGACTTGTTTCCGGCTGATGCCGGTTCCTAGCAGACCGCCGTTCCTTCCAGAACCTGACGGATCCTTACGGCGAACCGGCCGATGCGTTCTTCGATTCCGGGAAGCTGCATGGCGGATCCGGCCTTGTTGGCCGTTTCCATCATGCAGAAGTTTCCCGGCAGGAAAAATGTCTTATTCATATTCAGTGCGGAAATCAGCTGCCCTTCCAGAATATCACTGCCTGAATAGCCTGATACCACCACTGCAAACAGGGCCTTGTCATAAAATCTCGTGGTCCGGAACAGTGCCGTCAGCCGGTTAATGCATGCAGTCAGGCTGGCCGACAGCGCATCGTTATAATTGGGACACAGAAAAAGGATTCCGTCCGCCTCCCTGATGGCGGGATATACTTCATCCACCATGGCCCCTCCGTAAAAACACTGCCCCTTTTCTCCGAAATGGAGGCACATCTGATACGGGCAGCCGGAACAGTCCACCAGAGTTCCGTTTCTCAGATTCAGTTCCCGGATCCGGATCCCGCTGCCGGACAGACGGCTCTGAATTTCATCCCAGACTGCCAGCGTATTGGAGGTCTTGTGATTGGAAGCATGAAGCACCAGGAGATTCGGATGCTCTTTTCCGGTCCATGCAAAAGTCTCCAGCTGCTCCGTCAGAATGGCTGCGCTGTTTTTATAGGCACCCATCCGGTCCGTCTGCATGTTGGCTGCCTGCACCAGAAAATTGTCCAGGGACGCGGTTCCTTCCACCAGAGGACGGCCCACAAAAGCACATCCCGCCTGATTGGCCGCGGATGTGAGTTCTTTGGCCACGGCTTTTGTATACAGCTCTGTATCGGCATCCACAATCAGTCCGGCCACAGAGCCGGAAAGACTCCGCTCACCTGCTCTCAGCCATTCCAGCAGCCGATAGTATTCCGGATTGATTCCGTTTTTTCCCAGAGTCACTGCAAACAGGAGTCTTTTTCCATGAAGCCCCCGGTCCGGGGAAGGGAGACCGGATATGGGCAGGAATTCCGCCTCTCTGTCCTTCAGAGCATATTCCAGCACCTGTTCCATTCGCTTCTCTTCCCCGCTTTTCCGGGCACGGATCACAGTCAGTCTTTTGTCTTCCAGCATGTCACACCACTCCTTTTATGCCTCCGGTGCCGCAGACCTTTTCCCGTCCCGGCATCGTTTTTTCATGGCACTGCATTCTGTGCCTCGCTGCCTTCAGGGGGCCTCCCCTCTTTCCGGACACGGCACCGGCTATACGATTGCCTTCAGGTTATCCGCCGCGTGCGTGATCCGCTCATACAGTTTCTCTGGCAGCGGCAGAATTTCTGTTTCCAGTCCATATTCCGTATACCGGTTCTTCACACCCATATAGACACCGCCCAGGTATACGGATCCGCAGTGCCATTCTCCCCTCAGTGTCAGAAGAATGGACAGGGCGCCTGAAGAAAAGGCCGGAGCCACAAAGGGCTTGTATCCGATAGCCCTCATTTTCAGGTTTGCGGTCACCGTAAGGCCTGTCAGTTCCTTTGAACGTTCATCATCGTAATGTTCGATGGAATCTGCAATAACCAGGTCCTCGCCGTGGGGCCCAAAGGACCTGCCCTCCGTCAGGAATCTCCGGAACCTCTCATCCCTTTTGGCATAATAGGCCGCTCTGGCATTCATGACACCGAGACCGTACCCCTGGATCTGTTCCGGCAGAAGTCCCATCCAGTCCAGCTCACCGTTTTCGTTCTTATTGCTTTCCAGGAATGCGGTTTTGGCCAGAGGATCCACCGGATCAGAAACGGCGCAGAACAGCCCTCTGAATCCGGCATTCCGGGCCATTCTGGCATACTGGCCGATGATTCTGGAATTGTTTTCAAACTGATACATCCGGACGTCCCGGACACCGGACCCCACCGGGGGAATGCCCTTGGATGCCACAAAAACAAAGACGTCACAGTTAAAAAGCTGTTCCGGCTTCACCACGTCAATTTCCGGGAGCGCATCATAATTCCACGGATAGGCAATCTGATTTTCCTCAAATTCCCATCTGGCGGTAACCTGATCGGAAATGTCACAGATTCCGATGGACGAGATCACGTCTCCGCCCAGAAGGTGGAGTCCTGTCAGCAGCATGCTGCCCACATCTCCGATGGCCAGCACATGGACTCTTTTCTTTCCCGCCGGTTCCGGTTTCCGTGAAAGGATCTCAGAAAACCTGGGATGCGCCGCATTTACCGCCCGTACTTTTCCTTTTTCAATGAGGCTGCGGATCCATCCCGGCAGTTCTTTTCCCTTCTCCGGTTCCAGAAGATTTTTATTGAGCCAGCTGACATCTTCTTCCTTTTTATATAACAGTCCGGCATCGCTTACCAGAAAGGAGGCCCGGCAGCTTCCCGGATCCCGCCTGAACAGCCATGTCATGGTGTCCTGAGGCGCCGGTTCTCCGACTTTTTCCAGCGGGAGTCCGTCCTCCTCTGAAAAGCAGTACTCTTCACCTGTCCTGTAATAGAAAATCATCTTTATTCCTCCTTATTTCACGGCTTTCCGTCCGGTACCGTCAGATCATGAACCGGCGCATTCTGTCCAGCATCTCCAGTTCGTTTTCCAGATACACGGAAGCAGCCAGGTTCTCATCATATTCCATGCAGCTTCCTTTGTCAGGACAAAGCGGAAGGATCACCGCTTCCGGAAGTCTGGACAGGGTCAGATTCTTGGAAAACTGTTTTCTGTATTCGGCCTCCAGAACAGCCAGAAGATCCCTGGCATTGCTGATGCAGCAGGCAGAAAATTCGAACAGTGCCTCGCGGCTGCATCCTTCCAGACTGGGAGACGCATACGGCAGGATCATATTGATGGACGGCTGAAGCCCCGCCACCTTCATTTCCCCCCGGCGCACCGTATCCCCTCCGATAAAGGGATACAAGGTGGATTCCACAAACCACTGCTGCAGGTTCGGAACCGAGTAAATACTCTCCACAGGAATTCCGAACTGGCGCATCAGATCCATGCCATAGCCGGACATGACGCCCACCACCACTTTCTTCACCGGAATACCGGCCTTTTTCAGAAACGGTGCCAGTGCCTGAAGACGGTCTGCTTTATGCACCAGGTCATCCACCAGAATAACCGGCCGTCTGAAGGAACGGATGGTCTCGATCTGGCTCTCCAGCGGCGAATAGTACGGGAATGCCTCAATGGAATAGCTTTTAAGGTCGGGTTCATAGACCTTATCCGTATGGAGTGTCTTGGTCACGGTATTGGGCACCACTTTTCCCCTCAGGATCTTTCCGAAGGGAACGCACATGTTCTCTCCCAGACGTCTGGGAACCACCGGCTCCCGCTCCACGCCGTTGAGCGCCGTGATCCGGTCCACCAGGCGGTGATGCATGACGCCGGAAGACAGCGAAAGAACCAGACTGCCGGGATACAGTTTTGTCATGGCCATCTGCAGCTTTTTATGATTTTTTTCAATAGCCTGCAGCACCGCAGGGCTGCTGGCAAAGGGCTCTTTTATGGTGGTTTCCAGATTCTGCAGAAGAAGCAGAGGTTCATGCATATCCACCATGAAAATCAGCCTCTGATCATGTTCTTCATTTTTCCCCGGCCGGACAAATCCCTGGCGCTCCAGCGCGGAAACGGCTTCCCTGGAGCAGAATCCCCGGTCGGATACGAAAATTGCAAAACTTCCGTTATGTTCCAGAGAGGCTGCCAGCACTTCCGCCAGAAGGAGCTGGGCAGAATCCCGGATGGGTTCCCCTTTTCTCCGGTCTTCTTCTCTCACATGGAGCCCCGTAATCAGCAGGGACTCCTTGCCGGCGCGCCTGCGGACCGCATCTGCCAGTTCCACGCTGCCCAGAACGTCAAACAGTCCTTCCGCTCCCACATTCCGGAAACTGGCAAATCCCGCCGGCTGATTTCCTGCCGCATAATTTCTGAGCACCATCAGTCTGTCGCCGTCCAGACGGATTCTGGACAGAATCGCCTCTGCTTCCGGATGGTTTCTCAGAACAGTATCCTCCAGCTCTTCCAGCAGATCATCTCCCGGCTGTCTGACAGTTTCAAAGGCAATGGCACGGGCACGGAGAATCGGTTTGAATTCCGGTTCACGCAGGTACAGTCCCTTGTTGTAGATATATTCCTGAACCAGAGGATCGATGAGATTGGAAATATCCCTGTTGTTGTCAATATTCTCCCTGATTTTTGTAGAGCTGATGTCTTCCAGGTAATCCGGCAGTTCCAGCTCCACCACTTTTCCTGAAATGGAATCGTAAAGATTTTCCGGATGTTCCTCTCCCGCCCTGCGGAATACAATATGATTCATGGTATGAATGGAATTTTCTTCCGGTTTCATCTTATAGGAACTGGCATTATGGATTACGTCGGACCCCACCACAATATAAAGCTCTTTTCCCGGGAACAGCTGTTTCAGCCGTTTTAAGTCTGACGGGTTGGCAATGTTCACCGGAATGTCATCCGGGAACAGATGGATATGGAACTCATCTGCCACCGACATGTTGACAATCTGACGTCTCACCATGTGCGGCTGGGTCTTTTTGGACCAGGAAAATTCATCCACCGCCAGATAGACTTCATAGCCCAGATCCCGGATCTCCCTGGCGATTCCCTTGTGAGACAGGGTGAACGGGTCGAAGGTTCCGGGAAAGAACGCCACTTTCTGCCGGATTTTAAGGTCCATGTCGCCGCCGAACAGCTGATATTCCGATATGAACCTGCAGATATGAGACAGTGCGGCGGCACGGTAATAAAGGCTCAGTTCCCCTCCGCGGTTTTCCTGAATCAGGAACAGCATCTTCTTGAAGCACAGGGAAAACAGTTGATTTTTATCACGTTCCGACATTCTGGAAGAACCGAACACATGCTGTCCGATCACCAGAAGGGCTTCCTGGCGCACCTGCTCCCTGTGATTGGCCAGACAGCTCAGAATCATGCCCATGATCCGGATCTTTCTCTGTCCGCCGGCCTCCGCAGATTCCCCGAATCTGGACGGATAGGGAGAATAGCATTCCAGCAGGACTCCCAGTGTGTCCAGAGCCACGGAAATGATCCTCTCATTGGAGTTGGCCAGCAGGATATGCAGCCGGTCAATGAGGTCATCCAGCTGTTCCGGAGGAAGCCAGAGGGCAAACTCTCCCAGATATTCCGGTATATACTTGGAAAACTCATATTCTCCCACTTCCAGGCCTTTCAGAAGTTCCACGGCAATTTCATTTCTCTGATCCGTACTGAGCAGATGTGTCAGACGCAGCAGCGCCCGCCCGGCGTCATGCCGGACCCCCACATGCTCGCTGACCTTGATCAGATTGGAAAAATGGGCGCAGATATGAAGCAGGTGTTCTCTCTTTCCATGATCCACCTGGTCGGCCAGAAGTTTGATATTTACGGCTTTTATGATCCACGGTGTCGATGACTTGAGGTTTTCCAGGAAAATATCACTGACCACATCTTTTCCATATAAAATTTCTCTCTGGGCTTTTGTGTCCATCCGCAGATTGGTAAGAATCCTGTACTGCTGGAACAGAAGGCTCATGGTGTCATCACGGATCTCCAGCGCCGCACGGCATACATCCTCATAACAGCTGCTTTCAGGCGCCACTCCGGCGGTCAGAACGCGGATGGCACGCAGAGCCGCAATCTGCAGTTTCATTTCCGGATGTTTCATCCAGTTCATGGAAAACCGCATGAGACGCTCCAGATGGGGTTCCCTGGTGCTGAGGTCTGCAGGCAGGGAAAAAATCGTATCCAGAAGCACGAACACCGAGTCATCATCCAGATTTTTTCCGGTTTCCATCCATTCAGCAAACGCCTCAAAATACTCTTCCCGCTCTTTTCCGGATGCCCGCTCCAGAACCGATGTCACCACAAATTTTACGGAATTCTGGATTCTGTGTTTCTGCTGCTGGGTCAGCCTGTAATCCGGAAATATGATCTTTTCCAGATACTCTTCCCACAGGGCCAGCGCCGCCCGTTCATCCCGGTCCGGCATGTTTGCAGGCCGTTCTTTCCGGTAGCCCGCATTGAAATCCGCAAACATTTTTCCCATCAGAGCCGCCGCCTGCCTCCGGATATCCCCTTCCCGGTTCAGAAGAAGCTCGTACAGGAAATTCAGTGTCTGTTTTTTCTGATTATGGTTCAGATGGATGGAGTATTCGTTGAAAATGTTCAGATAGGCCCGTACATTTTTCCAGTCTTTCTCACTCCGGGCCGCTTCCAGGATATTGCCGAACTGCCGCTCTGTGCCAAGGCGGTGCATCACATCGATGTTATGACGGATTCCCAGAAAAACAAAGGTTCTCACGGCCTGACTTCCTGTCTGAAGAGCAATGTCCGGCAGATGCTCCGGTTCCGGCGGAAGTCCTGTAAGATCCGTATCCACACCCAGGGAACGCATGTAGTTTTCAAACTCATTGAGTCTTGCGTAGACCACCCGGTAGCGGTTTTTCTTGGCTTCATCCACGTTATCCAGCTTCGACAGGATCACATCGAAAGAGTCTTTCAGGCTGTAGATTTTTGTGATTTCCCGGCCGTCGGCCCCCCGCATCTGCTTGACCCGGAAGTCCGCATAAATCAGTACCATGGACTCCACGGAAATATTTTCAAGTTCCAGATCCCAGGTGGAATGATTTGCTGCGATATGGCCGATCACATCCATATGATAAGCGCTGAACCATTCATTGGTATAATAATAATGAAGATACGGAACCCGCTCATTGGGCTTGCAGCCGAATTTTCCCAGATCATGACCGGCAGCAGCCGCTGAGGCCAGCGCAAGGTCAATGGGAACCCCTGCCCGGAAAAGTCCTCTGGCCACGGTCATGGCAACATGGTGCACGCCCGCAATGTGTCCCAGCGTTTCAAAAGGCGTGGCTTCCCGGTTCAGGCGCATCATTTCATAAATATACTGGTGCCGGAATTCCTTCATAAAATGCTGGTATTCACGGGCACTGTCAAATCCTGTGTATTCCTCTTCCGGAAGGAACCGGAAATCATCAAACGGATGGAACGGTACGTTTCTTCTTTCTTCATCAAAAAAGAACTGCAGAATCTGGAGGTACAGCAGGGCGCCGGCAGCAAAGGGAGCTGCCATCCTCTGAAACTCCGCATCCGGATATAAAATATGGGTCGCGTACTGGTAGGTGAACGGAATCCAGCCTTTTTCCGGTTCCGGCGCCAGCCGTTCCAGCTCCGGCCTGCAGATATCCAGAATCTGTCTGCAGGAATATCGTTCCCGGGCCGGACAGAGTTCCGCAAGCACTTTTTCCCATTTAGTTCTGTCAAACAATGACTGAACCGTCTTTCTGCTGAGACCCGACCGTTTCAGAAATGCTCTGTCTCCCAGACGGGAAGACAGTTCGGACACCAGGTGTCTGGTATAACGGTTATTCATATCATCACCTCTTCAATCCGCACCAGCGTTTTTCTTTAGTATAATGAGATTTTTCCGGCGTTTCAAGCAGATTCTTCCAAATTAAATTTCCATTGACTTCTCCCGCAATGTCTGATAATATAATAATAAAAATTATTATTGTTTTTAATTCATGGAAATATACGATGACACTATTCTATTGTAAAGGAGTGACAGGCATGAAGACACTGAAGTACAGCCGTCAGCGGGAATCTATCAAGAACTGTCTGATGAACCGTACGGATCATCCCACAGCCGATGCTCTCTATCTGTCCATTCGGGAAGAATTTCCCAATATCAGTCTGGGAACTGTATACCGCAATCTGAATCTTCTCGTGGAGCTTGGAGAGATCATCCGCTTTTCCTGCGGCGACGGCTCAGAACATTTTGACTTCCGTACGGAGCCCCATTACCATTTCATCTGCAGGGACTGCGGAGCGATTCTGGACCTTCCTGTGGAACTGGTCCATGAAACCTCCGAACTGCTTCCGGAAAACCTGCCTGGCCGTGCAGATTCCCACACCATATTTTTTTATGGAGAATGCGAATCCTGTCTCCGGAAAAAAATCAGAAAATCCTCTTGACAAATCAGGGCCTGTATAGTATATTGATATCAGTAACAATTACTATTATTAATTTAAATATAAAAAGGAGAAAATGATATGAAGAAATTTGTTTGTATGGTATGTGGTTATGTTCATGAAGGCGATGCAGCTCCGGAGAAATGTCCGGTATGCGGCGCACCGGCTTCCAAGTTCAAAGAGCAGGCTGCTGACATGGCATGGGCTGCTGAGCATGAAGTAGGTGTTGCACAGGGTGCCAGCGAAGATATCATCATGGACCTGAGAGCAAACTACGAAGGTGAGTGCCGTGAAGTCGGCATGTATCTGGCAATGGCAAGAGTTGCCCACAGAGAAGGTTATCCGGAAATCGGTCTTTACTGGGAAAAGGCTGCATACGAAGAGGCTGAGCATGCTGCAAAATTTGCAGAACTTCTGGGCGAAGTTGTAACTGCTTCCACCAAGAAGAATCTGGAAATGCGTGTAGAAGCTGAAAACGGTGCTACTGCCGGCAAGTTCGATCTTGCAAAACGTGCAAAAGCTGCCAACCTGGATGCAATCCATGATACCGTTCATGAAATGGCACGCGATGAGGCCCGTCACGGCAAGGCATTTGAAGGCCTTCTGAAGAGATACTTCAACTAATCCATATCGTTTTAAACTATACAGGAGCGGCCATTCCGCAGATGATGATTCATCCGCGGAGCAGCCGCTCCTTTTTTATCTTCATGCCTGACGGAAAATATTTATTTCTTTTCCACAGGAATCCAGATTTCGCAGTAATAGTCCTGATCCTGTGTTCCGTTTTCAAATCTGCTGGCATCACTGTACATCTCCACATTGATGCCGGCAGCTATTTTATACTCTGTATTGGTGGGCAGCCACTGGGAAAAAATCTGCTGGTTCAGTCCCTGAAGTGCCTGGGGCATCTTTCCTGTACAGGGGAATACTGCCCAGGTGTGGGCGGGAATGGTACGTGTCGTAAAGCCATCGGGAATTTCCTCTGAGGGATCATAAGTATCCGCGATAAGATATTCGAACTCACTGCCTCCCATGCTCTCATCCAGGTTGATGCCGTACATGCCGCACACCACCTTGCCGCCGCCTGTACGGAAATGTTCCGCCCAGAACCGGGGAATCTGCACGGCGGCCTCCTCATACCTGAACGTTTTGGCACGGCAGAGTACCGTAAACGCCTCTTTTTTCATAATTTTGCATTCCATGTTTTTACCACCTTCCAGTGTGACTTTGATTTTCAGCGGAGCAAAGGAACAGACTGCGCCCCCGCTTTTCCTCAATGCAGCAGGTGTAATGCCGTGAAACCGGGCAAAGGCTCTGGTAAAACTGTCCGGAGAGTCATATCCGGACTCCAGGGCAATATCAATAATTTTCCGGTCCGTCATGAGGATCTCCATACCGGCAGCGGAAAGCCGGCGCCGGCGAATATACTCTCCCACTGTCATGCCGCACAGCATGGCAAACCCTTTCTGAAAGTAAAAAGGAGACAATGCCGCCTGTTTTGCAATCTCCTGTATGGTCAGGTCCTCTCCGAGATTGTCTTCAATATACTGAATGGCTCTGTGGATGCTCTCAACCCAGTCCATGCTCACACCTTCCTTCTGACAGTATCATACTCAAAGTCAGCACATTCTTCCCGACTTTATATGTTTTGTTCTGTCCGGTATATAGATAAATATAAATCCCGTTATCGAAAATAATGCATTTTACTCTATATTGTACAGATGTTATAATAAATATCGTAAAATTTAATAATTTTTATTGATTTTTATTAAAAGAGAGGAGAATCCTTATGTACAACACCTGGGAAGATTTTATCCCTGAGCTTCATCTGATCCAAGATCCCGCTCTCCGGCAGAAAATTGAAGATACGTTTGAAGAGGCAAGAATTATCGGCGGATGGACTCTGGATGAGCTGGCTGTGCTTCCGTTTTCCGTGAACATTCCCGGCGTCACCATTTCTCTCCGCGAACACATGCGGGCAGTGGCTTATATGACCGATCAGGCATACCAGATGCTCCGCCGGTGCTACGACGGCACACATCCGGAATACCAGTGGAATTATTCTGTTTTAATGGCCGGAGCCCTGCTTCATGATGTGGGAAAAATTGTGGAGTACAGAAAAGATAATGACGGGAATCCTGTAATCAGTGACAGCGGAAAGCTGATGCATCATTCCGTGTCCGGAGCCTGTCTTGCCGCCAGACACGGCCTTCCGGATGAAGTCATCCACATCATTGCCGTGCATGTGCAGGACGGAGTCAGAAAATTCCGCAGTCCGGAAGCTGCGGTTGTCAACAAAATTGACCTGCTGAACTTTGATCCGTTCAAAGCCTTTGCCGGTCTTCCGCAGAATTACTGATTCATATGGGAAAGGACGGTTAAACAGAAATGAACGTACAGATTCTGGCGATTCTCGCCCTGATTACAGCCATTGCAATCGGCTTCTTCCGCAAAGTGAATACCGGACTTCTGGGAATCACCTTTGCTTTTCTGGTGGGCACATTCTTTGCAGGGATGTCTGCCAATGACATTATGAAAGGATTTCCTCTCCAGCTTTATCTTCGTCTGGTGGGTGTCTCCCTTATGTTTTTCATGGCAAAGACCAATGGAACCATGGACCTCATCGCCCATGCCATCGAAAAAGTCTCAAGGGGAAGAAACCGGCTGGTTCCCATTTTCTTCTTTTTTGCCAATGCTGTCCTGACTGCCCTGGGACCCGGCCCCCTTCCGGCCAATTCCATCATGATTCCCATGGCCATGGCCGTTGCGAAACGGGAGAAAATTTCGGATCTTCTGATGGGAACCATCACCGCTTCCGGCGCCCTGTTCGGAACTCTGTTTCCTCTTTCTTCCACAGGAATCGTGGCCAGTTCCCTGGCCGCGGAAGTGGGAGTCACCAATTACTGGCCCATTTTCTGGGGACTGACTCTTGCCGCACTCCTGGAAGGCATCATCCTCTATGTACTTCTGGGCGGCTATCGTCTCCAGAATCATCCGGTGTCCGGAAAAGAAAAAATCACAGTTACCACCGAGCAGAAATTCACTATCCTGATTATTTTCCTGTTTGTGGTGGGCGTACTGGTTATGAAATACGAATTATACCTGGTTGCCTTTGCGGCTGCAACGCTTCTGGCGTCTTTCGGCCTTGTGCGTCAGAATGAAGCGCTGAAAGCTGTTCCCTGGGGAACTTTTCTGATGATTGCAGGCATCAATATTCTGATCACCGTTGTGGATCAGGTAGGCGGCATTGAAATGGTTTCCTCCGCGCTTTCCGGCATCATGACATCCCGGACGGCGGCGCCCGTCATGGCGGTCATCGGCGGTCTCATGTCCCTGGTTTCCAGCGCTGTCGGCGTCGTCATGCCCACACTGATTCCCACCACAGCGGATATTGCCGCCGATGTGGGAGGCGTTACCGTATCTTCCCTGATTTCCGCAGTGATCGTAGGCTCTCACCTTTCCGCCTATTCCCCCATGTCAGGCATGGGCGGCCTCATTATGGCAAATGTCAATGAAGATACGGACAAAAACCGATTCTTTACTCAGCTGATCATCATCAGCGCTGTATCCATGCTGTTTGCGGGGCTCCTGGGCTTCACCGGATTATACCGCTGATCCCTCCGGACGCACATGCCGTTTTTCAGAGAAGTTTCCGGATATCATCGTCCCGGTAATGATCTGCCAGCTGTATAAAGTCCTGAAGGGGACGTGACAGGTACTTCTGTTTCCTGTATGCAAGAATAAAGGGGCGCTGCCAGCTGCATCCTTCGCATCGGATCAGGGACAGCTTTCCTGACAGAAGTTCCTTTTCCACGACTCTTGCTGAAATCACCGTAATCCCGTGCCCCTTCAGGACCTGCTCCTTTACCAGACCGGTGTTGGAGCATTCACATACAATATTAAGGGAATATCCTTTGTCCTTGACATAATTTTCAAATGTCGCCCTGGTCCATCTTGAGCTGAGAAGCATGACAAACTTCTCTTTGCTCAGTTCCTCCAGGGTGACTTTTTTTCTGCCTGCCAGCGGATGATCGCTTCTGCACACGCACACCTGATAATCCTCGATGATCTTTCTGGTTTCGATCATGGCATTATGGATTTCTCCTGACACAATGGCCAGATCCACTTCATTGTTTTCCATTGCCTCTTCAATGGCCGAGGTATTGCTGATAAACAGCCTGGTTTCCATCTGGGGATACTTTTCTTTAAAAGAATCCAGAAGAGAATCCATGATGCTGGAGGCAACGGTTACCGACGCACCTATGTGTATGGATGTATTGGCATCCGGCGACCGCATGGCTTCCTGAAGATGGTCCATGGCCTGCAGGACATTGGACGCCTCTTCCATCAGTGTTCTTCCCGTCTGGGTCAGAAACAGCCTGTGAGGCGTTCTGTCAAAAAGCTGTGTGTTATACTCGCTTTCCAGGCTGGAAATTGCATGGCTGACCGTAGGCTGGGAAAGATAAAGGCTTTTGGCCGCCAGGCTCATGCTTCCGGCCTTTGCCACCTCCAGAAAAATCTGCAGATTACGTATTGTCATCGGATACCTCCCTGGTGGTTTTAGAATTTTCAGCATCTTGGGTTTACCTGTCCTATTATTTCATACCTGACCGGAAAAGTCAATTTTCCGGCTTCCTCCGGCATCCGTATATATAAAGAGGGCCGGAAGCTCAGCGCTTCCGGCCCGTGCCGTTTCGGTATTTATTGTTTTGCAGCTCTCATTTTCTTTACCTGGCCGTGTACTGCTCCGAACAGAGTCAGCGCGATCAGTGCAAGGAAGAACCAGCAGATGGGAGTATTGAAGAATACCACCGGGTCTCCGCCGGATTTCAGCAGAGCTGTACGGAAGTTCTTCTCTGCCATCGGTCCCAGAATCAGTCCGAGAATTGCCGGGCTGGTGGGGATCTTTACCTTGCCCATGAAATAGCCGATAATTCCTGCCACCAGCATGACTCCCACGTCAAACAGGTTGTTTCTCATGGCAAAGCTGCCGATGATGCAGAGCAGGAAAATAACCGGAGTCAGAATCGTCTTCGGAACGCTCAGAACCTTTGTAAACAGACGGATGCAGCTGAAGCCCAGCAGCACCATGATGGTGTTTGCAACAAACATTCCCAGGAAGATTGTGTATACAAGAACTTTGTTGGTGTTGAACAGCATCGGTCCCGGTGTCAGGCCCTGAATGGTCAGAGCACCGATCATGATGGCTGCCACCGCATCTCCGGGGACACCAAGTGTCAGCATGGGGATCATGGCACCACCGGTTACACCGTTGTTTCCGCCTTCAGAAGCAGCAACTGCTTCCGGGCTTCCTTTTCCGAACAGTTCCGGATGCTTGGACATGCTGCGGGCTGTATTATATCCCACAAAAGATCCGATATCAGCGCCGGCGCCGGGAACAATACCGATGAACGTACCGATCAGACCGGTGACAGGTGCCACGCGGAACATGGTCTTCACGTCTTCCTTGGTGGGAAGAACACGGGTAACCTTGGTATCCACCTCATCCTTGGAATAAATGTCTTCAATGGTCTCAAATGCCTGGCTTAAAGCGAACAGACCGATCATAACCGGAATGTACTGTACGCCGGAAAGCAGGTCCGGATGATCAGAGAAACGGATATAGCTGGTTACACTGTCGATACCGATGGTAGCTGTCAGAACACCCAGGAAACCGCAGATCAGTCCCTTTGCCATGTTTTCTCCGGAGATATTTGCAATAATGCAGAGACCGAAGGTGGCCAGAAGGAAGAATTCTGCAGAACTGAATTTCAGGGCCAGTTTTGCCAGCTGGGGGCTGATGAGCCAGAGGCACAGACAGCTTACAACACCGCCGATATAGCTGGACAGTGTGGCGATGCCCAGAGCACGTCCGGCTTCGCCGCGTTTGGAAAATTCATATCCGTCAATGGCAGTTGCCGCAGAAGCCGGAGTACCCGGTGTATGCAGCAGAATAGCGGAAATGGAACCGCCGTAAATGGCTCCCACATAAATACCAAGAAGCATCAGGATACCTGCTGTGGCATCCATGCCGAAGGTCAGGGGAAGAAGAAGGGCAACACCCATGGTTGCGGTCAGACCCGGAAGGGCTCCGATACAGATACCTGCCGCCACGCCTGCAAACATGTAGAAAAGTACCATGGGGCTGAATGCGCTCTGAACTACTTCAACCAATAAATTCATACCTTTCGCTCCTCCTTTTCTACAGATAGAACATGCCGAAATCCACCGGCACATTCAGCAGGGATTTGAACACAAAATAAACAACCAGAGTACATACCACCGCAATCACTGCGCTTTTCCAGATCTGCATCTTGCTGAACCACTGAATGAAAATAAACAGCATGATGACAGACGGAATGATGAAGCCCACAACAGACAGGACTGCCACATATACGATCAGGATCGCCATGGTAACATAAACACGTCTGGTTCCCTCCGTCCACATGGGAAGTTCAGGAAGGGCGTCTTTTTTCATCCTCAGGGTACCTGCAATCAGACCAATGGAACAGATCAGAAGAAGAACCCCGACGATTCCCGGCCAGAGACCCGGTCCCGGTACGCCTGTGCCATAGGCTTCTGCAGTCGGATAGCCCATGGTTGTGACAATGACATAAATTGCCAGCAATCCGCAGAGAATACCCGCGATAATGTTTCCTTTTCTCATATTTCCAACTCCAATCTTTTGAGTAAAAAGGGGGAGTGTTATTAGCGCTCCCCTCGATTCGCATCTGCAAATTACTGAACTTTCAGACCCAGGTCATCAACCAAAGCTGTGTATGTCTCAAGATCGCTTGCAATACGCTCTTCGAATGCCTCGCCATCCAGAATCTCGATTACGTTGTTGGAGTTGTTCATGAACTCAACAAAAGCATCAGACTCAGCTGCCTCGGTAAAGATCGCATATAACTGGTCAACAACCTCGTCCGGAGTATCCTTCGGAACGCCGATACCTCTCCAGGTACCAAGTACTACGTCATATCCGGCCTCTTTACAGGTGGGAACATCCGGAATGGACTCAAGACGGTTGTCGCTCATAACTGCCAGAACCTTCAGGTCGCCGGACTCAACATAGTTGGCAACTTCTGCATAGGAAACAGCAACTGCATCGATGTGCTGTCCAAGAAGGTCTGTGATGGCGCCTGCAGCACCGTCATAAGCAACATGTTTGAACTGAGCGCCAGTCTCTTTTGCAAGACCAGCTGCTGCCAGATGCCAGATTGCACCGTTTCCGGAGTTTCCGACATTTACTTCGTTTTCCTTGCTGTATTCGATGAAGTCTTCAATGGTATTGAAACGATCATCTTTTGCATTGACTGTGATTGCGGAGCATGCGCTGTTGATCATCATGATCGGCTTGAACATGCTGTATGTAAGTCCTGCGTTGGTGCCCATAGCTTCCAGGGTAGCCAGCTCAACGGTGATCATTGTGATGGTCTTTCCGTCCGGCTTGGAGTTTGCGCCTGCCAGCATACCGGTAGCGCCGCCTGCACCTGCACGGTTTTCAACGGTGATGTTCTTGAAGGAACCCTTGGCAGCATCAGCCAGAGCACGCATAACGGTATCGGTACCGCCGCCTGCGTCATACGGAACAATGCAGGTTACCTGCTCGTTCTTCCATGCGGAAGTATCTACTGCGGATGCTTCTGCTGCGGTTGTCTCTTCAGCAGCCTCTGCGGTTGTTTCACCTTCTGCTGCGGTTTCTGCCGCTGTTGTTTCTGCTGCTGTGGTTGCTGCTGCAGTGGTCTCTGTGGATCCGCTGCTGCATGCTGTTAAGGAAGCTGCCATGACAGCTGCCATAACCAGGGATACTACTCTCTTTCTCATAATCCTACTCTCCTTATTTTCCATAAAGCTTTTGATTACAGCCAGGGATCCTTCCGGCCGTCTTTCCGCGTACGGCATGTCCGCTTTCCGCCGGCCCGGAAACACGCTTTCGCTGCTTCCGTTTTTCAGAAACTTAGCTGTTTTTTTATAGTCTTTATAGTTTTTTAACCATGTTTCATTTTAGACAACATATGCCCTAATGTCAATATATTTTTTATTGTATTTGTATACAAATTTGCATATTCGTATTTGTACACTTTTCCTATTTTCTCAGATCCGCCACCAGATAGGCACCTTCCGCGGAAAGCGGGAAGTCTCCGGACGGCTCAAATTCCTTTACATTGGCGAAAAATCCGTCTTCCAGGAACAGATCCATCAGTGCACGGCGCAGGGGATTCTTGCCGCTGACCACCACTGTGGTCTCCCGGCTGACATCCAGCGCACTGCTGTTTTTCACGGCCTCCAGATCGTTCTGAAGCACTGCTCCCAGAACATAGGAAGCGATTTTCTGTTTGTCCGGTTCCGCAAACATGTTGAGAATCCTGGCGGAGAAGCAGGCGCGGCCGATTCCCGTGGACGCCGCTGTCCGGTACCCTGCCAGCACCATTTCCCGGTTGTATGTCTCTTCACTGACAAACTGATGACCCACGGCATCCGCAATCAGTGTATCGTTGGTAATGACGGAAAGCAGCTCCCCGGTGATCGATGTCAGGCATCCCGTGATTCTTCCTTCGGAATCCACACTGACAAACTTGGTATGAGATCCGGGCAGAACCAGCAGATAGGGTTTTCCCTTCTCAAAATGATTCATGATGGCGGCAGCTTCCACTTCCTCACCTCTCATGATATCCATGGATTCAAAATTGTCCATTCCGATACGGCCGTCCCGGTTTTTCACTCCCGGAATAAACAGAATGGGAATCGGGCAGACGTCTTCGATCAGGATCTCCTCCGCTCTTTCCGCCAGTTCCTCAGGGCCGGCCGGCGCAGCCACATGGGGAATTTCCACAAGTCCCACATTGGATGTGATCATGCCGGAAGCTATAACCCTTCCCACCTGACTGTATGTGATTCCCTGCTTTTCCAGCAGTTCTTCCATACAGCAGCGGATGGCTTCCTTCAGTTTCCCGTTGTTTCCGTCAATGGCCGTATTCCGTACCCCGGTCTCGGCTTTGCTCATTCCCACCATTTCCCTGTTTCTGTTCCATAAAATAACACGGGTGTTGGTGGTTCCCGTATCCACGGTCATCGTATATTCTTTCATCTGATTCCTCCGGTTCTTCTTTTCTGCAGGACGGGGACTCCGTCCATTCCGTCCTGCCTTTCATGTCTGTCCTCTTCCCTGGTTTTACTGTCCGCAGGTTTTTGCGGCTTTTACATAGGATTCGGCCAGAACTTTCAGCTCGTCATACCTTCCCTCGGCAATCATCCGCTTATCTGTAAGGCTGGAGCCGATGCCGGCTCCCACGAAGCCGGAGTTCAGGAATTCTCCCAGATTTCCGATATCCACACCGCCCACGGCAATCATCGGAATATGATTGATGGGCGCCATGACTGCCTTGCAGAAAGAAAGACCCAGATTGCCTGCCGGAAACAGTTTTACCACAGATGCGCCCCATTTGTAGGAATCTGCCACCTCAGACGGAGTCATGGCGCCCGGAATGGCTTCCATGCCGCAGGCCACGATTTCCCGGATCACAGCCTCGTCCGTATTGGGTGCCAGAGCAAAGGATGCTCCGGCTTCCTTTGCCGCATGAACTTCTTCCACAGACATGACGGTGCCTGCCCCGATGGTCATTCTGTCTCCCAGGCGTGCCTTCACTGCCATGATGGCATTTCTGGTATCTTCCAGCTTTGTTTCGGATTTCTGGTTGAAGGTGATTTCCAGGAGGCGGATTCCTCCGTCATAAAGTGCCTGTGCCACATCCATGATCCTGTCCTGGGGAACGCCCCGAAGGATCGCTATGATCTTATGTTCCTGAATCTGTTCCAGAATATTCTTCATCTTTTTTTCCTCCCTGTTTTCTGTCTCATAAATCATGTGAGGCATGTCCATTCCATAATAATGTTTTACATATGTCATGACCGGCTTCATGCCGTTCCGTTCGGCCACTCTGCGGGATGCCGCATTGTTTTCTCTGATCACAGAGCATACCCTGGGTACTTTCAGAACCTCAAACGCGAATCTTCTGCATCCGGCCGCGGCTTCCGAAGCATATCCGCGGTGCCAGACATCCCTCCGGAACAGGTATCCGATCTCCAGCGCCGCTCCTGAGGACGCGTAGGCCGCCGGTACCGGCTGCCAGGTGAGCCCGCACTGTCCGATCATTTCTCCGGTCTCTTTCAGGACCACTGCCCAGAGTCCGGTGCCGTAAAGACCATACCGCCGCTTCTGGTTCTGAAGCCAGTCTGCGGCCTCTCTGTCAGAAAACGCGTGCTCATAGGCATACATGGTTTCCGCATCCTGCAGAATCCTGCAGAGAGAACCATAGTCCTGATCCGTCATTTCCCTGAGAAAAAGCCTTTCGGTTTCCAGAATGCGTTTTCCGGCATCATCCTTCTCTTTCTCCCGACCGTTTTTCTGCTTTTCTGACTTCACGGCGTACCTCCTCCAGGGAAATTCCCTGCGCTCTGGCAATTTCAGCCAGATCTTCATATTCCATCTTGCTTCTTTCCGTTCCGTAACCGCAGGATTTTTTGATCCGCACCGGTCCAAAACCGGTCTCTACGGTTTCCACAGACCGGTTCATGGTAAATCTCCGGCTCACATGTTCCCGGATCCCCAGCGTGGTGGTGTGGCGGAATATCAGCTCCGCCATCCGCATTTCATCTTTCCGCCTGCACATGCAGGTCAGAAGAATGCCCGGACGGTTCTTTTTCATGCCCACCGGTACAGTATAAACCTCAAGCGCTCCGTCTGCAAACAGAATTTCCTGAACAAATCCCAGATCTTCCGCCGTCATGTCATCCAGATTGCAGGAAAGTTCCACCACTTCTTCTGCATTCTCTCCGGTATCACCCCAGAAAGCACGGACACAGTTGGCCTGTTCAAAATCTTTTTTCCCCATTCCATAGCCGATCTTTTCCGCAGCCATAACCGGCATGGGGCCAAATTTTTCCACAAAATGTTTCAGAAGTGCGGCTCCGGTAGGAGTGCAGAGTTCTCCGCGGATCTGTCCGCCGTATGACGGAACCCCCCGTAGAATATGCGCGGTTGCGGGAGCCGGGACCGGAAGAATACCATGGGCGCAGTGAACATGGCCGCTTCCCACATGAACCGGTGATGCAAGAATCTGATCCGGTGCCAGCTGGTGAATCAGAATGCAGACACCGGCCACATCCGCCACAGCGTCCAGCGTTCCCACTTCATGGAAATGAATCTGATCCACCGGTTTCCCGTGAGCATGGGATTCTGCTTCCGCAATCAGGCTGTAAACCGCCGTCATGTCCTGCTTTATCTCATCCTCCAGATCCAGATGGGAAATGATATGAGAAATGCCGGCCATGTCCGCATGGTGATGATGGCCATGAGCTCCGTGAGTATGGCCATCGTGGTCATGGTCTCCGTGATCATGATCTCCGTGGCTGTGATCTCCATGCATATGCTCTCCGTGATCATGATCTCCATGGCTGTGATCTCCGTGCATATGCTCTCCGTGATCATGGTCTCCATGGCTGTGATCCCCGTGAGCATGGTTCCCGTGTATATGGTCCGTGTCCAGGCTCTCCTCTTCCTCCCCGAAAACCGAAACTGACATATGAGTTCCCAGAATTCCGCATTTTTCTGCCGGCTCCGCTGTCACACGGACGCCGGGAAGGCCCAGGCGGTTCATCCTGTCAAGGAATCCCTCTCTGTCCGGGCAAAGTTCCAGAAGCGCTGCCATCAGCATATCTCCGGCAGCCCCCATGCTGCAGTCCAGATATAATGTTTTCATCGTATTTTCCCCCGTTTGCTTGTATTTTCCTGCGGACAGGAATCCTTTCTGTCCTGTCCCCCGTCTTTCGCCTTACCCCTTCAGATGATTGATCATGCTGGCCAGATATCCGGCTCCGAACCCATTGTCGATATTTACCACGCTGACACCGCTGGCGCAGGAATTCAGCATGGACAGAAGCGCCGATACCCCGTGAAAAGAAGCACCATATCCCACACTGGTGGGCACTGCGATCACCGGGCAGTCTGCCAGTCCGCCGATGACGCTGGCCAGGGCTCCTTCCATTCCGGCGATGGCAATGATGACCCGGGCGCTCATGATACTGTCCATATGAGCCACCAGACGGTGAAGGCCTGCAACTCCCACGTCATAAAGGCGTTCCACCCGGTTTCCCAGAATCTCTGCCGTCAGCGCCGCCTCCTCAGCCACCGGAATGTCACTGGTGCCTCCGGTGGCCACCACAATGGTTCCCACACCGTCCGGTTCCGGCATGATGCCCCAGATTCCGATGGATGCGTCTTTATAGTAACGGAATCCGCCTCCTTCTTCCGTGGTTTTTCCCAGCAGCATCTCCACCTCTTCTGCCTTTGCCCGGTTCAGTCTGGTAATGAGAATCGACTCCTGCCCTCTTTGTTTCATGGCCTCCACGATCCCCGCAATCTGCTCCGGGGTCTTTCCCGCTCCGTAGATGACTTCTGCGATACCCTGGCGGAGCTTCCTGTGAGTATCCAGTTTTGCAAAACCCAGATCATCGAAGCCTGCCTGCAGAAACGGCGCTTTTTTCATGGCCAGCACGGCTTCCTCCACTGACATTTCTCCCGATGCCACCCGTTTCAGCATGGTGCGGATTTCTTCCATAATTAATCTCTCCTGCATGGTTTTCAGATTTTCGGCTGCACGTCGGTCTTTCTGTCTTTTCCGGAAATACCGCCGCTCTGCCTGTTTTTTCTGTTCCGTCTCTTTCCGGACTTTCTTCAGGCCTTTCCCCGTCCTTTTCCGGAAACGTGTTTCCTGTTTCTCTCTGAGGGTCTCCCCCGAGACAAAAACAGCCAGAAAGGGGCATGCCGCCGTAACCGGCAGCAGTTCCCTTCCTGGCAACATTACTGCTCCACAATGGTATTTTTTAGAATGCCGATGCCTTCAATCTCACATTCCACCTGATCTCCCGGCTTCAGAAATCTGGGAGGGTCAAATCCCATCCCCACTCCTGCAGGGGTTCCCATGGCTATGATGGTTCCTGCCTTCAGAGTCATTCCGGCCGAAAGTTCTGCCACCACATCCTCAATGCCGTGTATCAGAAGACGCGTATTGGATTCCTGTCTCGGTTCTCCGTTGACCCGCGACCGGATATCCAGTTCCGGCGGGAACGGCACACTGTCTGCTGACAGAATGCAGGGTCCCATGGGTGTAAAACCATCCAGGCTCTTTCCGAAATACCACTGGCTGTGTCCCGTCTGCACCTCCCTGGCGCTGACATCATTGAGAACCGTATATCCGAACAGATAGTCCCGTACCTTCTCTCTGGGTACATCTGCGGCATCCCGGCCGATGATCACCGCCAGTTCCGCCTCATAGTCCAGCTGCTTCGTCACATTTTCATGAGCGGGAATCCCGCCTTCGGGATCCGTGGCCCGGTTCACGCGTTTGGAAAAATATATGGCCTGGGCCTTCTGCCCAAAGGATTCCTTCTGGAATCTTGCCGCCTCCTCCGCGTGATCCATATAGTTGATTCCCAGGCAGATCACGTCCTGGGCCGGCTCCGGGATCGGAGCCAGAATCCTGGCTTCTTCCACAGGCGCCGCTCCCGGGACTTCATACGGTGCTCTCCCTGAAATATATTCCAGCATCTCCATTTCCGAGGCTCCCGCCTTACGGATCATCTCCAGCATGGTTCCATACTCCATTCCTGCTGCGGAAATGGGATATATCCAGGTTTCGTCCCGGTTCAGAACACCGGCCATTTCCCGGCCGGCCACCATGTAAGTCACAAACTTCATGCCGGCCTCCTTACCGGATCCGTTCAGGGAATCCGACTTTTTTCTGTACTTTTCTCAGGGTCTTGCCGGAGAAATAGGCTGCTTTTTCCGCATTGGCCTTGATGACTCCGTCAATATAGGCCTTGTCTCCGGAAAGCTCTGCAAACCGCTCCTGAAGAGGCTTCAGCACGGAAACCACTGCCTCACCCACGGCCATTTTGAAATCACCATAGCCCCTGCCGTCGAATTCCTTTTCCACCTCTGCAGGAGTTTTCCCGGTACATGCGCAGTAAATATCGATCAGGTTCCTGATTCCCGGCTGCTCCTCACGGTAAAGAACGCATCCCTCGGAGTCTGTCACAGCACGCTTGCATTTCCTGATGATGGTGTCCGGATCATCCATCAGATAGATGCTGCCGTTGGGATTCTCATCGGACTTGGACATCTTCTTGGACGGATCCTGAAGACTCATGATCTTCGCTCCTGCTTTTCCGATGTATGCCTCCGGCACCGTAAACACATCGCCGTATATATTGTTGAACCGGATGGCAATATCCCTGGTCAGTTCCAGATGCTGCATCTGATCAATGCCCACCGGCACCACATCTGCCTGATACAGAAGAATGTCAGCAGCCATCAGCACCGGATAGGTGAACAGACCGGCATTGATGTTGTCTGCGTGTTTTGCCGATTTGTCCTTGAACTGGGTCATGCGGCTCAGCTCACCCATGTAGGTGAAGCAGTTGAGGATCCAGGCCAGTTCCGCATGTCCGGATACGTGGGACTGATAGTAAATACAGTTTTTCTCCGGATCAAGTCCTGCCGCAATATAGAGGGTCAGAAGCGTCCTTGCCCGTCTGCGCAGTTCCGCAG
>CABSIM010000025.1 GCA_902477765.1 uncultured Clostridiaceae bacterium | reverse complement strand
TCCCTACACGACGCTTCTTCCGATCTCCTGCATAAATAACCTCCCCGTTTCGTATCAGACTTTATTCATACGTCCGTTATAATGTATACCTCTCGTTCTTCTCAATAACGATTTTGATGTCATCAGGAGTCCCGATATAGGTCGTATTGGCGCGGATCGTATCCCTGCTCTCCACCACACAGTTTTCTATTACTGTATTGTCTCCGATGTAAACATCATTGAGAATTACGGAATTACGTATCACGCAGTTATTGCCTATGTATACTTTTTTGAACAGTACTGAATTTTCCACACTGCCGTTCAGAATACAGCCGCTGGATACCAGACTGTTTTTCACCGACGCTCCCGGATTATATTTCGCCGGCGGAAGATCATCCACCTTTGAATAAATGTCCGGATATTCTTTAAAGAAGTAATTTCTCACTTCCGGTTTCAGGAAATCCATGTTGGTCTTGTAATACGACTCCACGGAAGCGATGTTGCTCCAGTAAGAGTCCAGCTTGTACGCATAAATACGTTTCAGATTCCTGTACCGTACAAGTATATCCTGAACAAAGTCATAACGGTCATCCGCGGCACAGCGTTCAATCAGCTCAATCAGCTGTCTGCGGC
The DNA here is from genome assembly GCA_902477765.1 of uncultured Clostridiaceae bacterium. GTDB lineage: Bacteria > Bacillota > Clostridia > Lachnospirales > Lachnospiraceae > CABSIM01. The sequence continues at coordinate 39,389 of CABSIM010000025.1, read as the reverse complement.
GGATCACATAAATTCCGCAGGAAATTGTATTGGATGTGGCCACCATGGGCTTTTCCTCAAATTCCGTGATCCGTCCGTCAGCATTTGTCTTGACCAGACCGAATCTTGTCACATCCATATCCTGGGGCATGTCCTTGCATACCACCGTAATGTCTGCCTTTTTTTCAATGTGATATTCCAGAACTTTATTATAATCCAGCTTGTAAATTCCGTCCCCTGCTGCGATGACCACATAAGGTTCGTGGCTCTTCTTCAGGAAATCCAGATTCTGATACAGGGCATCTGCCGTTCCCCGGTACCAGTCGCTGTGTTCCGCCGTAATGGTGGGAGTGAACACATACATGCCTCCCTGTTTTCTTCCGAAATCCCACCATTTTGACGAGCTCAGATGCTCGTTCAGGGAACGGGAATTGTACTGAGTCAGCACCGCGACGCTCTGAATATGGGAGTTGCTCATATTACTCAGTGCAAAATCCACACTCCGGAAGCTTCCTGCAATCGGCATCGCTGCGATTGCCCGCTTCCTTGAAAGTTCTCTCATCCGCTTGCTGTTGCCGCCAGCTAAAACAATACCGATCGCTCTCATACATTCCCACCTGCCTTTACTATGTAGCCGCCGCTTTCAAGCTTTCCGTCCGGATAATCCTCTGCTGCGGTAACGCCCGAAATTGCTGTATTCTTCCCGATCTCCACATGATCCGGAATCACGGAATGTTCTCCCACCGTTACCAGATCAAACTGATATACCTTCGGGTCATATTTACTGGGGGCATATTCTCCCACTCCCAGTTTTGCACCGGCTCCCACAGTGACATTCTCAGCAATGATGGCCTTCTCCACAAAAGCGCCTTCTCCGATGACGCAGTCATTCATGATGATGGAATCCTTTACCACCGCACCTTTTCTGATGACAACACCAGGTCCGATTACGGAATTCTCCACATCACCGCAGATCTCCGATCCCTCTCCTATGATGCAGCGTCCCACATGGGCATCTGCAGCAATGTACTGGGGCGGTATCCGGTCACTTTTTGTATAAATTTTCCAGTACTCCTCATAAAGATTGAATTCCGGAATAATATCGATCAGCTCCATATTGGCTTCCCAATAGGAACCGAGGGTTCCCACGTCTTTCCAGTATCCGTTGTATTCATATGCGAATATCCGTCTGCCTTCGCTGTGACAGTAAGGGATGATATGTTTTCCGAAATCGCAGCCCGGCTCTTCCGAAAGTTTCACAAGAGCCTCTTTCAGGACTTTCCAGCTGAAAATATAGATTCCCATGGATGCGAGATTGCTTCTGGGATTTGCCGGTTTTTCCTCAAATTCCGTGATCCGGTTGGTCTCGTCCGTAATCAGGATTCCGAATCTGCTGGCTTCCTCCATGGGAACCGGCATGGCAGCAATGGTCACGTCCGCGTTGTTGGCCCTGTGATAGTCCAGCATGACCTCATAATCCATTTTGTAAATGTGGTCACCGGACAGAATAAGAACATATTCCGGATTATACGACTCCATGTACTCCAGATTCTGGTAAATGGCATTGGCTGTTCCTGTATACCAGTCACTGCCTTTGCTCCGTTCGTATGGCGGAAGAATTGTCACACCGCCCACATTCCGGTCCAGATCCCACGGAATACCGATTCCTATATGGGCATTCAGCCGGAGCGGCTGGTACTGGGTCAGAACTCCCACAGTATCCACACCGGAATTGATACAGTTGCTGAGCGGGAAATCGATGATCCGGTATTTTCCGCCGAAGGACACAGCCGGTTTTGCAACTTTCTGGGTCAGGACACCCAGACGGCTTCCCTGGCCGCCGGCCAACAGCATTGCAATCATTTCTTTCTTTACCACGATATCACCTCTTGCTGTTCATTTTCGTTCCATATACCGTTTTATAGATGGTGTAATCATTATAACACACTTTTCATAAAATGTGAACAAATTTTTATCAGTTTTAAGCCATTTTTTGTACATTTTCTGACAGAATTCCTGCTTTTTCTCTTCATGTTCTTACAGCATCCTGCATAATTTTACCTTTTTCCTTCTTTCGTGCGGAATAAAAGTGTTCATTATCTTCCTTCTGTTCCGTCCCGCGAAAAAGCGGCAGAAACCATTCCGGAAAGAATGGTTCTGCAGCTTTCGGATATTTACTTCATGATATCATATACGGTTCCGCAGAAGACCTTCACCGCATTGGGAAGCACCTGCTCGTCAAAATCAAAGCGCCGGTTGTGTGCCGGTCCTGCTTCTTTTGTAAGGACACGCATGAAGGTGGCCTGGCCTCCCTGTTCCTGCACTCTGTGCATCATATAGGAAACGTCTTCGCTGCCTCCGTTCTTGCTGCTGGTGACATCGGAAACCTGCATGTGGAGATTTTCCTCGCATACACGGCGTACCCGATCCATCAGTTCCTGATCACTGGCCAGAGAATATGCGGAACCCATCAGTTTCATCTCACTGGTACAGCCATGCATTCTGGCCGCATTCTCAATGACATTCACCGCATACTCTTCCATAAACTTGTTGACTTCCGTCGTTTCTCCTCTGACTTCAATTTCCATCTTGGCTTCATCTGCAATGACGTTCCTGCCGCTTCCGGCCACCACGGTGCCCACATTGACACGGGACTCACCGCCGGAATGGCGCGGAATTGCGTACAGATTCAGGATCGCCGTACCCACTGCCAGCATGACATTCTTGCCGATTTCGGGAGAACCGCCTGCGTGAGAGGATTTGCCATGGAAAACCACATCGTATTTTGTGGTTGCCAGAGAGCCGTGGCTTCCCGGAATGACTGCCGCTGGATCATTCTCATCTTTATCAGATACATGGGAACCGATCAGGTAATCCACTCCATCCAGATGGCCGTTGTCCACAATAGATTTGGCGCCCCGCACGCCTTCTTCCGCCGGCTGGAAAATCAGCTTCACGGTTCCGTGAAGGGAGTCGCGGATTGCCATCAGGACTTTTGCCACACCAAGACCGATGGTGGCATGTCCGTCATGTCCGCAGGCATGCATGAAACCTTCATTGACAGATGCGAAACCTTCTTTTGCCGGACGATGGCTGGGATCTTTCTCCTCAAACACGCCCAGCGCGTCAATATCAAAACGCATGGCCACCGTCGGTCCTTCACCGCAGCGGAGAATGCCGATGACTCCGGTCATTCCGCCTTTGGTATACTTTACGAATTCCGGATCTGCCCCCTGAGCAACAGCGCGCTCATACTGCGCATCCAGTTCTTCCTCGGAAGGAACACCCATTCTGGAATCCTTTTTGCAGACCTGATCGCCAACCAGGACCTCATACCCCATATCCGCAAGTTTTCTGGCAATAATGGAAGATGTCCTCATTTCAAACCAGCCTTTTTCCGCGTATTTGTGGAAATCGCGCCTCTGGGCCACCAGTTCCCCCGCCATTTCGTCTGTCATGCTCCTGATCTGTTCAAAAATATCCATTCTTACCCCTCCATAATATTATTTTTGCTGTCCGCGGCACCCGGTCCGTTATACTCTCGGAAGCATTCTCCCGCCGAATCCCACGGCAAAAATTTCCCCGTTTTCATCTGCAAACAGTTTCAGCGGCGCATCATTTCCCGGATTTCTGACAATGCCGAGATATTCCTGAACAGGAACCATCAGCACTTCTTTTCCGGATACACGGGTCTTCAGTGCGCCGTCTTCCAGGCGGATTTCCACCTGCTCGCCCTCTCCGGAACGGTATGTACCGCAGACGGCTTTTTTCTTTTCATCTGTCCAGCAGATTTCCCGGTACTGGTCCCTGGAATCCAGAGGACTCCGTCCGGTGTACATCCGCATGGCTGCATCTGCAATGACGCTGACAGGTACGCCCGACGTATTGCAGAGAACAATGACTCCGGCCCCCGCGCCATAGGACCAGGACATATTGGAAGAAACACCTGTCAGACTTCCGCCATGTTCCACCACAGTCAGATCATCCAGCATCTTTGTGGAAAGCCCGTAGCAGTAATAACTTCCTGCCCTGTATTCGATCCTCGGTTTACACATGGCGCGAACCCCTTCCATGGAAAGAATTCTGGTTCCGTCCGGTCCCTTTCCCTGGTTCAGATACATGCCGATATATTTTTTCATATCGGAGACCGTGGATTTCATGGCTCCTGCGCCTCCCAGAACAAATGCATTGTCATAATAGTCCCGGCAGACAGTCATCTCGCCGTCTTTCTTCTTATATAATAGAGCCGCATTTTCGTCCAGACGCGGTCTCAGGAAATCGCAGCCGCTCCGGCTCATTCCGAGAGGATCCAGAATATGTTTTTTCACATAGCCGGCAAAAGATTTTTCTCCGCCGGTTCTGCGGACGATTTCCGAGAGAAGTCCGAATCCGTCATTGCAGTAGCTCATATATTCTCCCGGTTTTCCGATGAGACCGTTCTCTCTGGTCTGTGCATCCAGCTGTTCTGCCACAGCTCTGGCTCCCGCCTCGGCCAGGCCTTCATGGAAGGCCAGATCTCCGTCTTTTTCCTCGCTCAGCCCCAGCTTTCCGGCAATCTCCCTGATTACGGTTCTGTGCACCGGGTAGAATCCGGCACAGTGGCAGAGGAAATGCCAGACTCTGACCGTCTCCTGATTTTTATTGGTAAATTCAGGAATATAACGGCTGACCGGGGCTTCCAGATCCACTTTTCCTGCCTCTGCCAGCTGCATGATGGACAGAGCCACAAAAGATTTGGTCACGGAGGCCAGGCCAAAAATCGTATCCTGATTGATGGGCAGTTTCTGCTCTGCATCCCGGAACCCGAAATACTGTTCATACGCAGTATTTCCTTCTGCATCCACAATGGCGACCGCAATGCCCGCCGCCTCATTCTGTACCCGGATCTGCTCTGTCAGCTGCTCAAACAGAAAGCGGCCGGATTTGGTTATTTTGTTCATATATGTACTCCCTTCCATTCAAAAGGAATGTTTTTCCTGACAGACTTCTGCAGTTTCCGGAAGTCCGGAATTTTCCGGGACTTCTTTTATTTATAGAAATCCGGAATCTGCTTTTCATGGTATTCCAGGATTTCTTTCTGGAATTCCGTGTCAGACAGAATATCATATCCTGTCATGGCCAGTCCCTTGGCTCCTTTCAGGCACACCTCCTGGGCCTCGGGGCTTCCCGCCGCCTCAGCGTATTCGGCAGTGTGGGCCTGAAGCGTCTTATCATCCGTAATAGACAGATAGTCATGAATGGCCGGGATCTTGATGGAGACATTTCCGATGTCGGAAGATCCGTACTGTTTTGCGGGATCCGGCCAGGTCATCTCGATTCCCAGCTCATGCATATTGTCCTTGAAGGCCTGGCATATGGGTCTGTTGGGATACCGCTCTGCGGAAATATCATCCCAGGAAACTCCCCCGACTGCCCCGGTCAGGTTTTCAGCATTTTTCACGCAGCCTCTGATGATCCCGATCAGTTCCTCTATCCGCTTCATGGTATCCGCCCGGACACAGAACTCACAGCTGGCCGCCGCCGGAATCACGTTGGCCGCAGAACCTCCGTTGGTAATGATTCCGTTGATATTATCCTGGGGGTCAAGAGTCGGACGCATCAGATCAATCTGATTGAACACATGGATCACGGCGCTCAGGGCATTAATTCCGTTTTTCGGCACGGAAGAATGTGCTCCTTTTCCCCTGAAGTTCACTTTTACAGTGCAGGCGGCTCTTCCTCCTCTTCCCACCAGGTTGGAACCTCCGCTGGACGGATGCATCATCAGGGCAAAGTCCACGTCATCGAATGCTCCGTTCCTCAGAAGTTTTACTTTTCCGGCTCCGCCTTCTTCCGCAGGTGTTCCGATGATACAGATGCGGCCCGGCAGCTCATCCATGACCGATGCCAGTCCCAGAAAAGCTCCCACAGAACAGGTGGCAATCAGGTTGTGTCCGCATCCATGACCGACACCTTTCAGTGCATCATATTCAGCAAGGAATGCCACTGTGGGCCCGTTTTCCTTTCCGGTCTTTTCTGCGCGGAATGATGTGGCAAGTCCGCCGTATCCCTTCTGAACCTGAAATCCGTGTTTTTCCAGTGTACCGCTGATAAACTCCAGCGCCTTGAATTCTTCAAATCCCAGTTCCGGATTGTCATGAATATTCTTTGACAATGCCAGAAGATCCTCCCTGGACCGGTCGACAGCCTCGATGATCTGTTTTTTCTTTTCCTCCACCGTGATTCTCCTTTCTTCGCAAATCCTGCTTTTCAGTGCAGAATTATCAGATTGATTGACTCCCCTAACTATATTATCATATCAATTCTGTTTTTACCACTAGATATGTCCAAATATATACTTTCTGCCATTATTCGACATGTCTGTCCTTTTATTCTTTCCGGTTCATATCTGTCCATTATAAATGCCGGACAAAGAGGGGCGTCCTCTTCATCCGGCATTCACACAGATCCGGCAGAAAAAAGGAGGCAATACCGCCGGTTCTGCAGAGGTGAGCTGTTTAAAGCAGGATATATCCCACTCCGTCTCGGATCTCAATTCTGGTTCCGTAGGGTTCTGACAGATCCGCAAGATACTTCAGGACTTCCTCATCTCCCGTCATCACCGGCACGCCTTTCTGAGACCGTTTTCTCTCCATTCCGAGAGAAATGGGATACAGTCTTATTTCCCTGGTTTTTCCTTCTTCCATGAACCATCCGGCCATGACCGAAAACCAGATTTCCGGCAGAACCCCATAGCCGGCCGTTCCGTTTTTGCTTCTGGCATCCATATAGGTTCCCACCTTGGTATCCGCCGGCATCTTCTTGTTTATGTAGGCGTCATAAGGCTGCTTGCCCACCGTCTCCGTCTCAAACAGGAAATTTCCAAGGCTGTAGAATATCGGCTTTCCCTTATAGATCTCAATGCCCCTCAGTTCATGAGGTCCGTGTCCGATGACCGCGTCCGCTCCCGCATCCACGGCCCGGCGGGAAAAGGTCTCCAGAAACATGGCCGGCACTTTTGTGTCCTCTCCGTCCGTTTCATGGGCATGAAAACTTACAAGCACCACGTCTGCCTGTTTTCCTGCCTCCCGGATCTCGGCTTCCACACGTTCCATGTCTGCTGCAAACGGACGGCTCTCGACCCAGTCTTTTTCATCCAGTACGAATTTGTATTTTCCGAAAGGCAGTGTTCCTTCCGCCGGCGGATTGCTGTACCCGTTCTTTATGGAGTTTTCCGCCGCCGCATTGATCTTGGTCAGCGCCGCCAGGCCTGCGGCTTTTTTATAGTTTTCCTCTGTTACATGGTAGATGGTCTCAAACCGGAGCGGATTAAGACCGGGCCTTCCCCACAGTTCGCCGCTCTGTCCGCCGGCCATTCCCGACTCATGAAAGGTGGCGGATACGGCAATGAGAGCCACTCTGCCCTGTTTCGTTTCCAGATAGCAGGGAGCCGAAGCCTCCGCCAGATTTTTTCCGGTTCCGGCAAACACCATATCCCTCTGCCGAAGATTCCGGATGGTGGCCAGGACTCCGCCATGACTGTAATCGCAGGAATGGTTGTTGGCCGTATTATAGAGATTAAATCCATAGGACTTCATGTCATCCAGGGTCCTGGGATCCGCCATGGCCCAGGTTCCTCCGGAAAAAGCAGCCGGATATCCTTCTTCTTCATGGAATGTCATTTCCAGGTTCGAAAACTTCACATCATAGCTGCTGATGCAGTCACGTACCGCTTCAAACCCTTCATATCCGCCTTCCGGGAACCTCCGGGTGATGAACGCGTCTCCGGTGGCGATCAGACTGATCTGTTTCATATTCTGCTTCCCCCGATACACACTCTATTTTTGCTTTTTACCCACTATGGAATCAAATTTCCCGCTGATTCCCACGGACATCATCAGCACCATAAATGCCTGCTGTACCGCCATATATGCACCCTTCACCGGGAATTTTTCATTGACGCTGTGATTCATGATATTTTTGGAATTTTCATCCGGCGCGTAGGCGCGGCCCATACACAGCGCCGGAATGTTTCTGGAAATCGCCACGTTGGCATTGGTGCATCCGCCTTTAAAAAATTCCGGTGTGATTCCCAGAGAATCCAGTCCCAGATATGCAGTTTCCACCAGAGGAGAGTTCGGATCCTGTGTGCCGCCCGGAATCTGGCTGATCAGTTTCTGATCCCATGTAATGGTGTCACAGTCCCATTTTTCACTTTCTTCTCTGCAGGCATCCTCAATAGCCCGGAAAATATTATCCCTGAGTTTTTCCAGCTCGGCTGGTGAGTTGGAACGGAAATTGAATTTTATGGTAGCTCTGGGCGCAATGGCATGGACTCCGGCGTCATTTCCTCCATGGAAATTGGATACGCAGAAACTGGTCTTCGGGTCTGACGGCACCACAAAGTCCGCAATTTTCGCCACAGCTCTGGCCGCTGCATGAATGGGCTGAGCCATTTTCCCGAAACATCCGAATGCATGTCCTCCGATGCCATAAAAGTTCACTTCATAAGTCTCACCGCCCGTGGCCTCATAAACCAGTCCGCTCATGTCATTGTTATCCAGGCTGAGAGAAATATCAATATCATCGTTGTCTGCCAGAAAATCTTTCATTCCTCCAAGGCCGCCCATGCCTTCTTCCCTGGTGGTTCCCACAAATACAATATCTCCGTCCGTAGCGATCTCCGTATGATTCAGGGCACGGATCACGCAGAGAAGCATGGCCAGCGCTCTGGTGTCATCACCGATTCCCGGTGCGTACAGAAATCCGTCCTTTTCCTTTACTTCCGTAACCGTTCCGAAAGGGAATACCGTATCCATATGTCCTTCCAGCAGAACCCTAGGGCCATGTCCGGTTCCTTTTCTGACCCCGACCACATTTCCGCCCCGGTCAATATGGACATCTTCCAGTCCCAGCTGCCGGAACCTTTCCGCAAATACCTCTGCCCGTTTCTGTTCCTGACCTGTAGGCGCCTCAATGAGAACCAGCTCTTTCTGATCTCTGATCGTCTGTTCCTGATCCTCTCTGATAAATTCCAGGGCTTTTCTGACACAGTCCAGCCCCATCATCGTTTCAAACTGCTTTCTGGTTTTCTCCGATACCTGATACATGTTTCCGTACCTCCTGATACTGGTCTCCATGAGTCCGGAGTACGCATGAAAAAGACTCCTCCGCGTTCTCCGGACTTCCGGATCACGATTCTTTTCCTTCGGTAAAATCCTTCCAGAGATGACAGGCCACAAAGTGTCCCGGGGATACTTCCACAAGACCCGGACAGGCTTTATGACACTGATCACAGGTATAAATGCAGCGTTTTGCGAAACGGCACTCATCCGGCGGATCAATGGGAGAACTGATTTCTCCCTTCAGAAGTATTCTTTCAGGTCTTTCGATTCCCACTTCAGGTATGGGGATTGCAGAAAGAAGCGCCCTTGTATATGGGTGAATGGGATGATCAAACAGTTCTTCCGTCGGTGCTTTTTCGATCAGCTGTCCCAGATACATGACCGCGATCTCATCGGCAAAATGGTTGACCACGGACAGATCATGCGTTATGAAAATAAATGTAAGCCCCATTTTTTCCTTCAGCTCCTGAAGAAGATTCAGAATCTGAGCCTGAATGGATACATCCAGGGCGGAAACCGGCTCATCACACACAATAAATTTGGGTTCCATTGCCAGAGCTCTGGCAATTCCGATTCTCTGTCTGCGGCCGCCGTCCAGCTCATGGGGATATGCGTTGACCAGACGCTGCGCCAGTCCTACCGTGTCCATCAGCTCGCGCACCCGGTCCATAATGGCCTTCTTGTCTCTCAGCAGATGGTTTTCAATGATGGGTTCTGCAATGGTCTGGCTGACCGTTTTTCTTGGATCCAGGGAAGAAAACGGATCCTGAAAAATGATCTGCATGTCATGGCGCATTTTTCTCATTCCGGAAGCGCTCAGCGCTGTCACATCCACTCCGTTAAAAATAACCTGACCGGAAGTGGGTTCCAGAAGTCTCAGAATAGCACGGCCCGTTGTGGATTTGCCGCAGCCGGATTCGCCGACAATGCCCAGAGTCTTTCCTTTTTCGATTGTAAAAGTCACATCATCCACCGCATGGAGAGTCCCGCGGGCAGTTTTAAAATATTTTCGGAGATTTTTCACCTCCAGAATCGGCTCAGCCATTGTCTTTCCCCCTCTCTATATGGAACCCGGGCCGCTCATAGGCAAGACAGGCAGCTTTATGGGTACCTCCGAAACATACGAGTTCCGGTTTTCTGGTTTTACATGCCTCCGTCGCATAATCACATCTGGGAGCAAAGGCACATCCTTCGGGGAGATCTGTCGGATCCGGCATCAGACCATGAATGGGCTGCAGCTTGTCTTTTCTTTTTTTGATATTGGGAAGAGAATTAAACAGCCCCTCTGTATAGGGATGAAGTGTGTGGTTAAACACTTCCTCCAGATTACCTTCTTCTATGATCTTGCCGGCATACATAACAGCAACCCGGTCGCAGGTCTCTGCAACGATTCCCAGATCATGGGTAATCATGATGACGGATGTATTTTTCTTCTCTTTCAGTTCCTTCATCAGCTGAAGAATCTGAGCCTGGATGGTCACATCCAGGGCTGTTGTGGGTTCATCGGCAATCAGAAGCTGCGGGCTGCAGGCCAGTGCAATGGCAATGATAACCCTCTGCTTCATTCCGCCTGAAAACTGATGGGGATATTCAATGGCGCGTTCCCTCGGAATACCCACCAGCTCCAGCATATCTTCCGCCTTTTTCCAGGCCTCTGTTTTTCCCAGATTTTCATGGCGTTCCAGGCTTTCTGCTATCTGCTGTCCCACTGTAAACACAGGGTTCAGAGAAGTCATGGGATCCTGGAAGATCATGGACACCAGACTTCCTCTTATATGCTCCAGTTCCTGCGGCGTCATTTTCATGATATCCTGTCCGCATACCTGCATTTTGTCACATTCCATAACTCCCGGAGGAGAGTCGATCAGCCTCAGCATGGAAAGGGCTGTTGTTGTCTTTCCGGCTCCGGTCTCTCCCACGAGCCCCAGGGTTTCTCCTTTTTTGATCTGCAGGCTGACTCCGTTGACTGCTTCCACAGTCTCATCCTCCAGCACGAACTTTACAGTCAGATTTTCCAGTTCAAGAACCATTTCCTTTGTGTCTGCCACGTTCCCATACCTCCTATTTCTTAAGTTTCGGATCCAGAGCATCTCTGAGTCCGTCTCCCATCAGGTTCAGGGCCAGTACCGTGATCATAATGGCCAGTCCCGGAAACAATGTCATATAGGAATAGTCCCTGATGTATTTTCTTCCGCCTGACAGCAAAGCTCCCCATTCCGGTGACGGTGCGGGAACACCGAGCCCCAGGAAACTCAGGCTGGAGGCGGAAATAATGGCGGATGCCACACGAAGCGTTGCCTGTACGATAATCGGTGAAAGACAGTTGGGAAGAATATGCTTGAAAATGATTTTTCTGTTATTCAGCCCGATTGCCTTTGAAGCCTCCACATATTCCTGATTCCGTACGGTCAGAACCGCTGCTCTCGTAATTCTGACAAACTGCGGAACACTGGTAATTCCCACTGCCAGCATCAGATTCCAGATGCTCTGTCCCAGAACCGAGACGATGACGATGGCCATCAGCATGTTGGGAACTGCTCCCAGAATATCCGTACACCTCATAATCAGTTCTTCCAGCCAGCCGCCGAAGAATCCGGCAACGGCTCCCAGAGTCACTCCCAGGATCAGACCGATGGCAACCGCCACCAGACCTACGGAACAGGAAAACCTGGTACCGTACATGATACGGCAGAAAATATCTCTTCCCAGTTCATCAGTGCCGAACCAGTGGGCTGAGCTGGGGCCCTGAAGCCTCTCAGCAAGATTCTGTCCGATTACCTGGGTATCATAGTCCATCAGCACGTCTGCGAACAGTGCAATAAAAACGATAACCGCAACAATGGCTCCTCCCACCATCGCGCCTTTGTTTTTCCTGAACTGATGCCATACTTCTCCGGCCTGGCTGCGTGCTTTTTTCTGGGTGGTTGCTGCGGTTTTAGCCATTTTTCTTCTTCCCCCTTTTCGTTACATACTGAGCCTTGATACGGGGATCCACAGCCGCGTAAAGAAGGTCAACCATCAGAAGCACAATGCTGACCAGGATTGTGGTCATAATAATGCTTCCGGTTACAAGAGGCGTATCCCGCATGTTCAGGGAATCGACGATCAGTCTGCCGACTCCGGGCCAGGCAAATACGGTTTCTGTCAGAACGCTTCCTCCCAGAACGCCCGCCAGCTGGGTTCCCATGATTGTTATGATGGGAATCAGGGCATTCCTGAGTGCATGGGACATAACCACGGTTTTTTCCGGGATTCCCTTGGCTCTGGCTGTTCTCAGATACTCCTGCTTCAGCACATCCAGCATGGAAGAACGGGTGGTTCTGGTCAGCGTCGCCATAAGACCTGTTCCTATGGTGATGGCCGGCAGCACAATGGATGAGAGCGTCTGATCACCGCCCGACGGAAACCAGTGAAGATTCAGGGAAAAAGCAATAATCAGCAGCAGGCCCAGCCAGAAATTAGGCATGGATAGTCCAACAATGGCTAGTACCATGCTGATATTGTCCTGCACGGTTCCCTGCCGGGTCGCTGAGTAAATACCCAGCGGCACCGACAGGAGAATGGATACGAGAATGGAGGCAAACGACAGCTTGATCGTTGCCGGGAGTTTTTCAATGTATGTTTCAAACACATCGGTTTTGGATACGTAGGAAACCCCCATGTCTCCCCGGAGCATGCCCGACATGTAATCAATGTAGCGTACGACCACCGGTTTATCCAGACCCAGATCATGGCGTATGGCTTCCAGGTCCTCTGCCGTTGCCCCCTCCGGAGCCATCAGATCCACGGCGTCGCCCGGCGCCAGGTCCATGATGAAAAACACCAGGAACGAGACGCCGATGATGACCGGTATCATCATAAGAAGTCTTTTGATAACATAACGATACATAATACCCTCCTGTGATTCTCAGCGGCCGTCTGTTACGGCCTGATGCCGGGTTTATTCTGCCGGTACGAAAACGTATGAATAATCATGATGGCTGGTAGGATAAATATCGATTCCGCCTGTGCCTTTCTTCACGCCGATGAATCCGTCTGCAAAGTAAAGCGGAATATAGGGTACGTGTTCGTAAATATCTTCCTGAATCTGCTTGTAGTATTCTTTTCTGGTGGCTTCATCCGTTTCCGCAACCGCTTTGTCCAGCAGGTCCATAACTTCCTGGCTGTCATAATGTGCTTTGTTTACAGCAGAACCAGGCTGCAGGATCCTTCTTGCGTCATCACCGAAGATATTGAATCCCATGCCGTAAATACAGGACTGATGCTCGCCGTTTGTTGTACTGGTACTGATTCCCGCGGAATCCAGTTCCGTAATATTCACTTCCAGTCCGATTTCTTTTAACTGGCTCTGCATCATCTCTGCAATGGTCTTTCTCTCAGCACCGCTGCAGGAGATATCCAGAGTTGCTCCTCCGTTGGGGAATGCCTTTGCCAGGTATTCTTTTGCCTTGTCAAGATCTCTCTCATATCCGCCGCAGTCATAGTATCCGTATTCATCCCATCCCCAGAAGGAAGTGGCTTTTTTTCCGTGTCCTTCTGCAGCAACTGCAATGATACTGTCAATATCAATGGCGTATGCAACCGCCTTGCGGAGATCCTCATTGCTTGCCGGTTCTTTCTGCGTGTTGAATGCAAAATATGTAAGAGAGCCGCCGTCATAGGATACAAGGTCCAGTTTGGGATCTTCCTCAATTCTTCCCAGCTCGATGGTTGCCGGTTCCGCACAGATATCGATTTCCCCGTTCTGAAGGGCAATCAGCCTTGCGGAATCCTCCGGGATATAACGGAATGTAAAGGTCTTGGCATAAGGTGCGCCTCTCCAGCTGTCCTCAAATGCCGTCAGAGTCGTATAATTTCCGAATTCATAGGAATCCACCTGCCATGGTCCGGTTCCGACGCCGGGACCCCGTTCGGGATCATCTGTTACAGCCTTCTCGTTCATAATGGATGCTGTGGGAAGCGTCATCATATAGGGCCAGTCAAGATTGGGATCCACCAGTGTCATCTTTACAGTCAGATCGTCTACAGCCTCAACGCTCTCTACCTTTACGAAAACACCGTTGCATGATGTAGTTCCTTCCATTCTGTTAAATGTAAAGACCACATCAGAAGCCTTAAGGGTCTCACCGTTGTGGAATTTTACACCGTCACGAAGTTTAAATATATAAGTCTTTCCGCCGTCATCCGTGGACCACTCGGTGGCCAGCTGAGGTTCCAGTTCCTTTGTTTCATTATTAAAGTGTACCAGGGTGTCATAGATCATACGCCACATATAGTTATGCTGGGTATTGCTGGCCTCCATCTGGTCGATGGTGGTATGCTTTGATTTCATACCGATTACAATATCTTCTTTCAGTGCCAGCCCTTCCGCAGGTGTCTTTGGGTTGAAGGAGCCGGATTCTGCTTCTTCTCCGCCGTTTTCCGCTGCAGCGGCCTGTGTGGTTCCGGCTTCATTTGCCCCTGCCGGAGTCTCACTGCTGCCTGACTGGGACGAACATCCTGCTAGACTTCCAGTCAGCATTGCTGCTGCCATTACAATCGCCGCCATACGGTAGAACCTTTTTTTCATATACCTTTCCCTCCTGTTTTTTAGTCTGACAACGGTTACATATAAAAAAGCGCTCCTTTTTAAGAAGAGGCAAACTGCCGCCCCGACCATTCCCCCGATGGTTCAGTTCTTAAAAAGAAGCGCTTTCTTTAACTCATATTATAATTTCAAACGATTCATGTGTCCAATAAATGTTGTGAATGTAATATATTCGGCTCTCGAATGTTTTCCGAATCTTTTTCACATGTTTCGTTTTATTTGCACACAGACTCAAAGTAATGCACAGTAAATTCAGAAAAAGCTTTCAATTCCGGTGTCATCTTGACATCTTTCTGATAAACAAGATACAATGACCTCATAAATCCCGGAATATCCAGCGGCCGGAAGCAGACATCAGAATAATTTTCTTCTTCCGTCAGACGGGAACGCCATGAGTACTGCGGCCATACCGTGACTCCCAGTCCCTCCTGAACCATTCTCTTCAGAATATGAGGATTATCACACTCAAACGCCACATTGGGAATAAATCCCGCCCGTTTGAAAATCTGATCGGAGATCATGCGGATGCTTCCTCCTTCTTTCAGCATGATAAAATTCTCATTTGAGATGTCTTCCAGAGATATGATTTCTTTTTCCCGCAGCCACGAATCCTTATGAAACGCCAGAACAATTTTCTCGTCCATCAGTTTCTGGGCACTGTTGAAAAAGATCTTCGGAAGTGTGCTCCGGATGCATACGTCCCAGCTGATTCCTTCCCGCCTTTCCAGTATATTAAAAAAAACATCCGGATTTTCCTGGCGGAACCTGCGGATCAGTTCCGGTACCAGAAGCTCTCCGGACAGAGTATTCAGACGTATCACTTTCTTTCGTTCGCCTCTCCGTACTTCCTTTGCAAGTTCGTCCAGTTCGTCCAGAAGAGGAATCAGGCGTGCCTGCATGATCCGTCCTTCATAAGTCAGAACACAGTGTTTTCCGCTCTTCCTCATGAGTTCTGTCTGCAGTTCTTTTTCCAGTGCGCGGATGGCCTTGCTGATGGATGGCTGGGTCACATGGAGTTCCTGAGCTGCCATGGAAATATTCTCATATTTAGCCGCCCGGGCAAAATACCGCAGCTGATAAAGTTCCATCTGCACCCCTCCCCTTTTCCTGCAGTTCCGTACTTTCTTTTCAGTCTGTCCTTTCTGGAACTGTCAGTAAATAACAGAGCCTGTATCTGTCGCTCTGTGCTTTTTCTTGTGTCAATGTTTTGTGGTTATCCTAAATGTTACCATATCATTTTTTAATTTACCAACAAATATGTCCGTACCATTTATGAATGTTATGAATAGGTGTTATAGCTGTTAGTCACTTTCTTTTCCCCCTTGAATCTCCGCGTAAAATACGCTATACTGTCATAAACTGGTTTTATTCCGTCTTTTTCTGATTCGGCGGAATAAGCTTTCGATAAAGGAGAAAAAACAATGGATCTCATTACAGTAAAACAGCTCTTTGATGAGCGTGAAAAATATCTCGGCAAAGAAGTCCGTGTGGGCGGCTGGGTCCGCAGCATCCGCGATTCCAAGTCTTTCGGCTTCATCGTTCTCAATGACGGCAGCTGCTTCGACACCCTGCAGGTTGTATACCATGACACCATGGCCAACTTTGCTGAAATTTCCAAGACCAATGTGGGGGCTGCCCTTCTTGTAAAGGGAACTCTGGTGGCAACTCCCGAGGCAAAACAGCCCTTTGAAATCCAGGCAGAGGAAATTGAGGTGGAAGGTGCTTCCAGTGCGGATTACCCCCTTCAGAAAAAACGCCACAGTTTTGAATACCTGCGTACCATTTCCCATCTGCGTCCCAGAACCAATACCTTCCAGGCTGTATTCCGTGTCCGTTCCCTGATTGCCTACGCAATCCATCAGTATTTCCAGGAACAGGGCTTCGTTTATGTGCATACACCTCTGATCACAGGAAGTGACTGTGAAGGTGCCGGAGAAATGTTCCAGGTAACCACAATGGATCTGAACAATATCCCCAAAACCGCCGACGGTGCTGTGGATTTCACCCAGGATTTCTTCGGCAAGCCCACAAACCTGACCGTCAGCGGCCAGCTCAACGGCGAAACCTACGCCATGGCTTTCCGCAACATCTATACCTTCGGTCCCACCTTCCGTGCCGAAAATTCCAACACCACCCGCCACGCTGCGGAATTCTGGATGATTGAGCCGGAAATGGCTTTTGCCGATCTCAATGACAATATGGCTGTTGCCGAAGGCATGCTGAAATATGTGATCCGTTATGTTCTGGAACACGCACCGGCAGAAATGAATTTCTTCAACCAGTTTGTGGACAAGGGACTTCTGGATCGTCTGAACCATGTGCTGAATTCCGAATTCGGCCATGTGACCTATACTGAGGCCATCCGGCTTCTGGAAGAACACAATGATCAGTTTGACTACAAGGTATTCTGGGGATGTGATCTGCAGACAGAGCATGAGCGTTACCTGACTGAGCAGATCTTCAAGAAACCTGTTTTTGTAACCGATTATCCCAAGGAAATCAAGGCTTTCTATATGAAGCAGAACGATGACGGCAGGACAGTGGCCGCCATGGACTGCCTCGTTCCCGGCATCGGTGAGATCATCGGAGGCAGCCAGAGGGAAGATGATTATGACAAGCTGCTGTCCCGCATGAAAGAACTGGGCCTGAAGGAAGAAGATTACGGCTTCTATCTGGATCTGCGCAAATATGGTTCTGTCCGTCATTCCGGTTTTGGTCTCGGATTTGAGCGCTGCGTGATGTATCTGACCGGCATGGGCAATATCCGTGACGTAATCCCGTTCCCGCGTACCGTAAACAACTGCGATTTATAATCCGGGATTCGCTGACAGCGTTTCCTTGCAAGGAGCGCGCAGCTCTGACTGCGTCGCTCCTTTTTCACTTAGGGGAGGAACATCATGAAATTTATCCACACGGCAGATATTCACTGGGGCATGGTGCCTGACAGCGACCGTCCCTGGGGGAAAAAACGTGAACAGGCCATACGTCTGACCTTTCAGGCCATCATCGAGGAGGCCCGGGAACAGCGGGCAGATCTGCTTCTGATTTCCGGAGACCTGTTTCACCGCCAGCCTATGGCCAGGGATCTGAAAGAGGTCAACTATCTTTTTTCCACCATTCCCGGAACACGGGTTGTCATCATTGCGGGGAACCATGACCGTATCCGGAAAAGTTCCGCGCTTTTCAGTTTTACCTGGTGTCCCAATGTCACATTTCTGATGGATGAGGAACTTACTTCCGTCTATTTTGAAGATCTGAACACGGAGATTTACGGCTTCAGCTACCATACCCCGGAAATCACCGACAGCAGGGCCGGACAGTTTTCCATTCCTGACAGCCGCCGGATCAAAATCCTGATGCTCCACGGCGGGGATGCCAGACATCTGCCTCTGAACAAAGAACAGCTGGCTGCCTCTCCGTTTTCCTATATCGCTCTGGGACATATTCACAAGCCCTCTGTTCTTCTGGAGAAGCGGATGGCATATCCCGGTTCTCCGGAACCGCTGGATATGACAGAAACAGGACCTCATGGCTTCCTGACAGGAGAAATCGACGATCTCACCGGCCGTGTGACTTCTCTTGAATTTAAAGCCATTTCCCAGGCTCAGTATATTCCTCTGGCAGTCAACGTGACCCCGGCCACCACCAATGCGGAACTGGCCCAGATCATTGCCGATGAGATCCGCCGGCGCGGAGCATCCAATATTTACCGGTTCCGGATCCGAGGCATGCGGGATCCCGACATGGAATTTGATCTGGAGTATCTGTCCGGCCAGTGGAATATTGCGGAAATTCTGGATGAAACCGAACCGCAGTATGATTTTCACCAGCTGTTTGCGGAACATCCCAGCGACATGATCGGTTTCTATATTCAGGCGCTTATGAAAGAAGAAATGAGCACCGTGGAGAAAAAAGCCCTGTATTACGGCATCCATGCCCTTCTGATGACCAAGGATGAAAGGAGTCAGCAATGAAATTACTGGAACTTCATATTGACGGCTTCGGAAAATTTCATGACAGAACCATCACGTTTCATGACGGTCTCAATCTGATCTACGGAAAAAATGAAGCCGGAAAGTCCACACTCCATACGTTTATCCGCGGCATGCTTTTCGGTATGGAGCGGGGGCGCGGCCGGGCTGCCAGAAGTGATCTCTATTCCCGTTTTGAGCCATGGGAAAACAGCGGTACCTATGAAGGATGGATCCGCCTGGAAAGCGGCGGTTCCGTTTACCGCATTGAACGTAAATTCCGGAAGGAAAACAGATCTCTCCGGGTGGTCAACGAGACAAAAGGGCTGGAGGAAGAACCCACCCGGGCTTTTATGGACCGGATTCTCGGCGGACTTACCGAGACCACCTACAACAATACCATCAGCATCGGTCAGCTGAAAAGTGCCACTGAGGAAAGTATGGTGGGCGAGCTCAGAAATTATATTGCCAACATGAACACCACCGGAAATATGGCGCTCAACATTACCAAAGCCACCGCCTTCCTGCGGGCCCGCAAACGGACTCTGGAAGCCGGGCTTGTACCGGATGCCTCAAGAGAATATACGGCACTGCTTACAGAAATACGGAATGTGGACGCGGAAATCTCCTCACCCGAATTTGAGAATCAGCTTTCCTCCTACCAGAACATGCGGGACCAGGTTCGCGGAGTCATTGAAACGACACAGGCAGAAAAAAATGCCCTCAGCGAGAAAATGCAGAAGGCCCGCCAGGTTCTTACCGACAGTCAGTTTACGGATCTGAATTCCGTCAATGCCTGCCTGAAAGACTGTGATTCCCTTTACGCCGGATATACGGCTGCTTCCAGGGAATGCGGGCGGAAATCCAGAAAAATTCTTGGCATCTTCTCTCTGCTTCTCGGCATCTGCGGCATTGCGGCAGCGGTCTTCCTCGCCTGTTCCCCGCAGCTGTCTTCCTGGCTTCCCCTGGCTGCAGCATCCGGAGCCGCATCTGTGGTTCTTCTCGCCGTTTCCGCAGCCCTGTTTCTTCGGGGACGCAGATACAGAAAAGCCATGGAGACCAGCCGGACCGGACTGGAAGAAATCCTCGGAAAACATCTGGGAGACAGGTCCATCTCCGATCAGGCCATGGAAGCATTTCACGGAAGGATGGCCGAATTCTCCAGGCTCTGCGAAATGCTTTCACAGGCAGAAGAAACTGTAAAAAAATACATGGAAGATATCAGTTCTCTTCAGGAAAAGCAGAACAGCTGCAGCGAAATGATTGAAAAGCAGCAGAGAACCCAGTGGGAGCTGGAAAAGAAACTGGAACATCTGAACAGCTGCAAAAATCAGGCCAAGGCTCTGAAACGGGTTCTGGCAGAGAACGACCGGCTCCGGGAAGAGATCTCCGCCATTGAAATGGCTCAGGATACCATGACAGAACTTTCTTCCACAATCCGTGATTCCTTCGGTCTGTATCTCAATAAGGAAGCTTCCGACCTGATCACGGGAATCACCGGGGGAATCTATGACAGCATGAGTATTGATGAAAATCTCAATGTATTCCTCAACACCAGGACCAAACTGGTACCTCTGGAAAGTGTCAGCAGCGGTACCATGGACCAGGTCTATCTGGCGCTCCGGCTGGCGGCTGCAAAGCTGCTCCGCGGCAGCGGCGAACCCATGCCGCTGATCTTTGATGACAGCTTTACCCAGTATGATGATGAACGTCTCCGGACGGCACTGAAATGGCTGTCAGAATCCTATGACGGTCAGATGATTCTTTTCACCTGCCATCAGCGGGAGGCCCAGTTATTGAAAGCAGACCGGATGCCCTTCCATCTGATCGAAATCTGATGCGCTTCCGTCCGGAGGGCCGTACCGGCAGCTTTTTTCTTCTGTTTCTCTGCAGTAAAAATACCCCCTGATGCAGTGATTTTCCTGCATCAGAGGGCATTTTATTTTCCGGATATGTTCCCTGGGAAACCGTCTCAGGGTTTCCACTGAAAATTTCTCAGCTGTCCCGTCATGGTCATGCTTTCAAATCCATTCTGCCGGAGAGCTTCGTACAGAAGAATTGCCACAGAATTGGACAGGTTTAAAGAACGTATGTCTCCCCACATGGGAATCCGCACGCAGGTTTCCTGGTGCTTTACCAGAATCTCCTCCGGAATTCCCCGGCTTTCCGGTCCAAACATCAGATAGCAGTCGGGTTCATATTTCATGTCCGTATAAACTGCCGGCGCCTTGGTTGTGGCCATGTAGATCCTGGCTCCCGGATTCCGGTCCAGAAAATCCTGAAAATCACTGTAGACCGTCACATCCAGTTTATCCCAGTAATCCAGGCCGGCCCGGACCAGGTGCTTCTCACTGAGCTTGAAGCCCAGAGGCTCAATCAGATGAAGCCTGGTATTTGTGGCCACACAGGTTCTTCCGATATTTCCCGTGTTGGCCGGCATTTCCGGCTCATAAAGAACTATATTCATCGTGCTTCTCCCTGTTCCGTCTCCAGACGTCTGACAAACCGTTCCAGCCGCTCCAGTGCCCGTTTCAGGTCATTCAGGGAGTATGCGTAGGAAATTCTCAGATATCCTTCTCCGCAGTCTCCGAACGCCGTTCCCGGAACCACTGCCACTTTTTCCTCTTCCAGCAGCCGGAGAGCGAATTCATCCGATGTCATATGATACTTTTTTATGCTGGGGAACACATAAAAGGCCCCCTGCGGTTCATAGCAGTCCATTCCCATGTCCCTCAGGGCCTTTACCAGAAATCTCCGTCTCTGGTTATAGGCTTCACGCATCATCTCCACGTCTTTATCACCGTTTTTCAGCGCCTCCACAGCCGCATACTGACTGGTGGTGGGAGCGCACATGATGGCAAACTGGTGGATCTTGAGCATCTGGGACAGAATCAGCTGCGGTGCACAGGCATAGCCCAGACGCCATCCTGTCATGGCATAGGATTTGGAAAATCCGTTGATCAGTACGGTTCTTTCCCTCATTCCCGGAAATGCGGCAATGGTGCAGTGCTGCCCTTTATAGGTCAGTTCCGAATAGATCTCGTCGGAAATCACAAAAAGATCATGCTCCCTGACAATTCCGGCGATCTTCGCCAGATCTTCCGGCTCCATAATGGATCCTGTAGGATTGTTGGGGAAGGGAAGAATCAGAATTTTGGTCTTAGGCGTAATCTTTTCCAGAAGTTTTTCCGGCGTCAGCCGGAACTGATCTTTTTCCTCCAGCCGGATGGGGACGGGAACACCGCCTGCCAGAATGGTACAGGGTACATAGGACACATAGCTGGGCTGGGGTATCAGCACTTCATCTCCCGGATCCAGCATGGCCCTCAGGGCAATGTCAATGGCCTCACTGCCGCCCACGGTTACCATCACCTCATGGTCCGCATCATATTCTACTTCAAACCGGCGTTTCAGGTAACGGCAGATCTCTGTTTTCAGTTCTTTCAGCCCTGCATTTGAAGTGTAAAACGTCCGTCCTTTTTCAAGAGAGTAGATTCCCTCTTCCCGGATGTGCCAGGGCGTATCAAAATCCGGTTCACCGACGCCAAGAGAAATGGCGTCTTTCATTTCACTTACGATGTCGAAAAATTTCCGGATCCCGGACGGCGGGATCGCGGTGATTGTGTCAGATAACGGGTTTCTCACGGGGTAATCAGCATCCTTTCGTCTTCAGCCTTTTTGCACATAATGGTTCCATGGTCCTTGTACTTCTTCAGCACAAAATGAGTGGATGTGCTGAGAACGGAATCCATGGGGGACAGCTTTTCCGATACAAACTGCGCCACCTCACGCATGGTCTTTCCTTCCAGAATCACGGTAAAATCAAAGGCTCCAGACATCAGATACACAGATTCCACTTCGCTGTACTGATAGATCCGCTCTGCGATCTTGTCAAATCCCATCCCCCTCTGGGGTGTTACTTTTACTTCAATCAGAGCAACGACCTTTTCATCTCCGGTGTTGTCCCAGTTGATCATGGTATGATATCCGCAGATGATATTTTCCTTTTCCATGTCTGCGATCTCATTGGCCACTGCCGCTTCATCCTCTCCCAGAAGCGCCGCCAGATCTTTCAGGTCGATCCTGCTGTTTTTTTCAATCACTGCCAGTATTTTTTCTCTCATGTCATTCCTCCTGTTCTCTCTGCAGTCCTCTCATCCTGTATATCTCATCTTCCCTGGGGCGTTCCAGATATCCTGTTCCCCCGGGGCCGATGATCTTTCTTGCAATTCCTTTTTCGATGGTTCCGACCACAGCCGCCCGGATTCCCTTTTCTTCCAGAGCTCTTGCCAGAACTCCGCCGTTCTCTGCCGCCAGGACCATGCACTCTCCTGACAGCAGCCGGTAAGGATTCAGATCAAAAAATTCACATACTTCTATCAGTTCCTGCTCCACCGGAATTTTTAACAGTTCAACGGCAAATCCCTGTTCATATGCCCCTGAAATGTTCCAGAGGGCAGCGAAAACGCCGCCCTCCATGACCGCCTCCCATTCTGTCGCCCCCAGGGACTCCAGAACTTCCGGCACTGTTTCCAGTTTTTTTTCCGCCTTTTCTTCCGCCTTCCGGATGAACTCTTCCGAAAAGCGTTTTCGCAGAAGTTCTCTTCCGGTCCGGATCGCCTCCCGGACACCGGCCTTGCCGATGGCTCCGGCAATGACCAGTTCCTGACCCGGCCGGAATATTCCGGCCCCGCAGGGTTTCCGCTCTGTTTTTCTCATACTGCTGCTCCCTGTCCGTCAGGGCGCCGCGGGGGTGACTTCCGAAACGCCGCCCGATCCCGCCGGAGACTGGGATGCCCCCTGAGTTTCAGGTGCCGGTGAGCCGCCTCCCGGTCCTGCTGTACTTCCCGGAGATACAGGAGTCTCCGAAGCTGTATTGCCGTTTCCTGCCGGAGGAGCTCCGGGTCCGGCTTCATACCCGGGGCCCATGGGCTGTGTCTCAGCCGGAGCAGTCTCTGCGGGCTGGGTTTCGGCCGGAGCCGTTTCCGCAGGCTGGGTTTCCGTAGGCTCTGCCGCTGCCGGCACTGCCGGTCCAACCCGGTAGATCGCCTTGGACGCATTATAGGTATCGTTGTGAAGGAGTGTCCGCTCCTGCAGTTCTCCGTCAATATAAACACATTTATACAGTCTGGACTTCAGTCCTGTATGACTGGACTGGACCTTGACCCGCTGGCCGGGAGCCAGGCTGGCGTCCACCTGCTCCGTGGGCGCTCCCGGATCAATCCGCTGAAGTGTCTCCGACTCAAAGGAAATCGTCCTGTTGGCCGGTCTTGTTTCCTTTCCGTAAATGGTGAAGGTCAGCGTACGTCCGGATGTATATCCTTCCACGTAAATCGGTGTGTCATAAGGATTCTTAATCTTCAGATCTTTATATGTCCCGGCAATGGCTGCGTCCATGGAAGGTTTTACGTAAGCCACTGTCATGGAGTGATTCTGTCTCTGGACAATGTCCAGCTCTGCCAGAAGCGCCGCATTGTACAGAGTTGTGGAGATCTGGCAGACACCGCCGCCGATACTGTCCACAGACCTTCCGTTTTCATAGGCAGTGGCCGCCCGGTAACCGTTTTCCACGGTAAAGGGATGCATACACTCATATCCTGAAAGAACTTCTCCCGGCATCAGCACATGACCGTTGATTTTCCCTGCCCCCACCTTGAGATTGGTGGCTCTGGAATTGCTGCTGCTGCTGAAATCCGTGGAAAATGTTCCCAGCACGTCCTGGATGGAAGAAAGATCTTCCTCCGTAATTTCCGGCTCCTGCTCTGTGATGACCGCACTGACCTTGATGGTCTCCTGCTCCGCATCCGAAAGAGCTTCACTCAGTGCACGGATGGTGGCTTCGATATCCACAGTCTTTCCTGTTTCCGCCGGTGTGATAACAAACTGTCCGTCGGTTTTGGTAATGGTGGCATTCTTTGCCTGTGTCACATAGGATGCACATTTTTCATTGACAAACGCTGCTATCTTTTCCTGATCCGCAGTCAGCTCAAGGCTGATCTCCACCGGATTCTTCTCCAGTTCCTTTTTCTTCAGATACCGTTTGACCAGATTCCCCCTGATCTCCGTGCCGTCAATGGCCTCATCAACCGCATCCTGATTGCTCCAGCTGAGCCCCAGTTCTTCCGCCCCGGCGGTGACTTCATTGCCGTCCACCACCAGCGTGATGTCTCCCGAAAGCCGGCTGTTCACATACTCACTGACCTGTGCCTCCGCCTCCTCTGCCGTCATCCCGGAGAGATCCAGCGGTCCCGCGTGAATGCCGTCAGGAATGGTATTCTCCGCATGAACCGGCAAAGGTGCCAGCACCGCCAGGCTCACGGCTGCTGCCATGCCGGCGATCCACATAGCCTTTTTCATATTCTGCTCCTCTTACCAATATTAGAAAATCGACATCAGGGCCCCCAGAATGGTAGGAACCACCATGGCAAGCACCACAAGTACGATAATGACTGTGGATACAATTTTCTTTGTTTTTTTATCTCCCATGTTCAGCAAAACGTTCACCTCTTTTATTCATTTTCTCTGTATTTCCGAAAACTATCCCTGTTCTGCCCGGCTTCCGGAATTTTTCCGTACCGGAATATGATCTGATCAATCATTCTTGAAATCTCATTGCCGGACATGTGTTCTATCTGGACAGTTATGTCTATTCTATGATATTTTATTAATTCCTGCAAGTGTTCTTTTTGCCTTTTGGTGGCGGTTCTTTCCTTTTTTGCCTGATATTTCAGGGGGATATCCGCAAACAGTTCTCCGCGCGCGGCTCCAAATCTTTTTTTCAGTTCCTGATACAGAAAATGGGCTGATCTGGCATCGGAAAGAGCCCGGTGAGCAGTTTCCGGACAGATCCCGAAGTAGGCGCAGGCCGCAGACAGATTTTTCTTTTCCTCCGCCGGCATCAGAAGACGGCACAGCTTCAGCGTATCAAGGCCGTTTTTTTCAAATAATATCTTCTGATTCACGGCCGCCTGCTTCAGGAAACCATAATCAAAGAGAATCTGATGGCCCAGCAGCGGAAATCCGCCACAGAATTCCACCGCCGGTCCGATGACCTGACCGATGGAAGGCGCGTCTTTCACCATCTCATCACAGATTCCTGTCAGTTCCCTGATCCTTTCCGGTATCTCTCTGCACGGATTCACCAGGGTATGAAATTCATCCGTAATCTGTCCGTTCTCCACCTTCACCATGGCAATTTCCGTTATCTTTTCTTTTCTTGCTCCGATCCCTGTGGTCTCCAGATCCACAGCCACATAGCTTTCCGTCATGTCCTGCCCGTATTCCTTTCTCCTGATGCCGGGCAGAGATCCTTCAGAAAACATCCGGCGCAGTCAGGCTTCCTTGCCGTGCAGATGGTTCTTCCCAGGGTAATAATATGTATGTTCCAGAGAATCCAGTGGTCCTCCGGCAGCACCTCCATCAGGTCATATTCAATTTTCACAGGATCTGTACTGTCTGTAAGACCCAGTTTCCGTGAAATCCGCTTTACATGAGTATCCACCACAATGCTGGGCACTCCATAGATATTTCCCCGTATCACATTGGCAGTTTTTCTTCCGACGCCCGCCAGCGAAGTCAGTTCCTGTATTCCGGAAGGAACCTCTCCTCCGTAGGTTTCCATTAATTCCCGGCAGCAGGCAATGATGTTTTTCGCCTTATTATGATAAAATCCCGTGGAGTGAATGTCCTGCTCCAGTTCTTTCAGGTCTGCCCGGGCAAATTTTTCCACGGAATCGTATTTCCGGAACAGCGTTTCTGTTACCACATTAACTCTGGCATCCGTACACTGGGCACTCAGAATCACCGCAATCAGCAGCTGCCAGGGTGTTTCATGATTCAGATAGCAGACATAGTCTGTTCCGTACTGCCTGTCCAGCCGGGACAGAATCTCCTGTACGCGCTGATCCCTGGCTTTTTTCGGTTCTTTTTTCGGCATGTATTTCCTCCTGTCCGGTCAGTGTTTTTCATCCTCTCCGTGCCATTCCCGGGGAATTACCCGCATCCGGGCATTCCGGCTGAGCGGATCTCTCTCTTTATAATCAAACAGGACCCATGTCCCGTCTTCCAGTATTTCCAGATGTGCCATGGATGCCAGCTGTCTGGAATCAAATGCCGCATATCCGGGAAGCCATACGCGTTCCCGTTCTTCCCTCCGGAAAAATTCCCGCACAGCTTCCTTATACGGGCTCTGATCCGAGGCAAAAGACGGACGGCTTTTCAGGTTCTCTCTGAGGAAGAGGTCCGTCATCAGCCGGTCACGGTACGCGGAAAGTCTGTCCGCACTGCGGTTTTTCTGTTCCGCGGTTCCCTGGTTTCCGGACATTTCCCGTCCGGCGCCTGTTTCTGCTCCGCAGACCGCTCTGCATATAAAATCGTACAGGATCTCATACCGGGCCAGGCGCCCGAAGCTGCGTCCGGTCAGATTTTCTTCCTTATAATAATCCGCCAGACGGAGAAACAGTTCTGACGGCCGCGCAAACTCTTTCTGGAGCATTTCCAGGGTACAGGCAAACTGTCCGCTGTTATAATATACTTCCGTCATTTCCTCCAGCTGCTTCAGGCGGATCACATCCCCATAGTTCAGCCATCGGGTGGAGAGAACCTCATAAGGCGGTGTATGCCGGTATTTCAGTTCATATTCCTCTGTCCGGTCCGCCATGTATGATCCTTTCAGCACCTTCAGAAATCCCAGCTGCAGCTGATCCGGCCTCATGCGGTACACATCGTCATAGGATTCCAGGAAGCGTTCGCAGTTCTCGAAAGGCAGACCCGCAATCAGGTCCAGATGCTGATGAATGTTCCGGAATTTCCTTACCTGATCCACGGAATCTTTCAGTCTTTCCAGATTCATGGTCCTTCGGATCTCTGAGACTGTCCGGAGATTGGTGGACTGGACCCCGATTTCCAGCTGAATCAGCCCGGGCCTCATCTTTTTTATCAGCTCCAGTTCATCTCCGTCCAGAAGATCTGCAGAAATCTCAAAGTGGAAATTTGTGATTCCGTTGTCATGTTCCAGCAGGTATCTCCAGATGCCCATGGTGTGCTCTTTCCGGCAGTTAAATGTCCGGTCCACAAACTTCACCTGGGGAACTCTTTTTTCCAGGAAAAAATCCAGTTCTTTTTTTACCTTGTCCAGGCTGCGGAAGCGGACCGACTTATCCACGGAAGACAGACAGTAACTGCAGGAAAAAGGACATCCCCGGCTGCTTTCATAATAAATGATCCGGTTTTCAAATTCAGCAACATCTTCATAATAAAAGGGAATCTCGTCCATGGAAAGAAGCGGTGCTGCAGGATTTTTCCTGATTTCCCCGGTGTGGCTGCGCCAGCTGATGCCGGGAATTTCCTCCAGTTTTTCCTCCAGACGTCTGCCGGAACATAGCTTCTTTTTTCCGGAGTTCTCCGCGTTTTCGCCCTGGTCCGTTTTCTCCCCGTTACCGGCCGCGCTTCCGTTTCCTCCCTCAGCTTCTGTGCCCTGTCCGGCCTCCAGGAAAGCTTCTGTCAGCAGGTAAAAGGTCCGCTCGCCTTCCCCTCTCATGATCCCCTGCACCGCAGTCTCCTCTGCGAGGATTTTTTCCGCATCAAAAGAGACCTCCGGACCTCCCAGCCATATGACTGTATCCGGAAGAATCTGCCGCAGGTCGCGGACCAGTTCCATGACCTGCCCGATATTCCATATATAACAGGAAAAGCCGATAAAATCCGGCTTTTTCTCATAAATATCCTGCAGTATGTCATCGTTTCGGTGGTTGATGGTATATTCTCCGATTTCTATATCCGCCCCGGAACAGGACAGATGTTCCCGTGCATATGCCCTGAGACTGTATACCGCCGGATTGGAATGAATGTATTTTGCGTTGACCGCAGCCAGCAGAAACTTCATTTTTCAAGCTCCTATACTGTAAATTCAATCTTCCGGCCCGTATGGTTGTATCTGTAATACCGGACTCCGGCTGCATCCAGCATACGCTTGGATGCCTTGGTGGAAGGAGAATCGGCATACTTGTCGCTTTCATACACCAGAGTCTTGATGCCGGCCTGGATAATGGCCTTGGCGCATTCATTGCATGGAAACAGGGTTACATAAAGTTTGCTTCCTTCCAGGCTGCCTCCGCGGTAGTTGAGGATGGCGTTCAGTTCACTGTGCGTCACATAAAGATACTTTTCGTTGTAGGGATCCGGATCTCCTTTTCCCCATGGAAAGGTATCATCCGAACAGCCTTTGGGGAATCCGTTGTATCCCATGGACAGGATCTTGTTGTCCTGGCTCACAATGCAGGCTCCCACCTGCGTGCTGGGGTCCTTGGAGCGCATGGCCGCCAGTTTTGCCACGCTCATGAAGTATTCGTCCCATGTGATATAGTTGGTTCTCTTATCTGACATCCTGCTACCTCCTCATACGTTGACAATATGATATCCTGCCGCCTTGCAGAGGCGGTTCATGATGGCCTGCCCCAGGCGGTCTTCGGAAAAACTTTCGGAAAAAATGCAGTCCACTTTCAGATCATCAAACTTTCTCAGAACGGCAAACAGGTTATGTGCCACCGTCTCTTCATGATCTCTGCTGCCGATGACTTCCAGAATTCCTTCCGGATACATGCCGCGGCTTTCTTCCGTGCATATGATACCGGCCTTTTTCCCCGCTGCCTGCGCTTCCCTCACGGCCTGGCGGATGTAGCCGGCCACACGCTCTGCCTCTCCTTCCACCAGCGTCATCTCCGCTCTGGGCGCATAATGTCTGTATTTCATTCCCGGCGCCTTGGGCCGCACATCGGCACTGACCGGACCCAGAATCGCCGGATCCACATCCACATGTCCCAGTGTCTCCGTCAGCATTTCCATGGTCACTGCCCCCGGTCTCAGAAGAGTGGGCACCGGACC
The DNA here is from genome assembly GCA_902477765.1 of uncultured Clostridiaceae bacterium. Lineage (GTDB taxonomy): Bacteria > Bacillota > Clostridia > Lachnospirales > Lachnospiraceae > CABSIM01. Next base: position 9,867 of record CABSIM010000025.1, on the reverse strand, counting down.
GGACACATCCACGATGGTGGATTCCACGCCGATTCCCACGGCACCTCCATCCAGGATCATCTCGATTTTCCCGTTCATGTCTTCAATGACATGTTCTGCCGTGGTGGGGCTGGGACGGCCTGATGTATTGGCGCTGGGCGCCGCCACAGGAACTCCCGCCATGGCAATCAGCCGGTTTGCCACCGGATCCGACGGCATCCGCACCGCCACTGTATCCAGGCCGCCTGTGGTCCGTACCGGCACCAGATCGCTTTTGGGGAAAATCATTGTCAGGGGGCCCGGCCAGAATTTTTCCGCCAGTTTCCTCCCCGCCCCGGGAATCTCCCGCACCAACGGTTCCAGTTCCTCCATACAGGAAATATGGGCAATCAGCGGATTATCGGAAGGACGTCCCTTGGCTGCATATATTTTTTCCGCAGCATCGCCGTTCAGAGCATTGGCTCCCAGCCCGTAAACGGTCTCCGTAGGAAACGCCACCAGTCCTCCTTTCCGCAGGATCTCTGCTGCTTCCGCCAGTTCTTCATCCTGAGGTCTGTTTTTATCTTTGATTCTGATTACTTTTGTATCCATGTTTTTTTCCTTCATATTCTTTTCTCAGCCATATGGCCTCTGCATAAAAATAAAAATGTGTTCTGCCTGAAGATTTTATCATATACGGCTGTTCCGTGAACTTTCCCATATGATAAAAAGCACCAGGCGTCCACGCGCACTGGTGCTCATATCAGCTTGCTGTGATTTAGTTTAACACAACCCTGCGGCCGTTGCAATCCCTCTGAAAGGAAAACTGCCTGAAAGGAGACACGGCGGCCGTCTCATGGCCTCCGTCAGTCTTTCCAGTTCCGGATTTCCTTCAGCCCGGCCACGATGGACTCCACAAAGCTGTCGTAGATCCGGTTGCCCTTTTCCGCCGTGGCTCCCCGGGGATCCCCTCCAATGCCGATGGGTTTTCCGTCCCCGGTCTCCCATTCCTCGGATACCCAGCCGAGAGTAATGGGGCCATATACGGTAAAGGTCCTGTTTCCCATGAATTTCCTCGGGATTCCTGCTTCTGCCGTCTCCATTTTCACCAGTTCCGGCCTTTCTGCCAGAACCATGGCTGTTTCCATCTCACCGCCATGGAAATCCCACACATTTCCGGGTGTAACCGTATCCTTTACAGCCTGGTTGCCGAAAAATGCTCCGCAGTTGATGATGAATACGGCAATCCCCAGTTCACTCCTCAGTTCCCGGCTGAGAACCTGTATAATGGGAGAATTGCCTCCATGACAGTTCAGCATGGCGATTTTCTTAAAACCGTGGTGAGCCAGACCTTTGCAGATGTCATAGAGCATATGATAAAAGGTATCCGGCTTCAGCGTAATGGAGCCGCAGAAATTCACATGCTCCGTACTGAGTCCCACAGGAAGGGCCGGAAAAATCAGCATCGGATAATCCGGGATTTCCCTGTCCAGCGCTTCCTTGATCCGTCTGGCCGTAGCTTCGGAAATAATCTCATCAGTGCCCAGGGGACACTGATTTCCGTGCTGCTCCAGTGCTCCCACCGGAATCATGACCACAGTCTCTTCCTTGTCCACCTGCTCCATTTCAAGTCTTGTCAGTTCTCTGTAATAACGTACCATCTGTCACCATCAGCCTTTCTCTGCGGAGGGTCTTTCTGCCGGAACCGTAGCTCCTGTGCGAAGGATCACGCTGACTCTCTTATACAGCACCGCCGTAATTCCCGCATTCAGTCCGCATTTCAGAAGATTGAACGGGACAATGGCAAAAATCGCGAATGTATAGATATCCGTAATGGCCGGATTTACCTTGGTTCCCATGGCAATGATATTTTCGATGCCTCCGAAGGCCAGTTTCGCGTAAAGCGGCAGTGTTACAAAACAGTTGATGATCACGGCTCCCGCCACAGCGGCAATCACCGAAAGAACCAGACCGATCATGGCTGTTTTTCTTGTCTTTTTTCTCTGATACAGCAGAGCTGCCGGCAGAATGAACATGGCACTTCCGATGAAGTTTGCCAGGTCACCCACATACATGGTGGTGGTTCCCTTGATCAGCAGCTTGAGAAGCGTCTTTACAAGTTCCATGAACAATGCCGGCACCGGTCCCAGAGCAAAAGCGCCGATGAGAATCGGGGTCTCCGCAAAATCCAGCTTATAGAACGGAGGCGCAAAGGGCACAGAGATCTGGAAAGTCTCCAGGACTGCAGCCAGCGCGCCGAACATTCCGATCAGCACCACATTCCGTACGTTCAGTGTTTTTTCAGGTTTCATTTTGGTTTCCTCCTTGTACTGTTCTGTCCTTCTTTCCGGTTCTTCCGCCCCGGACCGTTCCGGTACGGAAGTCATGTACAGAGGAATTGTGGCCGGCAGAAAATGAAAAAGCCCCGGACCAATAGAAAAAGTCCGGGGCATACACTCCTGTCACACAATTTCTTCTCTCATCCAGACTATACTGTCGGTTTTGGAATTTCACCAAATCAGCTGCCATAAGCAGGTCGCGGACTGTCACCGCCGGTAGGGAATTTCACCCTGCCCCGAAGAACATGATTTAATTACGCCAGTTATTATAATCCTTTCTTCTGTCAATTTCAAGAGATTTTCCGATTTTTCATCTTTTTTCTGTCTGCGCAGTCTCTGAAGAGCCTGTGCTCCTACATTTCCCCGGTTCAAAAATCCCTATCGACAGAATCTATTCTGCACCGCCTCATATTGATATTTTCGATTGGACTTGCGGAAGGGATGCCATTACAATGGATATGCCCGTCCGGCGGAAAATTCTGCCGGACACAGACAATCATTTTATTCAATTTCATTTTCAGGAGGCATTAATCCAATGAGAAAAGTCTTTACTTTACTGCTGGCTGCTTCTGTGACCGCAGCCGCCCTGGCAGGATGCAGTTCCGGAACCCAGGAACAGACCACTGCCGCAGATACGGCTGCTGCCACCACCACGGCGGAATCCGCCGAGACTGCGGCTGCAGAAACTTCCGATGAACCATCCAATCTGATCATTCCCAGCGCCAGCTGCGTTGCAAACCTCAACCCGCTGCTGGAAGGCATGAAGGAAGGCGTGATCATGCTGAATCCGCTTTACGATCCCCTTTATGTCAAGGACGTGGACGAAACCCGCTACTATCTGGCAGATTCCTATGAAATCTCCGAAGATGGAACCGTTTACACAGTAAAGCTCAAAGACGGTCTCACCTGGCATGATGGCGAACCCATCACAGCCGATGATATGATCTTCACTCTGGATGTCTGCTCCGACACCAACAACGGAGCCGCCGGCACCAACATTGTTCTGGTGGGAGACCAGGCTGTTTCCTATGAAAAAGTCGATGACCTGACTGTAAAGCTGACGCTTCCTTCTGCTTCCGCTTCCTATGCGGAACTTCTGGGCGGCCTGACCCTGATTCCGGAACATGTATTTGAAGGAAACACCAACATCGTAGGCGCAGAAGCCAATATGAAAGGAATCGGTTCCGGTTCCTACAAGCTTTCCGAATTTGTCCAGGATCAGTATCTGGTTGTGGAAAAGAACGAGGATTACTATAAAGGCGCACCGGACATTGATACTGTGACCTTTAAGATCATTTCCGACACCGCTGCTCAGGAAGTGGCTCTGGCCAACGGCGAAATCAACTTCCTGGAACTTGCCAATTCCCAGGCGGTTGCCAAATACTCCAATGATCCCAACTATACCGTAGTGCAGTATCCTGAAGGCCGCGTCAACTACCTGGCTGTCAACAAGTTCTGTCCTACTTTTGAAGATGAGAGAGTCGTAGAAGCTGTATTCGCCGCCCTGAATCAGGAAGAAATCATTGCCGGCGCCTACGGGGAAGGCATGGCCGTTCCTGCCAATACCATCCTTTCCAATGCAACCACCTACTATGACAGCACGGTGGAAGGATATACCCAGGATGTGGAGAAAGCAAAACAGCTGGTGGCAGAAGCCGGTCTGGAAGGGAAAACCATGACTCTGTACTTCAATTCCGAGCGTGTATATATGAAGGAAACCGCTCAGATCATCCAGCAGCAGTTAAAGGCTGTGGGCATCACCCTGGATGTGATTCCGCTTGAATCCGCAGGATTCTTCGAAAAAGTATTCGGTACCGACAGCGATTATGAATTCTATCTGAACGGCTATGGCGCCAACGGAGATCCGGATGATATCGTATATGGCATGTACAACGGCATCTGGGGCGTAAACCTGAAAATTTCCGATGAACTGGCAGCCAAATGGGCAGAAGCCCGTTCCGTCTTCACAGACGAAGAGCGTTCCGCCATCTATAAGGAAATTCAGGAAATGACCCGCGATGAGATGACATGCTACCCCATTGCATATCCCAACTATGTATTTGTCACCACCTCCAATATCAAGGGTACCGATGCCATCAAGAGAACTCCTGTCTTTGAAGATTACACCAAACTCTATATGGAATAAACTTCACGGAATCCCGCATGCCGCCTTCTTGCCCAAAGAGGGCGGCATTTTTTCACAAAAACCATTTCTGATCTGACATACAGAAAGGAACAGAATTATGAAACAGTTTATTCTGAAACGTTTTTTCCAGATGGTCCTTGTCTGGTTTCTGGTTTCGGTGTTTTCTTTCTCCATCATATATTTTGCCCCCGGTGATCCTCTCTATATCTACATGACACCGGGTGCCACAGGACATAAAATGACCGATGAGGAGCTGGACCGCATGAGGGAATCCCTTGGACTCAACGGCACTGCCTCAGAGCAGTATATCCGCTGGGCAGAGAGGCTCCTCCACGGAAACCTGGGAATCTCCGTACAGACCAAGGAACCGGTGCTCAGTGAAATCATGGAAAAACTTCCCTGCACCGCAGGACTCATGGGGACCTCCCTCCTTCTGTCCCTGCTGGTGGCCATTCCCCTGGGACTTATTGCCGGTACGCACAAAAACAGTCTGATCGACAATCTCATCAGCGCCGTCACCTATGTGGGGGTCTCCATCCCCGCCTTCTGGCTGGGGATCATGCTGATCATTATCTTTTCCATGCAGCTGAAGCTGCTGCCCAGTTCCGGAATGCGCACCATCGGGGTCACATCCGCCTGGGATGTGATCCGCCACGGCATCCTTCCGGCCGTTGTTCTCAGCATGAACAATATGGCCGTGTTTGTCCGGTATATCCGTTCCAACACCATTGCTCAGATGGAGGAAGACTATGTGCTGACCGCAGTCTCCAAGGGACTTTCCGGGCGCAGCATCATGTTCGGACAGGTTCTTAAAAACTGCCTTCTGCCCATTATCACTTCCGTCGGTTCCCGTCTGGGCACCCTTGTGACCGGCTCCTTCATTGTGGAATCCGTATTCAACTGGCCGGGCCTGGGAACTCTGGGGATGAGCTCCATCAATAACCGGGACTATCCCATGGTCATGGGGATCACCATGTTCTCCTGTACCCTGCTTCTGCTGGGCAATTTTCTGGCGGATATCCTTTACGGCTTCGCGGATCCGCGCATCAAACTGGGAAAGGAGTAACGGAAATGGCAAAATTACTGTCCCCTCTAAATAAAGCTGCCCTCCGGGCAGAAGATTTCTCCAGGGCAGAAAGAGAAAACACCGCTGCTGAGGCCAGTTACGAGCGGAGTCTGCTCTTTCATATCCGCTCAGCTCTGAAGGCCAACCGTCTGGCCCTGTTCTGCCTTGTGATTCTGATGCTGATCATCCTGGCTTCCGTGTTTGCCTTTCTTTCTCCTTACGATCCTGACTATATGGATGTGATGAACAAAATGGCGCCTCCCGGTGCAGAGCACTGGTTCGGAACCGATGAACTGGGACGTGACTCCTTTACCCGCGCCCTTTACGGCGGACGGGTCTCTCTTCTGGTGGGTTTTTCCGCCATGTGCGTTTCCGTCATCATAGGCACAGCTCTGGGATCTGTCAGCGGATACATCGGAGGCCGTCTGGACGCGGTTCTGATGCGGATTGTTGACATGTTCCAGTCGGTTCCAAGCCTGCTTCTGATCATTGTTTTCTTTTCCTTTGTTCCCAGCAACATGGCCACGCTGGTGGTCATGCTGGCATTGTTTTCCTGGCCCGGTGTGGCCCGGATCGTCCGTGCCCAGACTCTGACCCTGAAAGAACGGGATTTTGTCATCGCCGCCAAAACCCTGGGAGTCAGCCATCCGAAAATCATTCTGCGTCATATCATACCCAATATGACCACTCAGATCATTGTAGCCGCCTCTCTCAGTGTGGCGGGAGCGATTCTGGACGAATCCTCCCTGAGCTTTCTGGGATACGGTGTGGCCCTTCCCAAGTCGTCATGGGGATCCATGCTCCAGAATGCCCAGCAGTATATTCTGTATGATCCGCTTCTGGCTGTGATTCCCGGAGTCTTTATTCTGCTCACGGTCCTGTGCCTGAACATCCTGGGGGATGTGCTTCAGCATGCACTGGATCCCCGGCTTCAGAAATAGGAGGTGTATGGTATGAATCATTTGTTGGAAGTCAGAGACCTGCAGGTCTCCTATCACAGCTATGCCGGAGAAGTCCATTCAGTCCGCGGAGTCCATTTCACCGTGGATGAAGGGGAATCTGTAGCCATTGTCGGAGAATCCGGCTGCGGAAAATCAGTAACGGCCAAATCCATCATGGGGCTCATACAGACTCCTCCCGGAGAAATCAAAGAAGGCAGCCGGATTCTTTTTGAAGGAAAGAATCTTCTGGAAATGACCAGAAAGGAATGGGAAAATTACCGGGGAACCGGCTGCTCCATTGTCTTTCAGGACGCTCTGGCAGCTCTGAATCCGACGCTCACCATCGGACGCCAGATCGCGGAAAAGATCATGTCCCACGGCGGCACCAGAGCTGATGCCTACAGGGAAGCCGGACATCTTCTGGAACTGGTTGGGATTCCCGAGCCTGAAAAACGGCTCAGACAGTACCCCCACGAATTTTCCGGCGGCATGCGCCAGAGGGTCATGATTGCCATTGCCCTGGCCTGCCGTCCGAAGCTGCTGATTGCTGACGAGCCCACCACAGCCCTGGATGTAACCATCCAGGCAGATATTCTGGATCTCCTGAAAAGCCTTCAGGAACAGTATAAAATGGCGGTGATTCTTATCACCCATGATCTGGGAATCGTGGCCAAAATATCAGAAAAGATCGTTGTCATGTATGCCGGGAAAGTGGTGGAAACAGGAAGCAGCCGCGATATTTTTTACCATTCCAGACACCCCTACACCAGCGCTCTTCTGCGGGCCGTGCCCCGCCTGGACCTGGACGGAGAACAGGAACTGGAATCGATTGAGGGAACCACTCCCGATATGCTGGCTCCGCCTCAGGGATGTGCCTTTGCTCCCCGGTGCAGGCACTGCATGAAAATCTGCCGGAAACAGGAACCGCCGCTGTTTGAATTTGAGGAGAACCATACGGCCCAGTGCTGGCTTTATTATTCTCCCGGAGCTGAAGAATAGGAGGCCGCAGACATGAATGAGAACGAAACCATCCTGGAAGTCAGGCATCTGAAAAAATATTTCAAAACCGGAAAGAAGGTCCTGAAGGCAGTAGATGACGTCTCTTTTTCCATCCGGAAAGGAGAAACTCTCGGAGTCGTGGGAGAATCCGGCTGCGGAAAGACCACATGCGGACGCACCTGCATCGGAATCTACGACCGCACAGACGGGGAAGTCCTGTATAAGGGGAAAAATGTCCACCAGCTGAAGGGAAAAGAGAAAAAAGACTTCACAAAAGAAGTCCAGATCATCTTCCAGGATCCTTATTCTTCCCTGGATCCCAAAATGAAGGTGGGCGATATCATTGCTGAGGGGCTCAGGGCCCACAGACTCTGCTCCAGCCGGGAAGAAGAACAGAAGAAGGTGCGGGAACTGCTGGAAACTGTCGGTCTTAACGTGGAGCATGCCACCAGATATGTCCATGAATTTTCCGGCGGCCAGCGCCAGAGAATCGGCATTGCAAGGGCTCTGGCCGTGGAGCCGGAACTTATCGTCTGTGACGAGCCCATCTCTGCTCTGGACGTATCCATTCAGGCCCAGATTGTCAACCTGCTGATCCGGCTTCAGAAGGAAAAAGGGCTCACCTACATGTTCATTGCCCACGATCTTTCCATGGTAAGGCATATTTCCGACCGGGTATGCGTCATGTATCTGGGCACTGTTGCGGAAATTACGGACTCCGCATCCCTGTACAGCCGTCCCATGCATCCTTATACTCAGGCCCTGCTGTCCGCCATTCCGGTGCCTGATCCTGTCTATGAAGAAAGCAATGAAAGAATCCGCCTGAACGGTGAACTGCCCAACCCTCTGAATCCGCCGTCCGGCTGCCGGTTCCAGAACCGGTGCCGTTACGCATCTGAACGATGCAGAAAAGAGCGGCCGGAACTCAGGGAAGTGGAGCCGGGACATTTTACCGCCTGTCACATGGACGGACCGTTCCTGCTGAAAAAGGCAGTGCCTGCCCATGCTGACGCAGGAAACAGCCTGCAGTGAAGTTAAAATGCTTTCATGACAAAACGGGGAGCCTCTCCGGCTCCCCGCTCTCTCACCCAGGGGGCGGCCCCTGCATCCCGCAGGACCTGCCCCTTTTTCTGTTTCTTTTATCCCCGTTTTCTCATTCTTTTATGTTCCGATATCCCATCTCTCCGGGCATGTCCCCGTCCGTGTCTCCGCTTGTGTCCCGGCCCTCTGTCCGGTCTGCCTGCACGCTACTCCCGCTCTCTGCCGGTCTTCATGTGAAATTTGTTTCCTTCCGTGTTCTTCTTGTCATAGGACATGCTGATTCCTGTAATTCCAAGAAGAATGATCACCGTACCGGCCGCCTGAATGGGGCGGAATTCCTCATGCAGAAGAAAGACACCGGAAAGGATCGCCACCACAGTACTCAGGGTACAGGTGGATGCATACACTGCAAACGGCAGATTGGCGGATGCGTATGTCATGCAGAGAAACGCTGCCACGCAGGATCCCACTCCCATATAAAGCACCGCTATGGCAAAATCCCGGCAGAAAAGCCCGTCAAAATAGGACCCGAGAACCCCCGCTGCCGCGCTTTTTCCTATGGAAAGAACTGTAAAAAGAAGCGCACCCATGCCTGTGGTAATATAGATGATCTCAAAAGAAGAAAAGACTGCCGATGCACGCCGTACCAGCACCCGGTTGACCGCCACTGCTATGTTGGTTCCTATGATCAGTGCCAGCCCGATGGCCGTCATGCCTGTCGTTCTGGGATCCACCAGATTTGCCACCAGAACCCCCGCCACGCAGACCAGCACAAACATCAGCTGGCGTCTGGTGGGATATTCTTTATTGATCAGGGCCGAAAACACCAGCATGACAATGGGAAGCATGCTGTTGTACATGGCAATCTGAGATGTGGGAGCATAGGATGTGGATGTGGTCTCCAGGATCTGGCTGATGGCCGGATTAAAAAGTCCGCAGAGGAAAATAAGACCCACAAATCCCTTTCTGTAATTGACCTTTTTGATTCCGAGCAGCAGGATTCCCGTCATCACCAGGAACCCAAGGGTAAACCGGAACGAAAGAAACTTGACGGTGTCCTGGTCCACCACAGCCATTCCCATTTTGATAAAAAAATAGGCAAGGCCGAAAAGAAGCTGTGCAGCAATGTTGGCAAGAAGAGGCAGATATTTTTTCATGATGGTTATCTCCTGTAAATTCAGTCCCGCGGTTATTATATCATGTCCTCCGGACATGCTATCCTCATTTTGCGCCCGGTCTTCTGCGGTGAACGCAGAATCCGGCATGCGCAGGTATAATAACCGCTCCGCGGTTATTATATCATGTCCTCCGGACATGCTATCCTCATTTTGCGCCCGGCCTTCTGCGGTGAACGCAGAATCCGGCATGCGCAGGTAT
>CABSIM010000024.1 GCA_902477765.1 uncultured Clostridiaceae bacterium | reverse complement strand
ATCAGGAAAATCCGGATGTGCAGTACCATGCTGCATGGAGCAATGAGTGTATTGAATTCTGGTTTCTTCTGCACTTTGCTTACTATACAGCAAATAATCACCGAGCGGAATATGTCTCGTTTTTAAACGATAAGTTTAGAGAATTGGGGATTGGAAAATATCAGAAGAATATGAAAGAGATTTTTGAAGTTCTTCTGGAGAAGGGCAATCCGAAGTTGGCAATTCGATATGCAAAACGTATCATCAAAGAGGGAGAAGGTAGAATGCCGACAGATATTGCACCGGGAACGAAGGTGTATGAGTTGGTGGAGGAACTGGTGAAGTATTTGCCGGAAGAGACTAAAAATAAATTTATCTAAGAAGGGATGAAATAAATATGAAATTTACAGAAGAGCAGTTAAAATTATATGCTGCACCATTAAGTGAAACTGAAAATCAGAAATGTCTTAATGCGATAGGAATGGTTAGGGATGCTTTAAAAAATATAGGTTTTACTGATGATGGAAAAAATATTCGAAAAATGTATGATGACACATATGCTTATTCTCTAGAGATGCGAAGTAGCATGGGTACAAGAAAAGTGAAATTATTTATTCAAGGTTCATATGCGAATAACACAAATGTGAGAACTCAAAGCGATGTGGATATTGCGGTGGTACAGGAAGATGTATTTACAACAGAGTATAGACCTGCTTCTAGTGCATATCCTCAATCAGATAAAGATTATGATTTTTATGTAGCAACACCAGAAGCTAAATCCTTTAAAGATGAGGTTCAAGAATGTTTAGAAAAAAAATTCGGAACAGATGTTGAAAGAAAAAATAAATCTATTAAGATTCATGGAAATACTTATCGTAAAGATGCTGATTCCGTACCATGTCGTAGGTATCGAGATTACAGAAATGATTATAGAAAAGATGTGAATAACTACATACCGGGCATTGTAATAATACCAGATCATGGAACTCGAATTATCAACTATCCTGAACAGCATATTGCAAACGGGCGTAAAAAAAATAATGACACCAATAGATATTATAAGAAAATGGTTCGTATTATTAAAAAAATGAGGTATCTTATGTGTGATTGTGGATATTCAGAAGCGGAGAAAGTCTCCTCATTTGGTTTAGAATCACTATTATGGAATCTTCCAGACTCTTTATTTATGAAATATAGTATATATAGATATGAATTTGGAGAAATAGTGGAATATTTATTTACACACAAAGATGAATTGAGTTCTTATAAAGAAGCAAATGGCATCAAATTATTGTGTCCTATAGTTACAGATGTTATAAATTATAAGAACTTTATTGATAAGTTATTTAAATTCTATGAATATGATATTTAGGAGAAGACATGACTAAGAATTACAGTAAATTCACAAGCAAATCAATATGGTTTACGATAGTAATGTTTTGTTTAAGATGTTTTGTTTCAGGAACTAAAATAATAACAGAATTCTCAATGTATGATCTCTATGGTTATGCAGGAGAGGCGATTGCTTTTTCGGCATTTGTGATGCTCGCATATGAAAAATGTCTGTGGAAATGTAATCCATTTGAAAAAACACCTGTTTTAAAGAAAAAATATAAGGGAACACTGCTCTCAACATATGATGGAATTGAAAGGGAGGCGGTTCTTGAGATTAAGCAGACCCTATTATCTATAAGTGTTGTTTTTATAACCGAAGAAAGTAGAAGCAAGTCCATTTCTGCCTCGATAGAAAAAATACAGGAAGAATGGCAGCTCACATACTGCTATTTAAATGTGCCACAAGCCAGTATAAGAGATAGAAGTGCGATACATTATGGGACGGCATTGCTTTGTATCGAAAATCCAGAGGAAATTAAAGGAGAATATTTTACAGATCGCAAAACAACGGGCGATATGAATTTTGTTCCCGTATAATATTTGCCGGGGGTTATTGAAATAGATTTGATAATCCTCGGTTTTTGTTTACAATCAATTTCTATGTGGTATAATAAGGTTGTAACAGAACGGAATAGATATAACAGAGAGGTTATCTGATATGAATATCGCTGCTTACTGCCGAGTTTCCACGGATAAAGCCGACCAGCTCAACAGTCTGGAAGCGCAGAAAGAATTTTTTTCTGAATATACGAAACGCACTGGCGATACTCTGGTGCGCCTATATGCAGATGAGGGAATTTCCGGCACAAAGATTAAAAACCGAAAAGAGTTTCTGCGTATGATGGCGGATGCGGAACACGGTCTTTTTGAAATGGTAGTGGTCAAAGATATTTCCCGTTTTGCCAGAAATACGGTGGATTTGCTGCAAAACGTCCGCAAGCTGAAATCCCTGGGTATAGAAACACAGTTTTTGACTGCGAACATGACCAGTATGGGCAACAGCGAATTTGTGCTGACCATCTTTGGAGCGCTGGCGCAGGAAGAAAGCGCTAATACCTCCAAACGTGTTAAGTTTGGCAAGAAGATGAATGCGGAAAAAGGACGTGTACCGAATATTGTATATGGCTATGATAAAACAATCGGAGATTATTTTAATCTGACGATCAACAAGGAAGAAGCACAGGTAGTCCGGCAAATCTATCAATGGTACACGAAAGAAGGATACGGAGCTGCGAAAATCGCCAATATGCTCAATGAGAAAGATCTGAAAACCAAGCGAAACTGCAAGTGGAGTCAGAATGCAACCTGCCGTATCCTGACCAATGAGCTTTATACAGGAAAAATTATCAACGGCAAACAGGAAGTATCGGATTTTCTGACCGGTCAGCGAAAAGAGAAAGATGAAACAGAGTGGATCGTAGTGGAACGACCGGAACTTCGAATCATTGATGATGAAACCTACGAGCAGGCACAGGAAATTCTTCGTTCCCGGCATGATGCCTTCAATATTTCCCACGAACGGCAAAGCAACAAGCATCTTTTTTCTACTTTAATTAAGTGCAAGGAATGCGGCTGGTCGTTTCGGCGAACTGTCCGAACCTATAAGAACACCTATGTCCGCTGGGTTTGCTCCGGGCATAACGGAAGAGGCGCTGATAGCTGCCCGAATGCTGTTGCGGTGGATGAGAATGAGCTGATTGAAGTATTGCAGGAGTATTTTGCAGAGATTCTCAAACAAAAAAAGAAAGTGATTCGCTATGTCGTAGGCGAATTTCAGCGGGTATATAAAGCCAAAGACGAAAATCTGGAATATGAGAAGGAACTGACCGTCCAGCTTTCCAAACTGCAAAAAATTCGGCAGAAATATATGGATATGTACGCCGACGATCTGATTTCCCGTGAGGAACTTAATGAGAAAATCGGTGGGATGCGTAAGGAAATTGAGCGATTGGAAAATGAGCTGAAAATGGTTTCCTACCACCTTACCAAAGGAGAGCAATTAGAAGCTGTTTTAAACAGTACATTTCAGCAAATTGAAGATATTGCCGATGTGCGGCAGATGACAAATGAGCAGTTAAAAAGAATCATTCAGAAAATTGAGGTAGACAAAGACGGCAATGTGGATATTTATCTTCGATTGTTCGGTGACTTAGGTCTTGATGAAACCGTTCTAATTAGTGACAACGAAACATAAAGACGTAACCGACCGGCTGATCCATATCAATCCGGCTCTGGCGGCAGAGGCCAGGGTGGTCCTTGACATCAACAAGGCGGAACGTCATATCCGCGGCGGACTGGCCACGAAGGAAAAATACGAACACAGGCTTCAGGCGTGCAGCAAAAAATAGCGGTGCCGGGACGGCGCGGGAATTCCCTGCGCCGTCTTCCTTTTATTTGACAGAATCTGTGCATACATCTATAATGTAGAGGAAAATCCAGAAAACAAGGAGAGAAAAACATGACATTCATATACCCTGCGGTATTTACCCCACATAAAGACGGCAAAGGCTACCATGCATATTTCCCGGACCTGGAATGCTGTGAGGCAGACGGACCGGATCTGGAAGACGCCATTGAGAATGCAAGAGAGGCGGCCGGAAACTGGATCATGGTGGAACTGGAAGAGGAGGAGTGCGATCTGCCGTTTTCCAGCCATGAAGATGACATTGTTCTGGAAGAAGGACAGTTCATCAGACGGATTTCCGTCACCATCAAGCTGCTGCCGGATAACGACTGATCCGGGCGGAAACAGGAATAAAAGAGAAAGGCTTCCCATAAAATGGTAACAAGTAACAGAAACGGGAGCCTTTCAGCATTATGTTTGGCAAATGGAATTTCAGATGGAAGAAGCCGGGAAGGAAAACGGCCGCCGCAGGTCTTCTGGTGATTCTGGCAGCAGTCTGCATCGGGTTTACCGGCTGCCGGTCAGAGACCGGAGACGATGAAAAAATCAGAGACCTGGAATTTACCGTGGTTGGTGAAAATGAGATACCGGAAGAACTGGCGGAGATGATCGCCCAGAAACGTGAAAAACCCTTTAAGCTTACATATGCCGACGGTGCGGATATGTATATCGTGATCGGAGAAGGTCCTCAGCAGGGCGGAGGCTACAGCATCGCAGTCCGGGAACTTTATCTGACGGAAAATGCCGTTGTGATCCGGACGGAACTGACCGGACCCGGGAAGGATGAGGCATCCGGAACGGACATGTCCTATCCGGTCCTTGTGGTGAAGACCCAGTTTGTGGAGGAACCGGTGGTCTTCCGGTAGTCAGTGACACAGATCATCGGCAGAGCCGGACCGCTAAGGGTCCGGCTTTTTATATCACGGGGATACCGGAGGACTCTTTCCGACAACGATTTCCGACCGGGAGCCGGAAGATTCCAAAACAGAGGAAACTGTCATATATACCGGCGGACCCTGGAAGCAGCGGGACGCCGCAGGAATACAGAGAGGATGGAACAGAAAAAATGAGTACAGAAGCAGCAAAAGGGAATGCCTGCCTGGAAGAATGTCCGGCTGCGGGAGACCAGGATACAGCCGGGATCCGGCAGAGAACCAGAGACATTGAGCGCAGCATCATCAAAAAGTTCCGTAAGGAGATCTGGCGGCCTTTTGTCCGGGCACTCAATGACTATGAGATGATCCGGGAAGGAGATAACATAGCGGTCTGCATTTCCGGAGGAAAGGATTCCATGCTGCTGGCGAAATGCATGCAGGAAATTCTCCGGCATGGAAAAATGCAGTTCGGTCTTCAGTTTCTGGTGATGGATCCGGGATATAATCCGGAAAACCGGGCACTGATTGAGGAAAATGCAGTCACGCTGGGAATTCCGGTGCATATTTTTCAGTCGGAGATTTTTGACGTGGTGGTGGATGTGGATGATTCGCCATGTTATCTCTGTGCAAGGATGCGCCGGGGATATCTGTATTCCCAGGCAAAAAAGCTGGGATGCAATAAAATAGCCCTGGGACATCATTTTGACGATGTGATCGAGACGATTCTCATGAGCATGCTGTATGGAGCTCAGGTCAATACCATGATGCCAAAGCTCCACAGCACAAATTTTGAGGGCATGGAGCTCATCAGGCCGCTTTATCTGGTGAAAGAAGCGGATATCCTTGCCTGGAAAGAATACAATAACCTGCGGTTTCTTCAGTGCGCCTGCCGGTTTACGGAGGCTTCAGCCCGTGAAAATGAAGAAGAAAAATCAAAGAGGAAGGAAATGAAGAAACTGATTGCCGGTTTCAGAAAGACCAATCCATATATCGAAACCAACATTTTCAAAAGTGTGGGAAATGTGAATCTGGATGCATGCATCGGATATGTGCACCACGGAAAACGTCACAATTTTCTTGAAGAGTACGACAGGACCGGGGAAACGGAGGCTTCAGGCATCTGACCGGGGCCTCAGGTTCCGGTCCGTCATATTTAAAAGGACGCCGTCATAAACTTTCATAAAGCAGTAGCTTTGGAAAGGTTTGGTGGCGTTTTTATGATGGAGCTGGTAAAAAAACATATCCATATGAACCGGAGGAGAGGAAATGTCACCTCCCAGATTACACTGGATGATGATTTCAACGTCCCGGATTCCATGGATGATGCGGAAGAACTGATTCTGGACAGCGGAGAAATCCAGATTGAATCGGCAAAGAATCTGGGAGAAAAAGTGGCGGTAAAAGGGAAACTGAATTTCCGTGTCCTGTACCGGAAGCCGGACGGCGGAATCATGACTCTTGCAGGCACGCTGCCTTTTGAAGAAAATGTGAATGTACCGGGGCTGGAGGAACAGGACTATATTCAGGTGGGGTGGGAACTGGATGATCTGAATATAGGGCTGATCAATTCCAGAAAACTGAGTGTCAAGGCGCTGGTAACCCTGAAGATACAGGCCGAGACGCTCTGCAGCACGGAAGCTGCTGCGGACGCGGAGTTTGACGGGGATGTGGAGACGCTGAAGCGGGAAATCACGGCAGCGGCCATTGCGGTCCGCCGCAAGGATACTTTCCGGGTAAAGGAAGTGCTGAATCTTCCCGGCAACAGGCCGGATATTGAAACGCTTCTCTGGCAGGATATCCGTCTGCGCGGAGTGGAGACCAAGCCTCTGGACGGGAAGATCCACATAGACGGGGAGCTTATGGTGTTTGCCATTTACACAGGCGAAGAATCCCAGGCTCAGATCCAGTGTCTGGAGGAAACCGTGCCGTTTTCCGGAGAAGTTCAGCTGGAAGAATCCGTGGAGGGGATGATTCCCTTTATTACGGTCCGTCTGATACATAAAGCCATGGAAGTGAATCCCGATTCGGACGGTGAAATGCGCGAAATTTCCATTGATGCGGTCATGGAGCTGGATATACGGCTTTATGAAGAAGAGCAGACGGAAATTCTCAGCGATCTGTATGCCCTTGACCGGGAAGCCATACCGGAAACCGGGGAGGCCTGTTTTGATCAGATTGCAGCGAGAAATACCCTGAAAAACAAAGTTCAGGAAAAGATTGTTCTGGACAGCGGGCAGAGGATTCTGCAGATCTGTCACAGCGACGGCGATGTGAAAATTGATGAGGTACAGATTCAGGAAGAGGGACTTCATATTGAGGGAGTTCTGGAAGTACGGCTTCTGTATCTGACAGCGGAAGACAGGTCTCCGGTGGGCTCTTCCGTGGTTATGGTGCCGTTCCGCATGACGGCGGAAGTCCCCGGCATCACGGAAAACAGCATATACCAGCTGGAACCGGGACTGGAGCAGCTGACCGCAGTCATGCTGGGCGGCGACAGCGTGGAGATCCGGGCGGCTGTTACCATTGATACTCTGGTGCTTCAGCCGGTCTGCGAGCAGGTGATTCTCAATGTGAGAGAAGAGCCGCTGGATATGGAAAAGCTGAAAAGCATGCCGGGCATTGCCGGATACATTGTGCAGAGCGGAGACACCCTGTGGAAAATTGCCAGGAAATTCCACACCAGTGTGGATGCCATCATGGCAGCCAATGATCTGAGTGACAGTCTGATTCATCCCGGAGACAGACTGATTCTGATCAAGGAAATCCGGGAAAGGAACTGACGGAAACAGAGCGGAAAAACGGTATGGCGAAAAAGGATGCCATACCGTTTCTGTCTGGAAAAATATTGATGGATGCCAGGTTGCAAACCGGAAAGAATACCATATAATAGAGTATGAGCCGGGACACATGACAATCCGCATCCGGCCGGTGCTTTATTATAGATCCGGAAATCCATGGTTTCCGGGACGGTGATGGTTTCTGAACCGTGCCATTGCCGTCTACATAGCCGGGGATTCATGCGGCCACGAACCGGAACATCATCACATAATGGCAGAAGCTGCCGCCCATGACAAAGAGATGGAAAATTTCATGGGAGCCGAAAAGCCTGTGCCGGGAATTGAAAACGGGAAGTTTCAGCGCGTAGATGACACCGCCTATGGTGTAGATGATGCCGCCGGCCAGCAGCCATCCGAATGCAGGGGCCGGAAGTGCGGAAATAATCTGGCGTATGGCGGTAACGCATACCCATCCCATGGAAATATAGATACAGGATGAAAACCATTTCGGACAGTTGATCCACAGGGCATTGATGATGATTCCGAGAACGGCAATGCCCCAGACCAGTGCCAGAAGCCGGTAACCCGAGGCATCCCCCAGGACGATGAGGCAGACCGGTGTGTAGGTGCCTGCAATCAGGACAAAAATCATCATATGGTCAATTTTTTTCAGCATCCGGTTGACCCGTTCGGAAATATCAAAGGTATGATAAGCGGTACTTGCGGCGTACAGCAGGACCATGCTGACAATAAATACGGCAAGAGCGGCAGTCTGAAGACCGCTTTCTTCCTGTGCTGCTTTCAGCAGCAGCGGTACAGTGGCAAAGAGTGCCAGGAGCATCGCGATAAAATGGGTGAGTGCGCTGACAGGATCCTTGATTTTCAGTTTCATGGATACTCCCTCCATTTCAGATAATTATTATAACATTATTATGTAGTTTTGAAAACTACATAATGCATTTTTATATACTATACCATTGCGGCAGAAAATATGCAAGCAATTTTATTTTGCGGAGGAAAAAACATGCAGGAAGTTTTGTATGCGGATCAGGAGATCCTCGTGGCGTTAAAGCCGGCCGGTGTGGAATCCCAGACGGCCAGACGGTTTGAACCGGATATGGTAAGCCGTCTGAAGACATATCTGGTTATGAACAAACTATGCACACCCGGACGGGAACCGTATATTGGAGTTATCCACAGGCTGGACAAACCCGTATCCGGGATTATGGTATATGCGAGGACGAAAAATGCCGCAGCCAGACTGAGCAGCCAGCTTCAGTCCGGAAAAATCAGAAAAACATATCTGGCAGTTGTTTGTGGAAAACCTGTGGATAATGTGGATAATCTTGTGGACTATTTAAAAAAAAGTGTGGATGGAAATTATTCACAGGTTGTGGATAAAGGTGTAAAAGATGCCAGAAGGGCAGAATTGTCCTATCGGGTTCTGGATACATGCAAAGTGGATGAACAGGTTCTGAGCCTTCTGGAAATTCATCTGAAGACAGGGCGGCATCACCAGATCCGTGTACAGCTTTCTTCCAGAGGATTTCCCATTTATGGGGATGCCAGATACGGGAATACCGGAGAAAACCGGGAAGAAAGGAGGAACGGTTTCACGCCGCTTGCTCTCTGCGCCAGCGGACTTTCCTTTGTTCATCCGGCGACGGGCAGGCCCATGGAGTTTTCCATAACGCCTTCAGGCGGCATATTTGAAAAATTTTTCCGGCGTGAATAAACCACGGTCTTTGGCCCATAATAAGGTTTGTACAAAAGAAGTACAAATCAAAAAGCAGGTGGGTCCATGGTGAAACCGGTTAAAAAACTGAAGAAAATTCTTTTGACCACGGGAATTGCAGGGGCTGTATACGGAGGATTCAAATACCTCCTGCCCCTTGTGATTCCCTTTTTGCTGGCTTATGCGGCGGCACTCTGGCTGCGTCCGTCGGTCCGCTTTTTTGAAAGCAGAATCCGTCTGAAGATCATGGGAAAAGAACGGAAGATTCCTGCGGGAGTCATCGGCGGAGCAGAACTGACCATCCTGGCGGCCGGTGTGGTATGGCTGGGATATCTTGGAGGGAAGCAGTTTCTGTCAGAAGCAGGCATGTTTCTGGAGCGGTTTCCTTTGTGGCTGGAATCTCTGGACCGGTGGCTGACAGAGGGATGCAGGAGTGCAGAGCAGGCCCTGGGGCTGCGAAGCGGATATCTGGTGGAACGGGCCGGGGAAATGGTTGCGGAACTGGGAAGGGTAGTGAAGCAGTCCACAATGCCTGCCCTGATGACCAATTCCATGACCCTGGTAAAAAAAGCTGCGGAAGCGCTGGTTTTCATCATCATATTTTTTGTGGCGGCAATTCTCTGCATACAGGAAATGGATGATCTGAGAGAGAAAAAGAGCCGTTCCGATTTCCACAGGGAATATTCTCTCCTGGGCAGGAGACTGGTGACCGTGGGAAATGCATGGCTGAAGAGCCAGCTGATCATCATGACTGTGACGTCGGGGCTCTGCATTCTGGGACTCCTTCTGATCCGGAATCCTTATGCGGTTCTGTTCGGCACAGGAATCGGGCTGCTGGATGCGCTCCCGGTGTTTGGAACCGGAACCGTCCTGATTCCCTGGGGAATGATTCTGCTGGCAGGAAAACAGTGGGGAAAGGCTGCAGTGATTCTCGGACTTTATGTACTCTGTTATTTCCTGCGCCAGATCATGGAAGCCAGGATCATGGGAGACCAGGTGGGACTTTCCCCTCTTGAGACACTGGCGTCCATGTATGTGGGACTCAGGCTGTTCGGAATCGCGGGGTTTCTGCTGGGGCCCATCGGATATATTCTGATCGAGGACCTTACGGATATGTACCGGGAAAACGATTGACATTTATTTGGGGTTCTCCTAAAATGAAAAAAAGTATGCGCAGGGATTTCCGTGCGGTGTCCGGTATGTGTGCCGGCCCGCAGAAAGGAGAAAACATGGAAAATACCAAAGAGCGGCCGGTGATTTCGGCCAAGCTGATTCTGACGGTCGGAGTACTGTGTGCGTCGATGTCCTCCGTCTTTTTCAGGTATATGACGGCACCCAGCAACATTACGGCAACGTACCGGCTGGGATGGACTGTGATTCTTCTGACTCCGCTGGTTATGGCACGTCACCGCCGTGAACTGTTTTCCATGAAAATCCGTGAACTGCTCTGGTGTGCGGCTGCCGGAGTCTTTCTGGCGCTCCACTTTTATGTGTGGTTTGAATCACTTCTCCTGACCAGCATTGCCAGTTCCACGGTTCTGGTATGCACGGAGGTGGTGTTTGCTGCGTTCGGTTATCTGCTTTTTTTCGGAAGGAAGATCGGCCCCATGGAGGTGGCGGCCATCGGAATCGCCCTGGTGGGAAGCATCGTGATTGCTGCGGCGGACGGCGGAGGCGACCAGGGAAAAGACGCGTTCCGGGGGGATCTTCTGGCTCTGGCTGCAGCCGGATTTTCTGCATGTTATACACTGATCGGCACAAGGCAGAGAGGCCACATGTCCACCACGGTTTATACATATGTTCTTTACTGGTCCAGCTTCCTGACATTGCTTGTGCTGGATCTTATTTCAGGGACCCCGGTTTTCGGGTATGAGAAAGCAGACTGGATCATGAGCCTGTGCCTGGCTGTTTTCTGTACTCTTCTGGGACACAGCATTTTCAGCTGGAGTCTGAAATATCTGTCTCCCACCTATGTGAGTACGGTAAAGCTGGCGGAGCCGGTTTTTGCGGCAGCGGCAGCCCTGTTTCTTTTTCAGGAAGTGCCGGGAATTCTGCAGCTTTCCGGCGGAATCATTGTTCTGGCAGGAGTCTGGCTTTATACGAAACATGCATAAAGAAAAAGCCGGTTTCTGTCTTCTTTAAGGAGGTATGACTTGAAAAATTTCCGCAGTTATCTGACAAACCCCAGAATACTGAAAAACTTCATGCTGCTGACGGCGGCGGGAATCATCAATGCCGTCGGCGTCACCTTGTTTCTGGCGCCGGTGGCGCTGTATGACAGCGGAATTTCCGGCACATCCATGCTTTTGTGGCAGCTGACACCGGAATATATGACCCTGTCTCTGTTTCTGATTGTGCTTAATGTGCCCCTGTTTCTGTTCGGATGGAAAAAACAGGGAACCATGTTTACAGTCTCTGCCGTTTACGCTGTGGCCGTATATTCTGCCGTGTCATATCTGATTACCTATGTACTGCCTGTGGATGTGACCATTGCATCGCCGCTGGCAGAACAGGATCTGTTTCTGTGCGCGGTATTCGGCGGCATGATTTCGGGAGTCGGGAGCGGTCTGGCTCTCCGCTGCGGAGGAGCCATGGACGGCATTGAGGTTCTGGCTGTGATCTTTTCCAGAAAACTGGGCGTGACGGTGGGAACCTTTGTGATGGCCTATAATGTGCTGCTTTATATTGTGATCGGATTCATCAAAAGCAGCTGGATTCTCCCTCTTTATTCAATCGTCACATATGCGGCGGCCTTAAAGACCGTGGATTTTATCGTGGAAGGCCTGGATAAAGCCAAGGCAGCGATCATCATCACAGAACATCCCCGAGAAGTAAGCCGTGCACTGTCAGAAGAGTTCGGAAGCGGCGTGACGCTGCTGGATGCCCATGGATTCTACTCCAATGAAAAAAGAACGGTGATTTATTTTGTGGTGAACCGCTTTCAGATCGGAAAAATGAGAGATCTGGTGGAACGCTGTGATCAGGGGGCATTTGTTTCCATAACAGAGATTTCGGAGGTGTTCGGCGCCAGGAAAAAAGAAAGATTCTCTTCTTCCTGTTGACAACAGAAAATGTGTGTGTTATATTACATATAGAACAGATGACAAAAGCTGCCGGTTTTCCGGCGGCTTTCATATTTGGAAGAATTTTATGACAGGCTGCATGACTGCCTGTCATTCTGAACCATGAAAGAGAGGGATGGCTGTGAAAAAGGAAAGAGATTATTACGACATTCTGGGCGTCAGCAGAGATGCCGATGCTGCGGCCATAAAATCAGCATACCGCAGGCTTGCAAAAAAATACCATCCGGACTCCAATAAAGGAAACTCGGAAGCAGAAGAACGTTTCAAAGAGATATCCGAAGCATATGACGTTCTGGGAGATGAAAAAAAG
This sequence comes from uncultured Clostridiaceae bacterium, assembly GCA_902477765.1. GTDB lineage: Bacteria > Bacillota > Clostridia > Lachnospirales > Lachnospiraceae > CABSIM01. The sequence goes on along the minus strand of CABSIM010000024.1, from coordinate 29,828 downwards.
AGAAAAGCTTACGACCGGTTCGGGCGTGCGGCTTTTGACGGAAACAGCGGCCACGGTTTCGGAGAAAACGGAAACGGAGGTTTCCGTGAATTCCATTTTGAAGGCAGCGGCCAGGACATGGATGATATTCTGAAAGAGTTTTTCGGAGGCAGTTTCAGAAACGGCTTCGGAGCCGGAGAATACCAGAGGACCGGCGGATTTGGCACCGGAGGATTCGGGAATCCAAGAGGATTCCGGGGAGGAAACGGATTCGGATTTGAATTCGGAGGAGAAGAGACTTCCGGAAACGGAAGCGACCTTCATGCCGCAGCGGAAATCACGTTTGAAGAAGCTGCGTTCGGATGCAGAAAGGTGATTCGGTTCCAGGATGCCCTGGGAAAGGTCCAGACTCTGGAAGTGACGATTCCTGCAGGCATCAGCGACGGAAAGACACTGAGACTCAGAGGAAAGGGAATGCCGGGAGTCCGCGGAGGAGAGCCGGGAAGCCTGATGCTGAAAATACAGGTAAAAGAGAAACCTGGATTCCGGCGGGAAGGACAGGATGTGTATACCACGGCGGAAATTCCGTTTGCCACTGCAGTGCTGGGCGGAGAAGCAACCATCCGGACACTGTACGGCGATGTCCTCTGCAAAATCCGTCCGGGAACCCGTTCAGGAACGAAGATCCGTCTGAAAGGAAAGGGAATTGTTTCCATGGACCGTCCGTCTTCGTACGGTGATCAGTACGCCACCGTATCCATACAGGTGCCCGCGGATCTGAGCCCGGATGCAAAGGGAAAGCTGAGGGAATTTGAGGAGCAGTGCAGGGTGGACGAAAAACGCCGCAGGGGTCATGTGGCCTGAAACAGACTCTTATCCGGTGAAACAGGGTGTTCAGGGAACATGCGAAAGCAAGACTCTTCCATATACTGTCAGTGCTGCAGGGCTCACGGGAACACTTCACCCGTGGGCCTTTTTCATTATACATCCCGCAGGCCGGAGAACGGATGTATGTGCACTGTTTCTGGGCAGGCCGGAAGCTGATTTAAATAACCGTGGGGATCAGTTCCTGCAGCTCATTGATAAAACGGCAAACATGAAATCCGTCACAGACTGAATGATGAACCTGAACAGATAACGGGAGAAGTGTTTTTCCATCCTGTTCATAAAATTTTCCCATTGTAAAAATGGGGAGCAGATAGTCATATCCTTTTTTCAGATTTAAATGAAATCCGGAAAAACTTGTCCATGGAATCATGGATACGGGAAAAACATTTTCCGGAACGTCAGGTTTTGCTTCCATTTTTTCTGCGGCACCGTATTTTGATAAATCACTTTCATATGCAGCACAGAAATCATGATAATCAGCGGAAAATTCAGTCCATATATTTGAGAAGGTTTCCGTATCTTTGTGGAAAACGGTGTAACAGGGAGACATGGTATCATAGATGCCCAATACGCCGTTCCTGTTGATGGCGGTTCTGAATTCCGAATGCCGGTTGACAACAGACGCAATGCAGTAAAGCATTGTGGGGTATAGTTTTCTATTTGCTTTTTTTATGCACGTAATATCCAGTGCTGCTGTCATACTGTATGTACACGGCACGTCTGAGAAGTAATGGTCAAAATATGCGCTTCTTTTCCAGTCCTTTTTTTCAATGGCAGTAAAACCCATAGTATCATCCTTTTTCAAATAGTTTCATCACTGGCCTGCAAAGCATCAGCAGCTGTTTTTCGTGTGTGTCACGGCTGCACGGAATGCGGCGGCGGCTTTTTCGTTTTCACAGGAATTTTACCATAAGAGAGAGAATAAATCTACCGCCGCAGAATGAAGCTTCCGCAATCCTTTCTCTCCATATTGTGTGTGTCAGAGAGATTCCTGACGACGGTTCCGAAAGGATTCTGAAGCATAGGGCCCCTGCGGCCGATTATGGACTTGACAAATGCCTGCCGATCCTCTAAAATCAAAACGAATCCGGCAGGTCTCATACAGTATGTCCTGGCGGCAGCATAAATGAAAGAAAAAAGCTGAGAAGAGGAAAAGTAAGTGAACGGCGGCATTCCAGAGAGGGGAGAACGGTGGAAATTCCCATGTGCGCAGCGCTGAAACCGGCCTTGGAGCTCTGCATGAAACTGCAGCGTATTCCGGCGTTAACGGAAAAGAGAGAATTCCTGCATCATTCAGGAGTTAAATTGGGTGGTAACGCCGGCTGTCGGTCCCTTTGGGAGCGCCAGCCGGCTTTTATATAACGGAAAAAAGTCTCCGGACCTTCCGCCGGTATAAAAGCCCCCAGGCAGAAAACGAAAACAAGAATCAACAGGAGAGAGGATCATGGCAAAGGAAAAGAAAATGGTGGAGGCCATTACCTCCATGGAAGAAGATTTCGCGCAGTGGTATACCGATGTGGTGAAAAAGGCTGAACTGGTGGATTATGCCAGCGTAAAAGGCTGCATGGTGATCAAGCCTGACGGATATGCCATCTGGGAAAATATCCAGCAGGAGCTGGACCGCCGTTTTAAGGAGACAGGAGTAAAGAATGTGTACATGCCGTTATTTATTCCGGAAAGTCTGCTTCAGAAAGAAAAGGATCATGTGGAAGGTTTTGCGCCGGAGGTGGCCTGGGTGACCCATGGCGGACTGGAAGAACTTCAGGAAAGACTCTGTGTCCGTCCCACATCCGAGACACTGTTCTGTGATTTTTACGCAAGGGATATCCAGTCCTACAGAGACCTTCCGAAAGTATACAATCAGTGGTGCTCCGTGGTGAGATGGGAAAAGACCACCAGACCGTTCCTGCGTTCCAGGGAATTCCTGTGGCAGGAAGGCCATACGGCCCACGCAACCGCAGAAGAGGCAGAGGAAAGAACCATCCAGATGCTGAACCTGTATGCGGACTTCTGTGAGGAAGTGCTGGCCATGCCTGTGATCCGCGGACAGAAGACGGACAAGGAGAAATTTGCCGGTGCGGAATCCACGTATACCATTGAAGCGCTGATGCATGACGGAAAGGCACTCCAGTCCGGCACCAGCCACAACTTCGGAGACGGATTTGCCAAAGCATTCGGCATCCAGTATTCTGACAGAGACAATCAGCTGAAATATGTTCACCAGACATCCTGGGGCATGACCACCCGTCTGATCGGTGCCATCATCATGGTACACGGTGACAATGAAGGTCTTGTGCTTCCGCCGAGAATCGCTCCCACCCAGGTGGTGATTGTTCCGATCCGCCAGCAGCAGGAGGGCGTGCTGGAGAAGGCACGTCAGGTGGAACAGGTTCTGTCCGGTTTCCGTGTGAAAGTGGACGATTCCGACAAGAGTCCGGGATGGAAATTCAGTGAGTCCGAGATGCGCGGAATTCCGGTACGTGTGGAACTGGGACCCAAGGACATTGAGGCAGGCCAGGCAGTTCTGGTGCGCCGTGACACCCATGAAAAGATCACGGTTTCCCTGGATGAGATTGCGGGAAAAGTGGGAGAACTCCTGGATACCATTCAGAAAGACATGTTTGAGCGGGCAAAGGCTCACAGAGACAGCCATACCTATTCTGCATCCACACTGGAAGAGATGAAAAAGATTGCCGATACCAAACCGGGCTTCATCAAGGCCATGTGGTGCGGCTGTCAGGAATGTGAAGACAGGCTGAAGGAAGAAGTGGGCGTCACATCCCGCTGCATGCCGTTTGCCCAGGAAAAGATCGCAGATACCTGCGTGTGCTGCGGAAAACCGGCGAAAAAGATGGTTTACTGGGGCAAGGCATACTAAAGAGAGGATTCCATGAGAGGAAAAACTTTGACGATCCGGGACCTGGCCATGGGAGGTCTGTTTTCAGCCCTGGTTGCCGTGGGGGCGTTTTTAAAGATCACCATACCGGTTCAGCCGGTGCCCATGCATTTTACGCTGCAGTTCTTTTTTGTCCTGCTGGCGGCTCTGGTTCTGGGAAGCCGGCTGGCTCTGGCCAGCGTCTGCACGTATCTGGTCATAGGTCTGTGCGGGATTCCGGTCTTTGCATCCGGAGGAGGACCGGCGTATCTTCTGAAACCCACCTTCGGATTCCTTCTGGGATTTGCCGCTGCCGCGTTTGTGACCGGGAAAGTTTATGAAGGGAGACGCCGCATGACGTTTCCCTGGCTTTTCTGGTGCTCTTTCTGCGGACTGGCAGCCATGTATCTGTGCGGAATGATATATTTTTATGTCTGCAGCAACTATATTCTTCATGTGACCGTGGGATGGAAACTGGTGCTGATCAACTGTTTCCTTCTGACGGTGGGCGGGGATCTGATTCTGTGTGTTCTGGCCTCGGTGCTGGCAAGACGGCTGATCCCTGTATTTGAGAACATGTGACGGAAACTGAGGTGAGTGGATGAGGATCGAAATGCCCGATGAAGTGGAATGGATCATAGGCAAAATCAGGGAACAGGGCTTTTCTGCTTTTGCCGTGGGCGGCTGTGTCCGGGATACGATCCTTGGACGCGTACCGGAAGACTGGGACATTACCACTTCCGCAAAGCCAGGGGAAGTGAAAGAAATTTTCCCCAGAACCGTGGATACGGGACTGAAACATGGAACCGTGACCGTAATCAGGAACCGGAAGGGGTATGAAGTGACCACCTACCGGATTGACGGCGAATACCATGACGGACGGCATCCGGATTCCGTGGAATTTACCAAAAATCTGGAAGAGGACCTGAAACGCAGGGATTTCACCATCAACGCCATGGCCTACAGCCATGAAACCGGCGTGGTGGATATTTTCGGCGGTATGGAAGATCTGAAAAAAGGGATAATCCGCTGTGTGGGAAGCCCTGAAGAGCGGTTCGGGGAAGATGCGCTGCGGATTCTCAGAGCCGTCCGGTTTGCAGCCCAGCTGAACTTTTCCATACAGGAGGAGACTCTGGCTGCCGTGGGGGAGATTGCTCCGAATCTTCTCAAGGTAAGCCGGGAAAGAATTCATACGGAACTGCTGAAACTGCTTCTTTCGCAGCACCCGGAGAAAATGGTCATGGTGAAGGAAACGGGAATCAGCCGGTATGTGTCGGAGAAATTTGACCAGGTATTTTCCGGCTATCCGGAAAACCGGCAGAAAGAGGCTCTGCAGATGATTGCCGGGCTGCCGGCAGAGAAATCCATGCGGTGGGCCGGATTTCTCCGGTATTCCAGACCGGAAGACACAGTCAGGATTCTGAAGGGGCTGAAGTCGGACAACGAGACCATCGGCAACGTGAAAGCCATGGTAAGCGGGTTCGGAAACCATCTGCCGGCGGAGAAAACGGCGGTCCGGAGACTGATGAGCCGGACCACGTCCTATCAGATGGAAGGAATTCTGAAACTGAAGGCCCTGGAAGAAGAATTCCGGGGACTTCCGGAAAAAGGCACTGCCGGCAGGCTGGACAGCCTTCGCCGGGAAATTCTGGATGCAGGTGACTGCATCAGTCTGAAAACAATGGCAGTCAACGGGCAGGACCTGATGGCTGCAGGAATAAAACCCGGAAAAGAAATCGGAGAGGCACTGTCCGGGCTCTTTGAGCTGGTGCTGGAGCGCCCGGAATGGAACAGAAAGGATATTCTCCTGGAAAAATTAAAAGACCGCCTGTAATTTGTCTTCATATTTCAATCTTCCTTTTCATACCCTAGAAGTAGCTTAGATGGGATATGGAGGGACGCATGTGAATGATTGGAATACGGAGGTCATCGGCCAGTATGAGCTTCAGGTGGAAAGCTTGAGAAAAGGCCGCGGGGCGTGGATTTTTGAAACGGACCGGGGCCTGAAACTTTTAAAAGAATATAAAGGAACCGTGAAACGGCTGGAATTTGAGGAAAAGGTCCTGCAGTCCGTGGAGGAATGTGAAAGCCTGAAAGTGGATCAGTATCTCAGAAACCGGGAAGGGGAGCTGATTTCTGCGGCGGAGGACGGAACCAGATTTGTGGTCAAGGACTGGTTTGCGGACAGGGAGTGTGACATCAAGGATACCAGAGAGATTCTGTCGGCTATCCGTCAGATTGCCGTCCTTCACAAACTTCTCAGAACGGTTCCGGCCAGGGAAGAATGGAACCTGAAATCCATGGTGTCGCCGCCGCTTTATGCTGCCATGGAAAGACATAACCGGGAACTGAAAAAAGCCAGATCCTTTATCCGGGGGAAACAGCGGAAAAATGAATTCGAACTCTGTGTCATCGGAAGCTTCCAGAGATTCTACGACCAGGCGGCAGAAGCCTGTGAACGCATGCGGGAACTGTTTCTGCGGGAAGGGGATGCCCTCCGGGAAGAATATCATGTCTGCCACGGAGAACTGAATCAGCACCATGTGCTGATCGGCAGAAATTATGTGGCGGTGACGGAATTCAGCAAGATGCATCTGGGCCTTCAGGCAGAGGACCTTTATTACTTCATGCGCAAGGTCATGGAAAAACATGACTGGAGCAGATTCCTGGGAGCGTCCATGCTGGAGGCATATGAACGGGTGCTTCCCCTGACCCGTACGGAGAAGGAATGCCTGTACTGTCTGTTTCTGTATCCTGAAAAATACTGGAAACAGATCAACTTTTATTACAATGCCAATAAGGCCTGGATCCCTGCCAGAAATGCGGATAAAATAAAGAGCCTGGAGCAGCAGCAGAGCGCCAGGGAAGAATTCATCGCCAGTCTTCTGTAGGCGGAAGGCCGGTCCGTCGGTGTTTCCGGCCATTGGAAAACGCTTTCTTTTTCCGGGTATTTGTACTATAATAAGAGCAGAAGTTTCCGCAGAAAGACGGGGACTTAAATATAGCGAGGGGAGTTCAAGCAGATGAAGGATTATATGAAGATCTACCGGGAATGGCTGGAAAACCCGTATTTTGATGAACAGACCAAAGCAGAACTGCGTGCCATCGCAGAAGATGAGAATGAGATCAGGGAACGGTTTTACATGGATCTGGAATTTGGTACGGCAGGTCTCCGCGGAATCATCGGAGCAGGCATCAACCGTATGAATATCTACACCGTGCGCCGTGCCACACAGGGTCTTGCAAATTATATCATCAAACAGGGCGGCGCCGCAAAAGGCGTAGCCATTGCCTTTGATTCCCGGCACATGTCTCCGGAATTTGCCATGGAGGCAGCACTGACACTGGCGGCCAACGGGATCAAAGCCTATAAATTCGAATCGCTGAGACCGACTCCGGAACTGTCCTTTGCAGTCAGAGAACTGGGATGCATTGCCGGAATCAATATCACAGCCAGCCATAATCCGCCGGAGTACAACGGCTATAAAGTATACTGGGAAGACGGTGCCCAGTTCACACCGCCCCACGACAAGGGAGTCACGGCGGAGGTCCTGGCCATTGAGGATCTGTCCACAGTGAAGACCACCACCGTGGAAGAAGCGGAAAAAGCAGGTACCTATCAGGTGATCGGAAAAGAAATCGATGACAGATATATTGCTCAGGTGAAAGCTCAGGTGGTAAATCAGGAAGCCATCAACCGGATGCAGAAAGACATTACCATTGTCTATACACCTCTTCACGGCACCGGAAACATACCGGCCAGGAGAGTCATGAAGGAAATCGGATTTGAGAACGTCTATGTGGTTCCCGAGCAGGAGCTGCCGGACGGAGATTTCCCGACAGTGAGCTATCCCAATCCGGAAGCGGAAGAGGCATTTACCCTTGGACTTAAGCTGGCAAAAGAGAAGAATGCCGATCTGGTTCTGGCTACGGATCCGGATGCGGACCGTCTGGGCGTATATGTGAAAGACGCTGCTTCCGGAGAGTATATTCCTCTTACCGGCAACATGTCCGGCGCTCTGCTGTGTGATTATGTTCTGAGCCAGAAACAGGCCAAGGGAACCATACCGGCTGACGGACAGGTTATCAAATCCATTGTCAGCACCAATCTGGTGGACGCGGTGGCCAGAAATTACGGCTGTGAGCTGGTGGAGGTTCTCACCGGATTCAAGTATATCGGACAGCAGATCCTGAAGGAAGAACAGACCGGAAAGGGAACCTATATGTTCGGCATGGAAGAGAGCTATGGCTGCCTCATCGGCACCTATGCCCGCGACAAGGATGCCATTTCCGCCACGGCTGCACTCTGTGAAGCTGCCGCTTATTATAAGGAAAAGGGCATGACCCTCTGGGATGCCATGGTGGCCATGTATGAAAAATACGGTTACTATAAGGATACGGTAAAATCCATTGGTCTGAAAGGAATAGAAGGTCTGCAGAAGATTCAGGATATCATGGAGAGTTTCCGGAAGAATCCTCCGAGAGAAATGGGAGGATATCAGGTGGTTTCTGTCAGGGATTATAAGGCGGACACCATCACGGATCTGGCCACAGGCGCTGTGAAGCCCACCGGACTTCCTGTATCCAACGTGCTGTATTATGATATGAATGACGGTGCATGGCTGTGTATCCGTCCGTCCGGCACGGAACCCAAGATCAAATTCTATTACGGAGTCAAGGGAACTTCCCTGGCAGATGCCGACGAAAAGGCAGAAAAACTGGGAAAAGAACTGATGGATCTGGTAAATAAGATGATGTAAAAATACCGACGGGGAAGGCCGGAAGGCCCCCGGAAGAAATCGGAAAAGAAAAAAGGGACTGTTTCACCGGAAACCGGTGAGCAGTCCTTTTTTGGCATCCGTTGCCGGAAAGACAGACAGAAAAGGGAGAGGGAGGAAATGGAAAAAGTTTCAGCAAAAGCAGCAAAAGAACTTTACACCATCGGTTTAAAGTGTTATATTATTTAAAGCGTTGCACCGAAAAAGAAAATGGTGTACGGAAGAAAAATATAAGGTAGGTATACGGAAATGGAAACACTTTGGACCCCGCTGTTCAGCTTTATGGTTTTTACGCTGGTATTCGGCCTGTTCGGCGATACGGTTGCCTATAAAACCAGGGCTGTAATCTCCGCAATTATCATCGGATGTCTCTGTTATCTGGTAGGTTTTCTGACAGGAATCATCCCCAAGGACTCCCTCAACAATACGGGACTGCCGGCAATCATGAACTCTTTCGGAATTGCCATGATGATCACCAATCTGGGAACCATGATCAATCTGAAAGAACTGATCCGTGAATGGAAGACGGTTCTGGTGGCCTGTGCCGGCCTGGTGGGCATTGCAGTCATTGCCTTTACCATCGGCAGCTGGCTTTTCGGCAGAGATTATGCACTCTGTGCGGCTCCGCCGATTTCCGGCGGCGTGATTGCAACGATCCTTACTTCCAATGCCGCAAACGAAGCAGGAAGGCCGGAACTGGCCGCCTATGCGACCCTGATCTGTTCTCTTCAGATGTTTTTCGGACTTCCGGTGGCGTCCAGATGTCTGAAAATGGAGGCATCCCGTCTCCTGAAAGAGGGAATCGGAACTCCGGGATATAAAAAGAACACCGCGTCAGGAAAAGAATGGAATCTTAACCTGCGTCTGATCAAACAGATGCCGGAATGGAGCAAGACTTCGGGAATCATCATGTTCAAACTGGCGCTTACGGCATCTGTGGCCACCTGGGTTTCCAACCTGACTCTGCTTCCGGGAGCAACTCAGCCGATTCTGAATTCCAGCATTTCTTACCTGATTTTCGGCGTGCTGTTTACGGAAATCGGGTTTCTGGACCGGGATTCCCTTCAGAAGGCCAACTGCTTCGGTATCCTGATGCTGGGAACACTGGCGATTCTGCCGGGCAACTTTACGTCCGTGACTGTGGAATCTCTGCTGGATATGATCGTGCCGCTGGTGGGCATGCTGTTATTCTGCGTGGCAGGCATCGGATTCCTTTCCATACTGGCCGGAAAGTGTTTCCATTACTCTGCCCCCATTTCCGTGGCCATAGGCATTACGGCACTGTTCGGGTATCCCTGTACCCAGATTGTCACCGATGAAGTGGTGAATACCATAGATGCGTCTCCGGAACAGAAAGAGGCACTGTCGGGGGCACTTCTTCCCAAAATGCTGATTGCCGGATTCACCACCGTATCCGTGGCATCCGTGGTCTTTGCAGGAATCATTGTTCCCATGATCTTTTAACGATGTTCTGCAGGCGCAAAGACGGGTACACCAGAACATGAGAGCGGTCGGAATGTCCGGAACCGTCCGGATTTCCGCGAACATCCATCATTCAGAGAGGGGAGAGGAATCATGAAGCAGATTATAAAATGCGGCCGTCTTTTCCGGGGAGAAGACGGATCCGTGGAAGAAAATATGGCAGTTGTGACGGAAGGAAACAGGATCGTACAGGTAGTGCCGGCAGACCAGGCTGATACGGCAGACGGAACCGTCATTGACCTGAGCGGCAGATTTGTAATGCCGGGACTCATTGACGCTCATGTTCATGTGAACATGAACGGAGAAACCAGTATGGATCCCATGGCCAAGAAAACGGTGGGAGAGGTACAGCTGATGTCCATGGTCCACGCACAGGCAGATCTGATGGCAGGGTTTACAACAATCCGGGACGAGGGCGCTGTGGGCTTCACGGATGTGGCCCTTCGTGATGCCATTGACAGCGGACTGGTATACGGACCGAGAATGGTGGTGTCCGGCGTGGCCATCAGCTCCACCGGAGGCCATGGAGACACGGATTTCCGGCCGGAAATCACCGGGGGCAGCTTCGGCCAGATCGTCAACAGCCCGGATGAAGCCAGAAAAGCAGCCCGTTATACCTTCAAATACGGCGCGGATCAGATCAAGCTGATGGCCACCGGCGGCGTCATGTCCTATGGAGACGAACCGGGTGCTCCGGAACTGAGTTTTGAAGAAATGAAGGCCGCGCTGGATATTGCCAATACAAGAGGAAAGCTTTCATCTGCCCATGCTCACGGTGCAGAGGGCATCAAGAACGCCGTAAGGGCCGGGATTACTTCCATTGAGCACGGCATGCTCATTGACGATGAAGGCATGGAACTGATGAAGGAGTACGGAACCTATCTGATTCCCACCATCATTGCCGCATACAGAATCGTGGAAGCCGGAAAAACAGGCGCTCTGGCGCCCTGGATGGTGGAAAAGGCGGAGCTCTGTCTGGAAAATCATGGAGAGCATCTGAAGAAAATGCTGGCCATGGGAGTGAAGATCGGATTCGGAAGCGACAGCGGCACCGCCTTCAACCGCCATGGTGAGCAGGCCTTCGAATTTGAACTGATGACCAGATACGGATTTACTCCTGCCCAGGCACTGCTGGCTGCCACCAGAACCAATTCTGAACTTCTGAAGTGGCAGGATAAGGTTGGAACCATCCGGGAGTCGAAGCTGGCGGATATCATTGCCTTTGACGGAAATCCCCTGGAAGATATCCGTGTCATGACCAGATGTACATTTGTAATGAAGGACGGAGTCGTCTATAAACGGTGATCAGGGAGGAGACGGACATGAAACAGGTATTATTGTGCGGGCATCTGTTTGATGTGGAGGAAAAGAAATTCAGGGACAATGCCAGAGTATATATTGACGGAAACAGAATAGAAAAAGTGGAATACGGAAAAGCAGACGAAGAAGGAGAAGACCGGAAGGTGGTGGATCTCTCGGATAAATATGTGATGCCGGGGTTCATCGACTGCCATGTGCATCTGAACATGAACGGAGAACCGTCGGGAACGGCTCCCATGAACTTTGCCACATACGGGGAACTGACCCTGAAATCCTATGTTTATGCCATGAGAGATCTGATGGCAGGATTTACGGGACTCAGGGATGAAGGCTCTGCCGGTTTCACGGATATTGCCCTCAGAAACATGATTGAACAGGGCGTGGTGAAAGGCCCCAGGCTGTTCTGCAGCGGAGAACCGCTGGGAACCACAGGAGGCCATGCGGACTCACATTTCAATCCCTACATAGGAGGAAAAGCTTCCATGGGAATGATTGTGGACAGCCCGGATGCAGGACGTGCCGCAGCCAGAGAGAATTTCAAAAGAGGTGCGGACCAGATCAAGCTGATGGCCACCGGCGGTGTTATGTCGGTGGGAGACGATCCGGGGGCTCCGGAGTTTACAGTTGAAGAGATGAGAGCCATCTGTGAGGAGGCAAAGAGAAAAGGAAAGCTGACTTCAGCCCATACCCATGGAGCACTGGGAATCAAGTGGGCCATTGAAGCCGGCGTGGATACCATCGAGCACGGAACCATGATGGATGAGGAAGGATGCCGCATGATGGTGGAACACGGGACCTGGCTGGTTCCCACATTATGTGCACCCTATAACATCATGAAACACGGCGTGGAAGCAGGAATTCCCAGACACATGGTGGAAAAATGCGCGGTGGTGGCGGAACTCCACAGGAAAGCAGTGAGAAGAGCCTATGAGGCCGGTGTGAAGATTGCTTTCGGAACAGATACGGCAACGCCTTTCAGCCCTCACGGAAACATGGCACTGGAATTTGAACTTCTGGTGGAAGACGGCTTTACGCCGGAAGATGCCATTCTGACAGCCACAAAGAATGCGGCGCAGATGCTTGGCTGGGACAGAAAAGTAGGCTCCATTGAGGCAGGAAAGCTGGCGGATGTGGTGGCCGTGGACAGTGACCCGTTAAAGGATATCCGTGTGCTTCAGAACGTAACGTTCGTGATGAAAGACGGGGAGATTTTCAAATCATGATGGAAATTGAAATTCCCGGAAGAGAGAAACCTCTGCGGCTCCGTTCGCTGGTGCTGGATTATAACGGGACCATTGCCCTGGACGGAAGAATTCTTCCGGAGGCGGCAGAGGGGATCCGTGCCCTGTCCGGATTTCTGGATATTTATGTCCTGACGGCAGATACCCACGGGACCGCGGCACAGGCCTGTGAAGACCTGCCGGTGACTCTGCGTACCTTCCCGAGAGAGGGAGCCGGCGCCTTTAAGGCAGATATCGTGCGGGAACTGGGGGAAGGCGTCTGTGCGGTGGGAAACGGATTCAATGATATTCAGATGATGGACGCTGCAGAGTTCAGAATTGCGGTTCTGGACAGGGAAGGCGTCTGTGCCGCCCTGATTTCCCATGCAGATATTCTTGTGCGAAGCGGCGGGGATGCGTTGGGGCTCCTGAGGCATCCGGCCCGGCTGACGGCGACGATGCGCAGCTGAAAAAGTGCTGCGGAGGCGGAGACGCGGCAGATGCTGCCCCTATGGATCAGGACGGATCCGCTGCCCTTCTGAAAATGAAAAATACTGAGATCCGGGATCCGGATATGGAAAAACAGGGACTTTACAGCCCCTGTTTTTCTTGAATATTTCCATAGTATTTTTTCAGATATTCCAGATACATCCGTGCAGCAGGAGAAAGTGCATGTCCGTCCTGAAAAATACAGCAGAGGGTATTTTCATTTTCCCGTATGTCCCGGCGCGGAATGTCGGACGGAAGCGGGATGGACACGATGCCGAAGGAGTTTTCCTGGTCCAGGGCAGAAATGGTTCCCAGGCCGATATAGTCGGTCCGGGTCAGAATATTGTGAAGAGATGAGCGGCTGTATACATAGACCACCTGCCGGATCCGGTGCCAGTTGATGAGTTTCAGGGAGGCGTCTCCGTAAGCGCTTTCCACAAGATGCGTGTGGGCATCGCGGGTATCCGGATACAGGACGAAATTGTACTGGTAGAGGTCTTCCGTGGTCAGGGGCGAGGTTTTTGAAAGCAGCGGATGACCGGACCGGACCACGAGAAAGGCTCCGGAGGTAAAAAGGGGAACACAGGAAATGTGCCGGAGCTGGAGCAGTTCCAGAATGGTATTTCTGGTATTGCTGTTGAGAAGGATAAGCCCGATATCGGCATTGGCGGTGTGGATATCATTGACCACATCCATGGTGGTGGTTTCACGATAGGAAAAACGCAGGGGACTTTCGGGAATGTCTGTCAGCATCCGGAGAAAGGCGTCCATGGCATGGGATAGGGGACAGGAAGAGACCCTGAGACGGCAGATATCCCGGTGTTCATCAAAAACCTTCTGAAAGTTGTCCGCGTTTTTCAATAACTCTTTGGACATGTCCAGGAAAAGACGGCCGCTTTCCGTGGGAATCATTCCGCTTTTGCTTCTGGAAAAAATAACGATCTGGTATTCATCCTCCACCTCTTTCAGAATTTTGCTGAGATAGGGCTGGGAGACAAAAAGAGAGCGGGCAGCCCGTGAAAGGGACCCGCAGTTTTCAATTTCTACGATATACTGGAGATGCTGAAAATTCATGAATTCCTCCATATATAACCACAGAGTTATAACATAATCAATACAGGGAATTGGAAGCCATGGTTATTTAATGCTATACTATTATAAGCATAAATACAGGGGACTGTCAAATGGAATGGCTGCGGCTGTCCCCGGAATCAGGAGGAGAGGAATGGATACCAGAGAATTTGTGACCAGAGCGGTTGACGGCAAGGCAGATCTGATCGTGGATGTCAGTGATCGTATTTTTGACTTCGCGGAAACCGGATTCCATGAGTTTAAAAGTGCGGAACTTTATGAAAAAGTTCTGAAAGAGCAGGGCTTTTTCGTGGAAACGGGACTGGCAGGAATGCCCACGGCATTCCGGGCACGGTACGGAGAAGGAAAGCCGGTCATCGGATTCCTTGCCGAGTATGATGCGCTGCCGGAACTTTCCCAGAAAGGCGGATGTACGAAGAGAACTGCCGCAGACGGAGACAACCCGGACGGCCACGGATGCGGCCATAATCTTCTGGGAGCCGGAACTTTTGCAGCTGCCCTGGCAGTGAAGGAATATCTGGAGAAGAACCCGGGAAAGGGCACGGTGATCCTGTTCGGATGTCCCAGTGAGGAAAAAGGCAACGGAAAAACCATTATGGCAAGGGACGGTGTCTTTGACGGAGTGGATGCGGCATTCACATGGCATCCCAACGATGAAAACCGGGTGGTTACATATTCCACGCTGGCCAATGTAAGTGTCTTTTTCCGGTTCAAGGGCATTACTTCCCATGCAGCAGCGGCTCCGGAGCAGGGACGTTCCGCTCTGGATGCGGCAGAACTCATGAGCGTGGGCGTCAATTACCTCAGAGAGCATATCATTCCGGATGCCAGAATCCATTATGCATACCGGGATGTGGGAGGAATTGCTCCCAACGTGGTTCAGGGACACAGCTGCGTGCATTACTTTATCCGTGCGCCCAAATCCTGGCAGGTGAAGGAAATTTACAAACGTGTGGTGGATGTGGCGGAAGGCGCAGCCAAAATGACCGGAACTGAAATGAGCTATGAACTGTATGCGGGACTTTCCGATTTCATGCCGAATCATGTGATATCCGGCGTCCTTCAGGATGCGCTGGAAAAAATCGGCGCTCCCGCCTATGACCAGCAGGATTTTGATCTGGCCCGCAGATTCTTCATGGAAGGAACTCCGGAAGAAATCGAGAGCAAGAAGGCAGGCCTTAAAAAAAGATTTGGTGCGGAGAAGGCAGAACAGTACTTCGAGAAGCCGCTGGATACCGGAATTGCTCCTCTTACCTGGAACGGAGGAATCCAGGCAGGATCTTCCGACGTGGGCGATGCCAGCTATGTGATGCCCACCGCCTGGCTGTCCACAGCCACTGCCACACTGGGAACAGCTGCCCATACCTGGCAGATGACGGCTCACGGCAATACGGGTATCGGCCATAAGGCCATGCTGACGGCCGGAAAAGCCATGGCTCTTGCAGCCGTTGAAATCATGGAACATCCGGAACTGGCCCGGCAGGCCAGGAAAGAACTGGAAGAAGAGACCGGCGGTATATATGAATGCCCGATTCCCAGTGAAATCGGACCGCGTCTGGAAGAATAACCGGGGAGGAAAAAAACAATGTCACATTTAACAGTTGCCAACAGTTCCGCAATGGCCATTCTCTGCGGAATCACCATTCTGATCGTGCTGCTTCAGCCTGTGCTGTTTGTCATGGCTGCTCTGAAGCGGGCAAAAGAACTGAACATGTCCAGAGAGGAAATCAAGCAGGCGGCCACCAGCAGCGCTGTGTTTTCCATCATTCCCTCTCTTCCGATCATTATAAGCTATCTGCTTCTGGTTCCTGCCCTGGGAAGATTTTTTCCGTGGCTGCGTCTGAGCGTCGTGGGCTCAGCCGTCTATGAAACCATGGTCGCCAATATGGCTGCAGAGGCATTCGGACTGGAATCCATTACCTCGGGCGATATTCCGGCTGATATTTTTATCGGAATCGTATTTGTGGTTACCATCGGTATCCTGGGAGGAAATATTTTCAATGTCCTGTTCCTGAAGACCTATGACAAGAAAGTGGAAGCGCTGAAGACAAAGAATGCGTCTCTGGTTCCCATGATTACAACGGCAATGTTTCTCGGACTTTACGGAACCATGGCAGCTCCCCATCTGACCAACTTTTCCAGTATTCCGGCCATCAGTGCCATTTTCGTGGCGGGAATTTCCGCTCTGGTGCTGGGCAAGGTGGCTGTAAGATTTAAAAAACTCAAAGAATTCGCATTTCCGCTGAGCATGATCATCGGTATGCTGGCGTCCTGCGTCGTAAATGCAGTATTGGTATAGGGGGGACATGACAATGAAAGAAATGAGTTTTTACAACAGGATCCATCTGCTGGGCCGGGTCACGGTGGTGCTGGCACTGCTCTGCTTTATGGCGGTGCCGTTCGGACTGGCAGCTGTTTATCATGAACCGCTGGATCTGCCGCTGGTATTAAAAAGCGGAGCACCGATTTTCATAACCTTTGCCATTTCAGGCATCTGCGAGAACCTTTCCTTTACACCCATCATCGGAAGCGGTGCACTTTACATGGCATGTGTGACAGGAAATGTCAGCAATATGAAGATACCTGCGGCAGTCAATGCCATGGAAGTGGCAGGGTGTGCCCCGGGTACGGATAAGGCGGATGTCATATCCATCATTGCCGTGGCAGCATCCACATTTGTGACAACGGCCATTGTATTTCTGGGAATGCTGTTTCTGGCTCCTGTTTTCGAGCCGGTTTACAATAATCCGTTCCTGCAGCCGGCATTTGCCAACATGGTTCCGGCTCTGTTCGGCGCGCTGCTGTTTCCTTATATTGCCAAGGCACCGAAACAGGCCATTCTTCCGATTGCTCTGCCGGTGATCACCATTTTCGTTGTGGGAAGGGCATTTTTTTCCGCGCAGCAGAGCTATATCATGATGGTGGTTATTATCCTTTCTGCCGTATATACCTATTTCCTTCATAAAAAGGGACTGATTTAAGAATTTAAGACAGAAAACAGGGGTCGCATGACCCCTGTTTTCTGTCTGCAGGCAGCGGAGACAGCAGGCCGGATTCCGTCCTGTTTTCACGGTTATTTCACAGTTCTTCCGTTGACGCTGGAAAGAGAATTATGATAAAATAAAAAAATCTTTTGAATATACGGAATGACGGAGGCAGAATATATGACGGAAAAGCAGATAAAACTGCCGGAGAATCTCAGAATGGCAGCGGGAGGCCTTTGCCTGCTTGTGGCCCCCCTTGTCAGTTTTGTGCTGTTTGAATATGTGACCGGAAATCTGACGCAGATTCCTTTTCTGATGGCAGCCCTGAATTTCGGCTGGTATCTGGCGGTTTACCTGCTTTTATTTATCATAACAGGAAATACCAGACTGGCAGTCCCGGCCGGAGCGCTGATTTTCTATGTGATTTCTCTGGCGGAAACGTTTGTGGTGGCCTTCAGGGACCGGCCCATCATGATATGGGATGTGATGGCACTGGGAACAGCCATGACGGTGGCGGGAAATTACAGATTTACGGTGACCCCTGCCATGATTCTGGCAGGAATCGGTGTTCTGCTGCTGGCGGCGGCGGCAATCCTGCTTCCGCTCCGGATCCGGAAAAAGAAAATAAGGCTGGCCGCTGTCCTTGGGGGTATCACAGCCATCTTTCTTTACGGACTCTGCTTTTTTTCCAGGATTGTGTCGGGACTGGACCTGGAGATCAACATGTGGGAATTCAATGAAAGCTACAGTGAATATGGCTATATTCTTTCCACGGCAGTTTCTTTCCGGTATATCGTAAAGAAGAAGCCGGAGGGATACAGTGCGTCAGCGGTCCGGAAGATCCGGGAAGATATGCAGGCGGAAGGGGCGGAAGAAGTGCAGGAAGAGGACGGCGATGCCATTCAGCCGGTCAATCTCATCTGCATTATGAATGAAAGCCTGTCTGAACTGAAGACAGGGGGAGATTTTGAAACCAACCAGGAATATTTTCCGTTTCTCAACAGCCTGACGGAGAACACCTCCAGAGGAAGTCTCTGTGTTCCTGTATTCGGTTCCATGACCAGCAACACGGAATATGAATTCCTGACGGGCAATTCCATGTCCCAGCTGCCGTCCAACTGCATCGCCTATCAGTTCCTTGTGAGAAACAATACGCCGAGTCTGGTGTCCACGCTGAAAAGCCAGGGATACAGGGCCGTTGCCATGCACCCGTATCCGGGCAACAACTGGAACCGGACGGAATGCTATAAAAACATGGGTTTTGATGAATTCATGGATGAAAGCGCATATGAAGGCTGTGAGCAGCTGCGCAACTATGTCAGCGACCAGGCGGATTACGAAAAGATCATAGAGGTTGTGGAAGCCAAGGAAAACCCTGAGGACAGGCTGTTTGTATTCAATGTAACCATGCAGAATCACGGAGGATACGAGAATCAGCACGAGAATTTTACCCAGGAAGTCTGGCTGACGGGAGATCTGGAAGGAAAATATCCGAAGACGGATCAGTACCTGTCCCTGATGAAGAAATCCGACGAGGCGCTGGAGTACCTGATCTCATATTTTGAGGATTCCGATGAGCCCACCATGATCGTAATGTTCGGCGATCATCAGCCCAGTGTGGAAGATGAATTTTTTGATGAGATTGCCGGGAGACCCAGTACCGAGGTACCGGTCGGTGAGAAGATCATGTGGTATGAAACTCCCTATCTGATCTGGACCAATTATGATACGGAGGAAGAAGACAACGGCCGTCTGGGGGCCATTTATCTGTCATCTGAAGTGCTGGAGCGGGCGGGACTGGAAATGACTCCCTATAACAGGTTCCTTCTGGAAATGAAAGAGGAACTTCCGGTGGTTCATCCGTTCGGATGTTATGACGGAGACGGAAATTTCTATACCTGGACGGAAATTGCGGATACAGACAGTCCTTTCCGGGAAAGAATCATGGAATATGAATACCTGGTCTATAATCAGCTTTATGACCCTGATATGGAAAAAGAGATGTTTTTTCTTTCCGCCTCTCCGTAATTTATCTTAAAACAGACATATTTTCAGACCCGGCGGCCGGAAGCCGCCGGTTTTTTCCTGATTTTACGGGAAAATCCGGCAGTTTCCCCATGGGCAGCCCGCCGGCTCCTGTCGAAAAAATTCCTTGACATCTGCATATGTATTATGCTATGGTAAAGGCAGTGTGAAAAGACGTATCGTTTTCATGCAAATAAGTGACCACTTCCGGTTCGGAAGTTAAGCCCAGACGGACAGGCGGGTCAAGTGCCGGCGTGGGAAACCACATTATTGATTGAGTTAAAAGCTCAAATTTTATAAGTTGATTCCTTTATAATCTGTGTATCATACACATCATCTTGTGAAACGGTCAATAAAAGCAGGGACAGTCTATTTGCGATTGAGACTTGAAAACGATAACAGTCATGAAGAGGCAGGCAGCTATGAGTCTGCTTCCAACGGAATATGAATCGTAGAAACGGATGATGGGAAACTGTCATCCGTTTTTTATTGCCCGGGAATTTACGGCGCGGAAACAGAACGGATCCGCACCGCTGCCGCAGGAAGGCAGAACAAGGGGCCCGGCGGGGTCATGCGGAAATATACCGCAAATCTATGAAGTTGAGAGGTACAGCCATGGACAGAGAAAGACAAAAGAGAGCCCCCATTTACGAGGCCCTGGAAGCATTCAAGAGAAAGAGAGTCGTACCGTTTGATGTGCCGGGCCATAAACGGGGCCGGGGAAATCCGGAGCTGGTACAGCTTCTGGGGGAAAAATGCGTATCCCTGGATGTGAATTCCATGAAGCCGCTGGACAATCTCTGCCATCCGGTTTCCGTGATCCGGGAAGCGGAGGAACTGACTGCAGAAGCATTCGGGGCCGCCGGTGCCTATCTGATGGTGGGAGGCACCACGTCGGCGGTTCAGAGCATGATCCTTTCGGTGTGCCGTGCCGGTGACAAGATCATTCTTCCCAGAAATGTCCATAAAAGCGTCATCAATGCCATGGTGCTCTGCGGTGCCGTGCCGGTATATGTAAATCCTGAAATGAATCAGAAACTGGGGATTTCCCTGGGAATGGAAGTGGAAAAGGTCAGACAGGCCATCGAAGACAATCCGGATGCGGTGGCGGTATTTGTCAATAACCCCACCTATTACGGAATCTGCTCCGACATCCGCACCATTGTGGAGCTGGCGCACGCCAGAGGAATGAAAGTCCTGGCAGATGAAGCCCACGGAACCCATCTGTATTTCGGAAAGAACCTTCCTGTTTCCGCCATGGCGGCAGGAGCTGATATGGCTGCCGTGTCCATGCATAAATCCGGAGGAAGCCTGACCCAGAGTTCCGTGCTTCTTCTCAATAAAACCATAAATTCTGATTATGTGCGTCAGATCATCAACCTGACCCAGACCACCAGCGCCTCCTATCTGCTGCTGTCCAGCCTGGATATTTCCAGGAGAAATCTGGCTCTGAGGGGAGAGGAATCCTTTGCCAGGGTGGCGGAAATGGCAGAATATGCCAGAAAGGAAATCAACTCCATCGGCGGCTATTATGCTTACGGCAAGGACCTGATCAACGGCAACAGCATTTTTGATTATGACGTGACAAAACTTTCCGTTTACACCAGAGATATCGGACTGGCAGGCATTGAGGTATACGATCTTCTGCGGGATGAATACGACATTCAGATCGAATTCGGTGACATCAGCAATATTCTGGCCTATATCTCTATCGGAGACAGAATCCAGGATATCGAGCGCCTGGTGGGCGCCCTGGACGATATTGAACGGCTTTACCGGAAAGACAGTACCGGCATGCTGTCCGGAGAGTACATCAATCCCAAGGTGGTGATGTCTCCTCAGAAGGCCTTTTATTCAGATAAGGTGTCGCTTCCGGTGGAAGAGTCCTCCGGAAAGGTGTGCGCGGAGTTCGTCATGTGCTATCCCCCGGGAATCCCGATTCTGGCGCCCGGTGAGATGATCACCGATGATGTGGTACAGTATATTCTGTATGCCAAGGAAAAAGGATGCTCCATGCAGGGAACCGAGGATCCGGCAGTGAATCATCTGATGGTTCTTGCCAATGTTTAAGGAGGTACCGCAATGGAAATATGGTTTTCGGAGCTTCACACAGCCAATGTGAAGCTGTCAGTGCGGATCGAAAAACAGCTGTTTTCAGGAGAAAGCGAATACCAGAGAATCGACGTGTTTGACTCGGAGGAATTCGGAAAATTCATCTCTCTGGACGGCGAAATTGTTTTTTCTGAAAAAGATGAATTCATATACGATGAAATGGTGACCCATGTGCCCATGGCCGTCCATCCTTCCGTAAAGGAAGTTCTGATTATCGGCGGCGGTGACGGAGGGGTGGCCAAGGAACTGCTGCAGTATGACTGCATTGAAAAAATCGACGTGGTGGAGACGGACCGGATGTTTGTGGACGTATGCCGCCAGTTTTTCCCGGAAGTGGCCAGCGCCCTGGATGACGAGAGGGTGACGGTCCATTACGATGACGGTCTGCGGTTCCTGAGAAACAAAAAAGAACAGTATGATCTGATCATCAATGACTCCACGGATCCCTTCGGTCATACGGAGGGCCTGTTTACCAAGGAGTTTTACGGCAGCTGCTATAAGGCCCTGAAAGAAGACGGGATCATGGTTTATCAGCATGGAAGCCCCTTCTATGACGAGGATGAGCTGGCCTGCCGCAGCATGCACAGGAAGGCATACCGTTCCTTCCCCATCAGCCGTGTCTATCAGGCCCATATTCCCACCTGCCCGTCAGGATACTGGCTGTTCGGATTTGCTTCGAAAAAATATCATCCCATCAAGGATTTCAGACCCAAAGAATGGAATGACAGACATATTGAAACCTGGTACTATACCACCCACCTTCATATGGGAGCATTCATGCTGCCCAAATATGTGGAGGATCTGCTGGAAGAGGAGGAAAAATAAATGAGCAGACTGCTGATTATCGGATGCGGAGGCGTGGCTTCCGTGGCAGTTCACAAATGCTGCCAGAACAGTGATGTATTCAAGGAGATCATGATTGCCAGCCGGACCAAGGAAAAATGCGACGCGCTGAAGGAAAAACTGGAAGGGACCACCACCACGAAAATTTCCACTGCAAAGGTGGACGCGGACAAGGTGGAGGAACTGACCGCTCTGATCGAGTCCTACAGACCCGACGCGGTGCTGAATCTGGCGCTTCCCTATCAGGATCTGACGGTTATGGATGCCTGCCTGAAGACCGGTGTTCATTATATTGATACGGCCAACTATGAGCCGGAGGATACGGATGATCCCGCATGGCGTGCCATCTACGAGAAGCGCTGCAGAGAAGAAGGATTCACGGCATATTTTGATTATTCCTGGCAGTGGGCATATAAAGAAAAATTTGAAAAGGCAGGACTCACGGCTCTTCTGGGAACCGGTTTTGATCCGGGCGTGACCAGTGTCTTCTCCGCCTATGCGCTGAAACATTATTTCGACGAAATTCATACCATTGATATTCTGGACTGCAACGGCGGCGACCACGGCTATCCCTTTGCCACCAATTTCAACCCGGAGATCAATCTGAGAGAAGTTTCCGCCAACGGTTCCTACTGGGAAAACGGTCACTGGGTGGAGACAAAGCCCATGGAGATCAAACGGGAATATAACTTCCCCCAGGTGGGCGAAAAGGACATGTACCTGCTTCACCATGAGGAGATCGAGTCCCTTGCCAAAAATATTCCCGGTGTCAGAAGAATCCGGTTCTTCATGACATTCGGACAGAGCTATCTGACGCATATGAAATGTCTGGAAAACGTGGGCATGCTTTCCACCAGCCTGGTGAACTACAACGGACAGGAGATTGTGCCGATCCAGTTCTTAAAGGCTCTGCTGCCGGATCCGGCATCCCTGGGTCCGAGAACCGTGGGAAAGACCAATATCGGATGCATTTTCCACGGAGTAAAGGACGGAAAAGAAAAGACCATTTATATTTACAATGTGTGTGACCATCAGGAGTGCTATAAGGAAGTGGGATCTCAGGCAGTATCCTATACCACCGGCGTGCCGGCCATGATCGGTGCCATGATGGTGGTCACAGGACAGTGGAAAAAGCCCGGCGTCTTCAACGTGGAAGAATTTGATCCGGATCCCTATATGGAAGCTCTGAACAGATGGGGACTTCCGTGGGTTGTGGATGAAAATCCGGAAACCGTGGCATAAGGAGAACCCATGAAGATTCATGAACTGCCTACGCCCTGCTATGTGATTGACGAAAAGAAGCTGAGGGAAAACCTGGAGATCCTGAAATCCGTGAAGGATCATACCGGCTGCAGGATTCTGCTGGCCCAGAAGGCGTTTTCCTGCTTTTATGAGTATCCGCTGATCGGCCGCTACCTGGACGGGACCACGGCCAGCGGTCTTTATGAAGCGAAGCTGGGGCATGAGGAGATGGGACTGGAGACCCATATCTTTTCCCCGGGATACCGGAGCGGGGAGATGGAGGAGATCACCAACCTCTGCGGACATGTGGTGTTCAACTCCTTTGCCCAGCTGGAAAAATACGGAGACCTCTGCAGAGAAAAAGGCGTCAGCGTGGGAATGCGCATCAATCCGGAGTGTTCCACCCAGGGAGAGCATGCCATTTATGATCCTTGTGCGCCTGGTTCCCGTCTGGGAGTCACCAGGAAAAACTTCCGGGAAGACATGCTGGACCGCCTGGACGGCCTGCATTTCCATACGCTGTGCGAGCAGAATTCCGACGATCTGGAAACCACTCTTGCAGCAGTGGAAGAGAAATTCGGCCCGTATCTGAAAAGAATGAAGTGGCTCAACATGGGCGGCGGTCATCATATCACCAGACCGGATTATGATGTGGAACGGCTGGAACGGCTGATCCTCCACATGAAAGATACGTATGGCGTTCAGGTGTATCTGGAGCCCGGAGAGGCTGTGGCCCTGAATGCCGGTTATCTGGTGACGGAAGTGGTGGACGTGGTGGAAAACGGCATAAAAACACTGGTGCTGGACGCGTCTGCCGCCTGCCATATGCCGGATGTGCTGGAGATGCCTTACCGGCCGCCCCTTAAGGATTCAGGAAAGCCGGGAGAGAAGCCCTATGATTTCCGCCTCTCTTCCTGTACCTGCCTGGCCGGGGATGTAATCGGAGATTACTCTTTTGACCGGGAGATCCGGACAGGGGACCGGCTCTGTTTTGAGGATATGGCCATTTATTCCATGGTAAAAAACAATACATTCAACGGCATGGGACTTCCGTCCATTGCCGTTATGGGAGAAGACGGAGACTGCAGGATCATCCGGTCTTTCGGCTATGAAGACTTTAAGATGCGTCTGGCATAGAAGAAAGAGAAGGATGCCCGCAGCAGATCTTTTTCCGAAGAAATATCAATGCCTGTGGAGATTCCGCAGGCATTAAAAGAATCCGGAGGAACAGCGGAAAATGAGAAAAAGGACAGAAACCCCGGCAGCAGACGGTTTTCATATGCCGGGAGAATTTGAGCCCCATGCCGGCTGCATCATGATCTGGCCCAAACGGCCGGGAAGCTGGAATTACGGGGCGGTAAAAGCCAGAGAGGCATTCCGGGATGTGGCGGCGGCCATCGCCCGGAGCGAGACCGTATATATGCTGGCGGAGCCGGACGTGGCAGAGCAGGCCAGAACCATGCTGGACCTTGAGACGCCGTTTCCCATCCGGGTGATGGAAATGGAATCCGATGACGCCTGGGCCAGGGATGTGGGGCCCACGTTTGTGGCGGGAAAAGAAGGAGACGTCCGGGGAATTGACTGGTGCTTCAATGCCTGGGGCGGAGATGTGGACGGTCTTTATGCCCACTGGGAGAAAGACGATCTGGTGGCGGAGCGGTTCCTGGAGGCCATGGGATACGAATGTTATGACGCCAGACCTTTTGTGCTGGAAGGGGGATCCATCCATTCCGACGGCCAGGGCACGGTGCTGGTGACGGAGGCATGCCTTCTGAGCGCCGGCAGAAATCCGGATATGACCAAAGAGCAGATTGAAGAAAAACTGAAGGAATACCTGGGAGCCAGAAAGGTGATCTGGCTGGAACGGGGCATCTGGCAGGATGAGACCAACGAACATGTGGACAATATCTGCGCCTTTGTGCGGCCGGGGGAAGTGGTGCTGGCCTGGACCGATGACGAGTCCGATCCCCAGTATCCTCTGTCAAAGAGCTGTCTGGATATTCTGGAGAGAGAGACCGATGCGGAAGGAAGAAAGATCCGCGTCCACAAACTTCCGATCCCCAGAGTGCCGGTCCGCATTACGGAAGAAGATCTGAAAGGATACGAGTTTGAAGACGGGGAAGATGTGCGGGAGCCGGGAGAGCGGCTGGCAGCCAGCTACGTGAACTTCTATATTTCCAACGGCGGCGTCATCGTCCCCCAGTTCGGCGACGAGAACGACCGGACTGCGGTCCGGATCCTTTCGGATCTGTTTCCGGAACGGGAGATTCTTCCCATTGCCGCGCGGGAAATTATTCTGGGCGGGGGAAATATCCACTGCATCACCCAGCAGATCCCGGCGGGAAAAGGAAAATCCCGTACGGCGTACAGATAAAAGCCGGGCGGACAAAAATATGAATACAGAGAAATGTGAAACAGGGAAAACGGAGGCGTAAGACATGTCCATGGTGAAAACTGCCGCAGTCCAGATGAGCTGCGGAAAAGACGTCAGGGAAAACATAGAAAAGGCCGACAGCCTGGTGAGAAAGGCTGCAGCGGAGGGAGCCCGGATTATTCTGCTCCCGGAGCTGTTTGAACGGCAGTATTTCTGCCAGGAACGGCGGTATGAGTATTACGGCTTTGCAAAGCCGGCGGAAGAAAATGATGCGGTCCGGCACTTCAGGAAAGTGGCAGAGGAACTGTCTGTGGTGATTCCGGTGAGCTTTTATGAAAAAGACAGAAACCGTCTGTTCAATACGGTGGCAGTTCTGGACGCAGACGGGTCCATGCTGGGAATCTACAGAAAGACTCATATTCCGGATGACCATTACTATCAGGAAAAATTCTATTTTGTTCCCGGAGATACGGGATTTAAGGTATTTAAAACCAGATACGCAGTCATCGGCGTGGGAATCTGCTGGGATCAGTGGTTTCCGGAGACCGCCCGGTACATGGCCGTTCAGGGGGCAGAGCTTCTTTATTATCCCACGGCCATCGGAAGCGAGCCCATTCTTTCGGTGGACAGCATGCCTCACTGGAGACGCTGCATGCAGGGACATGCGGCAGCAAACCTGATGCCTGTGATCGCAGCAAACCGGGTGGGAACGGAAACGGTGGAGCCGTGTCCGGAAAATGGGAATCAGAAGTCGGCTCTGAAGTTTTACGGCTCGTCGTTCATTACGGACAATACGGGAGAAATTCTCGTGTCCATGGACCGGGAGCAGGAAGGCGTCATTACGGCGGAATTTGATCTGGCCCGCCTGGCATCCGAACGGCTGGAATGGGGCCTCTTCCGGGACCGCCGGCCGGAGATGTATCATGAATAGATATGGACAGACAGAAAAGAATCCCGCAGGAACTCCGGAAAGAAAATAAAAGGAAACGGATGAAAAACTCCCTTCCGGGAAGTCAGGAACAACAGGGAATGCCTGACCGGGGAAGGGAGTGCGGTATTCCGGGACAGCCCTACAGGCTGTCCTTATTTTTGGATTTTTTGCTGAGCTTTTCCACCAGAGCCGCTGTCCGGGTCCGGTAGTCATCCAGTTCCGTTACGATGCCCATGAAGGAAGACACCATGTCCAGTGAAGAGCGAAGCGTGCTCTGTTCACTCTGATAAATGGCACGTTTGGTGAGGCGCATGGCCACCTGGGGCGCCTCCAGAAGTTTCTGCATGTAGTTTTCCACGTACTCGTCCAGCTCATCGTCGGGAACAGAACGGGTTACCAGCCCGATGCGTTCCGCTTCCGGCCCCCGCAGCACCCGCGTGGTCCAGAACATGTCCAGAGCCTTGTCGCGGCCCACAAGGCGGGGCAGAAAATAGGCTCCGCCGTCACCGGGAACGATGCCGGCATTGAAGTAGCTTTCGGATAAGGTGGCGCTCTCCGCTGCAATGCGGACATCGCACATGAGTGCCATGTCCAGGCCGGCGCCAACGGCCGCACCGCGGATTTTGGCCACCACGGGCTTGTCGATTTCCTCCAGGATCAGGGGGATCCGCTGAATTCCCTTCCAGAGAGAGTCCTTGCGGGCCAGGGCCGTGGAGGTGATATCATCATGGCTTTCAAAGAAACCGTCTCCGGCCGCCATGGCTTTTACGTCGCCGCCTGCACAGAAAGCCTTTCCGTTTCCGGAAAGAAGAACTGCGTAGATATCGTCCCGGTCTCTTACGTCTTCCAGCGCCCTGGCCCAGAGACGGATCATCTCTTCACTGAAACAGTTGAGATGTTCCGGACGATTCAGGGTAATCCGGGCAAGATGGTCTTTTACTTCATAAATCAGATCTGCCATAACACGGCCTCCTTTGAATTTTCTGTCAGGTGAATGGGGTGACGGGCCTTAGGTCCGGCCCGGGAGTTTTGTTCATTATAAAGAAGAAAGAAAGGACTGTCAAATTTTCCGGAATACTTTAGCGGCACCTTAACAGGAAGAAGAAAAATGAAGGAGGCAAAGCGGAAAAGAGAGAAAAACGGAGGAAGAAAAGACAGGAAATCCCATTGTGTTTCATATATAACCGGAAGTTATGCATATGATAGAAAACTAGCATGGCCGTCATGACTGCGGCCGGTTGAAAAATATACGGGAATGGTCTATGATGGAAACCAATACAGGAAAAAAGTGCAGACAGACGGAGGATACGGACATGGAATATAAGATTGCAGTGATCCCGGGAGACGGGATCGGACCGGAAATCATCAGGGAGGCAAGAAAAGTCCTGGACAGAGTCGGCGATGTTTACGGGCACACCTTTCATTATGAAGAAGTGCTTATGGGAGGAATTTCCATTGATACCTACGGAGTTCCGCTGACAGAGGAGGCCCTGGAAACAGCCAAGGGCAGTGACGCGGTTCTTCTCGGCGCCGTCGGCGGAAATGTGGGAAATTCCAGATGGTATAATGTTGCGCCGGAACTGAGACCGGAGGCCGGACTTCTGGCCATCCGCAAGGGACTGAACCTTTTTGCCAACATCCGCCCGGCTTATCTTTATGAAGGCCTGGAGGGGGCATGCCCTCTGAAACAGGAGATCATCGGCAGCGGCTTTGATATGGTAATCGTCCGGGAACTGACAGGAGGGCTTTATTTCGGAGCGCGTCATACCGAGGAGACGGAAGAAGGCCGGAAAGCGGTGGATACTCTGGTATACACGGAAAAGGAAATCCGGCGGGTGGCAGTAAAGGCCTTTGAAATTGCCTGCAAGAGAAGGAAAAAAGTCACCAGTGTGGACAAGGCCAATGTACTGGATTCTTCCAGACTCTGGAGAAGCGTGGTGGAAGATGTGGCAAAAAATTATCCGGATGTGACGCTGGAGCATATGCTGGTGGACAACTGTGCCATGCAGCTGGTGATGAACCCGGGACAGTTTGATGTGATTCTCACGGAAAATATGTTCGGAGATATTCTTTCAGATGAAGCCAGCATGATTACCGGTTCCATCGGCATGCTGTCATCGGCCAGCCTGAATGAAGGAAAATTCGGTTTATATGAGCCCAGCCATGGCTCTGCACCGGATATTGCGGGAAAAGGAATCGCCAATCCCATTGCCACGGTTTTATCTGCTGCCATGATGCTGCGTCTTTCCTTTGATCTGGACCGGGAAGCCGACGCCGTGGAAAAGGCAGTCAGAGAAGTCCTGGCTGAGGGCTACCGTACGGCAGACCTTATGGCAGACGGAATGACTCAGGTAGGGACAGAAGCCATGGGAAATCTGATCTGCGGGAAGATCCGGTGATTTCCGGACAACAGTATCAAAAAGAAGAATAATACCATTATTGGAAATATTTATAATGCGGCACTGGGAGAAGGGACAGGGAAGGCCCGTAAAGATAAAGGAAAACCTGAAACCGGAGCCGCGGAAACGGAAGAATCAGACAGGAAGCAGCAGCATATACTGTACTCACAGAATCCGTGTGAGGTGACAGTATGCAGGAGATGCTGCAGGAATTCATGGGGGAATACGGCAGTCTGGCCGTATTCCTTCTGATTCTTCTGGAAAATCTGTTTCCCCCTGTTCCGTCAGAAGTGATTCTGACATTCGGAGGCTTCATGACCACCTGTACACATATGCGTCCGGTATCGGTGATCACAGCCTCCACACTGGGATCGGTGGCCGGAGCCGGCTGCCTGTACCTGGCCGGACGTCTTCTGCCTGCATCAGTACTGAAGCATGTACTGGCCGGACCTGTGGGCCGGATCCTCGGATTCCATCCGGAGGACGTGGAGCTTGCGGCGGACTGGTTCCTAAAAAAAGGCAGGGCAGCGGTCTTTGTATGCCGGCTGATGCCCATTGTCCGCAGCCTTATTTCCATACCGGCGGGGATTTCCCGAATGCCGCTGATTCCTTTTTTTATACTGACTGCCGCAGGCAGTCTGCTCTGGAACACCGCGCTGGTGTATGCGGGGAGGGCCGCAGGCAGTTCCTGGGAAGCAGTTTCAGAAGCGCTGGGAACGTATTCGGATATCTTCCTGATGGTGCTGGGAGGCGGAGTGGCAGCGGCGTCTGCGGCAATGGGGGTCCGCAGGAGAC
>CABSIM010000023.1 GCA_902477765.1 uncultured Clostridiaceae bacterium | reverse complement strand
ATAACAATCAGCTGAATGTGCCAAAGATGCACCGGGAAATGAATAACCTGATGATTATTTACGGCTTGTCAGATATGATCTATCGTGGAATGACACTGGTAAAGTTCTATGCACCGAATGGTGTGATGCTCAGTGAGATTCTTCA
Source organism: uncultured Clostridiaceae bacterium (assembly GCA_902477765.1). GTDB lineage: Bacteria > Bacillota > Clostridia > Lachnospirales > Lachnospiraceae > CABSIM01. The sequence continues at coordinate 44,322 of CABSIM010000023.1, read as the reverse complement.
TTCCTGCTTTTGCAGTCATTATAATAAGACAGATGTGGAAGTACAGCAGGAGTTAGGCGTAGGCAGGACTTCTTTTTATAAAATGAAGAAGCAGGCACTTGGATATTTAGGATTTTATTTTTATGAGATAGTGGTACCGCAGGCAAAAGATAAAAGATTTAAACCATCACTGGGCGTTGAGGAAGAGTAGGTGAATAATATGAGATACGAAGATTCGATGAAGGGTGTAGCTGATCAGATAATCAAAGAACAGCAGCGAGCCAGTAAAATTAAAAACAATCCAGAAGAATTCCATTGGCATGACGAATATGCAACGTTGAATTTCTTTCGGTTTATCTGTAAAAATATCGGTAACTTGGGAAATGGAGAAATTGAAAAAATGGTCACACGCTTAAAGCACATAGATCAGAAAGCAGTGGAAAACCATGTGAATGGTGCTGTCTGGGCATTTGATTATGATAAGATGTTCTGTGTACTGATGGAAAATGAAATTTGCCGAAAGGTGTGTGAAAAGAATAAATATAATAGTTGGACGAAGCTGATTGGACAGTATTGTGTTTCAATGGCTTAAAGATGAAGAAAGTGCTGCTGGAGAAAAATACTCTCCAGCAACTTCGTTTTTGATGAATAAAGGTCAGTTTTTATTTAAACTATTCTCACTATTATTTGATTCAGTGATTTTTTTCTTCTTTGGAGAAACCAGTTTGTGACCGGAATAAATGGACATGCCCATACAAAGCAATGAAGAATAGGCAAAATATTTATGTGCAGTCATAGATTTTCTGATTCCAGAATAAATGCATCCCAACATACAGAAAAGTGCTCCGAGGGACCAGTATTTATGCGATTTCATGATTTGATACCTCCTTTGATTTAACTGATTCTATCATAACGCTTTTTTACGAATATGCAAAGAAAATCTTGAAATATAGTTCTATAGAATTAGAACTTGGTTTTGCGATTCTGTATATTTAAGATATTCACAAGTATACTAAATTCAGAACGATTATTCGTTCTGGAGGAGGTGTTACGATGGATTTGAAAGCAGTAGGACAGCGAATCAAATCAGCACGAGAAGCAAAAAATCTCACGCAAGAGGAACTGGCTGCATTAGTACATTTAAGTCCGACGCATGTGAGTGTAATAGAGAGAGGCTTGAAAGTTACAAAATTGGATACCTTTGTTGCAATTGCAAATGCATTAGATGTTTCTGCAGATACTCTTTTGATTGATGTTGTGGCACATTCAGTTACAGGTGTTACCAATGAGCTGGCAGAGAAAATAGAAAAACTTCCGATCAAAGAGCAGAAAAAAATTATCAAAGTAATCCATACATTATTGGAAGAATAATATGACAAAACTGAGAAGAGCAAGTAGCTCTTCTTTTTTTTGCCCCTTTATCCAGCTTTAAGTTGAAAAGTGTCTTTTCATGACGATAGAAATATGCTAAATTAGTTCCATAGAACAAGATGTAATTCTTTTTATATTGGAGGAAAATGAATGAGAGAGAAAACTATTTATGAGAAGATTGCAGAAAAGTACAACACAACACCAGAAGAAGTACGAAGAGAAATGCAGATAGCCATAGATGCAGGCTTTGATAATCCTGATCCAGCTGTGCAGGAAAAATGGAAGAAAATGACACTTAAAGGAGACAGACCCACACCGGAAGAAGTAATCAATTACGCAGTAAAACAATTAAAAGGAAATTAATGAAAATATGAAGAAAAAGATAATTGCAGTGATAACAGGAGCAGTGATCTTGATAATTGCTGCAGGAAGTATTTATGGGAAAACTGAATCCGGTCATAAGAGAGGTGAACCGGATGTAGTAGGAACATTTTCCATAAATCGGGATGAAAATTTAACTGTGGTCGCTAATCGGGAAAATATTGAGGATAGGGAAGCGTTTGCAAGAGAACTTTTGCAGATGTACAAGGATGATTCTTTTCATTCGACAAAATTCTCTACAGACAGGGGATATGCGACGAGCCTTGATATGAACATCTATTTATGGAAAGAGGATATTGAAGACGGGGAATCGGTAATGACAGCCGAATACAGACCTGTAGAATATGGAAAGGACTATGATGTTGTCAATAATCCTGATAAATTTCAAATATATATAGATGGAAAAGAAGTAGAAGAATAACACGGTGAACTTTTTACACTGAAATATGTACGATTCTAATAATGGCATGAACTTATGGGAACGTATTGCGGATACTTTGTGAACTTTATCCTGATACAATGATTATGCTGATGAAAGAGGGCATAGATAACTGAATATAAGAAAGAGACGAAAGCCTCAGTAGTTAAGAAAAAACTACTGGGGCTTTTTTTGTGCCTGAATTTTTCAGCCAATAACTGCGGGTATGTCCCGGCAGGATAAAGGCGGAGCAGGCATGATCCTAAACAGAGGTCCGCCTTCTGGATTTGAAACGAGCAACAAGATTTCAAATTCAGGAGGAACGGATATGTATATTGAACACCCATATTTTTATGACGGAAAGTACTACGCAAATATTGATGGAGAAATGATCGAGATTACAAGAGAAGTTGCGTATGCGATGAACAATTTTTACAGAAGTAGCAAGGCAAAAAAAGTTGAGATTAAGAACGAACTGGGGGAAGTCGTGGATAAGATGCTGCGGGAGGTACCTTACAGTGGACAGTCCATTGATGGGGAAGGATTCATGATTGAAGATTACCCGGATCTGAATTGTGACGTGGAGCACAGTGTACTGACGAAAATGGAACAGCAGGATATTCATAAAGTGATCGATCAGCTGAATACCGAGGAACGCATGATTATTTACGGCATTTTCTTTGAAAACAAGACACAGACACAGATGGCAGAGATTATGGGGATTTCCAGACAGGTATTAGCTTACAAGCTGAAAACGATCCTTAATAAAATGCGTGAAATGTATATGAAAAAAATTTTTTAAAAAATTTCGGAAATTTTTTTGCATCTGCCGAAGTCATTTGACTTTAGTAATTAGAGGAGCTTTAAGGACTCCCTAAAATGCACCATGAAAACTGAATATCCAATAATAACTGACGTGACATTTCATACAGTGAGCACGAGGAAGATGCCGCTATAGGATTATAAGACGTAAGAAACTTTTTTGAGCTAATAATACTGCGAAAAAGCACTGACCAAAGCCAGTCGGCAGGCTGGTGATGCGATGACATGTGTGAGATGCGATACACTTGCAGACCCTGAGAAGTCTGTAACTGGTAAACCTATGAACTGCCAGAGCCTGGAAACGAGAGTTTTTGGGTTGTGGTCCGGAGTGTAGCATCCGGACAGGTTATTATTCCCTTCCTGCAGATGCAGGAGTAACGATTCGGGGTATCGAGGATAAATAGAATCGAGCGAGCACTGTTTAATAATCAAATTGGCTATAGAGGTTATGCGGCAGAGTTTTCCATCTTGGAAAGGAACTCTGCCGTATTCCTGTGGAGCCAATATAGCGCTATGAATGCTTTACAAATTAAAAAGATTGGAGAGATGACAAGTGACGATTCGAAGAGGAGATATCTTATGGGCGGATCTCGGTATGTTCCCGACAACTTCGGTTCAGGGTGGAGTAAGACCGGTGATCGTAGTAAGTAACAACAAAGCCAATACATACAGTTCAGTCATTACAGTAGTTCCGCTGACATCAAGAATATATAAGAAGCGGTATTTACCAACACATGTATTTATCAGTAAATACGATATGACAGGAATCCGAAAAGGAAGCCTGGCATTGGCTGAACAGGTTATGAGCATTTCTACAAAATGCATTATTGAGAAATGCGGAAGAGTAAACAAGTGGAGCCTGGATCGGGTACTGAAAGCAGTACAGATTCAAATGGGAATGAACGAAAGTGAGAAATGATATTCCTGCTTTCGACAATTCAACAGAAAACGACGTCATAAAGTGTAGATAACACAAAAGAATGACAATACAGGACGAGCGGTTCTGGTGATTTTTTAGAGACGATTGAATATGATTTATAAAGGGAGGGATTGCGATGGCATTAAAAATTGTAAGAAGATATGATGCAAATGGTAATGTGATCGAAGATAAAGATTTAGAAAGATTCAAATTGGATTCCCCGGTAGTTCGTCAGATCTTATATCAGATGAATAAAGAGATGGGAGCAGTTGATAATATTAAAGTCGATGCAGCTGAAAGAAGAAATTTCATATAACATACTTAGACAAATAAAATAAGTTGAAATTTTTCTGGAAGGATGGTATAGTATACGTGAGAGGAGGAAAGAGCGAGGTGAGAAACATAAGAATTGGAAAGAATACCTCAAATAATAAAAAAACAGGATTGTATATCAGAGTTTCTACAAATTTTCAGTTTGAAGAAGGATATTCAGTAGGTGCTCAGACAGAGAAGCTTGAAAGGTATTGTAATTATCAGGAGATTGATAATTATGATCTGTATATTGACGGTGGCTATTCAGGAAGCAATCTGAATCGACCGGAGATGAAACGTCTTATTAAAGAAATTCAAGAGGGCAAAGTGGAATCAGTTGTAGTTGTTAAACTTGATCGTTTGTCCAGAAGTCAGAAAGATACGATTTATCTTTTGGAAGATGTGTTTGAAGCAAATGATGTTGGATTTATTTCTTTAAATGAGAACTTTGATACAACAACACCATATGGAAAAGCAATGGTAGGTATCTTATCTGTATTTGCTCAGTATGAACGTGAAAATATTCGTGAACGTACACAGATGGGAATTACAGAGAGAATCAAAACCGGAAAATGGAGAGGGACGAAACCACCATTTGGTTATGACTATAATAACGGTGATGACGTTCTTGTGCCAAATAAAGATGCAGAAACAGTCAGAAAGATTTTTGAATTATATAAGGAAGGCTATTCCACGTATGCACTGGCAAAGATGTTCGATTTAAAAGGAGACAAACAAGTGTCCGATATGTTATCCAGAGTGACATACATTGGAAAGCTCAAATATAATAAGGAAATCGTTGATGGTCTTCACGAGCCGATAGTTGATAAAAAACTGTTTGATGAAGTTCAGGAATTGCGAAAAACAAGAACGAGAGCAACTTCTCATAAATCACAGTATTTACTTACTGGGTTAATATATTGTGGATTATGTGGGGCAAAGATGCGTTATCAAAAATGGAGCGGTGGAAGAGTGATGATTTACTGTTACTCATTAGACCATAGTAAACCGCACCTGGTTAAGAATCCAAATTGCCAGAATGGAAAATTGGATGCAGCTGAAGTTGAAGAAGTTGTTGTTAGTGATATGCTGAAATTATCAAAGGAGTATGAGGTAATCGAGGAAAAATCAGAACAGCAAAATCAAAAAGGATTTGAAGCTATGAACCAGAGAAAATCAGTTCTTGAAGGTAAGCTGAAATCCCTGTATAATTTATATGCATCCGATACCAATAATAGTGTCCTGTTGGAGACGATTGGTGAGATCAATAAAGAACTGGAAAATCTGAATACACAGATAGAACAGTACACATTAAAGAACACCAGAGCTAAAGATATGACAGCAAGAGCTAAAGCATTCAAAAGTGTTGCTGACAGCTGGGAGTTCATGTCTTTTAATGAAAGACAGAAGACTGTACGTGAATATATCAAAAGGATCAAAATATCGAATGATTATGTTGAAATTGAGTATAATGATCTTTTGACACTACAGTAAATTACATTTCTATAGTTAATACATCGCAAGGGGATATATCTTCTTGCGTGTAAAATTTCATATATCTTATTCAAGATAATTACCCTATTGGATAAAGGAAATTTCAAAATTTCCACTATAATACATTATCCCCATGATTGCCGGGGAAATCCGGAGATTTCTCAGGGACGACGGCATGATCAAAGTGAGCCGGCCTCTGAAGGAACTGGCCATGAAGATCTATTCGGCGAGAGAGACCATGGAGTTTTCGCTGGGGCGGGAGCCCACCATTGAAGAACTGGCGGCGGCTGTAGGGGTCAGCCGGGAAGAAGCGGCGGCATCCCTGGAGGCCGGTGCGGAAGTGGAATCCATATACCGGCCGGTGGGAAAGGAAGAGGACGGAAACGGCTGCCTTCTGGACAGGCTGGCGGAAAAAACTTCGGAAAATGAAACCATACTCAACAAGCTTGTCATAAAAGAGCTGCTTTCAGAACTGGGGAAAACGGAACAGGAGATCATTATCCGCAGATATTTTGAAAACCAGACGCAGACGGTCATTGCCCGGGATCTGCGGATTTCCCAGGTGCAGGTGTCCAGACTGGAAAAGAAAATTCTGAAGAAAATGAGGGAAAAAATGCAGGAATGACATGGCAGAAAACGGCAGACAGAAGCGGAAAACAGGACAGATCTTCCGGAAAGGAATAGGAAAATGCCGACAGGAGCATACTAACACCAGAAAATCAATGGAAAAGGGTGTGAAATATGGATTCTCTGAAAAGCAAGCTGGGCGTTGTGGCCGTGGTGGTCTGCATGGCGGCAGCGGCTGTTCTGGTCTGGTACCTTCTGTTCGCCGTTCCGGAGTCCGGGGCGTCACCGGACGGGACACTGGTGATGGGAATTCCGGAAAGGCTGGTGATCCTGTGAGCCGGGATACCGTCTATCTGAAGATTCCACAGATCAGGGAGGTGGACAGAAAAGATGTCTGCCTCGGCGACATTGCAGACATTCACTGCCAGAATAAAAATGTGGAGGCACGCTGCAGGGCCATCAGGGTTGTTTCTTTCCGGGAGAACGGGCGCAGAGATGCCGTCTATACAGGAAATATCCTGGATCTCATAAAAAAAATAGAGGAAACCGGACAGCAGGTGGACGTAAACAGCATGGGCGAAACAGAGTTCCTGGTGAAATACAGAAGACACGGGAAGCCGAACATGATCTGGGAATGGACAAAAACACTGTTTGTATCCGCTGTCAGTTTCTTCGGAGCGGCCTTTGCCATCATGACATTCAACAATGACGCCAATGTGGGAGATGTGTTTTCGAACATCTACCGGATTGTGATCGGAACCGAGGCAGAAGGTCCCACCATTCTGGAGTTCTCATACTCTGTGGGGCTGGCTGTGGGAATTCTGGTGTTTTTCAATCATTTTGCTTCCTGGAAGATTACTGTGGACCCCACCCCCATCGAAGTGGAAATGAGACTTTATGAAGAAAGTGTCAATAAAACACTGCTTCAGAACAGCGGCAGAAAGGAGTCGGGAGTGGATGTTTCTTAAACAGGCATTTCTTTTCTGGGCCGGTTCCAGTGCAGGCGGAGTCATTGCCGCAGGAATTTTTGCATTTCTGGCCATCATCGGGGTGTTTCCAAGGCTTATGTCTGTTACGGGAACCGGAAAGCATGTGTTCCTTTATGAGACCATGATTGTCACGGGAGGCATTCTGGGCAATGTTCTGGACCTGTATCCGGCCCCGTTCTGGGGCGGAGGCACGCTGGTACTGGGGGCCTTCGGACTTTCCACAGGGGTTTTTGTGGGATGTCTTGTGATGTCTCTGGCGGAGACTCTGAAGGCGCTTCCGGTTCTCAGCAGAAGGATCCGCCTGGCAGTGGGGATCCAGTATCTGATTTTTTTCATAGCAGCGGGAAAAACCGTGGGAGCATGGATTTATTTTACCCAGAGATTCAAAGGAGCATAAGATGGAAATTGACAAAAAAGAATACAGTGAATATGTAAAGCAGGTGACCCCGGTTCATAAAACCGGCATTAATCTGTTCTGGGCGTTTCTGGTGGGCGGTGCCGTCTGCACGGCCGGACAGGGATTCATCCGCCTGTATCAGACCATGGGGATGGATCAGGAAACCGCATCGGCCTGGACAACGCTCAGCCTGATTGCTGTCAGCGTGGTTCTGACGGGTCTGAATCTTTATCCGAAACTTGTGAAGCTGGGCGGAGCCGGAGCCCTTGTTCCCATTACAGGATTTGCCAATTCCGTGGTTTCTCCGGCCATTGAGTATAAGGCGGAGGGACAGGTGTTCGGCGTCGGCTGCAAGATTTTTACCATAGCAGGACCGGTGATTCTGTACGGAATTCTGGCCAGCTGGCTTCTGGGGCTGGCAGAATGGATCGGCAGCCGCATGGGAATTCTGCTTTTTTAGCAGACGGAGAAACTGACAGGAAGGAGAAAACGATGCAGGCAGGAAAAGCGAGCATCCTATTTGAAAAGCCGCCGTTTATTCTGGCGGCTGCGTCCATTGTGGGGAAAAAAGAAGGAGAAGGCCCCCTGGGACGTTATTTCGACAAAGTACAGGACGGGGATCCCATGTTCGGGATGAAAAACTGGGAAGAGGCGGAAAGTGAACTTCAGAGTCAGACATCGAAACTGGCTCTGGAAAAAAGCGGACTGAAAAAAGAAGACATAAGGTATCTGTTCGGAGGGGATCTTCTGGCCCAGATTATTGCCACATCTTTTGGCAGCGTGGATCTGGAACTTCCGTTGTTCGGACTGTATGGTGCCTGCTCCACCATGGGTGAAGGCCTGGGACTGGCATCCATGACAGTGGCAGGAGGATTTGCCGATTACGCAATGGTGACTACTTCCAGCCATTTCGCGTCTGCGGAGAAACAGTTCCGCTATCCTCTGGAGTATGGAAATCAGAGACCATACTCTGCCACCTGGACCGTGACCGGCTGCGGGTCCGTGATCCTGGCTTCTTCAGGAGCCGGAAAAGCCAGAAAGAAAACGGCTCCCATGGCCAGGGTGGCCGGAATCACAACAGGTAAAATTGTAGATATGGGAATCCGGGATTCCATGAATATGGGAGCCGCCATGGCCATGGCGGCAGTGGATACGATTCTGGGAAATTTCAGGGATCTTGGAGTAAACGAGACATATTATGACAGAATCATCACCGGAGATCTGGGACAGATCGGAAAGCGTCTGGTGATTGATTTTCTCCTGAAAGCCGGATATGATATTGAATCCCGGTATCTGGACTGCGGCATTGAGATTTTTGATGAAAAGAGCCAGGATACTCATGCCGGCGGAAGCGGCTGCGGATGTTCGGCTTCCGTGCTCTGCGGATGGATTCTTCCGAAAATCCGGGAAGGGCAGTGGAAGCGGATTCTGTTTATCCCCACAGGCGCCCTGCTTTCAACGGTCAGCTACAATGAAGGACAAAGCATTCCCGGCATCGCCCACGGCGTGGTTCTGGAATGGTGCGGAAACGGAAAAGGCGGTGAATAACATGGAATTTCTGAAAGCATTTCTTGTGGGGGGCACCATCTGCATGCTGGTGCAGATTCTTATGGACAAGACAAAGCTGATGCCGGGACGGATCATGGTGATGCTGGTGATCACCGGAGCCGTTCTGGGATTTCTGGGGATCTATGAGCCCTTTGCCCGGTGGGCCGGTGCAGGGGCAACGGTTCCTCTCTGTGGATTCGGCAATACTCTGTGGAAAGGAATTTCGAAAGCCATGGAGGAGGACGGACTTCTGGGAATCTTCAAAGGCGGTTTCACCGCCAGTGCCGTTGGAATTTCAGGTGCTCTGGTATTCGGCTATCTGGGATCTCTGCTGTTTCGGCCCAAAATGAAAAGCTGATGGGGAAACGCGGGCCCAAGATGCGTCATCTGAGGCCGCCCATGCCGGAGGCCAACTGACGTCCGGAATTATAAAAAACTCCCTTCCGGGATGCGGGAAATCCTGAGGACTTCCTGTATGACGGAAGGGAGTTTCGGTTTCTGCATATTTACGGGCTGTAACCCGGTCCCAGAGGAACCACGGTTTCCGGTGTGGCCGGTCCGGAGGATCCGGAATTTTCCGGAGAGGTTTCGGACGGCTGTATAATGGTTGAAGCAGCGGTATGAACATTGCAGTATCCGGGAATGGAGTACCTGGAGTCATCGGTATACCCTGTTTCTCCTTCAGGAAGAACCATAAAGGTTCCGGTGGTTCTGGTTTCTTCCGGACAGTATTCTGTGGGTCTTCCGCCGGAAGCAGAGCAGATGGTCATGCGGACATGATGGTTGCAGACCTCCGTGGGAACGGTTCCCTTGGCGAAATACTCGGTAATTACGGCGCTTCCTCTGGAATCATACTGGCAGACACCCGGACTGGGAAGCATTCCGGATTTACGGCAGACCTGGGCGGTTTCCACGGAAGACGGCACCGGGAATCCGGTATCCGCCAGTCCCTCATGCACCCTGGTCATGATGTTTTTCCAGATTTTCTTATGATAGCTGGTATTGCTTCCGATTTCCGTAATTTTCTGATTGTCATCACAGCCGGACCAGATTCCCGCCGTATAATAGGGGGTGAATCCCACGAACCAGATGTCATTGTTGGACGTGGTGGTTCCGGACTTTCCGGCAGTGGACATACCGGAAATTTTGGCGGCGGTGCCGGTGGAGGACAGAGACACGCCCGGTGTGGCATACATGCGGTTTCCTTCTGTCGCATCCTGGAGAGCGTCCGTCAGCAGAAATGCCGTGGAATCTTTCAGAACCCGCCTGGTTTCCGGCTCATTTTCCAGAAGCACCTTGCCGTTGTGATCCAGAATTTTGGTGAAGAAAATGGGTTTCGTATAAATTCCCTCGTTGGCAATGGTGGCATAGGCCGCAGTCAGTTCCAGATTGGATACGCCTTTGGTGATGCCTCCCAGTGCCGTGGCCGCGTTATAGTCGGTATCTGTCAGGGATGTGATTCCGAAATTTCTGGCATATTCCACGCCCAGCTGAGGCGTTACGGTTTCCATCAGACACCGGACAGCCACAATATTCATGGAATATACAATTCCGTCGCGGATGGTGGCATAGCCCATATATCCCTGGCTGGAATACCAGTTCCGGAAGGTTTTGGTCCCCACCGTAAACGGAGAGTCATAGTAGACGGTGCTGAGAGTGGCGCCGCAGGCATCCAGAGCCGGAGCGAAGGCTGTGATGACCTTGAAGGTGGATCCGGGCTGCCGCAGGGTATTGGTGGCACGGTTCAGAGATAGGCTGACTTCCTTTTCTCCGCGTCCGCCGCTGAGAGCCTTTACATACCCGGTTTTATGGTCGATGAGAACGAAGGATGCCTGGGGCTGGAGAATATAGTGAACCGATTCCCCGATGACCTCATCGCCCTCTCCGGTCATGGCCGTCCGGTACTGTTCCACGGCAGCTTCCGCCTCTTCCTTTGTACGGAACAGGCCGTTGAAAGAACTCTGTCCCATGTCGTTGCGCAGGTATTTTCCAAGACTTTCATCGGAATAGTTGGTGGTGGTTCCGTCCGGATGCTGGATGGAAAGCCTGTAGTCCAGAGAATAATAGGCAACGGAATAATTGTCCGGATTGCTGATTTCCTCGTCCACAATGGCCTGCAGATCCGGATCCTGGGTCGTGTAGATCTCAAGACCGCCGGAATACAGAAGATTGTAGGCCTGTGTCTCGGTATATCCCAGCTTTTCCTGAAGGGCGTCCATGACCTGCTCAATGAGTTCGTCCGTAAAATAGGAAAACGGACTGTCATTTTCCTTGGTTACAAGGTCCACGTTCTTGATTCTGGAATACACGTCATCAGCCAGTGCCTCTTCCTGCTCTTCTTTGGTGATCATGCCCTGCTCATACATATACTGGAGAATGACCCGGCGCTTTTCCTCATTGCGTTCCCGGCCGTTTTCCGACAGCGGGTTGAAACGGGATGGGTTCTGGGTGATTCCGGCAATGACCGTGGCCTCTGACAGGGTCAGATCTGACACATCCTTGTCAAAATACCGCTTGGCGGCAGCCTTGACACCGAGAGTATTGTTTCCGAGGTTGATGGTGTTCAGGTAGTTTTTCATGATGAGCTCTTTGCTCATGATCTGTTCCAGCTGGATGGCCAGGTACCATTCCTGGATCTTCCGTTCCAGCTGAGCCCCGAAGGTGGATTCATTTCCGCCGGAAAATACATTGTTCTTGATGAGCTGCTGGGTGATGGTGCTGCCGCCGCCGGCACTGCTGTCTCCGGTCAGAACGCCCACCACAGCCCTCATGATGGACCGCAGATCGATTCCCTTGTGCTGCCAGAATCTGGCATCCTCAATGGCTACAAAGGCATCAATGAGGCATTGGGGAAGTTCCTCATATGTCGCCTCCAGCCGGTTTGCACCGGACTTTACGATGGTTTCCGTCAGATTTCCCTTGCTGTCGTAGACCATGGTTGCAAAACCGCTGGGTTCAATGCTTGCCACATCGATCTCAGGGGCAGAATCAATGATTCCCCTGAAAACGCCATAGCCCAGGCTGACGCCTAAAATGATACAGAAAGAGCAGATCACAAAAACCAGTTTGAGAAAGAAAATAATCATTTTGGATGTGAGCTTTTCTGTTCTGGAATTTATCTGCCGCAGCTTTCGGGCTACTTCATCTTTTCCATAATTCATTCAGGAAGCCTCCTTTATCATTTCCTCATTATAGCAAAGTTTTTTCCATTAATAAATAGTTATTGTGGAAAAGATTGGATTGTATTATGATATTTTTGACACGCAAGTGGGGAATTATGAAGAAATATTTACAGAAAATTGAAAAAGCGTGATATAAATATGAAAAAAAGGTAAACAGGGAGGATTCCCCTGGATGCCGGAATGAGAGGATGCCATGGGAGACTGCTGCAAAATACTGTATGAAGGCGGAGAGAGCGAAACCGTTGTGAAAAAATCCAGGTTTATTGCCACGCTGCGGCCGGTGAAATCGGAAGAGGAAGCGGCTGCATTCATCGCCGAAATGAAAAAGAAATACTGGGATGCCAGCCATAACTGTTCGGCGTTTACCATAGGAAAAAATCATGAACTTACCAGATGCAGCGATGACGGGGAACCGGCCCAGACGGCAGGGCGGCCCATGCTGGATGTGCTTCTGGGAGCCGACGTTCACGATGTCTGCGCGGTGGTCACCAGGTATTTCGGGGGAACGCTCCTGGGAACAGGAGGGCTGGTGAGGGCCTATTCGGGCGCAGTGAGTGCGGGCCTTCTGGCGTCCCGTGTGGTGGAAAAACAGCGGGGATTCCGGATGTACGTCCGGGCGGGATACGGCAGTGTGGGAAAAATCCAGTATATCCTGTCTCAGGCAGGCATCACGGTGCTGGACAGCATTTACGGAGAAAACGTGGAATACGTTCTTCTGGTGCCGGCATCGGAATATGATCCCCTTTCTGCAGAGATTACAGAAGGCACCAGCGGTGGTGCCCGGATAGAAAAAGGGGATGAGGTCTGGTACGGGCTTCTGGAAAAGGAAGTAATTCTCTTTGAAAATTGATGTTTTTATTGCAATTTGCGTTTGAGAATGATATAATCATGTGTCGAAAATCGCGGCGAAACAGAAAAAGCAGGACCGGAAAAGAGGTTTATATATGAAAATCAAGCGTGAAGACGTCAGAAATGTTGCAATTATCGCCCACGTGGATCACGGCAAAACGACGCTGGTGGACCAGCTGCTGAGACAGAGCGGCGTGTTCCGGGCAAATCAGGAAGTGGTGGACCGTGTCATGGACTCCAATGACATTGAAAGAGAACGGGGAATCACCATTCTTTCCAAAAATACGGCAGTTTTTTATCATGATGTAAAGATCAATATCATCGACACCCCCGGACATGCGGATTTCGGCGGCGAGGTGGAGCGGGTTCTCAAAATGGTGGACGGAGTTATCCTGGTGGTGGATGCTTTTGACGGCCCCATGCCCCAGACAAAATTCGTTCTTCAGAAAGCCCTGGAACTGGACCTGCATGTTATCGTATGCATCAATAAAATTGACCGTCCGGAAGCAAGACCCAACGAAGTGATCGACGAGGTCCTGGAACTTTTCATGGATCTGGATGCATCCGACGAGCAGCTGGACTGCCCGTTTGTATTTGCGTCTGCTCGGGCCGGCTTTGCCAAAAAGAAACTGGAAGATCCCGACGTGGACATGAGCCCTCTGTTCGAGACCATCATTGATTATATTCCGGCACCGGAAGGCGATCCCGAAGCGGATACCCAGGTGCTGATCAGCACCATTGATTATAATGAGTATGTGGGAAGGATCGGCATTGGAAAAATTGACAACGGCTCTCTGAAAGTCAATCAGGAATGCGTCATCGTCAACCATCACGATCCGGACAAGAAGAAAAAGGTGAAAATCGGAAAACTGTATGAATTCGACGGTCTGAACCGTGTGGAAGTACAGAGTGCCGGCATCGGTTCCATTGTGGCCATCTCCGGAATTCCGGATATTCACATCGGAGATACGGTATGTTCACCGGAGAATCCGGAGGCCATTCCGTTCCAGAAGATTTCCGAACCCACCATAGCCATGTACTTTATGGTAAATGACAGTCCTCTGGCCGGTCAGGAGGGGAAATACATCACTTCCCGTCATATCCGTGACAGACTGTTCCGTGAGCTGAACACGGATGTAAGCCTCCGGGTGGAGGAAACGGATTCAGCAGACTGCTTCAAAGTGTCAGGCCGCGGCGAGCTGCATCTTTCCGTGCTGATTGAAAACATGAGACGGGAAGGATTTGAATTTGCCGTCAGCAAAGCTGAGGTTATCTATCACTACGACGAGAGAAACACCAAGCTGGAACCCATGGAACTGGCTTACGTGGATGTGCCGGAAGAATATACGGGAACCGTGATCCAGAAGCTGACCGGAAGGAAGGGAGAGCTTCAGGGCATGAGCCCTGTCAGCGGCGGATACACCAGACTGGAATTTGCAATTCCGTCCAGGGGCCTCATCGGCTACCGGGGAGAATTTCTGACAGATACCAAGGGAAACGGTATCCTCAATACAATTTTTGACGGATACGCTCCGTTCAAGGGAGAACTGAGCTACAGAAAGAACGGTTCCCTGATTGCATATGAAGCGGGAGAGTCCATCACATACGGCCTGTTCAACGCGCAGGAGCGGGGAACCCTGTTCATCGGGCCCGGTGTGAAAGTCTACTCCGGTATGGTGGTGGGAGAATGTCCCAAGGCGGAAGATATCGAACTCAACGTCTGCAAGACCAAGAAACTGACCAATACACGTTCTTCCAGCTCCGATGAGGCGCTGAAACTGACACCGCCCAAGGAGATGAGCCTGGAGCAGTGTCTGGATTTCATCGATACCGATGAGCTTCTGGAGGTAACACCCCAGAGTCTGAGAATCCGGAAGAAGATTCTGGATCCGACACTCAGGAAACGCGCCATGATCAGCAGGAAAAATCAATAAGATCTGTTTTGCAAAGGTGAATACAGAACACAGATAAATCGGGGACCGCAGGAAACGCGGTCCCTCTTTTGAATGGAGAGGGAGGAAAAAAGATGCTGCACATACTGATCAGTGCCTGTCTTACGGGAGAAAACTGTAAATGGGACGGCGGAAACAACCGGAATGAAAACGTCCTTGAATTTATGGAAAAAATGAAAGGAAAAGCCCAATTCCACAGAATCTGTCCGGAACAGGACGGGGGACTTCCCACGCCCAGGGCGGCTGCTGAAATCCGGAAGGAAGATGAAAACGTTGTAAATACGGAAGGCAGGGATGTGACGGCGGAATTTCTCTGGGGAGCGGATGTGGCTCTGAGAACCGCAGAAAAGTATGGATGCACCATTGCGATTTTAAAAGAAAGGAGCCCTTCCTGCGGTTCATCCGGAGTTTATGACGGAACATTTACCCACAGTCTGACGGACGGGATGGGAAAAACGGCTAAACTTCTGCAGGAATACGGACTTTTTCTGGTGGGAGAGTCCCGGATTGGTGACCTGGAAAAAAAGCTTTCTGAGGAGGGAATATTCTGACGGCAGCGGATTTCTGCCGGGTTTATCTGATCAGAGGAATCTGAAAATGCCGTCCGGCACGGCGAAAGAGCATGACGGAAGAGAATATGCATAAATATTATAAAAACGGCATTGAGTGAAAACATGATACTTTGCAACGGCGTATTTGAAGGGGGAGGCGTCCGGGGAATCGGACATGTGGGAGCTGCCTGCAGGCTGGAGGAGGCCGGATACCGGTTTGCGGATCTGGCCGGCTCATCGGCGGGAGCCATTGTGGCGGCACTGCTGGCTGCAGGATACAGCTGCAGCGAACTGACCGGAGAAATGAGTTCACTGGATTATATGAAATTCCGTGGAAAAGGAATTGCAGACCGTTTCGGAGCGGTGGGAAAGGCTGTTTCCATTCTGTTTACTCTGGGAATCTATCATACGGGATATCTGGAGAAATGGCTGCAGGAACTGCTGGAAAAAAAGGGAATGAGCCGGTTCGGGGATCTGAAAAAAACAGGCAGGACCCTGAAGGTCACTGCCAGTGATCTGACAGCAAGAAAACTTCTGATTTTTCCGGACTGCCTTCCGGAATTCGGGCTGGAAGCGGATTCCTTTCCCATTGCCAGGGCAGTCCGCATGAGTGTCAGCATCCCGGTCTATTTTGAGCCCGTGCGTCTCCGGGAACAGTCGGGAAAAGTGCATCTGATCGTGGACGGCGGACTTCTCAGCAATTATCCTGTCTGGCTGTTTGACGGATCAGAGAAAAGAGACGGCAGACATACGCTGGGGTTCCGGTTCGCCGATCAGAAAGAGGGAACATGCGGCGGTGCCTGTGCAGAAGACAACTTTGCAGAATATCTGAAAGCCATTGCAGCCACCTGCCTGAGTGCCGCAGACAAAAGCCATATTCCCGATTCAGATCTGGAAAGGACCATACGGATTCCCACCGGAATCCGGACGGAACAGGGAATCCGGACCATCAGTGCCGTGGATTTCGGAATCGGCAGGAAAGAGAGTCTTAAACTCTTTGAAAACGGCCGGGCCGCCGCCGGTCTTTTCCTGAAAAGAAAAGGCGGAAAATCTGCCTGAAAAGGCCCGGGCCGGCGAAGCGCCGTTTTCCTGTATAACATTACAGAGATTTTGCCCGCTCTGCGATATTCTGTCTGAAGTTGATGATCTCATGTTCATATTCTTCTGACATATACCGGGATGTAATGAGAAAATCCGCCGTGGCCTTGTTGTTGGCAATGGGGATGTCATAGACCTGGGCAATCCGGAGAAGGGCCTTTACATCCGGGTCGTGAGGCTGGGCTGTCAGAGGATCGGAGAAAAAGATGACGAAATCCACCCGTCCCTCCACGATCCGTGCTCCGATCTGCTGGTCACCTCCCAGAGGGCCGCTGTTGTATCCCTTGACAGGAAGTCCGGTGTATTCCGTGATCATTCTGGCCGTGGTGCCTGTGCCGCAGAGAAAGTGGTTTTTCAGAATGTCTTTATGTTCATTGCACCATTCGATCAGCTCATGCTTTTTGTTGTCGTGGGCGATCAGGGCAATCTGTTTCTGTTTCCCAATGGTCATTTTCAGTCTGTCCATGGTAAATCCCTCCTTTGAGATTTTTGTAGATTATGCAACAAAAAAAAGGCAAAGTCAAGAGAAGCCGGGAAAATTCACCTGTTATTCACCGAAAATTTACAAAACTCTTGACTTTTTGAAATCAGGTGAGTAAGATAAATATCAGATTTCAATTCCATAAATAAAGGCTGTGAAGGTGTTCACAGATTCCTGCCTTCCGTCAGAGAGGAAAAGTCACCGGCTGAAAGCTTTTCCGGGTTCAGGCAGAGGATTGAATTTCGCACCGGAGCCGCATGGCTGAAAAGAACAGTAGGCCGTGACGCTTACCCGCACGTTACGCGGATCAAGGTGCCTGCATACTGTGCAGGAATCAGGGTGGTACCGCGGAAGAACTCGTCCCTATGTTGTCAATGACAGGGAGCGGGTTTTTTTTATGTCAGAAGACGGAAGATCCTGATAAAAGGATTCTGTCCCGCATTGCAGGAAGACTTCCTTACGCGGAAGCGGGAAAGTCTTTTCAACGGTCCGGGCTGTTTTCCCTACGGAACGGACGGATATCACAGAACAAGTGAAGGAGACGCTATGAAAGAACAGTTAGAAAGAATCAAGGCGGAAGCCCTCAGCAAGATTGAGGCATCCGACGCGCTGGAAAAACTCAATGAGATCCGCGTGGCTTACCTGGGCAAGAAAGGTGAGCTGACCAATGTGCTGAAAAGCATGAAGGACGTGGCACCGGAAGACCGTCCGCAGGTGGGACAGCTTGTCAATGAAGCCAGAGCCCAGATCGAGGAAAAGCTGGAAGAGACCAGAAAGGCCCTGGCCAAAAAGGCCCGGGAAGAACAGATGAAACGGGAAGTCATCGACGTGACGCTGCCGGCAAAAAAACTTCGTATCGGCCACAGCCATCCCAACACCATCGCTCTCAAAGAGGTGGAGAGGATTTTTGTGGGCATGGGATATGAAGTGGTGGAAGGACCGGAAGTGGAGTACGATCACTATAATTTCGAAAAACTGAATATTCCGAAGGGACATCCGGCAAGAGACGAGCAGGATACATTCTATATCAATGACAATATTCTTCTGAGAAGCCAGACATCTCCGGTTCAGGTCCGCGTGATGGAAACAAGGAAACCTCCCATCCGCATCATTGCGCCGGGACGCGTGTTCCGTTCTGATGAAGTGGATGCTACCCATTCCCCGTCCTTCCACCAGATTGAAGGACTGGTGATCGATAAGAACATCACATTCGCAGATCTGAAGGGAACCCTTGCAGAGTTTGCCAGAGAGCTGTTCGGGGAAGATACCAGGGTAAAATTCAGACCCCATCATTTCCCGTTTACGGAGCCCAGTGCGGAAGTGGATGTCAGCTGCTTTAAATGCGGAGGAAAAGGATGCCGGTTCTGCAAAGGGTCCGGATGGATCGAGATTCTGGGATGCGGCATGGTTCATCCCCATGTGCTGGAAATGTGCGGCATTGATCCCGATGAATATTCCGGATTTGCGTTCGGGGTGGGGCTGGAGCGGATTGCCCTGCTGAAATACGAGATCGATGATATGCGGCTGTTATACGAAAATGATATCCGGTTCCTGCGCCAGTTCTAAAAGGAACCATGAAACTATAAGATTGGAGAAAGAATATGAATACAGCATTATCCTGGATCAAAGCATATGTCCCGGATCTGGATGTCACCGCGCAGGAATATACCGATGCCATGACACTTACCGGAACAAAGGTGGAAGGCTATGAATGCCTTGATAAAAATCTTGAGAAGATCGTAGTGGGACAGATTCTGTCCATTGAAAAACATCCGGATGCAGACAAACTGATCATCTGCCAGGTAAATATCGGGGAAAAGACCATCCAGATCGTCACCGGAGCCTCCAACGTAAAAGCGGGCGACAAGGTACCCGTGGTGCTGGACGGCGGCAAGGTGGCCGGCGGACATGACGGCGGCCCTCTTCCGGAAGACGGAATCCGGATTAAAAAGGGAAAACTCCGCGGAGTGGAATCCGACGGCATGATGTGTTCCATTGAGGAACTGGGATCTGACAGGAACATGTATCCGGATGCGCCGGAAAGCGGAATCTACATTCTTCCGGAAAACACGCCTGTGGGAGCTGATGCGGTGGAAGTTCTGGGACTTCATGACGTGGTATTTGAATATGAGATCACGTCCAACCGGGTGGACTGCTACAGTGTCATCGGTATTGCGAGGGAGGCAGCAGCCACCTTCCGCAAGGAATTCCGCCCGCCGGTGGTGAAAAAGACAGGAAACGGAGAGGATATTCATGATTATCTGAAGATCTCCGTGGAAAATACAGATCTCTGCAGAAGGTACTGTGCCAGAATGGTGAAAAATATCCGTCTGGCTCCGTCACCCCAGTGGATGCAGCGCCGCCTGGCCGCTTCAGGGATCCGTCCCATCAACAACATTGTGGACATCACCAACTATATCATGGAAGAATACGGACAGCCCATGCATGCATTTGATTATGACCTTCTGGCCGGCCATGAGATCGTTGTGAAATGTGCCAAGGACGGAGACACCTTCCAGACGCTGGACGGTCAGATGAGAAACCTGGATCATACGGTTCTGATGATCAATGACGGGGAAAAGGAAGTGGGCATTGCCGGTATCATGGGAGGTGAAAACTCCAAGATCACCGACAGCGTAAAATCCATGGTGTTTGAATGCGCCACCTTTGACGGAACCAATATCCGCCTTTCTTCCAGAAAACTGGGCCTCAGAACAGACGCGTCCGGAAAATATGAAAAGGGTCTGGATCCCAATACGGCGGAAGAGGCCGTAAACCGTGCCTGCCAGCTGATTGAGGAGCTGGGAGCCGGTGAAGTAGTGGGCGGAATGATCGATATTTACCCGGTCAGGGCAGAAGAGTCCAGGGTGGCATTTGAACCCGAAAAGATCAACCGCCTGCTGGGGACGGAGATTTCCAGAGAGGATATGCTGGGATACCTGAAAGCCGTGGATCTTTCCTATGATGAAAAGACCAATGAGATTGTGGCCCCCACCTGGCGTCAGGACATCCATCGCATGGCGGATGTGGCAGAGGAAGTGGCCCGGTTCTACGGATATGATAAAATCGGCACAACGCTTCCCACAGGAGAAGCTACCACAGGAAAACTTTCCTATAAGCTGAGAATCGAGGAAGTGGCCCGGGATGTGGCGGAATTCTGCGGTTTTTCCCAGGGAATGACCTACTCCTTTGAGAGCCCCAGAGCATTTGACAGGCTGCTGATTCCGCAGGATGACAGTCTGAGAAATACCGTGGTGATCTCCAATCCTCTGGGAGAAGACTTCAGCGTCATGAGAACACTTCCGTTAAACGGCATGCTTTCTTCCCTGTCCACCAACTACAACCGCCGCAACAAGAATGTGCGTCTCTATGAACTGGCCAACGTATACCTTCCCAAGAGCCTGCCGCTGACAGAACTTCCGGATGAAAGAATGCAGTATACTCTGGGCATGTACGGCGAAGGAGATTTCTACACCATGAAAGGTGTGATCGAAGAATTTTTTGACAAGGTGGGAATGCACGGAACGGTTCACTACGATCCCAATGCCGGCAAGCCGTTCCTTCACCCGGGAAGACAGGCAGAAATCTCCTATGAAGGCGCTGTCATCGGATACCTGGGTGAGGTGCATCCGGATGTGCTGGACAATTATAAGATCGGGGAAAAGGCATACGTGGCAGTGATCGACATGCCGTCCATGATTCCGTTCACATCCTTTGACAGAAAGTATACGGGAATTGCCAAATACCCGGCAGTGACCCGTGACCTGAGCATGGTGGTGCCCAAGAATATCCTGGTGGGACAGATTGAGGACATGATCCGTCAGAGAGGCGGAAAGATCCTGGAAAGCTGTGAGCTCTTCGATATCTATGAAGGTGCACAGATTCTGGCCGGACATAAGTCTGTGGCATATTCCGTCACATTCCGCGCCCAGGATCATACCCTGGAGGATAAGGAGATCACCGGCGTCATGAACAAGATCCTCAACGGTCTCCAGAGCATGGGAATTGAACTGAGGGCCTAAGCCGCGGGTTTCTGCCTCTGCAGAAGGACTTTTGCGAATAAGAAAATAAAAAACGGCCATCCTTACAGTAAGGAGATTTGCTGTAAGGAGGCCTTTTTTTATGGATATGAAATTCGAGATTGTCAGGGTGAGGGCAAGGGAGATTCTGGATTCCAGAGGAAATCCCACAGTGGAGACGGAAGTGGAGCTGGAAGGCGGAGCCTCAGGACGGGCCTCGGTTCCCTCCGGCGCGTCCACAGGGAAGCATGAAGCCGCAGAATTAAGGGACGGCGGGGGAAGATACCTGGGAAAAGGTGTAAAAAAAGCGGTGGATCATGTGAACACCATCCTGGCGGAGGCAGTCATGTTTGAGAACGCCCTGGACCAGAGCCGCATTGACTCTCTTCTGATCGAAGCCGACGGAAGCTCCAACAAGGAGCGTCTGGGAGCCAATGCCATTCTCAGTGTATCTCTGGCTGTGGCAAGGGCTGCGGCAAATGCGCTGGGGATTCCTCTGTACAGGTATCTGGGAGGTGTGGCAGGCAATCAGCTTCCCGTGCCGATGATGAATATTCTGAACGGAGGAAAACATGCGGACAATACAGTGGACCTGCAGGAATTCATGATTATGCCCGCAGGTGCGGAAACTTTTTCGGAAGGTCTCAGAATGTGTGCGGAGATCTATCATACCCTGAAAAATCTGCTGAAACAGGACGGCTATTCCACGGCAGTGGGGGATGAAGGCGGATTTGCTCCGGATCTTAAAAATTCAGAAGAAGTTCTTTCCTATCTGGTAAAGGCAGTCCGGGAGACCGGATATGATCCGGGAACCGACGTGAAAATCGCCATCGATGCCGCATCCAGCGAACTGTATAATGAGGAGACCGGAATGTATGAATTCCCCGGGGAAAGTGCGAAAAACGGCATCAAGGTGGAGCGCAGCACCAGAGAAATGGTGGAATATTACCGGAGACTTGTGGAAGGATATCCCATCTGTTCCATTGAGGACGGGCTTCACGAGGAAGACTGGGAAGGATGGCAGCTGCTGACCAGAACCCTGGGAGACAGAGTGCAGCTGGTGGGAGATGACCTGTTCGTCACCAGCTGGAAACGGCTGGAAAAAGGAATTCTTCTGGGAGCCGGAAATGCCATTCTTGTGAAAGTCAATCAGATCGGAACCCTGTCAGAAAGTCTGAAGGCCATAGAAACCGCGAAGAAAGCAGGATTCCGGACCATTATTTCCCACCGGTCCGGAGAGACGGAGGATCCGTTCATCGCAGATATTGCCGTGGCAGTCAATGCGGGACAGATCAAGACGGGGGCTCCGTGCCGGTCCGAGCGGGTGGCAAAATACAACGAACTGCTGCGCATTGAGGAAAAAATCCGCGGGGAATCAGGGAAATAAAGGTTGTATTTCCGGGCATTGTATGGTATGATAGCTGTGTTTGTATAGTAGGAGGTGTAAGCGGTGATTAGAATTATCCTGACCATTATCTTCGTGATTTTATGCATTGCCATGACAGCCATCGTACTGATGCAGGAAGGAAAATCTGCAGGACTGGGAGCCATCGGCGGCATTGCTGACAGCTACTGGGGCAAGAACAGAGGACGTTCCATGGAAGGCAAGCTGGAGAAATTTACGAAGTTTGCAGCCTTTGGAATCTTTATTCTGGCGTTTATTCTGAACCTTAAGATGATCTGAGAAGACAGGCACTCTTGCGATACCATGCAAGAGTGTTTTTGTTTCAGGAAAAAGGCCGGGCCAGCCGGGCTGCTGCAGAAGACATACGTACCGGAAGCCGGGACATGCCTGCATGGAAAACGGAACAGGAGCCGATGACAGAAACAAAAGCGTCTGAATGAAAGGAGACCGGATGGACGAAAATCAGCTGAAGGAAAGGAAGGAAATGCTTCTTTCCCTGATGAATGAGAAAAACTATGTGCCCATGAAACTGAAAGAACTGGCCATTCTTCTGGATATTCCCAAAAGCGGCAGGGAGGAATTGAAAGAGGTTCTGGATGCCCTGGTGAGGGAAGGAAAGGCCGGTGTATCAAAAAAAGGAAAATACGGGAAACCGGAAATCTCCTCCCTTACGGGGATTTTTTCGGCAAATCCCAGGGGCTTCGGATTTGTTTCAGTGGAAGGTTTCGATTCGGATTTTTTTGTGGCACCGGACAATACGGGAAGCGCCATGGACGGAGATACGGTGCGGATTGCGGCGGAGGAGGCCAGGGGAGGCAGAAGGGCGGAAGCTGTGGTGGTGAATGTCCTGAAGCGTGCCCATGAGACCCTGGTGGGACTGTTTGAAAAAAACAGACATTTCGGTTTTGTGATTCCGGACAATCCCAGGATTACCAGTGACGTTTTCATCCCGGAAGGGAAGGAAAACGGAGCGGTGTCCGGTCATAAAGTTGTGGTCCGCCTTACTTCCTTCGGTGACGGCAGAAAGAATCCGGAAGGACAGGTGGAGGAAATCCTGGGCCATATTCACGATCCGGGCGTCGATATTCTCTCCATATGCAGGGCCTATGGACTGCCGGAAGGATTCCCGGAAGATGTGATGGAGGCAGCAGGACAGGTTCCGGAGCAGCTGTCCGGAGAAACAGTCCGTCAGGAACTGGAACGGGGACGGCTGGACCTGAGACAGGTTCCCATGGTGACCATAGACGGGGAGGACGCCAGAGATCTGGACGATGCGGTCAGCATGTCCGTGGATATGATTGACGGAAAGCCTGTTTATCACCTGGGGGTCCATATTGCAGATGTGACCCATTACGTAAAAGAGGGAAGTCCGCTGGATGCGGAAGCCTGGAAACGGGGAACCAGTGTGTATCTCACAGACCGGGTGATTCCCATGCTGCCTCACAGACTTTCCAACGGAATCTGTTCCCTCAACGAAGGCTGTGACCGGCTGGCTCTCAGCTGCCTTATGGATCTGGACGAAAAGGGAAATGTGGCCGGCCACAGGATCTGCGAGACTCTGATCCGCATCGATAAGCGCATGTCCTATACCGGGGTCCAGGCGGTTCTGGACCAGGAAAACGGCGAAGCAGGAGAAAAGGGCACTGCCTGTCCGGAAGGATACGGGGAGTTTGTGCCCATGCTGCTTCAGATGAAGGAAGCGGCAGAGCTTCTGCGAAAGAAGAGAAAAGCCAGGGGCGCCGTGGACTTCGATTTTGCGGAGTGCAGGATTCTCCTGAACGAAAAAGGAAAGCCGGTGGACATCGTGCCAAGGCAGAGAAACGACGCCACGAGACTCATTGAGGATTTCATGCTGGCGGCCAATGAGACTGTGGCGGAAGAGTACTACTGGCAGCAGGTGCCGTTCCTTTACAGGACTCACGAAAAGCCGGATCCGGAGAAGATACGTACGTTTTCTCTGATGATCAACAGCTTCGGCTATTCGGTGCGGCTTCAGAACGGGGAACTCCACCCCAAGGAACTGCAGAAACTTCTGGACAGAACATCGGGAAAACCGGAAGAAGCACTGATTTCAAGAATGGCTCTGCGCTCCATGAAACAGGCACGGTATTCCACTGAATGCGAAGGACATTTCGGACTGGCGGCAGCATACTATACTCATTTCACATCTCCCATCCGCAGATATCCGGATCTTCAGATCCACAGGATCATCAAGGAAAATCTCCGCGGTGAACTGGGAAAAAGGCGGCTGGCTCATTATGAAAAGATTCTGGGTGAAACGGCAGCGTGGTCATCTTCCAGGGAACGTCTGGCAGAAGAGGCAGAGAGGGAAACAGACCGGATGAAGAAAGTGGAATTTATGGAACGGCATATCGGGGAGATCTATGAAGGCGTGATTTCCGGAGTCAGCGGATACGGGTTCTATGTGGAGCTGCCCAATACCGTGGAAGGCATGATACGGTTAGGGGATCTGGATGATGACTTCTATGTATACAGGGAAGACCGCTGTGAACTGGTGGGAGAGAGAACCGGAAAAACCTACAAGCTGGGACAGAAGATCCGTGTCTATGTGACCGGAGCGGACAGATATCTGAAGACCATCGATTTTCTGCCGGTACGGAATTTCTGATACTGCTGCAGAGTGAAACGGAAAGGAACAGACCATGGGGAAGGACAGTTTTAAGCTGATTGCCAATAATAAAAAGGCATATTTTGATTATTTTATCGATGACAAATTTGAGGCAGGCATTGCACTGGCAGGCACAGAGGTGAAATCTCTGCGCATGGGGAAATGCAGCATCAAGGAATCTTTCGTACGGATTGTCAACAATGAGGTGATGATTTACGGAATGCACATCAGTCCTTATGAAAAAGGCAATATTTTCAACAAGGATCCTCTGAGGGAAAGAAAACTCCTCATGCACCGGTATGAAATCAACAAACTGAAGGGAAAGCTTCAGGAGAAAGGGCTGACGCTTGTGCCGCTGCAGGTATATTTCAAAGGCAGCCTGGTGAAAGTGGAGATCGGTCTGGCCAGAGGAAAGAAGCTGTATGACAAGCGGGCGGATATTGCGAAAAAGGACCAGAGAAGAGAACTGGAGAAAGATTTCAAGGTAAAGAATCTGTACTGATCCCTGCCGGAACCATGAACGGAAAAGCGGTACAGGCGCTGCCTTGACAGGGATCGGGAAACGTGTTAAGATAGGAATGCTCCGCAGAGGGCACCAGTAAGGGGTTGTACTGGTTTCGACGGGGGCTATGAAGCTGGTGAAGCTATCCGCATGCAATGCGTCAAATGGCAAACCTAAATATAAACGCTAACGACAACGAATTAGCATACGCAGCCTAATTTAGGCAGCTGTCGGCCCCGGGGCACTCACATCCCGGGATCCCGGCATCATCTTTGTGAGAAACGACACGTGCAAAGCTTTGAGCACGCGGGCGTATGATGAAGCTACTGAACGCATCCGGGTGTCTGTTCCCGGCTGCGGGAGGGAATAAATAAGAACAGACTATGATAGTAGAAGAACAGGGGATTGGTTTTCGGACAGGGGTTCGATTCCCCTCAGCTCCACGAAAAAAGCCCTGTGAACGTCTGATATGATGTTCACAGGGCTTTTTGTCATGGAATGTAAAGAGGATCATATGTAAAAACGGAATTTGACAGAAACACAGCGGTTTCACTGTTCTTCAGATTCCCGGCCGCTCTGGCCGGCTGCCTTTTTCTCTTCGCGTTCGCTGACCAGTTTCCAGATCAGATCATGCATCCACTGGACGGTCTCTTCCAGTTTCCTGTTTTCGTCCCGGAGCCTGGAAATTTCCTCTTCCAGGGCATAAATGGTTTTTTCCTGATCGTTCATGTTTCTTGGCTCCTTCCATTGGGGCTGTCGTCATGGATTCATGAAAAACAGTATAGCATTTTGCGCATCCGGTGTCCAGTTTTGAAAAAAAGAAAACAAGGATTGATTCATCTACGGGATTGATATATAATGGAAAAGATCCGGACACAGACGCAGGTCCGGTCTGATTTTTACACAGGATGGGGTCTTTGACATGGCAGTTCAAAATGATTTTTCCCAGGGGAGCGTTGTCAGCAATATCATGAATCTGGCAGTTCCCATGACTCTGGCACAGCTGATCAACGTGCTTTACAACGTTGTGGACCGGATCTATATCGGTCATATTCCCGATCATGCCACATTGTCCCTGACAGGACTGGGGGTCTGTCTGCCGGTCATAACCATAGTCATTGCATTTGCAAATCTTTTCGGCATGGGAGGCGCGCCGCTCTGCTCCATTGAAAGGGGAAAAGGCAATCAGAAAGAAGCTGAATCCATCATGGGAAATTCTTTTACCCTGATGCTGATATTCGGAATATTTCTGACAGCGGCCGGCCTGATTTTCCGCCGTCCTCTTCTGTATCTGTTCGGCGCCAGTGACGCCACATATCCCTACGCCGAATCCTATATGACCATTTATCTGCTTGGAAGCGTGTTTGTCATGACCGGACTGGGAATGAATGCCTTCATCAATTCCCAGGGATTCGGAAAAATCGGGATGATGACGGTGCTTCTGGGGGCTGTCTGCAATATTATTCTGGATCCCATATTTATTTTCATCTTCCATATGGACGTTCAGGGCGCTGCTCTGGCCACAGTGATCTCGCAGATTCTGTCGGCCCTCTGGATTCTGAAATTTCTGACAGGAAATCAGGCAATCCTGAAGCTGAAATGGGGAACCATGAGACTGAAAAAGAAACGGGTACTCCGGATTGTTTCCATGGGGCTTTCCAGCTTTACGGCCGGTTTTACCAACAGCCTGGTGGCCGTGGTGTGCAATGCCACGCTGCAGGGATGGGGCGGAGACCTGTATGTGGGCGTCATGACGGTGCTGCATTCGGTGCGGGAGATTGCGGAGAATATTGTGAAAGGTGTGACCAACGGTTCCCAGCCTGTTATGGGATTCAATTACGGAGCCGGAGAGTACGGGCGCGTCAAATCCTGCATCAAATTTGTTTCCATTGTGGCCATATCCTTTACAGTGGTGGCATGGGCGGTCATCTCGCTGTTCCCGGAGTTTTTCATCCGGATTTTCAACCATGACGAAGAACTGATCCAGGCGGCGATTCCTGCCATCCGCATTTACTTTTTCGGCTTTTTCATGATGTCTCTTCAATATGCGGGACAGGCCACATTTGTGGGGCTCGGAAAAGCCAAGCAGGCCACATTTTTCTCCATTTTCCGGAAAGTGATCATTGTGGTGCCTCTGACCATTCTGCTGCCGTATGTGGCAGGCCTTGGCCCCATGGGTGTCTTTGCGGCGGAGCCGGTATCCAATTTCATCGGCGGCGCAGCCTGCTACGGGACCATGCTGCTTTCCCTCTGGCCGGAACTTGGCGGGCGGAAAAAGAAAAAAGAAGAAAGGCAGGACAGATAACATCATGGGAGAGGTTTTTACCAGGGCAGCCTGCTTTATTCTGATTATTCTGCTGGGATACGGATCAAAACGCACGGGCATACTGAAACAGGAGAATCTTCCGGTATTTTCAAAGCTGGTAATCAAAATTACACTGCCTGCTGCCATTGTATACAATTTCAGCAAAATCACCATGGATGTTTCCATGCTGCTGATTGTGGGGCTGGGTTTTCTGTGCAGCGGCTTTTTTGCCGTTGTGGGATATCTGCTTTTCCGGAAGGGGACCAGCGCGGAGAAGGCCTTCGGCCTGATCAATGCCTCCGGATACAATATCGGATGCTTTACCATGCCGTTTGTGCAGAGCTTTCTGGGGGCAGCCGGCGTGGCGGCAACGAGCCTGTTTGATACGGGAAATTCCATGATCTGTACGGGCACCACTTACGCCATTGCGGTGTCCGTGTCGGGGAAAGGAGAGAAAAGAGGGCTCTCCCGGATCATCCGTCAGCTGTTTTCTTCGGTTCCCTTTGACTGCTATATTATCATGACGGTTCTGACTCTGATGCAGATCCGGCTCCCTGCAGTGGTGCTGAATTTTGCAGAGACCGTGGGGAATGCCAACAGCTTTCTGGCGCTGATGATGATCGGTCTGGGTCTGGAACTGCAGATGAACCGGAAACAGATGTCTGCGGTGGTGCGCATTGTGGGAACGCGGACTCTGCTATCCGCCGCGCTTGCCCTGCTGTTTTATCAGTTTGCACCGTTTGATGCCGAGATCAGAAGAACTCTGGCCATTCTGATGTTCGCTCCGGTGTCTTCTCTCGGAGTGCCGTATACCTCCATGATAGAAGGCGATGTAAATCTGGCCAGTGCCGTGAACTCGGCGTCCATAATCACCGGGATTGTCTGTCTCACCGGGGCGATCCTGATATTTTAAAAGGGGAATATTATGAAGCTGAAAAAGGATGTAAAACCGCAGATTACCAAACTGCCGGTTCTGAAAATCAAATATAACATTGTGGTTCCGTTCATGGGGCTTGCGGACGCTCTGACCATGATGAGTTTTTTCTTTAATGACGTGACTGACGGAAATCTTTTCATGAAGGGATTTTTTGTGTTTTTTGCCGTCGTCGGCCTGGGCTTTACCTACTGGGGACTGATGTGGAAAATTACCGCAGACGGAAAACAGATCAGGGTCCGTCCCGCATTCGGAAGAAGCAGAACCATGGACATGGGGGAACTGAAAAGAGTTACCGTACATAAAAAGGAAAAAAGCGGAAGTCTGATCTATTATGAACTGATCAGAAACGATGATACCGGGTTTGTAAAGGTTTATCCGCTGATGCGGGAGAGCAGTGCTCTTCTGGAACGGATGAAACGACTGGGAATTCCTGTCACGGAGACCAGAGAACGGTAACATTCCGCAGGAATGGACGGGGAAAAAATGCGCATACTAGTTTTGAACAATCGGATCAAAAGGAGGAATGCGCTATGACAAGACTGGAATGCTCTGTGAAGACCTGCGTTCACAATTCCGAAAACTGCTGCTGCAAGAGCGGAATCTATGTGGAGGGAACCGAGGCAAGAAACGGGTGTGATACCTGCTGCGGAAGTTTTGAGGAAAACCGGGGCGGCATGTTCAAAAACCTGTTCAAGACTCCGGAAACAAAACTGGCGGTGGACTGCGATGCGGTAAACTGCATGTATAATGATGACCATCAGTGCAGGGCGGAAAAGATCACCATTTCCGGTGACGGGGCCAGAGCGGTGGGACAGACGGAGTGCAGAAGTTTCCGTTCAAAATAAGAAACTGTTTCCGGGAGCAGCCGGCCGCGGCCTGTCTCCCGGATCTGTCATTTCTGGCCTCTTTCCGGTGCCGGGTACAGGAAAAACGGAAACTGTACTGAAAATATTGCCGGATACCCATTGACAAAATCTGCCGGATATAGTATATTATCTTAGGTTGTGAAGACAACTGACAGGAAAGCAGGTATCCGCCTCACCCTGGCACGAGCAAGTGACCCGGGTTTATATGACAAATTGGTTTAGGGCAGTGCAGCAGCATAAGCGAAACCGATGCAGTTAATGAGCGGATAGTTTTCTATCTGATTTTTCTTTTCTATCAACTTATCAGCAATGGGTATGGAGGTGCACGGCTATTAGCGATTTAATGATTAACGAACAGATCCGCGATAAGGAAGTTCGTTTGATTGGGGAAAACGGAGAGCAGCTTGGGATCATGTCCGCAAAAGATGCCTACAAGATGGCACGTGATGCGGAGCTTGACCTGGTGAAAATCGCACCGACGGCAAAACCGCCGGTATGCAAAATCATTGATTACGGAAAATACAAGTATGAAATGATCCGCAAGGAAAAGGAAGCAAAGAAAAAACAGAAGGTCATCGAAGTGAAGGAAGTTCGTCTTTCTCCCAACATCGATACCAACGATTTGAATACCAAGATCGGATCAGCCAGAAAGTTCATTGAAAAAGGAAATAAGGTAAAAATCACTCTGCGTTTCCGCGGCCGTGAAATTGCCCATATGAACCAGTCAAAATATATTCTGGATGATTTTGCTGAAAAACTTTCCGATATCGCTGTGGTAGATAAGCCTTCCAAGGTAGAGGGAAGAAGCATGGTTATGTTTTTAACTGCAAAACGATAGGAACAAGTTTAAGGAGGAATTTACTATGCCTAAAATGAAAACAAGCAGAGCAGCTGCAAAGCGTTTCAAAAAAACCGGAACAGGTCTGTTGGTAAGAAGCAAAGCTTACAAATCCCATATCTTAACTAAGAAGTCTACAAAGCGGAAAAGAAATCTTAGAAAAGACATCGTTACTGATAGTACAAACAGCAAGGTAATGAAGAAGATTTTACCGTACTTATAATAGATTCGGATTTAAGAAGGAGGAAATAAGCAATGGCAAGAATTAAAGGCGGCTTAAACGCTAAAAAGAAACATAATAGAGTGCTGAAACTGGCAAAAGGTTACAGAGGTGCCCGCTCCAAACAGTACAGAATTGCAAAGCAGTCTGTTATGAGAGCATTAAAGAGCTCCTATGCAGGAAGAAAAGAGAGAAAGAGACAGTTCAGACAGCTGTGGATTGCACGTATCAACGCTGCAGCAAGACTGAACGGACTTTCCTACAGCAGATTCATGTTCGGATTAAAGCAGGCAGGCGTGACCCTGAACCGCAAGGTTCTGTCCGACATGGCAATCAACGACGCAGAAGGATTTGCAAAACTGGCAGAACTGGCAAAATCCAAGCTGGCATAAATCCGGACTTTCCGGTTTCATAGATGATTAAAACAGACGGTGCATTGCTGAAAAGCATGCACCGTTTTTTTTGTGCGGCCGGAGAAAGGCAGTCCGGAAAAGGATGAAAATCAGGCCGGCATGTCTGCATATATTACTTAAAATGAGGAGAAAAGAGAGCGGTATAAAAAGAAGTTATAGAAAATATGAAAAATCTGAATGGATCCAGATGTTGACTTCATCACCGTGAAGTGATAACATATCGGGAAAACAACAGAGAAGAGGAGAATTATGAAAAGAAAAAGCATTGTGTGTACAGTTGCGGCTGCTGCTGCGGCCGTTCTGGTTCTGGCAGGCTGCGGCTCTCAGGCAGGTCCGTCAGATACTTCAGCTGCCGGTTCAGCCACGGAATCTTCTGCGGGAACCGCATCAGACACCGGTTCTTCAGAAGACGGAGGAAACGGGACCATTACCAGAGATGAGATTGTCCTTGGAGGAAAGGCGGATATCAAATCCACGGATCCGGCCGGCCAGACGGATGTCTATTCGGCCATGCTGATCCGGCATATGTATAACGGACTTCTGAAAATTGATGAAGACGGAAGCACGGTGGTAGGCGATCTGGCAGAATCTTTTGATATGCCCGATGATCTTACCTATCATTTCGTGCTGAAGCAGGGGGTTCTGTTTCACGACGGCACGGAACTGAAAGCCAGCGATGTGAAATTTTCCCTGGAACGGGCCAGAGAAATGGCTTCCACGAAACCGACAGCCTCATATTTTGATCAGATCACAGTGAATGGCGATTATGAAGTCACGCTGACGCTCAATCAGCCCTGTGCCGCCATGCTTTACCTTCTGACCAATTCCAATATGATGATTGTTTCGGAAAAGGCAGTGACTGAAGCGGGAGACCAGTATGTGGAACATCCGGTGGGAACAGGACCGTTCAAATTTGTGGAGTGGGTGCCCAATGACCACTGGACCATTGAGCGGAATGATGAATATTTCGGAGAAAAACCTCTGACCAGCAGACTGACATGCAGGGTGATCGTGGAGGAGACTTCCAGAGTCATCGCGCTGGAGACCGGAGAGATTGATATGGCTCTGGACATTGCCGAGACAGAGGCTGTAAATGTTGAGGCCAATCCGGATCTGGTGCTGGAAGCCGGCCCCAGTCCGTCCATCGAATTTCTGGGGCTCAACTTCCAGAATGAATACCTCAGCAATAAAAAGGTGCGTCAGGCCATTGCTTACGCTCTGGATAAAGAAGTGTTCGTTGATACCATTGTGGAAGGAAGAGGAGAGATTGCCAATTCCTGTATAGGAAAAACCATTCCCGGATGGGATGAGTCCATCGAACCATATCCCTATGATCCGGAGAAGGCAAGAGAGCTTCTGGCAGAAGCCGGATACGCGGATGGATTTGATCTGGAAGTCAATGTTTCCAGTGAAATCAGAAACCGCACGGCTCAGCTGATTCAGGCACAGCTTCTGGATGTGGGGATCAATCTGGAAATCAACATGTATGATTTCGGCGCGTTCCAGGATATGCTGGCAGACGGCGATGATGAACTGTTTGTTCTGGGCTGGAGCAACAGCAACGTGGATCCCATGAGAAGTACAACGCCGCTGTTCCACAGTGATTACTGCGGAAGAAACGGCAACAACTATTCTTTTATTCAGAATGACCAGCTGGATGCACTTCTGGATGAGGCAGGATCCGAACTGGATCAGGATAAGAGAATGGAACTTTACAGAGAAATCCAGGAACTTCTCCGGGAGGAAGTGCCGATCATTCCGCTTTACTACAAACAGAATATCAATGCCAGACAGGCAGATCTCAAGGGATTTGTTTTTGACAAAAATACGAATCATTATTACGGAAATCTGCATTATGAGTCATAGCTTAAGGACTCCCAAAATGCAAAATGACGGGGCGGCACAGAGTGTTTTTGCACTTTGTGCCGTCTTTTTTTCAGTCTGTCAGCAGGAATGTTATGTAAAAGTAATAAAAATGAATAAAAAAAGAATTAAACTTTCGTAAAAAATGCGTGACAGAACTCCGCTCAGGTGTTATATTGGTTATAAGCAATTTAATTACACCTAAGGGGGAAAGATTTATGGAATTGTTTAACAAACTCCTGACAGAGACCAACAACATACTGACCGGATATGTTCTGCTGGTAGCTCTGCTGGGCGGCGGTATCTGGTTCACATTCCAGACAGGATTTGTTCAGATCCGCGAATTCAGAAACGGCTGGAAAAGAGTGTTTGGCGGTCTGTTCAAAAAGGATAAGAAGAAGGAAGCCGGAGAGGGCGGTATTTCTTCTTTCCAGGCTCTTACCACGGCAATTGCGGCACAGGTGGGAACCGGAAACCTGGCAGGTGCAGCCACAGCCATTGCGGCAGGCGGCCCGGGTGCCATTTTCTGGATGTGGGTATCTGCATTTCTGGGAATGGCCACGATTTTCTGTGAAGCCACACTGGCTCAGGTGTACAGAGTAACCGGAAAAGACGGAAAAGTTACAGGCGGTCCTGTGTATTACATAAGAGCCGCATTCCAGGGAACTTTTGGAAAAGTACTGGCAGGAATCTTTGCCGTGCTGATTACCCTTGCCCTGGGACTGTTCGGAAATGCCGTTCAGGCCAACTCCATTACAGATGCATTCCATACAGCATTTTTCTCAGGTGTGGGCAGCATGTATCTGTTCGGACAGCAGATTTCCGTGGATAAGCTGGTCGTTGGTGTGATTCTGGCCATTGTTGCCTGGATGATTTTCGGCGGCGGTATTTCCAGAATCGGACAGATTACTGAAAAACTGGTTCCGATTATGGCCTGCTTCTATCTGCTTGGCGGTCTGATCATTGTGATCATGAATATTCAGAATGTTCCCTATATGTTTGCATCCATCATTCAGGGTGCGTTCAATCCCAGAGCTGTCTGCGGCGGCGCTTTCGGTGTTGCCATGAAAGTTGCAGTCAGCAAAGGCGTGGCAAGAGGACTGTTTTCCAATGAAGCCGGTATGGGTTCCACGCCCAACGCCCATGCGCAGGCAAATGTGGCTCATCCCTGCCAGCAGGGTCAGGTAGCCATTGTATCAGTTTTTATTGATACGTTCCTGGTACTGAATATGACAGCGTTTGTTATCGTCGGAACCAAGATGCTGGAACCGGGTTCTCCCGCGTATGTGAATGGAACACTGGTTGAGGGAATTTCTCTTACCCAGGCTGCATTCAATTCGGCATTCGGATCCTTCGGCGCAATCTTCATTGCTGTCTGCATGCTGTTCTTTGCGTTCTCTACAATTCTTGGATGGTATTTCTTTGGTGAGACCAATGTAAGATACCTGCTTGGAGAGAAAGCAGTGAAACCGTACATTCTTCTGGTATGTCTGTTTATTATTATCGGATCCCTGATGAAGGTATCCACCATCTGGAATATGTCTGACTGCTTCAACTCTCTCATGGTGGTTCCCAACATCATCGGCCTTTTTGCCCTGACCAATGTTGTGAAGAAGACGTATAAGAATTATAAGGAAGAATTTCTTCCGACCCATCCGGAAGAAGAGTAATCAGCCGGATACCGGAGAAAGACACCCTGCAAACGGGTGTCTTTTTTCGTAAAAAAAAACATTGGAATATTTTGAAAAAAATGGTTGTCAAAGACGGAGTTTTGTGATATACTGTCTTTCGTTGGTTAAACAGCAAACTGTTTTAGCCTCTGCGGAAGTGTCGGAACTGGCAGACGAGCAAGACTAAGGATCTTGTGGTGGTTACATCGTGTGGGTTCAAGTCCCATCTTCCGCATGATACAGGACAGAGTTCCCTGCGGACAGAGAGTCTGCAGGGGATTTTTTTTCGGAAACGGGAAGAAAAGACTGTAAAGAAAAACCGGAAAAAAATAAAAAAATTGGAAAAAAGAGTTGACAAAATATCATTCCTGTATTATAATTCTCTACGTTGCTGATGTTCAAGGACATACAGCCAAATGCAGAAGTGGCGGAATTGGCAGACGCGCACGGTTCAGGTCCGTGTGGTAGCAATACCGTGAGAGTTCAAGTCTCTTCTTCTGCACGAAGCCCGGATCAGAAGATCCGGGCTTTTTTTGTGTTTATTCTCTGATCTGCAGAAAATGATTGTTCTGCGCATCATAAACGGAACCTTCCCCGGCATTACAGACGAAGAAAACTCTGGCAGCCCACGGACCTTCCTGACGGGCAGCACAGCTCCCATGGAAGTATCCGGGGTATGGAGGCTTTTTCAGTACGATGTACTGTGCGTCACCGAAGCGGGGCCGCATCGGAATAAAGTGCGGGGACGGTCCTTTTTGGGGATACCGGATCAGAACGAACCAATCTGTATCTCCTGACTTTTCGCACAAAAAAATCCGTATCTGCTCTGAAGAAAGACAGATACGGACTCTGTTTGCTTTTCATGCGGAAGATGGGACTTGAACCCACACGATGTAACCACCACAAGATCCTTAGTCTTGCTCGTCTGCCAGTTCCGACACTTCCGCCTGGGAAAAGTATAATACTTTTACCGACGCAGAGTAGTATACCACAAAACGGACGGAATGGCAACTGTTTTTTTGCAGAAAAAAATACAAAAAAAGAATTGACAAAATACGATTCCTGTATTATAATTCTCTACGTTGCTGATGTTCAAGGACATACAGCCAGATGCAGAAGTGGCGGAATTGGCAGACGCGCACGGTTCAGGTCCGTGTGGTAGCAATACCGTGAGAGTTCAAGTCTCTTCTTCTGCACGGAGCCCGGATCGAAAGATCCGGGCTTTTTTTGCGTACAGCGGCAGGGAAATGGTCATCCGGCAGAAGGATTTCCTGATTCCCCCCGCAGGTACGCCGTCTGTTCCTGAAAAAGATGCTCTATTTTCCGGGAATCTGCATATATATGAGAAAGTGACAGAGGCTGTGTGCAAAGTGCAAAAAGAACGCAAAAAATCATAGAAATACATTGACGAAATGCACAAAAAAGATTAAACTAAAGGAGCAAAAACTTTTAAGGGGGAAAGTTATATGAGCGTTGTTGAACAGGTTCAGCAGGTATCCAATTCACCGATTCTGTGGCTTCTGTGCGGAATCACGGTATTTATCTCGGCCCTGCAGGCTGCCCTTTACATACGGCAGTGCGGCAGGATGACCAAGAAAGCCGGGATCGATCCGGGAATTCCCAAAGAAGCATTCCGTGTGGGATTTATTTCCGCCATCGGACCGGCCCTGGGGGTATTTATTGTAATGGTCGGCCTTATGGCTTCCATCGGAGGTCCCATGGCATGGCTGCGTCTTTCCATCATCGGAGCGGCAGCAACCGAACTGTCGGCAGCCAATATCGGTGCAGATGCCTGCGGAGTAACGCTTGGCTCAGAACAGTACACGCTGGTCTGCCTGGCAGTATCCTGGTTTACCATGGCGCTGAACGGAGCCGGATGGCTTCTGTTTACCGGTGTGGCAACACCGTCTCTGGAGACACTGAGAAACAAGGTCTCCGGCGGTGACATGAAGTGGCTGGTGGTACTGAGCGGTGCGTGTTCTCTGGGCATCTTCGGTTATCTGAATGCAGGAGAGGTCCTGAAAGGAGTCGGAAATACCATTGCAGTTCTGGCAGGGGCAATTTCCATGATGATCCTTGTGAAAACCATCTGTAAAAAAATTCCAAAGCTGATGGAATATTCCCTTGGAATTGCCATGATCGTCGGCATGATTTTCTCAGTGGGATATGATCAGCTGTTCAGGTAGACCGAAGGAGGTAGAATCGGAATATGAATGAGAAAGAGATCATGAAAGAGTGGAAAAGCGACAGTATCCGGATCGGATCGCCCACCAATATTCTTGCAGCGCTGACTGCGTTTGTTCCTGTCATCTGGCTGTGTGCCACCCATGACTGCTGGCCGCCGGTCAGCACGGTTCTTACCGCCTGGGGAATGGTTGCGGCTTCGTTTGCGGCCATGTATTTTGTGGAGCCGATTTCCTATTACGCAGCTCTGGGACTGACCGGTACATACCTCAGTTTCCTTTCAGGAAATATCGGAAACATGCGAGTGCCCTGTGCAGCCCTCGCTCTGGATGTAACCAAGTCCACACCGGGAACCATTCAGGCTGAAGTGGTTTCCACCATGGCCATCTGCGGTTCCATTATTACCAACCTGATTGCAACGACTTCTGCCGTAATCGTGGGCGGAGCTGTTCTGGCACTGCTTCCGGAGTTTGTGGTAGCCGGTCTGACCCAGTATGCCAGCTCAGCTATTTTCGGTGCCACATTCGGAAATTTTGCCATCAAATATCCCAAGCTGGCGGTATTTGCACTGGCGATTCCGGTGGCCCTCAAGATGTTTACCGGACTTGCAGCCGCGTGGGTGATTGTCATTACCGTATTCTCCACGCTGTTTATTGCAAGGGTGTTCTATAAAAAAGGAATGCTGGCATAAACCGGCATGATTCTGAAAGAATGGAGAAATGTAATTATGTGGGAAAAATGCAGAAATTTACAGGATGAACTGGTAACCATGCGCAGAGAACTCCATCAGATCCCGGAAGTGGGAGGAGACCTGCCGGAGACAAAAGCCTATATCATGGCAAAACTGAGTGAAATGGGAATTCCCTTTGTGGAGAACGCAACAGACAGCGGTCTGATTGCAACCATTCAGGGCGGAAAGCCGGGAAAGACCATCGCACTCCGTGCAGATATGGATGCTCTTCCCATCAAGGAAGAAAATGATGTGCCGTATATTTCAAAGCATGAAGGCTGCATGCATGCCTGCGGTCATGACAGCCATGTGGCTATGCTGCTGGGAGCTGCCAAGGTACTCAGTGAAAACAAGGAAAATATCCGCGGAACAGTAAGACTTCTGTTCCAGACAGACGAAGAGGGATCCCGCGGCGCAGAGCGTCTCTGCAATGCAGGCCATATGGAAGGTGTTGACGCAGTGTTCGGAACACACATCGGCACCATTATTTCCAAGGAAATTCCGGCGGGAACCGTAATCTGTTCTCCGGGCTGCTGCATGGCTTCCTTTGATAAGTTTGTTCTCAAGGTGAAAGGATTCGGATGCCATGGTTCCACTCCGGAAAAGGGAGTTGACCCCATCAACATTGCTTCCCATATCATCATCAATCTTCAGGAGGTCATTGCCAGAGAAATTGCTGCCGTAAAACCGGCGGTTCTGACCATAGGCCACATTGAGGGCGGTTTTGCCTATAATGTGATTCCGTCGGAGGTTCTGGTGGAAGGAACCATCCGGGCTCTGGAAGAGGATGTGCGCCAGGAACTGGCAAAGAGAATCGGAGAAATCGCCAAAGCCACAGCGGAAACTTTCCGCGGTGAGGTGGAGTATGAGATGATCTGGGGCGCACCGCCTGTTATCAATGATGCGGCCATGGCAAAACTGGCTGCAGACTGTGCACGTGAAATCGTGGGAGATGACAAGGTCATTGACCATGTGGATGCACCCAATATGGGCGGCGAGGACTTTGCCTACTACGCCAATATGGTACCCGGTGCCTTTATGTTCTTAAGTTCGGCAAATCCGGAGAAACATACAGACGTGCCTCATCATAACGCCCGTTTCAATGTGGATGAAGATGTATTCTGGATCGGGTCTGCCCTGTTTGTGAAGATCGTGGAGAAATATCTGGGCATGGAATAAAACCGGAAAGGGATACAGCTGAAGATGACATTGACACCATTGGTAATGTTTGCCGGCTACGGGGTGATTGTTTTTGTGGCGATTTACCTGTTTGTCTATGTGCCGAGCAAAAAGAAACAGAAAAAAATGCAGGGACTGCACCAGTCACTGACACCCGGTGATGAGGTGATCACCATAGGCGGACTCGTCGGTGTCATCCGGGAGATCGAGGGGGATTATGTGACTCTGGTGCTGGATGAAACGACGGGGACAACGGCAAAGGTGGTTCTGTATGCCATAAGCCAGATCCGCCGGAAAGCATCCGCTGCGGAGTAAGATCTGAAAACAGGAGGAAGCAGGGAATGAATGCTGACGGAAGCGGCATTCTTCCGGGCCCTCCTGTTTTTTGCCGTCCTGCCGGAGCTTTTCCGGAAAAATGCTGCTGTCCGGCATTCTGTCCGGAGACTTTTCCTCAGAAAGAGTTACTGCTGGTATTTTTTGAAGAAATGGTTTATAATAGCAGCGTGTGAAAACACGGAACGGATCATTCTCATACGTATCAGGAGGAATTATGCTGGAGTTACAGAACATTTCCTTTGGCGTGTCTGAGAGCCAGGGGAAAAAAGAGATTATAAAGGACGTGAGTCTTACTGTCGGAAATGACAGATTTGTGGTTATTACCGGACCCAATGGCGGCGGCAAATCCACGCTGGCCAAAATCATCATGGGGATTGAAAAACCTGTGTCCGGCCGGATTCTTCTGGATGGAACAGACATTACGGACAAAAGCATTACAGAGCGGGCCAATATGGGCATCAGTTTTGCCCTTCAGCAGCCGGTGCGATTCAAGGGAATCCAGGTTCTGGATCTTTTAAGGCTTGCTGCCAGAAAACAGCTTTCCGCCGCAGACGCATGCCAGTATCTGTCTGAGGTGGGGCTCTGTGCAAAAGATTATATTAACCGGGAGGTCAACGGAAGCCTGTCCGGAGGGGAACTGAAGCGCATCGAGATCGCTACGGTGCTTGCGCGTTCCACCAGACTTTCGGTTTTTGATGAACCGGAGGCAGGAATTGATCTCTGGAGTTTTCAGAATCTGATCCAGGTATTTGAGCATATGAGGGAGACCACAAAAGGGTCTATTATCATCATTTCCCATCAGGAGCGGATTCTGGAGATTGCCGATGAAATTGTGGTGATTTCTGACGGCACCATCACCGCACAGGGGCCGAGGGAGGAAATTCTCCCGGGACTTCTGGGAACCGCATCAGCCCAGAGCGGATGTCAGTTTTACAGGAGGGAAAAATAATGGATAAAATTCTGGAACTTATGCTGGAAAAGGTTGCGGATCTCCATGGGGTGCCTGAAGGCGCATATAATATCAGGGCCAATGGACAGACGCAGAGCAGAAATACCACAGCCAATATTGATATTATCACCAGAGAGGACGGGACCGGGATCGATGTCCATGTGAAGCCGGGAACCAAAAACGAAAGTGTGCACATTCCTGTGATCCTGAGTCAGACAGGCCTGACGGAACTGGTATCCAATGATTTCTATATAGGGGAAAACGCGGATGTTACCATTGTGGCCGGATGCGGGATCCATAACAGCGGAGATCAGGAATCCAGGCATGATGGAATCCACCGCTTCTTCATCGGAAAAAACGCAAAAGTCAGATATGTGGAAAAGCATTACGGCGATGGAGACGGACGCGGAGGCCGCATTATGAATCCGAGAACGGAGATTACCATTGAGGAAGGCGGTTCCATGGAAATGGAAAGCGTTCAGATCAAAGGAATCGATTCCACCAGACGAGAAACGGCGGCCAGACTGAAAGCCGGGGCAAAACTGGTGGTGCAGGAGCGTCTGATGACCCACGGCTCCCAGCACGCAGAGAGCCGGTTTGACGTGCACATGGACGGAGAAAATTCCAGTGCCAACATTATCTCAAGGTCTGTGGCCAAAGATGAATCCGAGCAGATGTTTTACTCCAATCTTGTGGGGAACAGTCTCTGTGCCGGCCACACGGAATGTGATGCCATTATTATGGGACATGCAAGAATCAGTTCTCTTCCGGAAATCACGGCCAACCATCCGGATGCAGCCCTGATTCATGAAGCGGCCATCGGGAAAATTGCCGGAGAACAGATTGTGAAGCTGATGACTCTTGGACTTTCGGAGGAAGAGGCGGAAGCCCAGATTGTAAACGGATTCCTGAAATAGGAGTCTGAATCAGCATAAGACTGCGGCTCCGGAGCCGCAGAGGGGGAGAAAAACATGGTACTGCAGTCTGTAAAAAGCGTATTTACGCTGATGGCTCTGATTCTTGTGGGGTATTATTTTACGGGGAAAAAGTGGTTTGGAAAGCCGGGAATGGACTTCCTTTCCAAATTCACCGTACAGGTGTCAGTGCCCTGTTATATGTTTTACAATATCTACGGAGATATTGAAAGCCGCCGGGCGCTGCTGGAACTGGCAGTGAAGCTTCCGGTGACGTTCGGGGCGATTCTTTTGAACCTGGCGGTCACGGCGGTGGCCGCCGGGATTCTCAAAATAGGCGAAGGAAGAAGATCGACCTTTGTGGCGGCTGCCGGATTTTCCAACGTGGTATTTATCGGATTTCCGGTGATTCAGTCTCTCTGGGGAGAAGAAATCACGTCCATAGGCGTGATCTATTACATATCCAGTACTCTTCTGTTCTGGACACTGGGCATCCGGCTTCTGCAGAAAGACAGCCGGCTTCCGGAAAAAGGGGGAAGCAGTTTCTCGGAGAGTCTGAAAAAGATTCTGTCTCCGCCGGTGGCAGGACTTCTGGCAGGAATTGTGGTGGTGATGCTGGAACTCCGCATTCCGGATTTTATTCTGGAACCCATGGGGATGCTCAAAAGTGTGACATCTCCGCTGGCCATGGTTTTCATCGGCAGCGTGATCCGGAATATGGATATCCGGCACATGAAATTCGGCCGGGACCTGTATGCGGCGCTGGGGATGAGATTTCTGGTGCTCCCTGTGGTGACTGCCGTATTTCTTAGGGCCATGCCTGTTCCGGGGGAAATGAAAGAAGTATTCTTCGTCCTTTCCACGATGCCTTCCATGACACAGATGGGGATTATGGCGAAAGAATATGAGAGCGATTATGAGTTTGCATGTGCGGTTATCACCGGAACCACCATTATCAGCATGCTGACAATTCCGGTCTTCATGTATATCATGCAGACATTCCATGTATTCTGACAGGAAGAACAGAAACGGAAAATCCCGGTCTGGAAAGATGGATTCCGGCATATCTGTATAAAAACAGCATCAGGAATTGCCATGACAGATCAGAAAGCGGAAAATCTTCTGAATCTTGCCCTGGATACGCCGGAGGCAGAGCGGAAGAGGACAGAAGACCTGAATGTGGGGTATGAAGAGGCCACCAGGTCCTGGGAACTTATTGTGAGATACCACGGAAATCTGCGCGAAACGCTCCGGGAAAACTATCCTGAGGCGGGTATCCGAGAATTTCTGGGCGGGTTTGCGGTTTTAAATGTTCCGGAACGGCTTGTGGATCAGATCATTGATCTGGATGAAATTGAATATGCGGAAAAACCAAAGAGGCTGTTCTTTGCCCTGAATCAGGCAAGGACGGCCTCCTGTGTTTCCCCGGTGCAGCAGGAGCCGGATCCGCTGAACGGAAACGGGGTTCTGGTGGCGGTGCTGGATTCCGGCATCGATTATTTTCACGGAGATTTCAGAAATCCGGACGGGAGCACAAGGATCCTGTACCTGTTTGATCAGATTTCCGGGACCGTCTACACTTCGGATCAGATCAACGAAGCACTGGCGTCCGGCAGCCGGGAGAAGGCACTGACCCTGGTGCCGGTTACGGATCCCAGCGGCCACGGAACCGCAGTGGCGGGGATTGCCGCGGGAAACGGACGGGAGAGCGGAGGCAGGTACCGCGGCATTGCGCCGGAAAGCGAGCTGCTGGTGGTGCGGCTGGGAGTGCCGGATCCGGAAGGCTTCCCCAGAACCACACAGCTGATGGAAGGGCTGGACTCTGTGGTGAGAACGGCTCTGGAGCTGGGCAGACCGGTGGCTGTCAACATGAGCTTCGGAAACACATACGGTTCCCATGACGGAGAAGGACTTCTGGAACGGTATATTGACACTCTGGCAGGAATCGGGAAAAATGTGCTTGTGACCGGCAGC
This sequence comes from uncultured Clostridiaceae bacterium, assembly GCA_902477765.1. GTDB lineage: Bacteria > Bacillota > Clostridia > Lachnospirales > Lachnospiraceae > CABSIM01. Next base: position 1,079 of record CABSIM010000023.1, on the reverse strand, counting down.
GGAAACGAGGGGGATGCCGGAGGACACATGGCGGGAATTCTGAGGGAAGGAGAGGAATTTACGGCGGAACTGTCGGTGGCGCCTTTTGAGACGGGGCTTAATATTCAGCTCTGGAAGTCCTATCTGGATGATGTGGACATTTATCTGGAAAATCCTTCCGGAGACCACAGGGAGCGTGTAAGCAGCCGCCTGGGGCCCCATAAACTGGATATGGGAAGTACGGATGTGCTGGTTTATTACGGTGAGCCCGGGCCATTCAACAGCGCCCAGGAGATTTATTTTGATTTTGTGCCGGGAAATACCTATGTGGAAAGCGGGATCTGGAAGATTCTGCTGCGTGCCGGCAACATCGTCATGGGAAATTTTGATCTCTGGCTGCCGTCTTCCGCAGTGCTGAACCGCTCCACCAGATTCCTGAGGCCGGAACCGGATACGACGCTGACCATACCATCCACGGCGGCCCGGGTCATAACTGTGGGAGCCTATGAGGATGCCAATGGAACCTATGCACCGTTTTCCGGACGGGGAAGTGAGGAAAATCCGGCATGGAAACCGGATCTGGCAGCTCCCGGCGTGGGAATTGTGGCTCCGCTTGCCGGCGGGGGATATGGTCCTGTTACGGGAACCTCATACGCGGCACCGTTTGTCAGCGGAGCGGCGGCACTTCTCATGGAGTGGGGAATTGTGAAAAAAAACGATCCCTACCTGTATGGTGATAAGGTAAAGGAGTATCTGAAAAAAGGTGCCAGACCGCTGCCGGGGGAACTGGAATATCCCAATCCCAGAGTGGGATACGGAGCTCTCTGCGTGGCCGACAGCATTCCGGAATAGGGAGGAAAGGCAGGGAACAGAGCGGCATAGAAGACAGACGCGGGAAATCACGGAAAGACGGAGGCTGAAAGCAGTTTCTGCCATACTGTCATGGAACGACAGGAAAGATCCATGCTTTTTCTGAAAATTTAAGATTTTTATCCTTAAATATACATAAATCGGGGTTCTAAAATGTACCGGAATGTGATATAATATTATAAAATGCCGTTTTTGCAGGCAGATATAAGATAAAGGGAGGCGATTGACCT
>CABSIM010000022.1 GCA_902477765.1 uncultured Clostridiaceae bacterium | reverse complement strand
GGGAAGGCAGGTGCCGGCGGATCTCCGCCTGATTCTTTCGGAAAATCTGAGAATTGAAGAGTCGGCACTGACGGGAGAATCCGTACCGGTCAGCAAAGATGCCGGATTTACGGCTGCCCGGGAACTGCCTCCGGGGGACTGCAGAAATCTTGCCTATATGTCCACCAATGTAACGGCAGGCCGGGGAGCGGGACTGGTGACGGCCACCGGAATGGACACGGAAATCGGAAAAATTGCGAAACTGATTCATGAGGCACCGGAAGAACCGACCCCGCTTCAGAGACGCCTGGGAGATCTGGGAGGAGTTCTGAGTCTTCTGGCCGTGGGCCTGTGTGTGCTTCTGTTTGCGGCGGCTCTTCTTCAGAACAGGAATGCAGGAGAGATGCTGATTACGGCCATATCGCTGGCCGTGGCGGCGGTTCCGGAAGGCCTGCCTGCCGTGGTGACCATTGTACTGGCCCTTTCTGTTTCCAGGATGGTGCGGGTTAACACCATTGTACGCCGCCTTCCTTCGGTCGAGACGCTGGGAGCCGTCAGCGTGGTCTGTTCGGATAAAACAGGGACCCTGACCCAGAACCGGATGCAGGTGGAGGTGTGGGAGTGTGCCGGTGAAATCCTGGGCAGTCCCGGAAGAGACAGAGACCTGGAACGGGCATTTCTCCTGTGCAATGACGCGTCAGTCCGCGGGAAAGAGAGACGTGGAGATCCCACGGAACTGGCGCTTATCGATTACGGAAAAAGTCTGGGGATGGAAAAGGAAAGCCTGGAAAAGGCGTATCCCAGAACGGGAGAGAAGGGATTTGACTCGGAACGGAAAATGATGACCACGGTTCACCGGGACGGGGATAGAACCATCAGCTATACCAAGGGAGCGCCGGATGTGATTCTGGAACGATGCACCCATTATCAGGAGCGGGGAACTGTAAAGCCCATGGGAGAATACCAGAGAGCACGGTTCCGGAAGGAAACGGGGCTTCTGTCGTCCAGAGCGCTCCGGGTTCTGGGGGCAGCCAGAACCGACGGAGACGGACGGAAGGAGACGGGGATGATTTTTCTGGGCCTTGCGGGCATGGCCGATCCGCCCAGACCGGAAGTTCCCCATGCGGTGGCCATGTTCCGGGAAGCCCATGTGCGTACAGTCATGATTACAGGCGACCATAAAGACACTGCTCTGGCCATTGCCCGGAAACTGAACATTGCCGATGATGAGGCTCAGTGCATGACCGGAAGGGAAATTGACCTGGCAGACGAAGAAGAACTGAAGCGGAGAGCCGGAGACATCCATGTGTTTGCACGGGTATCGTCCAGTCACAAGGTGCGGATTGTACAGGCGCTGAAAGCCAGAGGGGACATTGTGGCGATGACCGGAGACGGAGTCAATGATGCGCCGTCTCTGAAAGCCGCGGACGTGGGGATTGCCATGGGAAAAGGCGGGACGGATGTTGCGAAGCAGGCAGCGGATCTTGTGCTGACGGATGATAACTTTGCCACCATAGAAAAGGCCATTGAGGAGGGACGCGGCATCTATGAGAATATCAGGAAATCCGTGATTTTTCTTCTGTCTTCCAATTTCGGAGAAATCATGACCATGTTTGCGGCCATTCTGCTGCGGTTCCCGGCGCCTCTGAAAGCCAGTCATATTCTCTGGATCAATCTCATTACAGATTCTCTGCCGGCACTGGCTCTCGGGACGGATATCAATGACGGTGAGGCGCTTATGCGGGAATCCCCCAGAAAAGAATCGGAGAGTCTGTTTTCCCGCGGCGGCCTTGCCTGTACGGTGTTTTACGGATTCCTGATCGCCGTCATCAGCCTCTGCGCTTTTTTCAGACCGTCCATATCCGCACTGGTATCCCTGGGGCAGGCGGTGACACCGGAGAACCTGCTGCGTATGCTGGAAAACGGGGAGGTTCTGATGCGCTCCCAGACGTATGCCTTTACGGTGCTGGGACTGTCACAGCTGTTTCATGCCGTGGGAATGAGAAATACGGACAGATCCGTATTCAGAATGAATCATCTGGAAAACGGCCTGATGGCGGCGGCCTTTATCCTGGGAATTCTTCTGCAGGCAGCAGTCACGGAAATTCCGTGGCTTGTGGAGATATTTCAGACTGTCCGGCTGTCCGGGAGTGAATGGAGAGAACTTCTTATGCTGGCGGCAGCTCCCATGGCGGCACACGAGTTTCTGGTATTTTTAAATCAGTTTCATAAGGGCCAGGAGCATCAGGACCATACCGCCGGCTTTTGAAAAATCCATGCTGGTCCGCCCGGAAACAATGCGTCCCAGGCGGCCTCCGCCGGTGACAGACAGAAAACCGGTGACCAGAGAAAGAATCATCAGAAGCGGCAGGGAGGTTCCGGTAAGGCCGGTTCCGATTCCTGCCGCTGCACTGTCCATGGACAGCGCAGCGCCCAGGACAAAGGCTTCCCCTGCAGACAGAACTTCAGGATCCCGGTCATTGGCACGGCGTGCCATATCTCTTACGGGGCGTGCCGTGAGTTTGGCAAGACCCAGAAGAAACAGCAGCAGAACGCTGCAGAAAGAAGGCAGGTTCCCCGGCAGAAATGCCTTCAGAAAAGAACCGGCCAGGAGAAAAAAAGCCAGAATTCCGGTGGACAGGAATGTGATGACGGCAGCTGACAGGAACGGAATCTTTACGCGGTCTGCACCGTAAACGAAGCTGGCGGTAAAGGCATCGGCACTGAGAGCCAGTACCAGAAGGAAAAGCTCAAAAAAGCAGGACATGGTTTCACCGTATAGAAAGTCAGTCTTACTTTTATATATTAAGACAGACCTGTTTTGGTGAATGGGCAAACAGGCGAAGAATTCCGGGAAATTTGACAGAACGGGTCGGATCCGCTATACTTTAGGAAACGCGCAGCAGTACTGTACGGAAAACATGCATACAGAAAGAAGGTCTGACAGATGAAAAGAAGAAATATTTTTCTGGCGGCTGCGGCAGCAGCTGTCTTTACCATTGTTTCCGGATCTGCCGCCATGGCAGAGGAAGTGGGACCGGGGTTTGTGGCTGAAACCGAGGACCAGGCCGCATCGGACGTAAGTATTTACGTCAGCATGATGGATCACACACTGACACTCAGGGAGAACGGAGCCGTAATCTGTGTGTATGATGCGGAGGTGGGACGTCAGTCCGCCGTGGATGACAAGGTGATGGAAGGGGACCAGAGGACTCCCATCGGGGAGTTCTATGTGTGCCTGAGGAATGATCAGAGTCTGTACTACCGGGCACTGGGCGTTTCATATCCCAATATAGAAGATGCGGAAAGAGGATATGAGACGGGACTGATTTCCGCTGAGGAACGGGACGCCATTATCCAGGCCAACAATGAAAAGAAGCAGCCGCTGTGGAATACGGCTCTGGGCGGATACATTGAGATCCACGGAGACCGGACTCCGGGAACCGGCACCGCAGGCTGCATTGCCGTGGACAACAGTGTAATGGATATTCTGTGGGAAAAGTGTCCGCTGGGAGTTCCCATTACCATCGGACCGTAACGGCGGCAGGATACAGAAGAACAGAATGCACCGGAGGCTGTCATGAAGAAAAATATAAAAATTGTTCTGGAATACGACGGAAGCCGGTACGACGGCTGGCAGAAACAGGGGAATACGAAGAATACCATCCAGGGAAAACTGGAGGAAGTGCTGAGCAGATGGGCCGGAGCCTGCGTGGAAGTGGCCGGTTCCGGCAGAACAGATGCCGGGGTTCATGCCCGGGGACAGGCGGCCAATTTTCATATTGATGAGTCCGTATGTCCTTCCTGTGAAGCAGCAGTGCTGTATCTGAACCGGTATCTTCCCGAAGACATCCGGGTCCTCTCGGCAGAGGAAATGCCGGAACGGTTTCACAGCAGGCTCCATGCCAGACGGAAAACATACAGGTATACTGTGGAGACAGGCTCCAGAAAGAGTGTATTTGAAAGAAAATATGTGTATGGTCTGGGGAAGAAACCGGATCTGGATGCCATGAGAAAGGCGGCGCGGATTCTGGAAGGAACGCATGATTTTAGAAGTTTCTGCGCTGCTGCAAGAATGAAGAAATCCACGGTCCGCAGCCTGGAAGAGATCCGGATCGAAGAGGACGGAAGCAAGGTGGTTTTCTGGTACACAGGGGACGGATTTCTTTACAATATGGTGCGGATTCTGACAGGAACACTGCTGGAGGTGGGCCTGGGAGCCAGGAGGCCGGAAGACATGCAGAAACTCCTGGAGTCAGGCGACAGGAGTCAGGCCGGAGCGCTGGTTCCTGCCCAGGGGCTGATCCTCTGGAGCGTGGAATACGGCAGAGAAGAAAAAAATAAAAAAATTTAAAATAACGCTTGACGAATATCCTGTTCTGTTATATAATGCATTAGGTCAAAGCGATGGGCTATCGCCAAATGGTAAGGCAACGGACTCTGACTCCGTCATTTTCAAGGTTCGAATCCTTGTAGCCCAGCTGAACAGAAAGTCTGCAGGAATCGCCTGCAGACTCTTTTTCTGCGATACAGAAATTTCTGATTCCGGCATGACAAAATGCTCTGTGCGCTTCACATTGCAGCGGAAAAGAAAGCACTGTCAGAACGGCCTGCCGCAGGCGGGGAATCCGCAGCAGGCGGAAATTTTCAAAATCCGTTTAAAATCCCCAAAAACGGTTGACAAGAAGAGGGGAACGTATTAATATATAATATGTTATTGGGCTATCGCCAAATGGTAAGGCAACGGACTCTGACTCCGTCATTTTCAAGGTTCGAATCCTTGTAGCCCAGTTGGGAAAGCTCCGATTTCGCAGGAAATTAGAGCTTTTTGTTTTATCCGGGAAAAGACAGACCGGGAAGAAGGGAAACGGAATGTACGAAATACAGAGCCGGATCCGCTACAGCGAGACAGATGCGGATGCAAGGCTTTCAATTCTGGGAATGATGAATTACTTTCAGGACTGCTCCACATTTCACTCGGAAGATTCCGGGGTGGGGCTTTCCTGGCTGGAAAAAGAAAAAAGAAGCTGGTTTCTGTCCTCCTGGCAGATCCGGATCAGCCGCAGGCCGGCGCTGGGTGAGACTGTGACCATTGCCACCTGGCCCTATGATTTCAGGGGGATTTTCGGCATGCGGAATTTTGCCATTTATGACGAAATGAAAAATCCGCTGGCTGAGGCGGACTCCTGCTGGTTTCTTCTGGATACGGAAAAAGGGACGCCATGCCGCATTACAGAGCGCGATGTGGCTGCATACGGGCAGCCGGAACCCAGAATTCCCATGGAGGAAAACGGAAGGAAAATTGCTCTTCCGCTCCGGATGGAAGAGGCCGGGACCATCCGGGTAATGCCTCATCAGATCGATACAAACCACCATATGAACAATGCCCAGTATGTGGAACTGGCCAGGGAGATGCTCCCTGCGGAGCTGGAAATAGCCATGATCCGGGCTGAATACCGGAAGGCGGCTGTGCTGGGCGACGAAATAGCCATTTTCATGGCTGTGGACGGGAATACGCATATGATTTCCCTCCGCGGCAGAGACGGAGCGGTTTTTGCCAATGTGGCTCTGACGGAAAAAAGAGAGGACGAAAGACATGATTGAACTGGGGAAAGTACAGGAACTGACAGTTGTAAAGGAGAAGGAATTCGGAGTATATCTGGCGGACCCTGCGGTACGGGAAAAAGAAGGGGGACTTACGGTCCTTCTCCCGGGGAAACAGGTGCCTGACGGATGCAGAACGGGAGACCGGATAAAGGTTTTCGTCTATAAAGACTCGGAAGACCGTCTGATTGCCACCACGGCATCCCCGAAACTGACACTGGGAGAGACTGCGGTCCTGGAAGTAAAGGATGTGTCACCCATCGGAGCATTTCTGGATATGGGACTGGAGAAAGATCTGCTGCTGCCTTTTAAGGAACAGACCGGGCCTGTAAAAAAAGGAGACCGGTGTCTGGTGGCTTTGTATGTGGACAAGAGCAGAAGACTGGCTGCCACAATGAAAGTTTATCCGTATCTGAGAAGCGACTCCCCGTATCATACGGGAGACGATGTCAGTGCGTTTGTGTTTGAGATCAACCCGGAACTGGGAGCTTTTGCGGCTGTGGATGGCAGGTATCACGGCATGATTCCCAAAAGGGAGCTGTTTTCAGGATTCCGCCCGGGGCAGCAGATCCGCGGACGGGTCACCAGAGTGCGCCCGGACGGGAAACTGGACCTGAGCGCCAGAGAAAAGGCCCATACCCAGATTTATGAGGATGCGGAGCTGGTGATGAAGGTCATCGGAGAGTTCGGAGGAGAACTGCCGTTCAATGACAAGGCATCACCGGAAGTGATCGCCCGGGAGTTCAGACTCAGCAAAAACGCTTTTAAACGTGCTGTAGGCCATTTGTTAAAGGATGGTAAAATAGAAATTACAGAAAAAAATATCAAAGTATTGGAGGAAAAGAAATGAAACATGTAATCAACACCAAAAACGCACCGGCAGCTATCGGACCTTATTCTCAGGCAATCGAAGTAAACGGAATGGTTTATACCTCCGGACAGATTCCGGTAAATCCGGCTACAGGTGAAATTCCGCAGGGAATTGAAGCACAGGCGGAACAGGTAATGGAAAATGTGAAGAACCTTCTGGAAGCAGCAGGAACATCCATGGAAAATGTTGTCAAGACCACGGTTTTCATCAAGGACATGAATGATTTCGGAACCATCAACGGTATCTATTCCAAATATTTCACATCTGACTGCCCGGCACGTTCCTGTGTGGAAGTGGCACGCCTTCCGAAAGATGTGCTGATGGAAATGGAAGCCATTGCAATCAAATAAGGGACCGTCATTTTTGACAAAGAATGGCAGACTGAAACAGTTTTTTCGGCAGAACCGGTAAGAAAATCTCCTGTGCCGGAGGGCAATGGTTAAAATACATGGAAATCCATGCAATTATTTGGTGAATTCCAATATGGAAAAACCCTTCTGTTTTGTGTACGATTAAAAAGAAATGGATGGTACAAAGGAACAGGAAGGGGAGCATAAATGGCTGGAATTCTTTTGAAACATGTGAGTAAGACCTACCCCAACGGCTATCAGGCGGTCAAGGACTTTGATCTGGAGATCGCAGAGGCGGAACTTGTGGTCCTGACAGGACCGGAGGGCTGCGGAAAGACGACTCTTCTTAAAATCATAGCCGGACTGGAGGAACCTACCTCCGGAAGGGTATATATCGGAGACCGGGATGTGACGGAGGCAGAACCCCGAGAGCGCGGGCTTGCCATGCTTTTCAGGAACAGTACCCTGTATCCGGGAATGACCGTATATGAGAATCTGGCTTTTGCTCTTCGTATGGAACATATGCCGCAGGAGGAAATGGATTCCAGAATTTCGGAAACTGCCGAGCTGCTGCAGATGGGAAAGATTCTGTCGGAACATGCTGACGAACTGGCTTTTGAGGACAGGATAAAAGTTCTGCTGGGCAGAGCGGTTGTCCGGAAGCCCCAGCTGCTTCTGGCGGATGGAATCATGTCCGGTCTGGACGCGGAACAGCGGGAGAAAGTACGCAGGGAGTTTCTGAATCTTCACAGGAATCTGGGCCTTACCATTGTATTCGTGACGGATAATCCGCAGGAAGCCATGAAACTCGGAACAAAGGTGGTTGTCATGCAGGATGGAGTGATCCGTCAGGCAGGAAGTCCCGAAGAACTTTACGAACGGCCGGACTGCATTTTTGTGGCAGGCTTCATGGGAAAAGATTCCATAAATCTGTTTATTGTGACTCCCCGGGAAAAGGACGGCCGGGTGGTGATTGATTTCCCGGCAGGCAGTTTCTGTCTTCCGGAAGAAAGAGGACGCAGGCTGGCAGAAGCGGGATATACAGGAAAGGAAATTGCCATGGGAATCCGGCCCGAAGGTGTCCGCCCTGCGGACGGGCAGGAGTGTCCGGGAGAGCATGTCATACTGCAGTCCGTACTTCAGGATATAGAAGTATCTGAAAACGGAGTTTTCTGGAATTTCGGAACGGAAGAAAGCGGATTTGAAGTAAGAGCGAATGAACAGACTGCGGAAATCGGAGATCAGATCCGTCTGGCAATCGATCTGGACCGGATCTATCTGTTTGACCGGGAAACGCGGAAAGTGATTGTATAGAAAGACTGAAGGTGGATACCGTTTGGGAAACGGTATCCGCTTTTTGATTTGCGGTCCGTGTAAAAAAGCGGAATATGCCGCAATAGAATACAATTTTCAGGCCTGAGATGGAGCTGTTTCGGTAAAAATGCTGTTATCTGCAGAGACAAGTAGTAAAAATGTAAAAATTTTTCTTTCCTTTTTCGTTACTTTGCATTAAAATAGAAGATGGATTTATGTTACATATTTGTAAAGGAGAGAACGCTATGATTTCAAATCAGATACTTCAATCGAACATCGATGGGCTGAAGGAGATCACGAGAATAGATCTCTGTGTCTGCGACATCGAGGGAAAAGTACTGGCTTCCACATTTGAAAATGCGGAAGAGTACGAAAACTCCATTCTTGCGTTTGTGGATTCTCCGGCCGATAGTCAGGTGATTTCCGGCTATCAGTTTTTCAAGGTATTTGACGAGCACCAGCTGGAGTATATTCTGCTGGCCAAAGGTGCCAGTGACGATGTTTATATGGTGGGAAAGCTGGCTGCTTTCCAGATCCAGAATCTGCTTGTGGCGTATAAAGAACGGTTTGATAAAGATAACTTTATCAAGAACCTGCTTCTGGATAACCTGCTGCTGGTGGATATTTACAACAGAGCCAAGAAGCTTCACATTGAGACGAACGTGAAGCGGGTTGTGTTCCTGATCGAGACGAAAAACGAGAAGGATGTCAATGCCCTGGAGACCGTACGGAGTCTGTTTTCCACAAAGACCAAGGATTTCATTACCGCGGTGGATGAGAAAAACATTATTCTGGTGAAAGAGGTAAAACCCGGAGAAACATACGGAGACCTGGAGAAGACAGCCGGAACCATTCTGGATATGCTGAACACGGAAGCCATGACCAAGGTCCATATTGCATTCGGAACCATCGTCAACGAGATCAAGGATGTTTCCCGTTCCTATAAGGAAGCCAAAATGGCCCTGGACGTGGGTAAAATCTTTTACAGCGGAAAGAACGTGGTGGCATACAGCAATCTGGGAATCGGCCGTCTGATCTATCAGCTGCCGCTGCCGCTCTGCCGGATGTTCATAAAGGAGATTTTCGACGGCAAATCCCCGGATGATTTTGATGAGGAGACCCTTACCACCATCAACAAATTCTTTGAAAACAGCCTGAATGTTTCCGAAACATCCAGACAGCTTTATATCCACAGAAATACCCTGGTTTACCGCCTTGACAAACTTCAGAAAAGTACGGGCCTGGATCTGCGGGTGTTTGAGGATGCCATTACTTTCAAGATTGCCCTTATGGTGGTGAAATATATGAAGTACATGGAGAACCTGGATTACTGATATGATAGAAATTTCAAAGCTGACGAAGACTTATGAGAAAAGCAGCAGGGCACTGAAGAATGTGAATCTTGTCATAGAAGACGGAGAATTCGTGTTCATTACAGGCCGGAGCGGCTCCGGGAAATCCACTTTGATGAAGATTCTTCTGAAGGAAGTGGAGCCGACCTCCGGCCGTGTCGTTGTCAATGATATGGATCTGGGGAGAATGCCCAGACGGTATGTTCCCAAATACAGGAGGACGCTGGGGGTTGTATTCCAGGATTTCCGCCTTCTGAAGGACAAGACGGTTTATGAGAACGTGGCGTTTGCCCAGAGGGTGATCGGCGCTTCGTCACGGACCATACGCGAATCGGTGCCGCGGATGCTGAAAATGGTAGGACTGTCTTCCAAATACAAATCATTTCCCCATCAGCTGTCCGGAGGAGAACAGCAGCGGGTGGCCATTGCGCGGGCTCTGATCAATAATCCGGACGTGCTGCTGGCAGATGAGCCCACAGGCAATCTGGACCCGCATAATTCCATGGAGATCATGAAGCTTCTGGAAGAGATCAACAGCCGGGGAACGACGGTAATTGTTGTAACACACAGCCGGGACATCGTGGATGCCATGCATAAACGGGTTATAACCATTGACAGGGGCATGGTTGTCAGTGACGAGAAAGAAGGCGGGTACCGGTATGAGAATTAGTACGTTCTGGTTTTGCCTGAAACAGGGCATTGTGAATATATGCAGAAATATCTGGTTTTCCCTGGCGTCTACCGCGATTGTTTCTGCATGTATTTTTTTACTTTGTGTATTCTTTTCCATTATTGCCAATATTCAGTACATGGTGACCATGGCTGAAACCAATATGGGAATTACTGTATTTTTCGATGAATCTCTGACGGAGAATGAAATTCTCGGAATCGGAGATGAGATCCATGCCGCCATGGGCGGAATCATCAAGGATATGCAGTACATTTCGGCGGAAGAGGCATGGGAAAGCTTTAAGGAAGATTATTTCGGCGACAATATGGCGCTGGCGGAAGGGTTTGCCGATGACAATCCCCTGGCGGGTTCGGCTTCCTACGAGATCTATCTGAACCGTATTTCCGATCAGGACCAGATGGTGGAATATCTGCAGGGACTGGACGGCGTAAGAAAAGTGAATTATTCCAGCAATGCGGCGGAGGGACTGTCCAATTTCAACAAGATCCTGGCCATGCTGTTCGGGGTCATCATTCTGCTTCTGCTGGCAGTGGCTGTTTTCCTGATCAGCAATACGATTTCAGTGGCGGCAGCATTCAGGAAAAATGAAAACAGGATCATGCGGCTGATCGGAGCCACCAATTTCATGATACGGGCGCCGTTTGTGGTGGAAGGATGCCTCATCGGCCTTCTGGGGGCAGCCATTCCCCTGGGCGTGATCTATGTGGTTTACAGGCAGATTGTGGAGTATGTGCTTCAGCGGTTTGAAATGCTGTCCGCCATTATCCGCTTCCTGCCGCTGGAAACAATTTTTCCCACCATGGCGGGGATTTCTCTGGGCCTGGGAGTGGGCATCGGATTCCTTGCCAGCTTTTTTACCATAAGGAAACATCTGCGTGTATAGGAGCGGAAGATGAGACATAATAAGCGATTGCGGATCATGGGACTGGTATGTCTCCTCTGTACGGGGCTGACATTTCCCGTTCTGGCTGACAAATCCGACCTCAGTGAGGCGCAGGACAAGAAGACTGCACTGGAGGAGGAGCGGAAAAAGACGGAAGAGGCCCTGCAGGGTCTGGAGACCCTGAAGGGCAATACGGCTGCCTATGTACAGGAACTGGATTCCAGTCTGACTCAGGTAAACCAGGAACTGGAAAAACTGAACAGCGATATTTCTGCCAAGGAAGAGCAGATCGAAATTACGAAAAATGAGCTGGAGCAGGCCAGGGCGGTGGAAAAAGATCAGTATGAATCCATGAAACTGAGGATAAAATATATGTATGAGAGAGGGGATACCTCTTTCGTGGACCTTCTGCTGGAGGCAGAATCCCTGTCGGATATGTTCAACAGGGCGGAATATATATCCCAGATTTCCGGGTATGACAGAAACATGCTGGACCAGTATGCGGATACCTGCACCAGAATTTCGGAAGATGAAGAAAAGCTGGAAAAAGAGCATGGAGAACTGACGGCTCTTCAGGAGCAGACGGAGGCCAAACAGGCCTCGGTGGAGCAGCTTCTGGCAGCAAAACAGACAGAACTGGCACAGTATGAGAATCAGATCGCGGAAGCTGAAGGACAGCTTTCCCAGTATGAGAAGGACATTCAGGAGCAGGAAGAATCCATCCGGAAGATTGAGGAGGAAATACGGCGGCAGGAAGAAGAAGCCAGAAAAAAGGCGGAAGCTGCAGGCCAGTCGTATAAAACCACCAGTATCGGAGATATTAGTTTCATATGGCCCTGTCCGGCCAGCAGCCGGATCACTTCCGGGTTCGGAGGAAGGTCAGCCCCGACGGAGGGTGCTTCCACCAATCATCAGGGCATCGATATCGGGGCCCCCACAGGCAGCAATATTCTGGCGGCGGCGTCCGGTGATGTGGTGGTATCCACATACAGTGCGTCTGCAGGAAACTACGTGATGATCAATCATGGGGGCGGTGTCTATACTGTTTATATGCATGCTTCCAGTCTTCTGGTTTCCGCAGGAGAGCATGTGGACCAGGGCCAGGTCATTGCAAAAGTGGGTTCCACAGGATATTCCACCGGCCCGCATCTTCATTTCGGAGTCAGGCTGAATGGTACATACGTGGATCCGAGAAATTATGTGAGCCCGTAACGGCATAAACTACAGAAGAAATCTGACGTCATGAGAGACAGACAAGGAGAGTTGGAATTGGAAGAAAGGGAAACAAAAAATAAATTCTGGAAAGGTGTTCTGGTGGGAGCGCTGGTGACTGCGTTCTGCGGACTGGTGATGGTGGGAATGGCAGCCGGGATCTGGCTGGTGGCCACAGGCGCCGGAGTCAGCCGTGTATCGGAAGAACAGCCCCAGGACGGTTCAAAACAGCTGGACATGGAAAAGATCAGTACAAAACTGAATTACATGCAGTCACTGGTGGATCAGTATTACCTGTTTGACGATGAAGACATGGAATCTGTGGAAGACTGGATTTATACCGGCTTTATCTATTCACTGGGAGATCCTTATTCCAGCTATTACAGTGCAGAAGATTATGCGTCGCTCAATGAAGACCTGGAAGGGGAGTACTGCGGTATCGGTGTCCAGGTGAGTCAGAACCTGAAAACCGGAATCATCACGGTGGTAAAGGTATTTCCTGACGGACCGGCAGGTGAGGCGGGCATGCTTCCCGGAGACGTGCTGTATAAAGTCGGGGATATTCTGGCGTCGGGAGAAGATCTGAGTCTCCTGGTGAGCGAGCACATCAAGGGAGAAGAAGGCACAACGGTTTCCCTGGAAGTCTATCGGGAGTCCACGGACGAATATATCCAGATGGACGTGGAACGCCGGATGGTGGAAAATGTGACCGTGGAATATGACATGCTGGAAAACAGGACCGGCTATGTGGCGGTATCTTCTTTTGACGAGCCTACGGCGGAGCAGTTCAGAAAAGCCATTGCGGACCTGGAAAGCCAGGGAATGGAAGGACTGATTATTGATCTCAGAAACAACGGCGGAGGTCTTGTGGAATCGGCAGAAGATATGGCAGACTACATTCTTCCGGACGGAAAGGTGGTAGTCAGCTTTAAAGGAAAGGGCGTTCCGGAATCCACCTATTATTCTGACTCCGAGAACTCGGACGGTGAGACGGAAACCCCGCATCAGGTGGATGTGCCCATTGTCATTCTGGTCAATGAGCAGAGCGCCAGCGCATCGGAGGTATTTACCGGAGCGCTCAGGGACAACGACTGGGCCACCATCGTGGGAACGAAGACTTTCGGAAAGGGAATTGCCCAGGGAATCTTTGAAATGGCTGACGGCAGCGCTCTGAAGCTGACCACCGCATACTATTATGTGCCCTCGGGAGAATGCATCCATGAAGTGGGAATTGAGCCGGATCTGAACGTGGACCTGAACGAAGATCTGAAGAGTATGATCACCATTCCCAGAGACCAGGATAATCAGCTGAAGGCAGCCGAGGATGTGCTGCTCAACGGGCTGGAGGCTGCGGAAGAACATGTCAGTGAGTCTCTGGCTGCAAAGGAGCCTGCAGAAGCGGCAGCCGGGACTGACGGGGATGGAGATACAGCAGAATCGGAGCCGGTCGGCGGTCTGCAGGAGACAGAACCGGCCGCAGAATAAACGGACCGATCAGAGAACAGAATACGAGACAGAACAGAGCGATGGGCCGCCCGGAATTCCGGGCGGCTTTTTCTGTGAATGTCCGCAGAACTGCAGGGAGACTGCAAAAGAAAAAAGTCTTGAGTCTACAATAATTACAGGGTTTATGATACAATCAGTCCTGTGAAAAGAGGTAGAAGTACATGAAAGAAAAAAATCTGACAGAAGGAAGCATATGGAAAACCCTGGTTATTTTTGCGGTTCCCTTTCTTGTTGCCAATATTCTCCAGTCTCTCTACGGGGCAGTGGATCTGTTTGTGGTGGGACGTTACTGCGGTGCGGAAAGTGTGGCGGCAGTATCCACCGGAACTCAGGTGACGCAGATTGTCACAAGCCTGATTACGGGACTTACTCTGGGCAGCACAATCCTCATCGACCAGTTCATGGGAAGCCGTGATTATGCTCTTGTGAAGCAGACCATTGGCACTACCCTTACGGTTTTTGCGGCGGTGGCCATTCTCCTGACAGTGGGGATGCTGGCATTCCTGCAGCCGCTTCTGGTGATTCTTCAGACACCGGCTGAGTCTTTCGAACTGACGGCACAGTATGTGACGGTCTGTTCCCTGGGGAATATTTTTATCTGCGGCTACAATGCCATCAGCGCCATTCTGCGGGGATACGGAGACTCGGCGCGGCCGATGATGTTCGTGGGAATTGCATGCGTCATGAACATTATTCTGGACTTTGTGTTTGTGAAATATTTGGGTCTTGGTGTCAGGGGAACGGCCATTGCGACGGTGGCATCCCAGGCCTTCAGCATGACGGTGGCCATTGTCTATTTGAAAAAGAAAGACTTCATTTTTGATTTCCGCCTGTCCAGCTTCCGGCCGGTGGGGAATATTGCAAGGCGGCTGGCAGCTGTGGGCATTCCCATTTCCTTTCAGGAGCTGATGGTCCGGATTTCCTTTCTGTACCTGATGACGGTGATGAACCGCTGCGGCGTGTATGCGGCTTCCGTGGTGGGTATCAGCAGCAAATATGATGTTTTCGCCATGCTCTCGGCCACATCCATGGCCAATGCTCTGGCGGCCATCACGGCTCAGAACATGGGAGCCGGGAAGAATGAGCGGGCGAGACGGTCTCTCTGGTACGGAATGGGCTTTGCTCTGGCGGTTTCTTTTCTGTTCTGGCTCTGGGCGCAGTTAAGTCCCCAGTCCATGATCCGCGTGTTTACAGACGATGCCAATGTGGTGGCGGCGGGAATTCCGTTTTTCAGGTCATGCAGCTATGATTACATTATGGTGGCGATGGTGTTCTGTCTCAACGGATATCTGAACGGCAGACAGAAAACGGTCTGGACGATGGTGAGCTGCAGTGCCGGAGCGCTGCTTCTGAGGATTCCGATGGTGTATTTCTTCGGAAAGCATTTTGCGGAGGATCTTGGAATGCTGGGGAAAATTGCGCCGGCTGTTTCCGGAATTATGGCGGCGTATACGCTGGTGTATGTGATCTGGGAGGGAAGGAGACATGGAGGACAACGAACTGTTCCGAATCGGTGAGGTTTCAAAACTGTTTCATGTGAGCGTGGGAATCCTGAGACATTATGATAAGATCGGACTGCTGAAACCGGAGTTTACGGATCCGGAAACCGGTTACCGTTACTACAGTGTCAGGCAGTTTGAGTGTCTGAATACCATACGGTATCTGAGAGCGCTGGACATTCCGCTGGAAAAAATATCAGTATTTCTCCAGAACAGAAATATTGATAAAATCCGGGAGCTTTTGAATCTTCAGAAAGAAGAAGTAAGAAAGCGGCAGCAGGAGCTGGAGGTTATTGAAAAGAAAATCGAGAACCGTCTTGTACAGCTGGAGGATGCGATGACCTCGGAGATGGACAGAATATGTATGGTATCCAGACCGTCCAGGCGTCTGGCTTCAGTCAGAAGAAAACTGGATCCCAGATCATATCTGGATCTGGAGGATTCCATCCGGCAGATCGAACGGGCTGAACAGGACACGGTGACGTTTCTTGGAAAAGTAGGGCTGGGAATTTCTCCGGATAATCTGAAAAAACGCCGGTTCCGTCCCTATGATCAGGTATTTATCCTTCTGGATGAGGAAGATCATTTCCGCGGTGACACTGTGGTGATTCCGGAAGAAACCTGTATGGCCGTACGGTTCTGCGGCAGCCATGAGAGGGCGGAAGAATATTATGCGCTTCTCATGGATGAGATTGAGGACAGGCAGTATGAGATTGCCGGATTTTCCAAAGAAATTACGATGATCGACTATGGTCTGACGGACGATTGTTCCCGCTTTGTCACAGAAATACAGATTCCTGTGAGAGTGCCCGGAATTCCGGATGGTCCGGGGAAAACAGACGGAACAGGCGGTCTGCGGGAAAAACGGACCGGAAGATGAAGGAGCCGGATGGCAAAGAGCGGTGCAGTGTGGATCTCTTCCTATTATATTGCTGAAAACAGCACAGATATCCACGGATTGCAAAAAAACAGGAAAAATGCTTGCATTTTAAAAAAAACTGTGATATGCTAACAACGCTGTGGCATGATAGCTGTGAAGCGTGAGGTTGCTGCCTGATATGGCAGGTTTTCCGTGGAGCGAATGTCAAGTTAAGAAACTGGCGACAAGTCACTGTACCAATTTAACAGCTGCTCAGGGTAAGGGGCAGTAACAACGTGTGAGAACAGTAAGATACACACGAGACCGTGTACAGTCACCGCTTGTCGTACTTCGTCAAAAGTGCGAAAAGGAGGCGACTTTTTTTATGGCAAGTCAGGTTATGAGAATCACATTAAAGGCATACGACCATCAGCTGGTTGATCAGTCTGCCGGAAAAATCATCGACACTGTAAAGAAAACAGGAGCACAGGTGAGCGGACCGGTACCGCTGCCGACCAAGAAAGAGGTTGTAACCATTTTAAGAGCTGTTCACAAATACAAAGATTCCAGAGAACAGTTCGAGCAGAGAACTCATAAGAGACTGATCGATATCACAAGCCCGAGCCAGAAGACAGTAGATGCACTGTCCAGACTGGAAATGCCGGCAGGTGTTTATATCGATATCAAGATGAAAAACAAATAATTTAAAATTTGTTTTGCATGAAAAAATCCTGAATGGTTCTAATATAAAAGCAACACTTTCCTGAAAGGGAATCAACATCATTGCAGATGCAATGTCATAGTGTTCCACCTATGTTGGGCTGCTCTAGGATGAACGCCCGGAAAAACCGACGGCGTTCCGCTGTAGATCATGTAACAGGAGGTAAAAAAATGAAGAAAGCGATTTTAGCTACAAAAGTCGGAATGACACAGATCTTCAATAACGAAGGCGTTCTCGTTCCGGTAACTGTTCTTCAGGCTGGTCCTTGTGTGGTAACACAGGTCAAGACCGAAGAAAATGACGGCTACAAGGCCGTACAGGTTGGTTTCGTTGATAAGAGAGAAAAACTTGTCAATAAGCCGGTAAAGGGCCATTTTGATAAGGCTGGCGTTTCCTATAAGAGATATGTGAGAGAGTTCAGATTTGAAAACGCTGATGAATACAGCGTAAAAGATGAGATCAAAGCTGACATCTTCGCAGAAGGCGACAAGGTTGACGCAACAGCAATCTCCAAAGGTAAAGGTTTCCAGGGTGCAATCAAGAGACTGGGACAGCACAGAGGACCGATGGCTCATGGTTCCAAATTCCATCGTCATCAGGGTTCCAACGGTTCCGCAACAACACCGGGCCGCGTATTCAAGGGCAAAGGCATGCCGGGTCAGATGGGTAACAAGAGAATCACAACCCAGAACCTGGAAATTGTCAGAGTTGATGCTGAGAATAACCTGATCCTGGTTAAGGGTGCAGTACCGGGTGCAAAGAAATGCCTGGTAACGCTGAAGGAAACAGTAAAAGCTGGTAAATAAGCTTTTACAGGAAAGGAGGAAATAGAAAATGGCAAACGTATCCGTTTACAATATGGAAGGAAAAGAAGTTGGCACAATGGAACTGAACGATGCTGTATTCGGTGTTGAAGTAAATGAACATCTGGTACACATGGCCGTTGTGGCACAGCTTGCAAATAAACGTCAGGGAACACAGAAGGCAAAGACACGTTCTGAAGTTTCCGGCGGCGGAAGAAAACCGTGGAGACAGAAAGGAACAGGTCACGCAAGACAGGGTTCCACAAGAGCTCCTCAGTGGACCGGCGGCGGCGTTGTATTCGCTCCGACTCCCAGAGACTACTCCATCAGACTGAACAAGAAAGAGAAGAGGGCTGCTCTGAAGTCTGCTCTTACCAGCAGAGTCAATGACAACAAATTTGTTGTTGTGGATGAACTGAAGTTTGACGGAATCAAGACAAAGAACTTCAAGAACGTAATGGATAACCTGAAAGTATCCCGCGCTCTGGTGGTTCTGGCTGAGAATGATCAGAACACAGTTCTGTCTGCAAGAAACCTTCCGGAGGTGAAGACCTCCCTTGTCAATACCATCAATGTATATGACATTCTGAAATATAACACAGTGGTTGCCACCAAGGCTGCCGTAGCTTCTATCGAGGAGGTGTACGCATAATGGCAAATGTACAGTACTACGACGTAATCCTCAAACCGGTTGTAACAGAGAAGAGCATGAACGCGATGAGCGAAAGAAAGTACACATTCCTGGTTCATCCGGATGCAAACAAGAGCATGATCAAGGAAGCTGTTGAGAAAATGTTCCCGGGAACAAAAGTTGAAAGCGTAAACACCATGAACAATGAGGGCAAGAACCGCAGAAGAGGAATGGTGTTCGGAAAGACTGCCAAGACAAAGAAGGCAATCGTAAAGCTGACCGCTGACAGCAAGGAAATCGAAATCTTCCAGGGTCTGTAGGCTGTGAGCGCTTGACAAGGTCCTTTCGAGTCTAGTGCGAACGCCGATACGCCGAGCGGAAGCGAGGACGTATCCTCGATCCGAGTCCGGTGCAAACGCCCATCCCGAATCCTGACAAGTCCGGACGCGGGATGGTCAGTCGGTAAAACCGCAGGCTCAGGCCTGCCGGTTCTCGGCCTGCACTCCTGACCGGTTTCTGACCGGTATCGCAGGCACCTATACGATACAGGAAAATCGTGATAAAATAAGAAACGCCAGAGAGCGTTGAAAGGAGTTTAAAATGGGAATCAAAACCTATAGCCCATATACACCGTCAAGAAGACATATGACAGGTTCTGATTTCTCCGAAATCACCAAGACCACACCGGAGAAATCCCTGATCGTTTCTTTAAAGAAAAATGCCGGCCGCAATAACCAGGGTAAAATTACCGTAAGACATCAGGGCGGCGGAAACAGAAAGAAATACAGAGTTGTTGACTTCAAGAGAAATTCCAAAGATGGAATTCCGGCAACTGTAATGGGAATCGAATACGATCCAAACAGAACAGCAAATATCGCACTGATCTGCTATGCAGACGGTACAAAGTCCTATATCCTGGCACCCCAGGGCCTGACCGACGGAATGAAGGTCATGAGCGGTGAGAACGCCGAGGCAAAGGTTGGCAACTGCCTGCCGCTGTCCATGATCCCGGTTGGTGCACAGGTTCACAATATCGAGTTATATCCCGGCAAGGGCGGTCAGCTGGTTCGTTCCGCTGGAAACGCTGCACAGCTGATGGCTAAAGAGGGAAAATATGCAACACTTCGTTTACCTTCCGGTGAAATGAGAATGGTTCCGATCGTATGCCGCGCAACCATCGGTGTTGTCGGAAACGGCGATCACAACCTGATCAACATTGGAAAAGCCGGCAGAAAACGCCACATGGGTATCCGCCCGACAGTCCGCGGTTCTGTTATGAACCCCAACGACCATCCGCATGGTGGTGGTGAAGGAAAGACAGGTATCGGCCGTCCGGGTCCGTGCACACCTTGGGGCAAGCCTGCTCTGGGTCTTAAGACCAGAAAGAAGAACAAACATTCCAACAAGTTGATCGTAAGAAGAAGAAATGGCAAGGCTATTTCATAATCGATAGGAGGTAAAACGATGGCTCGTTCACTTAAAAAAGGACCATTTGCAGATGCTAGCTTACTGAAAAAAGTAGATGCTATGAACGAGGCAGGACAGAAGCAGGTCATCAAGACCTGGTCCCGCCGTTCCACAATCTTCCCGCAGATGGTTGGTCATACAATTGCAGTTCATGACGGCAGAAAGCATGTGCCGGTATATGTAACAGAGGACATGGTTGGTCATAAGCTCGGCGAATTCGTTGCCACAAGAACTTACAGAGGCCATGGCAAGGACGAAAAGAAATCCGGAGTACGTAAGTAATAAGGCGCTTTGAAAGGAGGTTTTATCAATGGCTAAGGGTCATAGAAGTCAGATTAAGAGAGAGAGAAATGCCCAGAAGGATACAAGACCATCTGCAAAGCTGTCTTATGCAAGAGTATCCGTTCAGAAGGCTTGTTTCGTATTAGATGCCATCAGAGGCAAAGACGTGCAGACTGCACTTGGTATTGTAACTTACAATCCCAGATATGCATCCAGCTTGATTGAAAAACTGTTGAAATCAGCAATTGCAAACGCTGAGAACAACAACGGCATGAACGTGGAAAACCTGTATGTGGAGGAATGCTACGCAGATCAGGGCCCGATCATGAAGAGAGTGAAACCGAGAGCACAGGGCAGGGCTTACAGAATCGAGAAGAGAATGAGCCACATCACCATTGTCCTGAATGAGAGATAGGAGGCAGTTATGGGACAGAAAGTTAATCCACACGGCATGAGAGTCGGTGTTATTAAAGACTGGGATTCCAGATGGTATGCTGAAGCTGATTTTGCTGACAATCTGGTTGAAGATCACAAGATCAGAACTTATCTGAAAAAGAGATTATACAGCGCCGGCATTTCCAAAATCGAAATTGAGCGCGCTTCCGACAGAGTAAAGATCATCGTTTATACTGCAAAACCCGGTGTTGTAATCGGTAAGGGCGGAGCTGAGATTGAAAAACTGAAAGCTGAAGTCCAGAAGATGACAGACAAGAAGCTGTTTGTTGATATCAAGGAAATCAAGAGACCGGACCGTGATGCACAGCTGGTTGCTGAATCCATCGCACAGCAGCTTGAGAACCGTGTTTCCTTCCGTCGTGCAATGAAGTCCACCATGTCCAGATCCATGAAGGCTGGCGTTCTGGGTATCAAGACTGCAGTTGCCGGACGTCTTGGCGGCGCTGATATGGCTCGTACCGAGTTCTACAGCGAGGGAACCATTCCGCTTCAGACACTGAGAGCAGATATTGACTATGGATTCGCTGAGGCAGATACCACCTACGGCAAACTTGGCGTTAAGGTATGGATCTACAAAGGCGAGGTACTTCCTGCTAAGGGAAATAAGGAAGGGAGCGATAAATAATGTTAATGCCCAAGAGAGTAAAGCGCCGTAAACAGTTCCGCGGAACCATGGCCGGCAAAGCTTTAAGAGGAAATAAGATCTCCAATGGTGAGTATGGTTTGGTGGCTATGGAGCCCTGCTGGATCAAGTCCAACCAGATCGAGGCAGCCCGTATTGCCATGACCCGTTATATCAAACGTGGCGGTAAAGTATGGATCAAGATTTTCCCGGACAAACCGGTAACTGCAAAGCCGGCTGAGACCCGTATGGGTTCCGGTAAAGGTGCTCTTGAGTACTGGGTAGCAGTTGTTAAGCCAGGTCGTGTTATGTTTGAAATCGCTGGCGTTCCAGAAGAAACAGCAAAAGAAGCTCTGCGTCTTGCAATGCATAAACTTCCCTGCAAGTGCAAAATTGCTTCTAAGGCAGATTTAGAAGGCGGTGATAACAGTGAAAACTAATAAATATGTGGAAGAATTAAAAGCGAAGACAGCTGCAGAGCTGAACGAGGAATTAGTTGCAGCCAAGAAGGAACTGTTCAACCTGAGATTCCAGAATGCAACCAACCAGTTAGATAACACGAGCAGAATCAAGGAAGTTCGCAAGAACATCGCCAGAATCCAGACTGTTATCACAGAGAAGGCAAGAGTTGCTAACTAATACACATCCGTGTGCCGGATTTCCTGAGTCGGGCAGACTGCTCACTGGCAGGACACACGCCGATGCGTGTAACAAATAGAGGCTTCGTTGGAAGCCCGGATCGTATGAAAGGAGATTATCCGTCGTGGAAAGAAATCTTAGAAAAACACGTACTGGTAAAGTAGTTAGCAACAAGATGGACAAAACGATCGTTGTTGCTATCGAAAACCACGTAAAGCATCCGTTAATCGGTAAGATTGTTAAGAACACATATAAATTAAAAGCTCATGATGAGAACAATGAGTGCGGTATCGGTGATACAGTCAAAGTGATGGAAACAAGACCGTTATCCAAGGATAAGAGATGGAGACTTGTTGAGATCATCGAGAAAGCAAGATAATTGATTCGAGGAAGGAGTATCAAGGCATGATTCAGCAGGAAACCAGATTAAAGGTTGCCGACAATACAGGTGCAAGAGAACTGCTTTGTATCCGTGTTATGGGCGGCTCTACAAGAAGATATGCTAATATTGGTGATATCATCGTAGCTTCCGTTAAAGATGCAACACCTGGCGGAGTTGTAAAGAAGGGCGATGTTGTAAAGGCCGTTGTGGTACGTACTGTTAAGGGTGCACGCCGTAAAGACGGTTCTTATATCAAGTTCGATGAGAATGCGGCAGTTATTATCAAGGATGATAAGACTCCCAGAGGAACCCGTATTTTTGGGCCGGTTGCAAGAGAACTTCGTGAGAAACAGTTCATGAAGATCGTATCTCTGGCTCCGGAAGTATTATAAGGAGGTGCCGGGTAATGCATAAGATCAGAAAAGACGATATGGTTAAGATCATCGCAGGAAAAGATAAAGATAAGACCGGCAAGGTCCTGCATGTGGATACAAAAAAGAACACAGTTCTGGTTGAAGGCTGCAACATGGTGACCAAGCACACCAAACCGAGCCAGACAAATCAGAACGGCGGAATCGTTCATCAGGAAAGCCCCATGGACATCTCCAATGTTATGCTGGTAGTTGACGGCAAGGCAACAAGAGTTGGCTTTGAAGTAAAAGACGGCAAGAAAGTCCGCGTTGCCAAGGCAACCGGTAAAGTAATCGACTAATAAGCGGAGAGGAGGAAAAATAAGTTGGCTAGATTAAAAGAAATGTATCAGAGCGAGATCGTTGACGCTATGATCAAGAAATTTGGATATAAAAATATCATGGAAGTGCCGAAGCTTGACAAGATCGTCATCAACATGGGCGTCGGCGAAGCAAAAGACAACGCAAAAGTCCTGGACTCCGCAGTGCGTGACCTGGAAATCATCACCGGTCAGCACGCAGTTCTGACAAAGGCTAAGAAGTCTGTTGCAAACTTCAAGATCAGAGAGGGCATGGCAATCGGATGCAAAGTAACTCTCCGCGGTGAGAAAATGTATGAATTTGCAGACCGCCTGATCAACCTGGCCCTTCCGCGTGTGCGTGACTTCCGCGGCGTAAACCCCAATGCGTTTGACGGCAGAGGAAACTATGCACTGGGAATCAAGGAGCAGTTAATCTTCCCTGAAATTGAATACGATAAAGTTGATAAAGTAAGAGGTATGGATGTTATTTTCGTAACAACTGCCAAGACCGATGAAGAAGCCCGTGAACTTTTGACATTATTCAATATGCCATTCGCAAAATAAGTAGGAGGATCTATCCATGGCGAAAACTTCAATGAAGATTAAACAGCAGCGTCCGGCAAAATTCTCCACAAGAGAATATAACCGCTGCAGGATCTGCGGCCGTCCGCACGCATATCTGAGAAAATACGGCATCTGCCGTATCTGCTTCCGTGAACTGGCTTACAAGGGCGAGATTCCGGGAGTTAAGAAGGCAAGCTGGTAGGCATTGAACACTTAATGAACACGAGTCCTGACGAGCGCGAATTTAGTGTGAAAGCCCTTCGCGAATCTTAACGAAGCCGCGTCTGTCAGGGCGCAGGCTGAGTTTAGCTGAGCGAAGTGCTGCAGCCGCCAAGGGCCTGTGAATGGATTTGAAATTAAGTGAAAACGCCGTTCTTCGACCGGAGGGAGAAGAACTTTCCTGCGAGACTCCGCGGGGAGAGACGGGACGGGGATTTTTCCTCTCCATGAAACACGGGAATCCGTTGTAATGCTCCCTCGCCGGCCGCAAAGAACATCCCTGTGCAGCGCAGGACGGATTCCTGCGAACCACAGTGTGACAACCGACAACCTAAAAGGAGGAAATAAAATCATGACAATGAGCGATCCGATTGCAGATATGCTTACAAGAATCCGTAATGCAAACACTGCAAAGCATGACACCGTAGACGTACCGGCATCCAAAATGAAATTAGCCATCGCTGATATCCTTGTAAAAGAAGGATATATTAAGAAATATGACATCGTTGAGGATGGTGCATTCCAGACCATCCGTATTGCTCTGAAATACGGCAAGGACAAAAACGAGAGAGTTATCTCCGGAATCAAGAAAATCTCCAAACCGGGTCTTCGTGTATACGCCGGCAAGGAAGACATGCCGAAGGTACTGGGCGGACTTGGTATCGCCATCGTATCCACAAACCAGGGTGTGATCACCGACAAGCAGGCAAGAGAGCTGGGAGTCGGCGGAGAAGTTCTGGCATTCGTTTGGTAGGCATTGATGTTATTCGCTTTCCGCCTGCAAAACCCGTACCCCAACCCGCGGGCAGGGCGGAGATGTGCAGCCGGCTCCTTCCGGGAGTCCGGCATATATAACATAGAAACTGAAAACAGAGAGCGTGCAAAGCGCTCTCCGAGAATTTAAGTAGGAGGTATCAGGCATGTCACGTATTGGTAGAATGCCGGTTGCAATCCCCGCAGGTGTTACTGTGACGATTGCAGAAAACAATGTAGTGACCGTAAAAGGTCCGAAGGGAACACTGGTAAGAGAACTTCCGGTGGAAATGGAAATCAAGGAAGAGGATGGACATATCATTGTCAGCAGACCCAACGATCTGAAGAGAATGAAATCTCTCCACGGTCTGACAAGGACATTGATCAATAATATGATTCACGGTGTTACAGAAGGCTACGAGAAGAAGCTGGAAGTAAACGGTGTTGGTTACAGAGCTCAGAAGCAGGGCAAGAAGCTGACACTTTCCCTCGGTTATTCCCACCCGGTTGAAATGGAAGATCCGGAAGGCATCGAGACTGTTCTGGACGGCCAGAACATCATCATTGTCAAAGGTATCAGCAAAGAAAAGGTTGGTCAGTATGCAGCTGAGATCAGAGACAAGAGAAGACCTGAGCCGTATAAGGGCAAGGGAATCAAGTATGCTGATGAAGTGATCAGACGTAAAGTCGGCAAGACCGGTAAGAAATAATTAAGGAGAGTGTAAAAATGGTTAGCAAACAGTCAAGAAGCGAAATCCGCAGAAAAAAACATGCCAGATTACGCAATCGTTTTGCTGGTACAGCAGAAAGACCGCGTCTGGCAGTGTTCAGAAGCAATAATCATATGTATGCTCAGATTATTGACGATACCGTTGGTCATACTTTAGTTGCAGCTTCCACCGTAGAGAAGGAAGTAAAAGCAGAACTGGAGAACACCGATACCGTTGAGGCTGCTGCATATGTGGGAACCGTAATCGCAAAGAGAGCGATCGAAAAAGGAATCAAGGAAGTCGTTTTCGACAGAGGCGGTTTCATTTATCAGGGCAAGATTCAGGCACTGGCAGACGCAGCCCGCGAGGCTGGTCTGGAATTCTAGTAGAGAGGAGAATACAGCATGAAGCGTACAATCATTGATGCAAGTCAGTTAGAGTTGAATGACAAAGTTGTTGCCATCAAGCGCGTATCCAAGACTGTAAAAGGTGGACGTACCATGAGATTTTCCGCTCTGGTAGTAGTAGGCGACGGCAATGGACACGTAGGAGCAGGCCTTGGAAAGGCCGGAGAGGTTCCGGAGGCGATCCGTAAGGGCAAAGAAGCTGCCATGAAGAATCTTGTTGAGATTCCGAGAGATGAGAACAACAGTATTCCCCACGACTTCCTCGGAGAGTTCGGAAGCGCATCCGTACTTCTCAAGAGAGCTCCCGAAGGTACCGGTATCATCGCCGGCGGCCCGGTTCGTTCCGTCGTTGAGCTTGCAGGTATCAAGAATATCCGTACAAAGTCTCTGGGCTCCAACAACAAGACAAACGTAGTTCTTGCAACAATCGAAGGTCTCTGCAAATTAAAGACACCGGAAGAAGTTGCCAAGAACCGCGGCAAATCTGTAGAAGAAGTTGTTTGCTAATAGGAGGATAAGAAGATGGCAGAGAAGTTAAAAATCACATTGGTAAAATCCCCTATCGGTGCTGTTCCGAAGCAGAGGGCAACCGTTGCTGCACTTGGACTGAACAAGATGCACAAAACTGTTGAATTGCCGGACAATGGTGCAGTCAGGGGCATGATCCAGAATGTCAGACATCTGGTAAAAGTTGAAGAAATCTAAGCTGAAATAGAGTAAGGAGGTGCAGTGATGAACTTATCTAATTTACATCCTGCTGAAGGTTCCAAGCACAGTGACAGTTTCAGAAGAGGCCGCGGTCATGCTTCTGGAAACGGTAAGACAGCCGGTAAGGGACACAAGGGCCAGAAGGCACGTTCCGGAGCTCCGAGAGCAGGCTTTGAAGGCGGTCAGATGCCTTTATACAGACGTATCCCCAAGAGAGGATTCAAGAACATGAACTCCAAGGTTATCATCGGAGTGAATGTCAGCGCACTGGAAAGATTTGAGAACGATTCCGTTGTTTCTGTTGAAACATTAATGGAATGCGGTCTTGTAAAGAACCCGCAGGACGGAGTTAAGATTCTTGGTAACGGAGAGCTTACAAAGAAACTTAACGTGAAAGCCAACGCGTTCAGTGAAGGCGCAAAAGCCAAAATTGAAGCGGTAGGTGGAACCTGCGAGGTGATCTAATATGTTAAAAACTCTGCAAAAAGCATTTAGAGTGAAGGAAATAAGAGAACGTGTTCTCTTTACCTTCCTCATGCTTGTTGTGATCCGAATCGGCTCCCTTCTGCCGATTCCGGGTGTGGATGCCAGCTACCTCAGCGATTTCTTTGCAAATCTCCAGACCTCAGGCATGGGATTTGTAAATGCGATCACTGGCGGCTCTTTTTCCACCATGTCGCTTTTTGCGCTGAGCATTACCCCGTATATTACGGCATCCATTATCATGCAGCTCATGACCATTGCAATTCCCAAACTTGAGGAAATGCAGAAAGAGGGCGAAGACGGACGCAAGAAAATCGCGGAGTATACCAGATATCTGAATGTGGCTCTGTCCCTGATCGAGTCTGCAGCCATGGCCATCGGCCTTGGCGGAAGAGGACTTCTTCTGGAAGACCACAGAAATATCTGGGGATATCTGACCGTGATTGCTGCCATGACGGCGGGTTCCGCCCTTCTCATGTGGATCGGCGAGAGGATTACGGAAAAAGGCGTGGGCAATGGTATTTCCATTGTACTCCTTTTCAACATTGTTTCCAGCCTTCCCCAGGACATCATGACACTGTATGAGCGGTTCATGGCCGGAAAATCTGTGGCAGTGGCCACAGTGGCAGCCATCATTGTCATTGCCGTGATTCTTGCAACGGTGGTTTTTGTCGTTCTTCTCAACGGAGCAGAGCGGCGGATCCCGGTGCAGTACAGCAAGAAGATGCAGGGACGCAGGATGGTGGGCGGACAGTCCTCCCATATCCCGCTGAAGGTGAATACGGCCAACGTAATCCCGGTTATCTTTGCATCCTCCATCATGTCCATGCCGGTGATGATTGCACAGTTTTTCCAGGTGGATTACGCCTCTGTAGGCGGAAAGATCCTGATGGCACTCAGCTCTTCCAACTGGTTCAGGCCTGAGATGCCTGTATATTCCATCGGACTTCTGGTGTATATCGCATTGATCGTATTGTTTGCGTATTTCTATACGTCCATTACCTTCAATCCGCTGGAAGTGGCCAACAACATGAAGAAATCAGGCGGCTTTATTCCGGGTATCCGTCCGGGCAAGCCCACATCTGATTATCTGAATGACATTTTAAACTATATCGTGTTCATCGGAGCAGTGGGCCTTGTGATCGTATGCATCATTCCGATCATGGCTTCCGGCCTGTTCTCCGTTGGCAGCCTGTCCTTCGGCGGTACGTCTCTGATCATTATCGTGGGCGTTGTTCTTGAAACACTCAAGGCAATCGAGTCCATGATGCTGGTAAGAAGCTACAAAGGCTTCCTCAACGACTGACAGAGGACTGGCGGCAGCTGAAAAATAAACCGGAACAGGCGGAGTCTTTTTCGCCTGCTTCGGGTTATTGTGTCTATTGGCTTTTTATGTTATGGGAGGGAAAAACATGAAAATTATAATGTTGGGAGCCCCGGGAGCCGGAAAAGGAACCCAGGCTGAAAGAATTGCCGAAAAATATCAGATCCCGCATATCTCCACGGGAGATATTTTCAGAGCCAACATCAAAGAGGGGACAGAACTTGGGAAAAAGGCCAAAACGTATATGGATCAGGGACTTCTGGTGCCGGATTCCCTTACTGTGGACCTGCTTATGGACAGAATCAGCAAGGATGACTGCAGAAACGGTTATGTTCTGGACGGATTTCCGCGTACCATTCCGCAGGCAGAAAGCCTGGATGCGGCGCTGAAAGCCAGAGGAGAGAAGATTGACTATGCAGTCAACGTGGACGTACCGGATGAAAATATCATAAACCGGATGTCCGGCCGCCGGGCCTGCCTGAAATGCGGAGCCACATATCATATTGTCTATGCGGCACCGAAAAAGGAGAATATCTGTGATAAATGCGGGGAACCCCTGGTACTGAGAGAAGACGACAAGCCGGAGACGGTAAAGAAACGTCTTTCTGTTTATCATGAACAGACACAGCCGCTGATCGAATATTATGATGCGCAGAAGATCCTGGTGACCGTTGACGGCACAAAGGATCTGGAAGCGGTATTCGGAGATATTACGGCTGTTTTGGGAGCATAACACATGGCAGTAACGATCAAATCACCCAGAGAAATTGAACTGATGAGGAAAGCCGGGGAGATTCTGGCCAGAACCCACGAGGAACTGGCCGCCGCGCTCCGGCCGGGAATGTCCACGCTGGATATTGACAGACTCGGAGAAAAGATCATCCGGGGATACGGATGCCTTCCTTCCTTTAAAAATTACAACGGATATCCTGCATCCATCTGTGTTTCCGTCAACAATGAAGTGGTTCACGGGATTCCGGGAAAACACCGTTATATAAATGAAGGCGATATTGTGAGTCTGGATGCGGGGGTTATCTATAAGGGATACCATTCTGACGCAGCCAGAACATGGGGCATCGGAAGCATATCGCCGGAGGCGGAAAAACTGATCCGTGTCACAAGGCAGAGCTTTTTTGAAGGGATAAAATATGCAAAAGCTGGAAATCATCTCAATGATATCTCCAGTGCCATTCAGGCATATGCGGAAAGCTTCGGCTACGGAGTGGTCCGCGATCTGGTAGGCCATGGAATCGGAACGCATCTTCACGAAGACCCTGAAGTTCCCAACTTTTCCATGAAGAGAAAAGGAATTCTGCTGCAGCCGGGAATGACTCTCGCCATCGAGCCCATGATCAATGCCGGCCGGCCCGATGTGGTATGGCTGGATGATGACTGGACAGTGATTACTGACGACGGAAGCCTGTCAGCCCATTACGAGAATACGGTTCTGATTACGGAAGGGGAACCGGAAATCCTTTCCCTGCGTCCGGAACCGGAATTCCTTTGATGGGGGAAGTTCCATGGAAGTGAAAA
The DNA here is from genome assembly GCA_902477765.1 of uncultured Clostridiaceae bacterium. Classification (GTDB taxonomy): domain Bacteria; phylum Bacillota; class Clostridia; order Lachnospirales; family Lachnospiraceae; genus CABSIM01. The sequence continues at coordinate 15,340 of CABSIM010000022.1, read as the reverse complement.
AAGGATGGGCAGCCAGAGTGCTGGCCGGAAATGACAGAGACCGGATCTATGCTGTGGAAGCAGATGAGGGCAGATACGCAGTCCTGTCAGACGAAAGTGGAAAACGGCTGCGAAAAAATAAAAAGCATATTCAGATAATAAAGAAGATGTGCGGTGATTCCGCGCCATACAGGAGGTAATAGAAAAGATGTCCAAGGCAGATGTGATTGAAATTGAAGGCGTGGTAGTGGAGAAACTCCCCAACGCCATGTTCCAGGTGGAACTGGAAAACGGCCATAAGGTTCTGGCAACCATCAGCGGAAAACTCCGCATGAATTACATCCGGATTCTTCCCGGTGACAAAGTAACTCTGGAAATGTCCCCCTACGATCTTTCCAAGGGCAGAATCATCTGGAGAGACAAATAAATCCGGAACGGCGCAGAGCAAGAGGGAAACGGTGAAAAAATTCCAGAAATCTCTTGATTTAAAGGAAGTTTGGTGTTATAATGCTCTAGCGAACTTTGTTGGAACGCTTGTATTATGCCCTTTTTCAGGACAATGATATACAGGTATTGTAACCGTAACGCCGTTTTCTGCGTGATCCGATCTGGTGTGTGTCAGGAACATAAAGAAGATGGACTACGAAGGAAAGGAGAATTACTGTGAAAGTAAGATCATCGGTAAAACCGATTTGCGAGAAATGCAAAATCATCAAGAGAAAAGGCAGTATCAGAGTAATCTGTGAAAATCCTAAACACAAACAAAGACAGGGCTGATGCCGCATAGTAATGCCCATTTTTCGCGCGGCACTGACATGAGCCGCCAGAGTGCGTTGTTCGTGTCAATGATACAATTTTTTCTACTAACAAAATGGAGGTACACTCATGGCTCGTATTTCAGGTGTTGATTTACCAAGAGAAAAACGTGTCGAAATCGGATTGACTTACATCTACGGTATCGGTAGAGCAAGCTCCAACCGTATTCTTGCAGCTGCTGGTGTTAACCCTGACACCCGCGTGAAGGATCTGACTGACGACGAAGTAAAGAATATCGCAGCAGTGATCGCTGATACTCAGACTGTAGAAGGTGATTTACGTCGTGAAATCGCTCTGAACATCAAGAGACTTCAGGAAATCGGCTGCTACAGAGGAATCCGTCACAGAAAGAGCCTTCCGTGCCGTGGTCAGAAGACAAAGACCAACGCAAGAACCTGCAAGGGTCCGAGGAAGACTGTAGCAAACAAGAAGAAATAATCGCTGAATCCGGAATACTGATTCCGAAGACGGGCGACGGGACTTCTTGAAACAGAGCAAGAAGAACTTAAGTTAACGAGAAATTGAATCAAGTTGCATGTTTTAAAAACAGGAAACAGGATTCAGAATTTCGCTGCCTGTGAGGAGTAAAATCCATACAGGGCGGAGAAAGATGAAAAGAAAGTAGGTTAGTTTAAAATGGCTAAAAAAGTGTCCACTGCAAAGAAAGTGACAAAAAAGCGTGTAAAGAAAAACGTTGAACGCGGACAGGCGCACATCCAGTCATCTTTTAATAACACAATCGTTACTTTAACAGATGCACAGGGAAATGCTTTATCTTGGGCAAGTGCAGGCGGTCTGGGATTTAGAGGTTCAAGGAAATCTACTCCATATGCAGCTCAGATGGCTGCAGAAACTGCAACTAAGGCAGCTCTTGTACACGGTTTAAAATCCGTAGACGTTATGGTAAAAGGACCTGGTTCAGGCCGTGAGGCAGCGATCCGTGCCCTTCAGGCATGCGGCCTTGAAGTAACAAGCATTAAGGACGTAACACCGGTTCCGCACAACGGATGCCGTCCGCCAAAACGCAGAAGAGTCTAATTAGGAGGAAGTAAAATGGCAGTTGATAGAGTTCCTGTTCTTAAAAGATGCAGATCCCTTGGTCTTGATCCGATCTATTTAGGAATAGATAAAAAATCCAACAGAGAGTCCAAAAGAGCAAACAAGAAGATGAGCGAGTACGGCATCCAGCTGAGAGAAAAGCAGAAAGCCAAATTCATCTACGGCGTTCTGGAGAAACCGTTCCGCAACTACTACGTAAAGGCTGAGAAGCTCAGCGGTCAGACCGGTGAAAACCTGATGATCCTTCTGGAGCGCAGACTGGACAATGTTCTGTTCCGTATGGGACTGGGCAGAACCAGAAAGGAAGCAAGACAGATCGTTGACCATAAGCATGTGCTGGTAAACGGCAAGTGCGTCAATGTTCCGTCCTACCTTGTAAAGGCCGGAGACGTAATCGAAATCAAAGAGAAGCACAAAGGTGACCAGAGATACAAGAACATTCTGGAAGTGACCGGCGGCCGTCTTGTACCGGCATGGCTTGAGATCGACCAGGAGAACCTGAAGGGTACCATCAAGTCTCTTCCCACAAGAGAAGAGATCGACGTTCCTGTAAACGAGATGCTCATCGTCGAGTTGTACTCCAAATAAGTAATTCACCGGAGCGGGGCCCTGTTGCGGGTGTTCTCCGCTCCGTGGCATTCCTTAAAGGCATACCCAAAAGGAGGGGCTTTTTGTGTTCGATTTTGAGAAACCAAACATTGAGATAGCTGAAATATCTGAAGATAAGAGATACGGAAAGTTTGTCGTGGAACCCCTTGAGCGGGGATACGGCACAACTCTGGGAAATTCCCTGAGAAGAATCATGCTTTCTTCTTTGCCGGGTGCTGCTGTCAGCCAGGTGAAAATCGACGGTGTTCTGCATGAATTCAGTTCTATTCCTGGTGTTAAGGAAGACGTGACTGAGATCATCATGAACGTCAAGAACTTAGCCATTAAAAACAACAGCGATACAAATGAGCCCAAGACCGCGTACATCGAGTTTGAAGGTGAGGGAGTCATTACAGCTGCCGACATTCAGGCAGATGCGGATATCGAAATCCTGAACCCTGATCAGACCATCGCCACACTGAGCGGAGGCGCTGACAGCAAGTTTTACATGGAACTCACCATTACAAACGGCCGCGGCTATGTAAGCGCTGACAAAAACAAGGGTGATGACCTTCCCATCGGCGTAATTGCCGTGGATTCCATCTATACGCCGGTTGAACGTGTCAACATGGCTGTGGAAAATACCCGTGTGGGTCAGATGACAGATTACGACAAACTGACTCTGGAAATCTATACCAACGGTACTCTGGATCCGGATGAGGCTGTCAGCCTTGCAGCAAAAGTTTTAAGTGAGCATCTGAATCTCTTTATTGACCTTTCCGAAAACGCCAAGACTGCGGAAGTCATGGTTGAGAAAGAGAACAATGAAAAAGAAAAAGTCCTTGAGATGAACATTGATGAGCTGGAACTTTCCGTCCGTTCCTACAACTGCCTCAAGAGAGCAGGAATCAATACGGTGGAAGAGCTTTGCAGCCGTACTTCCGAGGATATGATGAAGGTCCGCAATCTGGGCCGCAAATCCCTGGAAGAAGTGCTGGCTAAGCTGAAAGAACTGGGACTTCAGCTGAACTCAAGCGACGAACAGTAAACAATTTATGGAGAACAAGCAGCTGGTCAGTAAGCCCGAAGATGCATGGGCAGCTGTTCCACAAATGGAGGAGAATAAATATCATGGCAGGTTATAGAAAACTCGGAAGAACTTCCAGTCAGAGAAAAGCATTACTCAGAAATCAGGCAACCAATCTGTTATATCATGGAAAGATCGTTACAACGGAAGCAAGAGCCAAGGAAGTACGCGGCATTGTGGAAGGCCTGATCGCTCTGGCAGTGAAGGAAAAAGACAATTATGAGACTGTAAAGGTAACTGCAAAAGTTGCCCGCAAGGACAAGGACGGAAAGAGAGTCAAGGAAGTTGTAGACGGAAAGAAAGTTACCGTATACGATGAAGTTGAGAAAGAAATCAAGAAAGATATGCCGTCCAGACTTCATGCAAGACGTCAGATGATGAAGGTTCTGTATGGTGTGACAGATGTTCCCACCACACCGGCAGGAAGAAAGAAAAATACAAAGAAAGTGGATCTTCCGGGCAAACTGTTCGATGAGATCGCTCCCAAGTATGCTTCCCGCAACGGCGGCTACACCAGAATCGTAAAGATTGCACAGCGTAAAGGCGATGGTGCCATGGCTGTTCTTCTGGAACTGGTATAAGAAGCAGATTCAACAGAACAGAGACTGCCGGGAAACGGCAGATAAGAAAAAGCAGCAGAAGCTGCCGACAGATAATGTCGGCTTCTGCTGCTTTTTTTCTGCAGAGACACAGGCAGGGGCCGGATTGAAAGAATATCGTAAGTTGACGGAATCCTTCCGGGGCGATTATAATGGAGACAGAAATGGGAGAATCTGTGGTTTTTATTACAGAATAAAGGAGATGGGTATGAATATGAAACACACAAAACTGAGACAGAGAGTCCGGAAGGCACTGGCTGTGGCGGCAGCTTCCGTCATGGCGTCTCTGATGTGGACACAGGCAGTGTATGCCACTTCAACAATTTCCACCGTCAATATTACTCTGGACATCGATCTGGAGGCAGGGGAGCCGCTGCCGAATCTGGCCACCGGATACAGCGGAGATGACTGTGAAGTTTATGTATCCAACAATTCCCGATATGATCTCAGATCGGCCAGATGGGTAAAGGATCCGGATGAAGCTGCTCTGGGAACCAGTTATTCGCTCCGCATATATGTGGAGGCTCTGGATGATTATCGGTTCAATGGAACCTATTCATCGAGAAATGTCAACATAAAGGGCGGAGACCTGGTGTCTGTTAAACGGGAGAGCAGCAGGGAACTGGTGGTAACCGCGAAAACCAGACCTGCAGAAGGACAGTTTGATCCGCCGGAAGATCCCCATTGGCTGGATCCCGGCAGCAAATCCAATTTTGGCCAGGCAAGATGGGACAAAGTGGATAATGCTTCCTATGATCTTTATCTGTACAGAGGCGATAAACTGGTGCAGAAGATGACGGATGTGACAGGAACATCCTATAATTTTTATCCGTACATGACGGTGAAAGGAACCTATGCATTCAAGATCCGTGCCGTGGCAAAGGATGATGAAACCGCCAAATACGCGAAATCCAGTGACTGGGTTTATTCTGATGAAGTTTACATCGGTGAGGAAGATGTATCGGATGGAACCGGCCAGACAACAGGTTCCCAGGTACCGCCGGAAAACGCGGAGCAGGTGGGATGGCTTCAGAACAACGGATACTGGTATTACAGATATCCTGACGGAAGCTACCTGAATAACTGCTGGGCCAAGATCGGCGGATTCTGGTATCTGTTTGATTCCAACGGCGTCATGATGACCGGCTGGCACAGCAGGGGCGGCCATTATTATTACATGGCTTCTTCCGGGGAAATGCGTACTGGATGGCTTCAGGACGGAGACCACTGGTATTATCTGAATCCGGATGCCCAGCAGGGCGTGGAAGGCGCCATGGCAACCGGATGGGTGCATGTGAACGGTGTGGATTACTATATGGGATCTGACGGTGCCATGCTGGAAGGCTGGCAGGAAGTGGAAGGTTCCTGGTATTACTTCTATCCGGGAAGCGGCGCCAAGGCATCCAGCACCTATATCGACGGGTTCTATGTGGATCAGAACGGTATCTGGCACAAACCTCAGCTTGCCGGCTGCTGACAGGGAATGAGTGGAAAAAGCAAAGGGCAGAAAAACAAAGAAAGAAGGATTGCAGATGAAAAAAAGAAAATTATGCCTGACCGCAGCCATTGCGGGGGCCCTTGCATCTGCGGCTGTTTTTCCATCCTTTGCCGCAGAGACGATCAGTACTCTGAATATGAGCTTTGAAACTACGTATGGCGTCGGCGAGGTGCTGGAGCCGGAAATTACCATGAATACCAGCGGAGTCTCCATCGATTCCATTTCGTGGAACAAAAAGACAGAAAACTGGAAGCCCGGATCAAAAGTGACGGCCACCATATATCTGTCCAGTGACAGCGGCGATGAGTTTCTTTCCAGCTACGGTGAGCGGAGTTTCCGGATTTCAGGGGCTGAGCTGGGAAGCGCAAAGCAGTCAGATGACAGGCTTAAGGTGACAGTATACTATTATCCGGTGGTACAGCTGGAAGCACCGGAAGAAGCCGGATGGAGCAATCTGGAAAAGACCGTGGCATCCTGGGAAAAATCAGAATATGCCACCGGATATCAGCTGAAACTGTACCGGGACGGAACATATATCCGGACACTGAGCACCAAAGGGACTTCCATGGATCTGAGCGAGTACATGACAGAGGCAGAAGGAATCTACACCTATGAGGTGCGGGCAATTCCCTGGGACACCGGTGATGCGGACTGCATGCGGAGCAGTGAGTACACAGCGTCCTCAGACCGGGTAGTGGATGATCTGGGAGACACGAACGGTGACTGGAAGCTGTATGCAGAAGGGAAGAAGTATCTGCAGGAAGACGGAACTTTCGTCACCGGCCAGTGGTATAAGATTCATGGGCTGTGGTATTATTTCGGTGACGAAGGCTATGCCGCATCAGGCTGGCTGAAGGACGGAGATACCTGGTATTATCTGGGAAGTGACGGCGTGATGCAGACCGGCTGGGTTCAGCTGGACGGCGTCTGGTATTATCTGAACGAGGATGGCTCCATGGCGACGGGCTGGTGCCAGACTGCACCGGGGCAGTGGTATTATCTCAATGAAGACGGCTCCATGGCATCGAACGCCAGCATTGACGGACGGACGCTGGATGAGACCGGACTCTGGGTACAGTAAAATGAGGGCATGGCGCTTTTGAAAGGCGCTGTGCCTTTTCTTTCCCCAAAACCTCTTGACTATCGGGAAATTATCAACTAAAATTTAGAAACGTGTAAACAATAAGACGAAAGTCCGGGCGGGATCGTGGTTCGGACAGGCACACGGCGGGAACCGGGTTCCCGCGCGGAAAGGCTGATTATGGGAATCATTAAAGCGGTAAATCTGATATTCAATTATATCCGCCACGACGAGGAAAAGGACACCGATGAGGTGACCAGGGCCCTGAAAGGGGTGTCTCTGGATATTCAGGAAGGGACATTTGTGGCCATCCTGGGGCATAACGGCTCAGGGAAATCCACCTTTGCCAAGCTGATGAACGGCATTCTTCTTCCGTCGGACGGTACGGTTTTTATTTCCGGCATGAAGACGGATGATGAGGAACATCTTTGGGATGTGAGGAAAACGGCCGGCATGGTGTTTCAGAATCCTGACAACCAGATTATCGGCAATGTGGTGGAGGAAGACGTGGGATTCGGACCGGAAAATATGGGTGTCCCCACGGACGAGATCTGGAGGCGTGTGGACGAGAGCCTGGAAGCTGTGGGAATGACCGCATACCGGCTCCAGTCTCCCAACAAGCTGTCCGGCGGTCAGAAACAGAGAGTGGCCATTGCCGGTGTCATGGCCATGAAGCCTCAGTGCATTGTTCTGGACGAACCTACGGCCATGCTGGATCCCAACGGACGGAAGGAAGTGATCCGGACGGTCCATGAACTGAACCGGAAAGAAGGAATCACCGTACTTCTGATCACCCATTATATGGAAGAGGTCATTGATGCAGACCGTGTCATTGTCATGGATGAGGGCCAGGTTGTGATGGACGGAACGCCCAGAGAGGTGTTTTCCAGAGTGAAGGAACTGAAGCGGTACAGCCTGGATGTGCCTCAGGTGACGGAACTGGCTGATGAGCTGAAAGAAGGCGGAATGGATCTTCCTGACGGGATCCTGACCATTGAGGAGCTGGTGGACCGTCTGGTTCCTTTACTGAACGGGGAGGGCGGACATGGCAATTAAGATTGAGCATTTGAATCATATATACGGCCAGGGGACGGTTTTTGAACAGTATGCCCTGAAGGATGTGAACCTGACCATTGAGGACGGAGAGTTTATCGGACTTATCGGCCATACGGGTTCGGGAAAGTCCACCCTGACCCAGCATCTCAACGGCCTTCTGAAAGCCAGCAGCGGCGATATCCTGTACAACGGAAGAAGTATTTATTCGGAAGGATTTTCCATGAAGGAGCTGCGCAGCAAGGTGGGTCTGGTCTTCCAGTATCCGGAGCACCAGCTGTTTGAAGTGGATGTGTTTACGGATGTCTGTTTCGGACCCAGGAACCTGGGTCTGGATAAAGAAGAGATCGAAAAGCGGGCAGAGGAGGCTCTGCAGTTAGTGGGACTGGATGAAAGCTTTTACCGCCAGTCTCCGTTTGAACTGTCAGGCGGTCAGAAGCGCCGAGTGGCCATTGCCGGGGTTCTGGCCATGGAGCCGGAAGTACTGATTCTGGACGAGCCCACAGCGGGTCTGGATCCCAAAGGACGGGATGATATCCTTGGACTGGTGGAACGTCTCCACAGGGATCAGGGACTGACTGTGGTTCTGGTGTCCCACAGCATGGAGGATGTGGCCAGGTATGTGGACCGCCTGGTGGTGATGAACCACGGGGAAAAGGCTTTTGACGGGACGCCCAGGGAAGTATTCCGCCATTACAGGGAACTGGAAGCCATGGGACTGGCTGCGCCTCAGATCACCTATGTGGTCCATGCACTGAGGGAGCGGGGAATTCCTGTGGATGAAGATCTTACGACGGTGGAAGAAGCCAGGGATGCGATCCTGGCTCTGTGGAAAAAACAGAAACGGCAGTAAAGCCGGAAGAATGCTTTCATGCCGGAACGGGATGCGGCAGAAGGACATGGAGGAAGATAAATGTTAAGAGATATCACACTGGGGCAGTATTACCCCACGGATTCTGTCCTGCACAGGATGGATCCCAGGACCAAACTGGCCGGGACGCTTGTATATATCATTACCCTGTTTCTGGCGGACAACCTGTTTACCTATCTGGCAGCGGCCCTGTTTCTGGCGGCAGCCATCAGACTGTCCCATGTTCCTGTGAAATTCATGGTCAGAGGTCTGAAAGCCATTGTGTTTCTTCTGCTGATCAGTGTCAGCTTCAACCTGTTTCTGACGCCGGGAACTCCGATTTTCAAAATCGGTTTTCTGCAGATGACATGGGAAGGACTGGAAATCGCCGTATTCATGGCTGTCCGTCTGATTTTCCTTGTGATGGGCTCCACGATTCTGACACTGACCACAACGCCCAATCAGCTGACCGACGGGCTGGAAAAAAGTCTGGGATTTCTGAACCGGGTGGGAGTTCCGGTCCATGAGGTGTCCATGATGATGTCCATTGCGCTCCGTTTTATTCCCATTCTGATTGAGGAAACCGATAAGATCATGAAGGCGCAGATGGCAAGAGGTGCGGATTTTGAAAGCGGCAATCTGATTCAGAAGGCAAAGGCCATGGTACCGCTTCTGGTGCCGTTATTTATCTCCGCATTCCGCCGGGCCACGGACCTGGCCATGGCCATGGAGGCCAGATGTTACCGCGGCGGAGAGGGCAGGACCAAGATGAAACCCCTTCATTATGAAAGCAGGGACAGAAAGGCATATATTGTCTATCTGGGATATTTCATTCTGGTGCTGGTATTGAAAATTCTCCTGTGATCAATTCTGACGGGATGGAAGGAAAGGACAGAAAACGTGAAAAGGATCAGACTGACGGTGGCTTATGACGGCACCGGATACTGCGGCTGGCAGCTGCAGCCCAACGGAGTCACAATCGAAGAAATCCTCAACAGGACTCTTTCAGAACTGCTGAAAGAGTCTGTCTGCGTTATCGGCGCAAGCCGTACGGATTCCGGTGTCCATGCGGAAGGAAATGTGGCGGTTTTCGATACGGAAAGCAGGATACCGGGGGATAAAATCTGCTATGCCCTGAATCAGAGGCTGCCGGAGGATATCCGGGTACTGGCTTCCGAGGAGGTTCCGGCAAACTGGCATCCCAGAAAGCAGAACTGCATAAAAACATATGAATACAGGATTCAGAACCGGAAGATTGATGTGCCCACCAGAAGGCTGTATGCACATTTCTGTTATTTTCCGCTGGATGTGGAAAAAATGAGACAGGGAGCAGCCTGGCTGATCGGGGAGCATGACTTTGTCAGCTTCTGCTCTGCGGGCCATCAGGCGGAAGAGACCGTGCGGACCCTGTATGAGGTATCTGTGGAACGGGACAGGAATGATATCATCACCATCCGTCTCAGAGGCAGCGGGTTCCTTTACAATATGGTGCGGATCATTGCAGGAACCCTGATGAAGGTGGGAATGGGCGTATATCCGCCGGAACATGTGAAAGAGATTCTGGAAGGAAGAAACCGGCAGCTGGCAGGTCAGACGGCACCGGCAAGAGGGCTGACCCTGGTGGGAATCGAGTTTGAAAAAGAACCGGCACCGGTGATTTCAGGAGAAAACGAGCACTGGAAATATGTGCTGGACCAGAGAAAGATGGAATCTGACGGCCGGTCGGTGCTTCATGTGGAATTCTGTGAGAAAGAGGAACTGGAGCGTCTGCTGAGCCGCATGGTGCATCAGGGATACAGAAACGGAGCCAGAGAGGTGCTGGTGACGCTGCCGGAGGGATCCGGAGTGAAGGACGGAGACCGGTACGGCCTGTACCGGTTTGCCGGAAACGGAGATGGAATCTGGCGGACTGAATATGCTCCCGCCCGGGAAATCCGGAAAGAAACACAAAAGAAAACCATTTGAAATTCCGAAGAGAATATGCAGGAGATCTGCCAGGGCAGATCTCCTTTTTCTATGGGGAAATCACCGCTGAACCTCTTGATTTGCCGGAACAAGTCATATAGAATATAGAGGAGAGCATACGGGCCGGGTGCAGGTTCCCGGCCGCGGAAAAAGAGGAGGTACTTGTATGTTTTATGTGGATCTGAACAGTGATCTGGGTGAGAGTTTCGGAAACTATACCATCGGCATGGATGAGGAAATCCTGAAATATGTCACATCTGCCAATGTGGCATGCGGATGGCATGCAGGAGATGCCATGGTTATGGAAAAAACGGTGGCCCTTGCCGGAGAATTCGGCACAGCCGTGGGAGCCCATCCCGGATTCCCGGATCTTATGGGATTCGGACGGAGGAATATGGCCGTAACTCCGGCAGAAGCAAAAGCATACGTAAAATATCAGCTGGGCGCGCTGATGGCATTTACAAAAAGCCATGGAATGACCATCCAGCATGTGAAGCCCCATGGTGCCCTTTATAATATGGCAGCGGTGGATGAGGGACTGGCCAGGGCCATGTGTGAGGCTGTTTATGAAGTGGATCCGGAGATTATTTTCATGGGACTTGCCGGTTCCAAAATGATCACAGCTGCCGAGGCCGTGGGACTCAGGGCTGCCAGTGAGGTTTTTGCCGACAGAGCCTATAATGATGACGGAACGCTGGTTTCCAGGAAGCTTCCGGGAGCCGTGATCAAGGATAAGGATCTGGCCATTCAGAGAGTGGTGCGCATGGTGAAGGAAGGAAAAGTAACTTCCATCAACGGCAATGATATCGCCATTAAGGCCGATTCCGTCTGCGTTCACGGTGACAATCCCAAAGCGCTGGAATTCGTAAGGAATATCCGTGAGACACTGGCTGCCGAAGGTGTGGAAGTCAGAAGCCTGAAATAGAAAAGCAGAGTCAGCCGGCACCGCCGGATGACTCCGGAAAAACAGGAGAGAAGGGAGAATCGTCCATGGATGGCGTAAGATATCTGGTTTCCGGAGACTGCGCGGTATGCGTGGAATTCGGAAACGAAATCAGCCCGGAGATCAACCGGAAGATCCGGGCATTTAAAATCGCACTGGAAAAAGAAAAAACAGAAGGAATCGTGGAGACAGTGCCCACATACAGATCTCTGCTGGTACAGTACCGGCCGGAAATCATCACATATAAAGAACTGACAGAGAAGTTTGATACGGTGATGAAGGCCATGGACAATATCCAGATCCCGCCGCCGGAAGTCATTGAGATTCCGGTGCTCTACGGCGGAGAGATGGGACCGGATCTGGAAAATGTTGCAGAACATAATCATATCACTCCGGAAGAGGTGATCCGGATCCATACTTCAGAAGACTATCTGATTTACATGCTTGGATTTATTGCCGGATTCCCGTATCTGGGCGGAATGAGCAAAAAAATTGCCACGCCGAGGCTGAAGAGCCCCAGGGTAAAGATTGAAGGCGGCTCCGTGGGAATTGCCGGAGAGCAGACGGGAATCTATCCGGTGGCGTCTCCGGGAGGATGGCAGCTGATCGGCCGGACTCCGCTGAAACTTTACGATGCGGACAGAGAAAAACCGGTGCTTCTGGAGGCGGGACAGTATATCCGATTCCGCTCCGTGACAGAGGAAGAGTACCGAAAAATTGAAAAACAGGTGGAAGACGGCACGTATACATATGTGACCTATGAGAAGGAGGCGTCATCATGGGCATCAAAATAGTCAACGGCGGATTCCTGACGACGATTCAGGACATGGGAAGATATGGATATCAGGAAACGGGGATGTCCGTTTCCGGCGTGATGGATACCCGTTCCGCGGCCATTGCCAATATTCTGGTGGGGAACCGTCCGGAAGAAGCGGTTATGGAGATTACCATGATGGGACCCATGATCGAATTTACAGAGTCCAATTTCATTGCCCTGACAGGAGGAGATCTGGGGGCAAAACTCTCCGGAAAACCCATGGCCCGTTATGAGGCCGTGCAGGTAAAGCCGGGTGATACCCTGAGCTTCAGCGGAATGTTCGGAGGCAGCCGGGCATATCTGGCGTTTGCGGGCGGTCTGGATGTTCCCGTGGTCATGGGAAGCAAATCCACCAATCTGAAATCAAAGGTGGGCGGTTTTCAGGGAAGAAAGCTGGGAGCCGGAGATGAGATCGGTTTTTCCGCACCGAAAACATGGCTGCCCAACCGGAATAAGAGAAAGCTGGAGCCGGAAAAATATACGGAAAAAGAACATACGCTGCGGGTGGTGATGGGGCCCCAGGATGACTGCTTCACAGAAAAAGGAATCCGGACATTTCTGACAGAGACCTATACAATCTCCAACGAGTACGACCGCATGGGATGCCGTATGGAAGGCCCGGTGATTGAGCATGTGAACGGGGGAGACATCATCACGGACGGCATCTGTTTCGGAGCGGTTCAGGTACCTTCCCATGGAAATCCCATTGTCATGATGGCGGATCACCAGACCACCGGCGGATACACCAAGATCGCCAATGTCATTTCCGTGGATCTTCCAAAACTGGCACAGTGCATGCCCGGACACAGGATCCATTTTGAAAAGGTGGAGATTGAAGAGGCGCAGAAGCTGTACTGTGAGGAAAAGAAATGGCTGGCAGATCTGGACCGGAAACTGAATACGGCTGCAGAGCCATCTTCCGATGTACAGGCTGTGGCCATAGCCGCCGCGGCCAGCGAGGATGAAACCTACTGGGATAAAAAAGGAACATACCGGGTAGTGATCAACGGTCAGGAATATCTGGTGGATCTGGTCAGAGAATCTGTGAGATACCGGTAAAGGAGGCTGCAATGGAAGATTACAGAAACATGAGTCCGGAAGAAATATGGCTGAAAATCCGGAACGGTGAGATCGACGGCCCCACGGCCGGCATGTGCGGAGGATATGCCCAGGCCAACCTGGTGATTCTTCCCGGCGCCTATGCGGAAGATTTCATGGAATTTGCAAGAAGAAATCCCAAGCCATGTCCCATTCTGGAAGTGATCAAGGGGAATCCGGGGGTCCATGACATGGGAGAAGGCGCCAGTCTTGCAACGGATCTGCCGAGATACTTCATCTATAAAAACGGGGTAAAAACCGATGAGGTGACGGATATTTCCTCTTACTGGCAGGATGATTTTGTGGGATTCCTCATCGGATGCAGCTTTTCCTTTGAAGAAGCGCTGCTGCAGGCCGGCATCGATGTGCGCCATATATCCATGGGCAGAAATGTTCCCATGTACAAGACAAATCTGGAATGCGTAAAGGCAGGGGTGTTTGAAGGACCGCTGGTCTGCAGCATGCGGCCCATGACACCGGCGGATGCCTGGAAAGCAGTGGAGATTACAGAGCGGTGTCCCAATGTTCACGGTGCTCCTGTGTATATGGGAGATCCTGCCGGAATCGGCATTGCGGATATTCAGAAACCTGATTACGGGGAAAGCGTGGAGATCCGTGAAGGGGAGATCCCGGTTTTCTGGGCCTGCGGAGTGACGCCTCAGGCAGCAGTGGAACGTGCGAAACCGCCCATCGTCATCACGCATGCACCGGGCCATATGTTTATTACCAATATAAAAAATTCAGAGCTCAACGATTACCTTGAGAAAAAGAAACGCGGGTAACTGCGGATGAATGAAAAAGCCGGCTGCGGGATGCTGTACAGACAGCGGACAGGGTCCATGCAGCCGGCTGCTTTTCTCCTGCAGCCATGGAGAAAAAGGGGCGGAAGCCTTATTTTTAAAGGAAAAACAGCCGTTTTTTCAGGAAAAAAAGGTTGACACGCCCGACAGAGTATAATATAATGTATAACTGTGACATCGGATAAAAATGCTGTTACCATAGCCCCGGAAGCAGTGTTTTTCGATAAAGGAACTGAAAGAGTTAAGTACAAACAGGAGGTCAACCCATGAAGAGTTTTATGGCTAGTCCAGCAACAATTGAAAGAAAATGGTATGTAGTTGACGCTACAGGATATACATTAGGACGTCTGGCATCTGAGGTAGCTAAAGTGCTGAGAGGAAAGAACAAACCGATCTTTACCCCTCATATGGACTGCGGTGATTATGTAATCATTGTAAACGCATCCAAGATCAAAGTAACAGGAAAGAAACTGGATCAGAAGATCTACTACAGCCATTCCGATTATGTAGGCGGTATGAAAGAAACCACTCTGAAGGAAATGCTGGCAAAGAAGCCGGAGAAGGTTGTTGAACTGGCAGTTAAGGGAATGCTTCCGAAAGGACCTTTGGGAAGAAGCATGATGACAAAGCTTCATGTATACGCTGGTGCTGACCACGAGCAGGCAGCTCAGAAGCCGGAAGTTTTAGAAATCAAATTTTAATGAAAGGTCTGGAAGGAGGAAATTACAATGGCTAACGCTAAATTCTACGGAACAGGAAGAAGAAAAAAATCTATCGCTAGAGTATACCTTACCGCTGGTACCGGTAAGATTACCATCAATAAAAGAGACATTGACGAATACCTTGGCCTGGAAACTCTGAAGGTGATCGTTCGTCAGCCGCTGGTTGCTACAGAGACAGCTGACAAGTTCGACGTTATGGTAAACGTACACGGAGGTGGATTCTCCGGTCAGGCCGGCGCAATCCGTCATGGTATTGCCAGAGCTCTGCTTCATGCTGACATCGAATACCGCCCGGTATTAAAGAAAGCAGGATTCCTGACAAGAGATCCGCGTATGAAAGAAAGAAAGAAGTACGGCCTCAAGGCTGCCCGTCGCGCTCCGCAGT
>CABSIM010000021.1 GCA_902477765.1 uncultured Clostridiaceae bacterium | reverse complement strand
AGGGCACCCGTCACATACTCCACGCAGAAAATCAGCACCATATCACTGACGCCATGCCTCCAGAACCGGTCCGAAAGCCGCAGGGTTCCTCGGTCACCCAGCCACTGATCCATCATATCCCCCAGAGGTGCCAGAAAAACTCCCAGACCATAGATGGGAAACATAAGAAGGGAGGTCTGGCCCATGAGCCGCAGATCACCTCCTGCCACGGATTCTGCAGACGTAAAGATGATCTCCATGCACCACCCTGCAATTCCGCATTTCATAAAATTCAGAATAAACCTCTGTATTGCCGTTGTTTTTTCCATGGAGATAGTATGGGTGAAAGTTTCCGGGCGTATGCACCGGCACTCCTGTCTTTAAATGGAAAAAGCAGACGGAAACCATGTCTGATTCCGCCCGTTTTTCATTCTTTTTTTGTGATTGTAATATCCGAAGGATCTTTCCAGAAAAGGGTATATTCTTCCGTTTCATACCAGAATCCTGAGATCCTGTAATTTCCGTTGGGAAGGATCTGTGCCCGGACATTATAGTTGATACAGTCTTCCGTATCTGCTCCCACATAAGGATACAGCGCACTTTCCGGTCTGTTGGGAGCAGCCAGAAACCGTTCCGAGTAGAATACGGAAAACGGCATGCCGTCACTGCCCCCGTATTCCTCTTCACAGATGGACAGTGCCTGCCTGATGCTGTGCCCTTTTTCATAAATTTCCGCTTCCCGCGCTTTCTCCACATATCCACGGTACACACCTGCGGATATGGCTGCCAGAATCACCATGATGGCCACAACGGCCATCAGCTCCACCAGGGTGTATCCTCTGTTCTTTTTCTCTGTCATAAATACCGGTTTTCCGACCGGTCATACCTGTAATCAATACGTTCCAGTTTTCTGTCCAGTTCCTCAGGGACAATGGAAAGGGCTGCGCACAGTTCCTCCCTGCTGGAATAAAAATCACGGAGCTGAGTATTGATATAGCTTAAAAGCATCACCGGATCCTCAGGGATTTTTTCCATAGACTCCACCTCCACAAATCAGCCAAACTATACCATATTTTGAGGAAAAAAGCCAGTATCCTCCGCTAAATTGTTGAAATTTCCACATCTGTCATGATATAATAACCGCGAAATGGTTATGATATCTGCACATGCCGGATTCTGCATTTACCGCAGAAGGCCGGGTGCAGAAAAGACAGTATATCCTCCGGCTTCCGCACTCACCGCAGAAAGCCGGACGCCAGTGAGTGCCGCATGTCCCAAAGACATACGGTACCGGCAGCAATCAGTACGTCATGACAGCAAGGGAGGAAATATGATCATGAAACATATCCTGTTACTGGGGACCGGCGGCACCATCGCCTGCAAGCGCGGAGATTCCGGCCTGACCCCGCTGCTGACCGGAGATGAACTTCTGTCCTATGTTCCTGCGGCCAAAACCTTCTGCGAAGTGGACGCCGTTCAGGTTCTGAACATCGACAGCACCAATATCCATCCGAAGCACTGGCTGATGATCGCCAGGGTTCTGGAAGAAAACTATGACAACTATGATGGCTTTGTCATCTGCCACGGAACCGATACCATGGCTTATACCGCAGCTGCCCTTTCCTATCTGGTCCAGCACTCCAGCAAGCCCATTGTCATCACCGGAGCACAGAAGCCCATCGATCTGGACGTGACAGATGCCCGGACCAATCTTCTGGACAGTCTCCGCTTTGCTTCCTGTGACCGTGCCCATGGAGTCACCATTGTTTTTGACGGAAAAGTCATCGCAGGAACCCGCGGAAAAAAGGAACGCACCAAAAGCTATAACGCGTTTTCCAGTATCAATTTCCCCTATCTTGCAGTGATACAGGATGAGCATATTCTTTTTTATATTGACGACAAATGGCAGGACAAGGAAAGTGTCCGGTTCTATCACAGCCTCAACAACAAAGTGGCTCTTTTAAAGCTGATTCCGTCTCTGGATTCCGGTCTTCTGGATTATATGGCGGAACACTATGATGCCGTGGTCATCGAGTCCTTCGGCGTCGGCGGACTTCCTTCCTATGATTCCGGTGACTTTTACAGCGCCATCGCAAGATGGGTGGAAATGGGAAAGGTGGTTGTCATGACCACCCAGGTAACCCAGGAAGGCAGCAATATGTCTGTCTACGAAGTAGGACAGAAGGTCAAGAATGCGTTCGGCCTTATCGAATCCTATGATATGACGCTGGAAGCCACAGTCACAAAGCTTATGTGGATCCTTGGACAGACCTCCGACCTTGAAAAGGGAAAGGAAATGTTCTATACCACCATCAACCACGATATTCTCTGGAAATAACAGCAGAAAGTCAAAAAGACGCAGGGCGTGAAACCGCTCTGCGTCTTTTGTTTTCTCCCCCGGCTTTTCTCTCCGTTCTGAAATACAGCCGCTGCACCGGGAAAGTATGTTTCATTCTTCTTTTTCCTCATCGCTTTCCAGCAGGTACGGCGTTACCTGGTATACATAGAAGTTCAGCCAGTTGGTATACAGGGTATTGGCCATGTTTCTCCATACCAGAGGCGGTACGGAAAACGGATCGTCATGTTCATAGTAATTCTGCGGCAGTCTGGGATTCAGTCCTCTGCTGAGGTCCCTGTGGTACTCATTGTTCAGAGTCATTCTGTCATATTCCGGATGGCCCTGAAGGAAGATCTGGCTTCCGTCCCGGCTCATCACCAGAAAAACACCGGCTTCTTCCGACTCTGCCAGAATCATCAGCTCCGGATGCGTTTCGATGTCTTCCCTGCGCACTTCCGTATACCGGGAATGAGGGCAGAAAAAGTAATCATCAAAACTCCTCACAAGAGGGACCCGCTTGTCCAGGACACGGTGCCTGTAAATTCCCGAAAGCTTCTCCTCCATCCTGTATTTGGGGATCCCGTAATGATAATACAGGCCCGCCTGAGCCCCCCAGCACAGATGCATGGTGGACGTTGCATGAGTCCTGCTCCAGTCCATGACCTCCGTCAGCTCTTCCCAGTAATTGACCTCTTCAAACGCCATGTTTTCCACCGGTGCCCCGGTGATGATCATGCCGTCGAAATGACGTCCTCTGATATCACGGAAGGTATTATAGAATTTGTTGAGATGAAGCGCCGAAGTGTGGGTGGATTCATGGCTGGACATCAGCATGAAGGTACACTCCACCTGAAGAGGCGTATTGGACAGTGCTCTGAGAAGCTGCGTCTCCGTGTCCTCCTTTAACGGCATCAGATTCAAAATCAGGATTTCCAGGGGACGGATGTCCTGGCTCTGTGCCCTGGACTCATCCATGATAAAAACATTTTCTCTTTCCAGTATGGCTCTTGCCGGTAAATCATTCTGTATCTTGATGGGCATTGTTTTCTCCTGTCATTTCTAAAAAGTCACTTTCCGAAAGAATCGGAATTCCCAGTTCTCTGGCCTTTTTGTTTTTGGCCGAACCGGATGTGATGTCATTGTTGATCAGATAGTCTGTTTTCGATGTGACGGATCCTGTGGCCTTTCCGCCGAGGGATTCGATCCGCTCCTGCAGTTCTTTCCGGTTGGCGAACTTCTCCAGGGACCCTGTGATTACAAAAGTCTTTCCTGCCAGAGGCTTTTCTCCCTCTTCTTCCTTTTCCGTTTCAAAAGTCAGTTCCTGAAGCAGATGGTCCACAAGAGTCCTGTTTTTTTCCGATGCGAAATAGGAAACCCAGGCATCTGCCAGAACTGCTCCGATTCCGTCAATGGAGACCAGTTCTTCTTCTCCGGCCGCTCTCATGGCATCAAAATCATACCGGAAATGCCTGCAGATCATCTTGGCGTTGGCAAGACCGATTCCGGCAATGCCCAGGCCATAGATCAGCCGCGGCAGCGTGGTATGGGAAGCCCTGGCAGCAGCCGCAGTCAGGTTCTCATAGGACTTCTCTCCGAATCCTTCCATTTCCACGATTGCATCCCGGTGGCGGTCCAGATGGAAGATATCAGCCGGTTCCCGGATAATTCCCGCCGCAATGAATTTTTCAAGCGTCATTTCCGAAAGTCCGTCGATGTTCAGCGCGTCCCGGCTGACAAACAGATCAAAGCTCTTGATCTTTTTTGCCTGACAGTCCGGGTTGGTACAGTACAGGGATTTCACATCGTTGATCTGCCGGATTTCCGTTTTTCCTCCGCAGACCGGGCAGTTTTCCGGAATATCCCGCACACCGCTTCTGGTGAGGTTGTCGGCAATCTGGGGGATGATCATGTTGGCCTTGTAGACGGTGATCCTGTCTCCGGCCCCCAGCTCCAGCCCCTCCATGATGCTGATGTTGTGGACACTGGCCCGGCTGACCGTGGTTCCTTCCAGCTCCACGGGTTCAAACACAGCCACCGGATTGATGAGACCGGTCCGGGAAGCGCTCCATTCAATATAGGAAAGTGTGGTCTCCTGGATCTCATCAGCCCATTTGAACGCAATGGAATCTCTGGGGAATTTGGCTGTTCTTCCCAGAGACGCTCCATAGGCGATATCATCAAACAGCAGAACCAGTCCGTCTGACGGGATATCATTTTCTCTGACCCGTTCTGAAAATTCCATGA
This sequence comes from uncultured Clostridiaceae bacterium, assembly GCA_902477765.1. Taxonomy (GTDB): domain Bacteria; phylum Bacillota; class Clostridia; order Lachnospirales; family Lachnospiraceae; genus CABSIM01. The sequence continues at coordinate 41,163 of CABSIM010000021.1, read as the reverse complement.
CGGTCTGTTCCAGATTTTCTCCGGTGACTTCCCTGAATTCCACGGTTTCAAACCCCATGGAGGACAGCCACTGGAACTGTTTCTTTCTGGAATTTTCAAACTCCACTCCGTCTGCCTTTACCAGAGCGAATACCATGAACCTTACATTTCTCTCTGCGGTCACCGCGCTGTTGAGCTGGCGGACTGATCCGCTGCAGAGATTCCTGGGATTCTTATACCTGGCATCCACATCTTCAATGGTCTCGTTGATGCGTCTGAAGTCGGAATAGGTGATCACCGCTTCTCCTCTTACGATCAGCTGTCCCTCATAGGGAATCGATGTGGGAATATTGACGAAGGTTCCGGCATTTCCTGTAATCACCTCACCGATCTCTCCGTTTCCGCGGGTGACCGCCTTCACCAGATGACCGCCTTCATAGGTCATGACAACCGTGAGACCATCCATTTTCCAGGAAAGAAGTCCTTTTCTGTCTCCCAGCCATTCTTTCAGTTCTTCCACGCTTTTGGTCTTGTTAAGGGAGAGCATGGGCTTTTCATGGCGCTCTTTGGGCAGTTCGCTTAAGACCTCATATCCCACTTTTCTGGTGGGACTTCCGGAAAAAACAGTCCCTGTTTCTTTTTCCAGTTCCAGCAGTTCATCATAAAGCCTGTCATATTCGTAGTTGCTCATGATCTCCCGGCTTTCCTGATAATAGGCGCGGGATGCCGCGGAAAGCACGGACACCAGCTCCTTCATCCGTTTCAGTCGTTCTTCCATACTGCCAGCTCCTTACCTTTTCTTTTCCGCCTGTGCCATGGGAAGATTGGTGGAATCCTTTACCATTTCCATCAGGCCTCTCATCTCTTCTCCGGTCAGTTCCCGGTATTCTCCTCTTTTTAAGGTACCCAGTTTTATGTTCATGATGCGCACCCGCTTCAGATTCATCACATGGAAATCCAGTGCCCGGCACATGCGCCGGATCTGGCGGTTCAGTCCCTGGGTCAGGACAATATGAAATGTATGGGGACCTGTTTTCCAGGCACGGCACGGCTTTGTCTGCACAGCCAGGTCATCCAGCCAGACGCCTTTCTGCATTTTTTCCAGAAATTCATCCGTCACAGGCCGGTTCACGGCCACTGCATATTCCTTTTCATGGCAGTTGCCTGCCCTGAGAATCTTATTTACCACATCTCCCTGATTGGTCAGAAGCAGCAGGCCTTCCGAATCCTTGTCCAGCCTGCCCACCGGGTAGACCCGCTGTGGATATTTCAGGAACTCAATGATGTTTTCCGCCCGGTCCTTGTCCGAGGTGGTGCATACAATTCCCCTGGGCTTATTGACCACCAGAAACACGGGCCGGTCTTTCCCGCAGACTCTCTTCCCGTCACAGACGATCTGCTGGGAAGGACTCACCCGCATTCCCATTTCCGCCGGACGGCCGTCCACAAGGACTTTCCCTTCCCCGATCAGCCGGTCTGCCTCCCTTCTGGAGCAGACGCCTGCATCACTCAGGTATTTATTAAGACGAACTGTTTCTTCCAAAATTCTGATTCCTTTCCGTGACTCCCTGTTCTTTCAAAAAACGAGCGGTGCTGAGATCATTCCCAGCACCGCCTTTGGTGTCTGTACCGCGGCAGCTCCTGTATTCTGCTGCCGATCATCTTGTTTCATTATAGTGTTTCCCCTGCGGAAAGTCAACCGGAATCCGCATCACAGTCCTGTTCCGGCCGGCGGTGCAGGTATTCCAGAATCAGTCTCAGATTCTCCAGCAGGTATTTTTTTTCATCCGGAGTGCAGATACTCAGCAGCCGGAGGATTTCCCGGGTGGTGTCATCTTCTGTATCCGGCATTACTTTCACGTAGTCACAGAAAACCGCTTCGATGCCGATATCCAGCACGCTCACAATTTTCAGGATCCGTTCCACGCTCAGCATGCTCTGTCCGGTTTCAAACCGGCTGATGGCACTCCAGGAGATTCCCGTGCATTCCGCCAGCTGTTCCTGGGTCATTCCCTTCTTTTTTCTTTCTCGCTGTACATATTTTCCGATATTGTTTTCCATCTGGAACATCCTTGTTATTTTCTCTTCTGGTATATGGTCATAGTTTATCAATCCAATACCATTATGTGTAATAACAAAAACGACGATTCCGTTTATCTGAATGCAAGTCAGGCAAAAACAGGAAACACGGTTTTCAGCGATATGCCGGAAAAAAGAAAAACCCCCGTACAGGCCGCCTTCCGGCTGCGCTGTACAGGGGTGCCATACATTCTCGTTTACAGGTCCGCTTCTTCCTCGCTCACCAGTTCATCATATTCTTCCGTATCCAGAAGTTCATCAAAGGCATCTGCCACAATCTCATATTCCTCGTCACTGATGATGTTCTCCAGATCCGGAGTTCCGTTGGCGTCTTCCACATAGCGGTACAGATATACTTCGCCGTCCTCGGCTTCCTTTCCGTCCAAAGGCAGAAGTGCAATATATTCCCTGTCTCCTGCTTCAAAAATCGTGAGCACCACACATTCCAGCTCAGTACCGTCATCCAGAGTCAGAGTGACTGTCATTTCCTCTTCATTGGCCTCTTCCTGGTTTCCAAGACCGCCGTTTTTCTTTTCGTTTTCCATATCTGATCCTTTCTTAAATGAAATCGGGTCTGTGCCCGCCTGTGTCTAGCATATCAGCAAACCTCTGAAAAATCAATACTCAATTCCCCGCCTGGCGGAAATTCCGGAATCAAAAGGATGACGCACCTTCCGGACCTCCGACACATAGTCGGCCGCCGCCAGAATTTTTTCAGAAGGATCCCGTCCGGTAAGAACCACTTCCAGGGAGTCCGGCTTTGTGTTCAGGAACTCCAGAAGTTCTTCTTCCGGCACCATACCGTAACGCACTGCCGCCAGAATTTCGTCCAGAATCAGGAGCCCCGCCTGTTTTCCTTCCGCAGCGGCTTCCCTGAAAAGGCCCCTGTTGTATTCTGACGCTTCTTTCCGTGTCTCCCCGTCCATGGAGAAAACAAATCCGAAAGCCTTTCTGCACGGAATCACCCGGATTTCCGGGATTTTCTTCAGCGCTTCCACCTCTCCGGAATCGTCGGTTTTCAGGAATCTCGCCATCACCACCAGAATCCCTCTCCCGGCAGCTCTTACCGCCAGTCCCACGGCGGCGCTGGTTTTTCCCTTTCCGTCTCCGCAGTAGAGATGGATTCTTCCTTTTTTCATGTCTTCCATATTCTGTCCCCTTCCTGCGCTTTCCCGCTATGGATTCCGGAATGCACGGCTGCTTTCCATGCACTCCCCCACAAATCTGGAAACTTCCTGGTGTCTGTGATATCGCTCCCTGACCGCCCGTATATGAAGCCGCTCCCTGGCCCTTGTCATAGCCACATAAAACAGGCGCCGCTCCTCTTCTATATCTGCCGGAGAAGCCGCCCTGTGATGGGGTGTGATTCCTTCGTTGGCGTCAATCAGAAAGACCACCGCATATTCCAGTCCTTTGGCACTGTGCATGGTGGACAGGGTAACTCCTTCTTTTTTCCCTTCCTTCTGTTCCCGCCTGCGGGTCTTCAGCTCTTCTTCCCGCATCATGGCATGCTGAATCCACCCGGACGCGGTTTCAAAACCGGAGGCACTTTCTTCCAGCTGGTCCGCAGTCTGATACAGTTCTTCCGGATCCAGACGCCGGAATTTCGCATATTCCTCCAGATAGGCATCATACCCTACGGTCTCCCGGATATAATGCACGGCAGCCCTGGGCTTCAGCCGGCCTATGGTTCTCAGATCTGCCTCGAAGTCCGCCAGACGTTCCTCCATCCAGTCCCGGTCCCGGTAAAAACTGCGGACCTGCTCCAGGGATACTTCCGGAGTCTCAAAGGCATCCCGGCTCAGATACCGGTTGGGTCTGTTGATGATGCGGAAAAAATCGCTCCGCTTTCTGCTGCCGGCTCCGATGGCCAGATAGGCAAACAGGTCTCTGGCAATCCAGTGGCTGTATAAACCCGGAACCGCATCCCGCATCTGGAAAGGCACATTGTATTCCATCAGTTTTTCCGCCAGAAAAGCCGACGCATTTCCCGTACGGAAAAGAACGGCCATATCCTCATAGCGGTATCCGGCCTGGCGGTACTGCCTCAGTTCTTCTGCCACCGCTTCCAGCTCCTTCACCGGATTGTCGTGGACCCGAAAATCCACCGGACGTCCGGCGCCGCGGAAGGGATGCAGATCCTTGTCAAACCGCACCTGATTATGGGAAATCAGATTCAGGGACGCCCTGACGATCTCCCGGGTCGAACGGTAATTGCATGAAAGAAGGATCCGCTTTCCTTCCGGATAATCCTTTTCGAATCCCAGCATGATTTCCGGCCGTGCTCCGCGGAACCGGTAAATGGACTGGTCATCGTCTCCCACAATGAAAAGATTGTTTTCCGGCAGCGCCAGCATTTTTACGATTTCGTACTGGAGCCGGCTGATATCCTGAAATTCATCCACCAGAATGTACCTGTATTTCTTCTGCCATGCAGACAGAATATCTTTTCTCTGTACGAAAAGTTCATGGCACATCACCAGCATATCATCAAAATCCAGCTTCCCTGTCCTGGCCAGCATGGCTTCATATGCCCGGTACAGTTTCCGGAACCATTCTTCCGGACAGCTGCCGGAATAGTAATAATCCGGATCCAGCCGCTCTTCCTTCACATGGCTGATCTCGTTGATCAGGGATGTGATAAACTCTCCTTCTTCCTCCACTTCCATGCCGGAATCCGTCAGAAATTCCCGGATAAAGTCGCGCTTTTCCGGCTCTCCGATGACATTTCCCGGGGGAAACCGGTAGGCCAGACGAAGAATCTGATAAAAAACAGAGTGGAAGGTTCCGAAACTCACCCTTCCACTTTCTGTTTCTCTGCATTGTCCGCCGGCTGTCAGGGCATGAAACCGTTCCTTCATCTCCGACGCGGCGGCTTTTGTAAAGGTAATAACAAGAATGCCGGAGGGGCTTACGCCCTGCTCCAGCAGTCTTCTGATTCTGTGTGTAATGACAGTGGTCTTTCCGGATCCCGGACCGGCCAGAACCATCATCGGTCCGTCCCTGTGGGAAACCGCTGCCAGCTGTTCCTGACTGAATTCCATGACCGATCTATCCTCCGGAAGCGCCTTATTCTGCCTCCAGCATGGCAATTCCCCTGCGGATTCTTGCCAGAGATTCATCCTTTCCGATGATCTCCATGATTTCCGTGGCACCGGCCGGCGTCATCTGTTTTCCGGAAACCGCCGTACGGATGGGCCACATCACAAACCCGGTCTTGACACCCTTGTCCGCCACATACGCGGACAGAGCCTCATAAAGAGCATCATTGGAGTAATCCTCCTGCTTCTCCAGAATCGGCAGCACGTCCTTCAGTACCTGCAGAGATGTCTCCCTGGTGGATTTCATTTTTTTATGGCAGTACATCTCCGTGTCGTATTCCGGAAGTGTTTCAAAGAAGTCCACCTGCTCCCTGATATCCGGGAAAACCTCGATTCTTGTTTTCACCATGGCGGCAATTTTCCTGAGATCCAGCGGCTTTGTGATCACTTCTTTCAGATACGGCTCCGCCATCTCATAAAACTTGTCAAACTCCATGGATTTCATGTATTCGCTGTTCATCCAGCGCAGCTTCGTCATATCGAAAACTGCCGGAGATTTGCTCATATGATGATAATCAAATTCCTTCACCAGCTCTTCCAGAGAAAAGATCTCCCGGTTTCCTTCCGGGGACCAGCCCAGAAGCGCCACATAGTTTACAATGGCCTCGGTGATGAATCCCTGATCCAGCAGATCCTCATAGGAAGAATGTCCGCTTCTCTTGCTGAGCTTTTTATGCTCCTCATTGGTAATCAGCGGGCAGTGAACGTAAACCGGCACTTCCCAGCCGAAAGCCTCATAAAGTCTGTTGTATTTGGGAGACGAGGAAAGATACTCGTTGCCCCTGACCACATGCGTGATTCCCATCAGATGGTCATCCACCACATTGGCAAAGTTATAGGTGGGATATCCGTCGGACTTGATCAGGACCATATCGTCCAGTTCAGAGTTGTCCACGGAAATGTCCCCGTAAATATCGTCATGGAATGTGGTGACGCCTTCCCTGGGATTGTTCTGCCGGATCACATAGGGCATTCCGGCTTTCAGGTTGGCTTCCACTTCTTCTTTGGAAAGATTCAGGCAATGTTTGTCATATACCATGATCTCTTCCCCGTTTACGGTCTTTTTCAGAGTATCCAGGCGTTCCTGCGTGCAGAAGCAGTAGTAGGCTTCTCCTTTTTCCACCAGCTTTTTGGCGTAATCCAGATAGATTCCTGCCTTCTGTCTTTCACTCTGGACATAGGGTCCCACACCGCCGTCTTTGTCAGGTCCTTCGTCATGAACCAGGCCGGTCTTCGCCAGCGTACGGTAGATGATCTCCTCAGCGCCTTCCACCTGGCGCTCCTGATCCGTATCCTCGATCCGGAGAAGGAAGTCTCCGCCTTCATGTTTGGCAATCAGATATGCATATAAAGCGGTTCTCAGATTTCCCACATGCATTCTTCCCGTGGGACTCGGTGCAAATCTTGTTCTGACTTTTCCCATACGTTTTCCTGCCTCTCTGTTTTCAGGTTTCCCTTCCGGGAACCTTTTCTTTATTCTTGCCGGCGTATGCCGCCTGTTTTACTGTAAGGAGGCCATGCCCAGAAGGGCACAGGCCAGATCAAAATAAACCATCAGACTCAGCGCATCCACAATGGTGGTAATCAGCGGTGCTGCCATAATGGCCGGGTCCAGCCTGAGGACCTTGGCTCCGATGGGCAGCAGACATCCTATGGTCTTTGCCATGATCACGGTGCAGAAAATACTGAGTACCACGGTCAGACAGATCATTGTCTGGCCCGGGAACCGCACCATCAGCTGAATAAAGTTGACAGCTGCCAGGGCAACTCCCACCAGCATGCCTACCCGCAGTTCCTTCCATACCACTTTCAGGACATCTGCCGGACAGATTTCTCCCACCGCCATACCGCGGATGATCATGGTGCTGCTCTGGCTTCCGGCGTTTCCTCCGGTATCCATGAGCATCGGAACAAATGTTACAAGCAGCGGTACCACCGCAAATGCATTTTCATATTTTGTCAGGATATTTCCGGTCACAAGGCTGGATACCATCAGCACAAACAGCCAGGGAATCCTGTTTTTTGCCAGCTGGACCACACTGGTCTTCAGATACGGCTTTTCACTGGGCAGCATGGCTGCCATTTTTTCAAAGTCCTCTGTGGCCTCTTCTTCCATGACTTCCATCACGTCATCTACGGTGATGATTCCCACCAGACGTTCCTCGCTGTCCACCACCGGAAGGCTCAGAAGTCCGTACTTGTTCATGGTATCCGCGGCCTCTTCCTGGTCATCCGTGGTCTTTACACGGATCACATGGGTATCCATGATTTCTTCCACTTTCGTTTCATAAGGATTCATCAGGAGATCCTTGACGGTCACCACACCTTCCAGAAGCCGTTTCTCATCCATGACATAGCAGGTGTAGATGGTTTCGGAATCAATTCCGTTTTTGCGGATGTACGCAAAGGACTGTTCCACAGTCATGTTCTTTTTCAGTCCGATATACTCGGCCGTCATAATGCTTCCGGCACTGTTTTCCGGATAGTTCAGGAACTGGTTGATCAGATTCCTGGTTTCCGGCTTGGTATTCTGCAGCACACGTTTTACCACCGTAGCCGGCAGCTCTTCCATCATATCCACCGCATCATCCACAAACAGATCTTCCACAATTTCGGAAAGTTCCTGATCCGTGATGCTGTTGATGATATGAGTCTGCTTTTCCACCGGCAGCTCCGCAAACACATCGGTAGCCACCTCCTTGGGCAGCATACGGAATACCACCACGGTACGTTCTGAATCCAGCTCTTCGATCAGAGCCGCAATATCAACTTCATTGTACTCCAGAAGTTCGTCTTTCAGCTGGCGGTATTTTTTCTCCGTCACCAGCTCCAGAAGCCTGTCCATATCTTCTCTTTCCATTACTTCGTTGGACATTTCAATTTTCCTCCATTCCTATTCAGTTTTTTCAGGTATGGAGGCAAAACAATCCCATCAGAAACGGCAATACACATAACGGCAGCCCATTATGTCTATTGCCACAGGTTCAGGGTGGGCATCTGCCTCCATCTTACGACTTCGACCTTCCATTATGTGTTCACATCCTTTCCTTCTGAGGTCTACTCCACATTATAAGTAAATTTTGTCCAAATGGCAACCGCTTCCTGAATTTTTTAAGAAGATTTTTTCCTGTTGTTTACCTGAACTTTGCATCAGCTCTTTTTTTCTGTTTTTTCCGCCCGCACATTCCCCGTTTCAGGTTCTCTGCCCGGGTCCCGGTCCGGACATGGCCGGAGCCGTAAACACGCAGAAAATCCGGAGACCTGTTCTGGAATTCCAGAACGGCCTCCGGATCTGCATATGCGGCGGAAAACAGGGTTCCGCTTCCGGCTGCGGATCATTCCGCGGCACTTATATATTTTTCTGTGTTCCCGCATGCCAGCAGGCCACCATGTGACCGCCGTGATCTTCCATCGGCGGAAGCGCCTCCCGGCACTGGTCCGTGGCCAGAGGGCAGCGTCCTCTGAACGGACAGCCCGCCGGCGGATTGATGGGGGTGGGAAGTTCTCCTTCCAGGCGGATTCTCTGTCTTTTCTTTGCAGTATCCGGATCCGGAATGGGAACGGCCGACAGCAGTGCCCTGGTATAGGGATGCAGCGGATTTCCGTACAGTTCATCGGCTTCACCGACTTCCACCAGATGCCCCAGATACATGACCCCGATCCGGTGGGAAATATAATTTACCATACTGAGATCGTGGGCCACAAACAGGTAGGAAATTCCCATTTCCGCCTGAATTTCCTGCAGAAGATTGATGATCTGGGCCTGGATGGACACATCCAGCGCCGAAATGGGTTCATCGCAGATAATGAATCTTGGATTCAGGGAAAGTGTCCTGGCAATGGAAATCCTCTGTCTCTGACCGCCGGAAAATTCATGGGGATATCTGCGGATATGGTCCGGTTTCAGTCCCACGGTTTTCAGAAGTTCTGCCGCCCGCTCCTCCCGTTCGGATGCGGAATTCAGGATTCCGTGAATCTCCATGGGTTCCTTGATGATCTCTCCCACCGTCATTCTGGGATTCAGTGAGGCATAGGGATCCTGAAAGATCATCTGAACCTCCCGGCGGAATTCCTTTTCCTCGGATTTTCCCAGAGAAGCGATATTTTTTCCTCTGTACAGGATTTTTCCCGATGTGGCCGGATAAATCTTTACCAGGGTTCTGCCCAGGGTGGATTTTCCGCATCCGGATTCTCCCACCAGGCCGAAGGTTTCGCCTTCTCCCACGGAGAAGCTCACGTCATCCACGGCTTTTACCACCTGTCTTTTTGAAAAAATCCCCTTGGTCACATCAAAATATGTTTTCAGGTGTTCTACGGAAAGCAGCGGACTGCTTCCGTTTTCCTGCATCTGTTCTTTCTCAGCCATGCTGCTTCCCCTTTCTTTTTTCTGCTTCTTCCAGCCAGCAGGCGCACCGGTGCGTTTCGGAATATTCCGTCACCGGAGGCATCTGGAGCTTGCAGATTTTCATGGCCTCCGGACACCGGTCCACAAACGGACAGCCGGCCGGCGGCTTTAAAAGATCCGGCGGTGAGCCGGCAATGGGCTGCAGCCGTTCCTTTTTCTCCGGGTTGTGGACACAGCGCAGCAGACCCATGGTATACGGATGTTTCGGCTCGTAAAAGATCTCCCGGTCGCTGCCTTCCTCCACAATCTTCCCTCCGTACATGATCAGGATCCGGTCGCAGAGACTGGCCACCACGCCCAGATCGTGGGTAATCATGATCACCGAAGACTCCAGTTTTGTTTTCATCTCCTTGATGAGATCCAGCACCTGTGCCTGGATGGTCACATCCAGGGCCGTGGTGGGCTCATCCGCAATGATCAGCTTCGGGTTGCACGCCAGGGCAATGGCAATGATAATTCTCTGGCGCATGCCGCCGGAAAACTCATGAGGGTACTGATTCATCCGTTTTTCCGGAGAGGGGATTCCCACCTGCCCCATAAGCTCCACGGCACGGGCGCGGGCTTCGCTTTCACTGACTTTGTTATGATTCCGGATCACTTCCGTGATCTGCTTTCCGATCTTTACCACCGGGTTCAGGAATGTCATGGGATCCTGAAAGATCATGGACATTTCATTTCCCCGGATTTTATTCATATAGGCCTCATAAGCCTTATGACCGGAGAATGCCTGTTCCGTAATCTCATTCCCCTGGAATTTTACGCTTCCTCCGGTAATGGAACCGTTCCTTGCCAGCAGCCCCATGACAGAGTACATGGTAACGCTCTTTCCGCTGCCGGACTCTCCGACGATTCCCACGGCTTCCGATTCTCCCACGGAAAACGAGATGTCGCGGACCGCATGGACAATGCCCTGGTCCGTTTCAAAATCCACATTCAAGTTTTTTACTTCCAGCAATGCCATCTCGCACCTCCTAGCGGTTCTTCGGATCCAGTGCCTCGCCGACGCCGTCACCGATAAAGTTTAAAGACAGAACGGTCAGACAGATGGCAGCCACCGGCCATACGATCTGAAGGGGATAACTCTGGATCACGGATCTGGCCTCGCTGGCAAGGGTTCCCCAGCTGGCCTGGGGAAGAGAGATGCCGATGCCGATGAAAGCCAGGAAAGATTCCGTGAAGATCGCATCCGGAACCATCAGGGTCGTGGACACGATAATGGGACCCATGCAGTTGACAATCAGATGTTTGAACAGGATTCTGGTCCTGCTGGCCCCCACCACATAGGCGGCCAGGGCAAATTCCTGCTGCTTCAGTGTCTGCACCTGGGTTCTTACCTGTCTGGCCATGCCGATCCAGGAAGAAATACAGATCCCCAGAAGCACGGAACCGATGTTGGAACCGAACACCATCATGATCAGGATCACGTACAGCATGGAAGGAATGGAATAAATGCAGTCCACGATCCGCATCATGACCATGTCCACCTTGCCGCCTGCGTATCCTGCAATCCCTCCGTAGACCACGCCGATGATCAGATTCAGGAATGCAGCCACAAAGCCCACTGCCAGACTGATTCTGGCGCCGAACATCAGACGCACCAGAATATCACGGCCCAGCTTGTCGGTGCCCAGCGGATGGGCCAGGGACGGCATGGCATTGCGCACATCCAGATCCTGCGCATCATACGTATAGGGAGAAACCGCCGGCACCACAATGGCCAGCACAATCATGACCGCCAGGAAAATCAGTCCCGCCAGAGCCAGTCGGTTCTTTTTGAAGCAGGCCCAGGCATCCTGAAAATAGGTTTTGCTCTCCATGGCGATAAATTCTGTATTTTTTTCGCTGTCCTCCAGTTTCTCAAACAGAGAATCGTCCAGCATTTTTTCTGTATCCGTCATATGGTCATGCCTCCTATTTTCCCAGCTTGATCCGCGGATCGATGAACGCGTTCAGAATATCCGTAATAATGTTTGCAATGATAATAAAAGCCCCGTAAAGGATCGTCAGCGCCATGATCATCGTGTAGTCCCTGTTGGTGATGCTGGTGACGAATTCCGCACCGATGCCGGGAATGGAGTACAGACTCTCAATGACGAAGCTTCCTGTCAGCATGGTGGCAATCAGGGGACCTGCATAGGTGATGACCGGAAGCATGGCATTTTTCAGGCCGTGACGCCAGATCACCAGTTTTTCCGGAGTTCCCTTGGATTTTGCCAGTACCATGTAGTCCTGACGCATGACCTCACGCAGGCTGGAACGAACCAGACGGGCGATCATGGAAATGGGGTAAAAGGCAATTCCTGCCGCCGGCAGTATGTAATGAAGAGGGGAACTGAGCCCCACAAAGGGCAGCCACTGCAGCACCACGCCGAACAGCAGCATCAGAAGAACGGAAAGCAGGAAGCCCGGCATGCTGACGCCGATGGTGGCCAGAAACACCACCAGGTTGGACAGCCATTTGCGCTTTGTAAAGGCTGCCACGGTTCCCATGAAAATTCCCATGACCATGGCAAAGCAGAAACTGACGGCTCCCAGGCGCATGGTATAGGGCAGACCGCTTTCAATGATCTTCTCAATGCTTTTTCCTTTTCTGTAAATGGAGACACCGAAATCTCCGTGAAGCAGGTTCTTCATGTATACCACGTACTGTTCTGATACCGGACGGTCCAGGCCGTATTTTTCATACAGCTTTTCCACCACCTTGGCAGGCAGTTTGACCGTGTCCCCCGCAAAGGGGGAACCCGGAATGATATGCATGAGGAAAAATGTGATGGTCGCCAGCAGGTACAGCGTTACGATGCCCACCGCCAGTCTTTTGATAATATATTTGATCATCCTCTGACCTCTCCTTCATTGGCAGTCTCAGCTGCACAGATACCGGTCGAACCAGTCCTTCATCTCTTTCAGTCTTCTGACCCTGTGAACCGGTTTTCCGCTTCTGGACAGTTCATGGTTCTCACCTTCAAACAGGAATGCCCTGGAAGGAACTCCATGATATTTTAACGCCGCAAACATCTGCATCCCTTCGGAAAGGGGACAGTTGTAATCTTTTAAAGAATGAATGAACAGCGTCGGGGTCTTGACCCGGTCCGCATAGGCAACCGGAGAACGTTTCCACAGCTCTTCCGGAGCCGTCCACGGAGTTTTTCCTCCGTTTTCGTTGACATCAAAGGAAAATCCGATCTCGCTGCATCCAAAGTCAGAAAGCCAGTTGGAAAAGCTTCTCTGGCTTACAGCGGCCGCAAACCTGTCCGTATGGCCGATGATCCAGTTGGTCATGTAGCCGCCGTAGCTGCCTCCGGTGACTCCCAGCCGGTTTCTGTCAATGGCCGGATACCGCTCCAGCACATGATCCGTAAATTCCATGAAATCCTTAAAATCCACGGTGCCGTATTTCTCCCTGAGATCGGCGAATTCATTGTCTCTTCCGTCGGATCCTCTGGGGTTGCAGAGAAATACAAAATATCCCTCATTGGCCAGCCACTGCATCTCATGGAAAAATGTGTTTCCGAAGGCAACTCTGGGGCCTCCGTGCATATCCAGGATGGCCGGGTATGTTTTTTCCGGATCATAGTCTTTCGGAAAAATCACCCATCCGTCGATGGCAACACCGTCACTGTCTGTAAAGCCTTCATACCGGAGTTCTCCCACATATTTATCCCGGAGCACTTCTTCATTCAGAAACGACAGCTGGCTGTATTCTCCTGTTTTCTCCGTATAGTAATAAAGTTCCTGCAGTTTTCCCGGTGTCCGTCCCACCATCAGGAATCCGCCGTCTGCGGCATCAAAGCAGTCCACGCTTCCGTCAAAGGAAACTGCTTTTTTTATCTGTCCTGCGCTGCACTCATAAATCTCGCCTGTGGTTCCCACACATGCTGTAAACAGGGCTCTGTCTCCCAGAACCAGAAATCTTTCACCACCGCCCAGCATGATGTCACCGGTGGGTGCCGCCCCTACCGCATGGCCGAATTCCGCACAGCGTCCGCAGGATCCGTTTTTCCAGAGATAAAGATCCGGATACTGGCCGCTGCCGTACCGGTCCATGGTACTTGCGGCAAAATATACCATATCCTCCCCGCATCCGAACATACCGATGGACATCTGGTCCTGATCCACAAGCACCGTTTCTTTCCCGGTGTCCGGGTCACAGGAAAAAAGGCCGCAGGTCTTCGGAAGAAGCTGATCATAGGACGCACCCGTATAAACCAGTCTGTTTCCGGATATACGGAAATCATTTACCGCAAACAGGTCCGCGGTCATTTTCTTCACGCGGTCCTCCCCTGTTTTCCCTTCTTCAAAAACAAACAGGGACCGGCGGAAACGGGATACGAAATAGGCTCCGTTTTCCCAGTAAGGCAGTTCTTCCAGAATGTGGTAGTCCTGATATTCCGCTCTCTCTTCCTCATTCTCCGGCCGGTTCAGATCCACCACCGCGGTAAAGGCATAGCGGCCTTCTGAAATCTTTCTGATTCCATCCACGGAATAGGGGATCTCAAATGCCCGCTCCGCCTCTCCGCCCTGCAGGGACAGGCGGTAAAATACGGTTTTTTCTTCATTCTTTTCAGCCCTGTCTTCCGGAACCCTTTCCGAAGAAAACAGCACTGTATTTTCGTCCTCAAACATCAAATGGGCTTCTGCGCCAAAAGAAGTCAGTTTCCTGACTTCTTTTGTCTGCAGATCTGCCATATAAACCCACGAATCATAGCGGTTCTTTTTCCTGTCGGCCTGTTTCACCAGAAACACGGCCTTTTTTCCGGAGGGCGATACCGTCACGCCGGAAAGAAACTTGTAGTTCATCAGATCGTCGATTTTCAGCTTCTGCATGTTTTTCTCCTGTCTTTACTCGAAATATCCTTTACTCAAAGTATCCGTAGGAATAGATGGGTGCATCGCCGGGTACCATGTAAACGCCTTTCAGGTTTTCTTTCTTCAGTGCCGGCTCGTTGAAATCAAACAGCGGAATCACATAAACCTGATCCTCCACCAGGTATTTTTCGATTTCATGGAGCTTTGTCATATATTCTGCCCTGTCCACGATCTGGGTCACATCCACCATCATCTGATCATATGTATCGTCGGCTACGGCCGGTACCGGCTGCATGGCCTGTGTCCACTGATTCAGGAACTCGGACGGGTCATTGGAGCACATCAGTGCATACCGTGCCAGATCAAAATCTCCCTGGTCAATCTGATCATAGAACACACCGGATTCCACAACTTCCAGTTCCACGTTGATTCCCACTGCCTTCCACATCTGCTCCAGCATCTGAGCCACATCTGCATGGATGGAGTTGTTGGAATATTTGTATTTCAGGGTAAGAGGATTGGACTCGTCATATCCGGCCTCTGCCAGAAGCTCCTTGGCCTTTTCCGGATCATATTCCTGGAATTTCTGAACCTCATCGGATTCTGTTCTGAAGTCTTTTTCCACGCCTTTCATTCCGTAAGGCACATATCCGTACAGCGGGCTGTAGAACTCACCTGCGTTAAGGGCCTTTACGATTTCTTCTCTGTTGATGGAAATGGCCAGTGCACGGCGCACATTCACGTCCTTCAGAGCTTCCGGTCCGTTTTCTCCGGAGTTTACATCAATGGAATATACCGACTGCTGCGGACGGTTCCAGAGTTCATTCTGGTTTTCATAGGTAGCCACGATGGAAGCGTTGATGGAAAGAGCGGCATCCAGATCACCTGTTTTGAATGCAGCTGCCTGTGCATCCATATCCGGCATTACCTGGAACGTGATCTCATCCACCGTCACGTTTTCCGCGTCATAATAATTTTCATTTTTGGTGATGACAACTTTTTCATTTTCGTTGCAGTAGTCCAGCACATAGGCGCCTGTCACCGGATACCCCGGTTCCACGGACCACTCGCTGAAACCTGCCTCAGCCACATCGGAACGAAGGGGCAGGAAACCTGCGGAAGAAAGAAGTCCTGTAAAGAATGCGCAGGGAGTTTTCAGATGATATACCACGGTGGAATCATCCAGCGCCTCAACACCTGCAAAAGAGAAGGTATCCAGATCCACTTCCGTATCAGCCAGATATTCATCGGCACCTTCCAGGTAGCGCACCAGTTTGTCTGTGACAAATCCGTTTTCCGCACCGTATGTCAGGTTTCTGTTGACTGCAAATACAAAATCATGGGCAGTGATGGGTTCTCCGTCACTCCATGTGATTCCGTCTTTCAGTTTGATGGTATAGGTAAGTCCGTCTTCGCTGACCTCCGGCTCGCCGTCTGCCAGATCCGGCACCACGCTTCCGTCTTCCAGCTTCTTATAAAGTCCTGCATACATATGAGCAATGGCATAGCGGTTTACTGTCTCTGTGGAAAGACCCGGATCCAGTGTGGTGAACTGCTGTCCCACGCCGACCGTGATGGATACCGGCTCACCGGCCTCTTCACTGCTTCCGCCTTCTGCAGCGGCTTCTGTTTTTGTATCGGTTTCTGTCTGATTTCCGCTGCTGCAGCCTGCAAGCAGCCCTGCGCACATGGCAACGGAAAGGACTGCGGAAAGAATCTGCTTTTTCATAATATTTGCCTCCTCATGTTTTCATTTGAATAAACACCGCATATTATACACGAACATGTATATTAATTCAAGTATTTCTTTGTATTATTTTTTATTTTGTATCCGGAAACCGGCTGCTCTCCCGGAAAATCCCCTTCCATACGGGTGCATCCGTCTGGTTCTTTCTGGTTCTTTCTGTCTCTTCCGGCTTCTTCCGGCCGCCTCGGGTATTTCCAATGAAAAAATCTGCCGAACAGGATCCTCTGCCTGCATCGGACCGTTCCGGCGGCACATTTTTCCCGCTGCGGTGCCTCCGGCGTGCGGCACGCAGTTATGCAGGAAACGATATTTCCTTAACCGTAAAAAAGCCGGAACAGCCGGGAACTATCCCCTGCTGTTCCGGCACAGATTCCGCTGTCCGTCTGTTCCGTTATCCGTCTTTATGTTCTCATTCCGCCTATTCTCTGGGCTGTACTCCACGCGGTCCCACATGGGTGGAGAAAACGATCTGCGTGCTGGTTTTTCCGTATTTCTGCAGCTGACCGATGAAGGCATCCAGCTGCATGGTGCTTTCAAACGCCACTTTCATGATCATGGAATATTCCCCTGTCACGCAGCTGCACTCCAGAATATTGGGAATGGACTCCGCATATTTATAGAACTTCGGCTTATCTTCCGGCACGACATTCAGATTGATGAAGGCAATGATATGATACCCCAGCTTTACCGGGTCAATCTGTGCCTGATATCCGGTGATGATGCCGTCCTTTTCCAGTTTTTCAATTCTTGCGGAAACCGCCGGAGAAGAAAGAAAGGTTTTTTCTGCAATGGTCTTCAGGGATGTCCGCGCATTGGCCTGAAGGATCTGAAGTATTTCCCTGTCAATATGGTCCATATGGTTCTCCTTTATCATAAGCGGCTGATATCGATCTCGCCGTTATAAACTTCCACGGCCGGTCCTGTCATAAAAACAAGATTTCTTTCCCTGTCCCACCGGATGGAAAGCGTGCCTCCGAGAAGCTCCACTTCCGTCTCATCTCCTGTCTTTCCGTTGAGTGCGCAGGCCACAGCCACTGCACAGGCTCCGGTGCCGCAGGCCAGAGTTTCCCCGGACCCCCGTTCCCATACGCGCATTTTCACATGGCTTTCATCTATGATATGTACAAACTCCGTATTGGTTCTGTCCGGGAACCGTTCTGCATGTTCAAACAGAGGACCTGTCTTTTCAATCTCCAGTCCGTCAAGGTCATCATAAAAAACCACTGCATGAGGATTTCCCATGGAAATTCCGGTGAAATTCCATGTTTTTCCCCCGATTTCAATGGGTTCTCCGATTTCTGAGGTCTGTACCGGACTTCCCATATCCACGGTGACCGTTTCCACGGCCCCGTCCTTTACATGAAGGCTCAGGTGGCGGATTCCGGAAGCCGTCTCCACATCGATTTCCGTTTTGTTCACCAGTCCGTGATCGTATGCATATTTTCCCACGCAGCGGATCCCGTTGCCGCACATGGCTCCTCTGGAGCCATCCAGATTATACATGTCCATCCGGCAGTCCGCACAGTCGGAAGGCATGATCAGAATCAGTCCGTCAGAACCGATTCCGAAATTCCGGTTGCTTACTTTTCTGGCTGTTTCCGACGGATTTTCCACTGTCTCCCGGAAGCAGTCCACATATACGTAGTCATTTCCGATCCCCTGCATTTTTGTAAATTTCATCTGTTCTCTCCGTTTTATTCTCTGATATGTTCCATGCCCTGCGCCAGAATGGTTTGGATATGGCTGTCTGCCAGCGAATACAGGACACTTTTTCCGTCTCTCCGGAATTTCACCAGGCGCATCTGTTTCAGAAGCCTCAGCTGGTGGGAAATCGCCGACTGACCCATATTGAGCAGGCTGGCAATGTCGCACACACACAGTTCCGACTGACTTAACGCATACAGAATCCGGATCCTGGTGGAATCCCCGAAGATCCTGAAAAACTCCGCCAGATTCTGGAGTTCTTCTCCCTGGGGCATCACTTCCATCACCTGTTTTACCAGTGCCTCGTGGACAAAGATAAAATCACAGTGGGGAGCGATTTTTTCATCTTCTTTTCTTCCCATCCTGCCCTCCTCTCCTTCCGTTTCTCTGTTCTTTGGGACAAAAGGGCTGAAATATAATACGCAGCGTATTACATGACAGCCCCTCCGATCTCCTTAACGTACCAGCAGCTTGCTGATTTCAAACTGCTCTTCCGGAATATCTTTCTTCATATTTAAAGCTTCCTGAACATCAAAATCGACAAACTGGCCGCCCTTATAGGCAACGATCCTGTTGCTCTTTCCTTCACAGAGGAGCTGCACTGCCTTGGAGCCCATGATCGAAGCATAGACACGGTCTTTGCAGGTGGGCGTTCCGCCCCTCTGAATATGACCGATGATGGTGGCTCTGGTCTCGATACCGGTAGCCGCCTCGATTCTCCGTGCCATGGATGTGGAATGCCCGATTCCCTCTGCGTTGATGATGATATGATGTTTCTTTCCGCGTTTTCTGTTTTCAATAATCCTGTTGATCAGGTACTGCTCGTTGCCGTCATACCGCTCCGGCAGAAGAATATCCTCGGCGCCGTTGGCAATTCCGCACCAGAGAGCAATATATCCCGCATTGCGGCCCATAACTTCAATGATGCTGCACCGCTCATGGGATGTGGATGTATCCCGGACTTTATCGATGGCCTCCATGGCCGTGTTGACTGCCGTATCAAAACCGATGGTATAATCGGTGCAGGCAATGTCCAGATCGATGGTTCCAGGCAGGCCGATGGTATTCACACCAAGGGCGGAAAGTTTTCCGGCACCGCGGAAGGAACCGTCGCCGCCGATGATGACCATTCCGTCGATTCCGTGCTTCTTGCAGATCTCAGCACCCAGTTTCTGGCCTTCCTCTGTCTTGAACTCATCACAGCGGGCCGTATAGAGAATGGTGCCGCCGCGGTTGATGGTATCGGCGACGCTGACGCCGTCCATATCCACGATCTCTTCCTGCAGCAGGCCTGCGTATCCGCGCATGATGCCTTTTACCTTTAATCCTTTATTGATTGCGGTCCTGACTACGGCACGGATTGCCGCATTCATTCCCGGAGCATCTCCGCCGCTGGTCAGGACACCGATTGTCTTTACTTCTTTTTTTGCCATTCTCAGTTCCTCCACAAGTTCCCTGTAGACAGGTTAAAATTTCCCTGTAAAATGATACGCTTCTTATTTTAATTCATTTCAGACGTCTTTTCAATGCTTTTTTTCACTACTTTGATATTTTTTTCACCAATTTTACCGGGACTTTTCATAGGATTCCCCGTTTCCGGTCCTTCATCCGTTCTCCCGGGCCGGAAAAAGCCCGGATGGCTTCTTCCGCGCACCATGGGTTTCCCTGTTTTTCAGGCGCCTGCTCTCCGTCCTTTCTGTTCCAGGCTTTTCTGCACCACCTTCACATTTTCTTCCCCCAGAACACCGCAGAGCTTTTTCCGCAGTTCCGCATCTGCACAGACCTTCCAGTTTTCAGACAGGCGACGGATGGCCTTTTCTTCTTTCAGGTACATGGCAACCCTGTCCTTTCCTTCTGAATCCCGCAGAATCGCCATGACCCGGTCGATGTTTTCTTTATAGTATGCCTGGTTCCGGAACTGAAGCCACAGTTCGTTGGGAATTTCTGAAAAGGGAATCACTTCCTCACATACCAGTTTTCCCACCGGGTCATCTCCGACTGACACACGGCCTCTGATAAAGATCTTGGAATCTTCGTTGAGAAAGGCCTTGTCCTTTTCATAAATTTTCGGGAAAATCAGGCATTCCACCGTACCTACCATGTCTTCCAGGGAAATAAATGCCATCAGCTGGTTCTGCTTGGTGGTTTTCACCTTCTTCGATGTGACCATGCCTCCGATCACCACCCTGGAGCCGTCTTCCACCACGGTTTTTCCCTCTTCATCCACAATAAAGTCCGACGTTTTTGCCGTAACATTTTTTTCCCACACTTCCCGGTACTCTTCCATGGGATGTCCGCTGACATAGATTCCCAGGGTCTCTTTTTCAAAAGCCAGAAGCGTCTCTCTGTCAAATTCTCCCACATCCGGAAACGAAATTCTGAATTCCTCTTTCTGACTGTCGTCCACAAAGTCAAAAAAACTCATCTGGCCTTCCATGGCCGTCTTCTTTTCCTTGCTTTTCTGTTCCAGCAGTTCTGCGGAAACATACAGTTTCTGCTTTCTGGTTCCGGGAAGGCTGTCCAGGGCGCCGGATTTGATGAAGCTTTCCAGTGTCCGCTTGTTGACTTCCTTGTTGGTCATCCTGCTGATAAAATCACTGATGGTGGAAAAGGGGCCGGCTGCTTCCCGCTCCGCAATGATGGCCTCCACCACGGAACGTCCCACGCTCTTGATGGCCGAGAGTCCGTAGCGGATATTGTTTCCAGACACGGAAAACCCGCTGACTCCTTCATTGATATCCGGAGGCAGAATGGCAATTCCCATGCCGCGGCAGGCCAGAATGTACTCGGAAATCTTCGCCGCGTTATCCATGACGGAGGTCATCAGCGCCGCCATGAATTCCCGGGGATAATAATATTTCAGATAGGCGGTCTGGTAAGCCACCACCGCATAGGCCGCGGCATGGGACTTATTGAACGCATATTTGGCGAAATCGATCATGTCATCATAGATCTGGTTGGCCGTCTTTTCATCGATTCCGTTGGCAATGCATCCCCTGACGCCTTCCTCCGGGTTCCCGTAAACGAAATTCTGCCTCTCCTTCTCCATGACCGCGGCTTTTTTCTTGGACATGGCCCGGCGCACCAGGTCACTGCGTCCCAGAGTATATCCGGCCAGATCACGGACGATCTGCATGACCTGTTCCTGATAAACGATGCATCCGTAGGTGGGACTCAGAATCGGTTCCAGCTGGGGACAGGAATAGGTGATGGACGCCTGATCGTTTTTCCCCTTCAGGTATTTGGGAATAAAGTCCATGGGGCCCGGACGGTACAGGGAAATCCCTGCCAGAATATCTTCCAGCTTTCTGGGCTTCAGTTCCTTCATGAATGCCTTGAAGCCTCCGCTTTCCAGCTGGAACACGCCTTCATTCTTTCCGGTTCCCAGGGCTTCCATGACTTTCTGATCTTCGTAGTCGATCTTGTCCAGATCCAGATGAATGCCGTGATTCTTTTCTGCCATCTTTACGGCATCCTGGATCACCGTCAGAGTCCTCAGTCCCAGGAAATCCATTTTCAGAAGGCCCAGTTCCTCCAGCGTGGTCATGGTGAACTGCGTGGTGATGGTGCCGTCTGCGGCCCGTGACAGAGGAACATATTCGTCCATGGCCGTCCGGCTGATCACCACCCCGGCAGCGTGCATGGACGTATGCCGCGGCAGCCCTTCCAGATGCCTGGACATGTCGATGAGTTTTCTCACCTGTTCATCCGTATCATAAAGCGCCTTCAGCTCCGGATTTTTCCGGAGTGCCAGATCCAGCGTCATGTTCAGCTCCGCAGGCACCATTTTGGCCACGGTGTCGCACAGGCTGTAGGGAAGATCCATGACCCTTCCCACATCCCGGATCACACCTTTGGCCGCCAGGGTACCGAAGGTCACGATCTGGGCCACCTGATCCTTTCCATACTTCTTCACCACATAATCGATGACTTCCTGACGCCTTTCATAGCAGAAATCCACGTCAATATCCGGCATGGACACACGTTCCGGATTCAGGAAACGCTCAAACAGAAGCTGATATTTGATGGGATCGATATCCGTGATCTTCAGGCAGTAGGCCACAATGCTGCCGGCGGCAGAGCCCCGTCCCGGCCCCACGGCGATTCCGCTTGATTTGGCAAAATTGATGAAGTCCCAGACAATCAGGAAATAATCCACATAGCCCATGTTTCTGATGACGTCCAGTTCGTATCTGAGCCGTTTCTCCAGTTCTTCCCCGCCTTCCGGATACCGCTCTGCAAATCCGTTCTCACAGAGATGGTTCAGATATGTCCAGGCATCGTATCCCTCCGGCACGTCGTAGCGCGGCAGCTTCGTAACACCGAATTCAATTTCCACATTGCACCGTTCAGCGATTTTATGGGTGTTTTCCATGGCCTCCCGGGCGTAGGGAAACAGTTCTGCCATTTCTTCTTCTGATTTCACATAGTACTGGCCGCCTTCATAGCGCATTCTGTTTTCATCCGATACCTTTTTTCCCGTCTGAATGCAGAGAAGAATATCGTGGGACTCCCAGTCCTCGGCATTGATATAATGACAGTCATTGGTGACCACCATGGGGATTCCCAGATCTCTGCTGAGCCTCAGGATTCCCTGGTTTACCTGGCGCTGAAGCGGAATTCCGTGGTCCTGAAGTTCCAGAAAATAATTTCCCGGTCCGAAGATCTTCAGATACCGTTTTGCTGCCTCTCCGGCTTCTTCGTAAAGACCTCTTCCCAGATATCTGGGTACTTCTCCTGCCAGGCAGGCACTGAGGGCAATAATTCCCTCGTGATATTCCTCCAGTGTCTCCATGTCCACTCTCGGCTTATAGTAAAACCCGTCCACAAATCCTCTGGAAACGATCTTCATCAGATTCTGATAGCCGGTGTTGTTTTCGGCCAGCAGAACCAGATGATAATACCTGTCTTCTCCATGAACCGTTTCCCTGTCGAACCGGGAACCGGGAGTCACGTAGACCTCACAGCCGATGATGGGTTTGATGCCTGCCTGTTTTGCCGCCCTGTAAAAATCAATGACGCCGTACATGGCACCATGATCCGTAATGGCCATGCTGTCCATTCCCAGATCTGCGGCTTTTGCCACCAGCTCACCGATTTTGCTGGAACCGTCCAGAAGGCTGTATTCCGTATGGACGTGCAGATGTGTAAATGCCATTGTTCCCTCCAGAATAAAAAAAGGGCTGTCACCATGTTTCCGGCAACGGCCCTGTTCTCAGTTTCTAATTATTGCTTAAATACTTTTCGATATCATTCACCGCTGTCTCTTCATCCGGGCCTTCTGCCATGACTACCACCTGTTCACCCACCGGAAGGTCCAGTGTCATCATGCCCATGATGCTCTTGGCGTTTACTTTTTTATTATCGCTCTGCACATAGATCCTGCTCTCGTAGCTGCTGGCCAGCTGCACCAGCATCGCAATAGGTCTCGCCTCCAGCCCGGAAGCCAGTTCGATAGTTACCGTTCGCTTTGTCATAATAATCCTCCTCATTGCACCTGAAAATGGCTCTCGAATCCATTTAAATATCCGCCTTCTGTTCCCGAAGGGCAGCGGCCAGATCGCAGAGCTTTCTCAGCCGGTGGTTGACCCCCGATTTTCCCACAGGCGGTTCCAGTTCCTCACCTAGTTCCTTAAGTGTCGCTTCCGGTTTTTCAAGCCTGAGCCTGGCGATCTCCTCCAGTCCGGCAGGCAGGCGCTCGAAACCGATCGTATCTCTGATAAATTTTATATCATCTATCTGCTTCATCGCAGCGGATACCGTTTTGTTGATGTTGGCCGTTTCACAGTTGACCTGACGGTTCACATTTCCCCTCATTTCCTTGAGGATCCTGATATTTTCGAATTCCATCAGGGCCAGAGGTGCCTCCATCACATTCAGCATGTCAACAATCTGGTTTCCTTCTTTAATATACACCACAAAGTATCGTTTCCTGATGACGATCTTTGCATCCATGCCAAATGTTGCCATAATGGACTGAAGCTGTCTGGCTTTCGGCTCTGCGGCACATACAATCTCAAGATGGTAGAACTTTTCCGGATCACTGACGGATCCCGCAGCCAGAAATGCCCCCCGCAGGAACGCCCGCCGGCAGCATGGATTCTGGACCACCACATTTCCCACCACGGAAAGATTCTCTTCGATCTCACCGTCGTCAGACAGGAGCTTTGTGGCTTTCAGGACACGGAGCGCGTCTCCGTGATCTCTGACACAGACCGAATAAATCCGGTTTTTGCCAAGATGGGCATTTTTCCGGATGGATATTTCCGTATTTATATTAAATGTTTTTTTCAATAATGTAAAGCACTTTCTTGCGACGGTGACATTTTCCGTATGGATCTTGATGCTGTACCGGTCGTCACCTGAAATCTGAATCCGGCCGCAGAGACTGAGTATTGCCGCGGTCTCCGCAATCCGGCAGTGCCTGGCAGGACTCATCTGCCGGGAAAGTTCCTCCTTGATTTTGGAAGAAAAGGACATTTCTACTTCCCTCCGTCTCTGAAAGCGTCCCGGTGCTCCAGCCGCACACCGTATCTGCCTGACTCTGACAGCAGACTGCTGATCTCATTGGCTATGGTCACGGAACGGTGCCTGCCGCCGGTACACCCGATGGCCACCACAAGCTGATTTTTCCCCTCCAGAATATAGTTGGGAATCAGAAATTCCAGCATGTCCCTCAGTTTCTTCAGGAATTCCTCTCCGATACCGCCCTGCATCACATATTCCTGCACATCCCGGTCGTTTCCCGTATGGGACCGCAGTTCTTCCACATAATACGGATTCGGCAGAAACCGCACATCAAACACCAGATCCGCATCCGCTGGAATCCCGTATTTGAAGCCGAAACTCAGGACTGTGATGTAAAGGTTGCTGTAAACACCGTCTCCTCTGAAGATTTTCTCCAGTTCCATACGCAGGTCTTTTCTCAGAAGACGGCTGGTGTCCAGAATATAATCCGCATTTTCCTTTAGAAACTCCAGTTTTTCCCGTTCCAGGGAAATTCCCTTTTCCAGCCGTCCTGTTCCGGCCAGCGGATGGGTCCTTCTGGTCTCTTTGTACCGTTTGATCAGGACTTCATCGGCGGAATCCAGAAACAGAATCGTAAAGGGAAACCCGTTCTTTTTCCATTTTCTCAGTACATCTTCCAGAAGCGGCAGTTCTTCTCCGCTGCGGATATCAATGCCCAGAGCCGCATCCCGGCTGTCTCCCGCATCCTTCATGATCAGCTCAGTAAATTTTTCGATCAGGAGAACGGGAAGATTATCCACGCAGTAGAATCCGGAATCCTCCAGAATCTTCAGGGCTGTGGTTTTCCCTGCCCCGGACATTCCCGTCACAATCACCAGTCTCACTTTTATGTCTCCTCCTGCGTTTATCAGTCCTCAAAAGTTCCCAGGAGCTTTACTTCCAGTTCCAGAAGCACTCCGGAATGTTCCATGACTTTTTTCTGGACCTGCCGGCAGAGCCGGTATATATCTGATGCCGTGGCATCTTTCCTGTTGATGACAAAGCCGGCATGTTTTTCTGATACCTGGGCGCCGCCCACGGACCATCCTTTCAGCCCGGCCTCTTCAATCAGCTTTCCTGCAAAATTTCCGGCCGGACGTTTGAACGTGCTTCCGGCGCTGGGATATTCCAGAGGCTGTTTTTCTCTTCTCCTGGCCGCCAGTTCAT
This sequence comes from uncultured Clostridiaceae bacterium, assembly GCA_902477765.1. Lineage (GTDB taxonomy): Bacteria > Bacillota > Clostridia > Lachnospirales > Lachnospiraceae > CABSIM01. The sequence goes on along the minus strand of CABSIM010000021.1, from coordinate 15,668 downwards.
CCATGAGTGCCCGGATTTCTTCTGCCCTGCCTTCTTTCAGGCCAAATTCCGCTTCCAGCACCACCAGGCCTTTTTTTTCCACGCAACTGGTCCTGTAGCCCAGTTCCAGTTCTTCTGCCTGCAGTGTCAGAACCTGCCCCTGACGGTCCAGCACGGTGACTTTTTTCAGTACATCCCTGATCTCCGAACCGTAAGCGCCGGCATTCATCACCACCGCTCCTCCGAGAGTTCCCGGGATCCCGGCTGCAAACTCCAGTCCGGTAAGTCCGGCTTTCAGCGCTTCCGCTGCCATTCTGGACAGAGGCACTCCGGCTCCTGCCGTAAGATCCGTGCCGGATATTTCCAGTGTCCGGTATTTTTCCATGGAAATGACGACCCCGTCATACCCCCGGTCGCTCACCAGAAGGTTGCTGCCGTTTCCTATGATATAGAAATCCATTCCCGCCTTTTTTGCCGCCGAGAAAACGGCTGCCAGTTCTTCTGCCGTCTCCGGCATCACAAACCACTCCGCCTCGCCTCCTGCCCGGAAGGTAGTGTGACGGCTCATGGGTTCCTTGATTCTTACTTCCATCGCTCACCTCAGACCTGCAGTTTTAATCTTCATTTCTTTTGGCTATGTTGGCCTGAACCCGGTTGTAAAGTTCTCTGGCCGCATTGTATCCCATCTTTTTCTGACGGTAATTGACCGCAGCCGATTCCACGATCACGGCCAGATTCCGTCCGGGACGGATGGGAATATTATGACATACCACCCGGTTGCCCAGGAATTCCGTATACTGGTCTTCCATTCCCAGCCTGTCGTATTCCTTGTCCTTATCCCAGTCTTCCAGCTGGATCACCATGTCAATGGACTGGGTATCCTTGACGCTCTCCACACCGAACAGTGTCTTCACATCGATGATGCCGATGCCTCTCAGCTCAATGAAATATCTGGTGATGTCCGGTGCGGATCCGATCAGGGTCACATCGCTGACTTTCCGGATCTCCACCACGTCATCGCTCACCAGACGGTGTCCGCGCTTGATCAGTTCCAGAGCCGCCTCACTTTTTCCGATTCCGCTTTCTCCGGTAATCAGAACTCCCTCTCCGAATACATCCACCAGAACTCCGTGGATGCTGATGCAGGGTGCCATCTTCACTTTCAGCCAGCGGATAATCTCCGCCATGGAATCCGAGGTGGTCTTTTCCGATACCAGGCAGGCCACTCCATAATAGTTGCACAGCTCCTGGACCCATTCTTCCGGAATCAGATTCCTGCAGAACACAATGCAGGGAATCTTGCTGGAAATCAGCTTGTCATACATGGCCTTTCTCCGTTCCAGGGAAAGACTGGACAGATATGCGATCTCCACATTTCCGATCATCTGTACTCTTTCATTATCAAAATGACTGTAAAAGCCGGTCAGCTGCAGGGCAGGCCGGTTCACCTCCGGATGGGTCACCACAATCTTATCGGTATCCAGATCCGGAGTCAGGTTCTTAAGTCCCATTTTCGCAATCAGTTCCGTTATTGTAACTCCATACATAGTCTTATTCCCTCTCTTACAGTTTCATGCCTTCATCCTATCATACATTCCTGTGGTTGTCACGGTTTTTCATGGAAAAACCGGTACACGCTCTCCGCCGCTTTCCGGTTCATTCCCTCTGCTCCGGCCAGTGCTTCCACATCCGCGTCACGGACCGCCTCCAGAGATTTGAAGTGCTTCATCAGCGCTTTCCGCCTGGCAGGTCCGATGCCTTCAATGTCATCCAGCACCGACCGGACCTGACCCTTGCTTCTCAGGCTCCGGTGATATTCGATGGCAAAGCGGTGGGCTTCATCCTGAATCCTGGTGATCAGTCTGAATCCCTCACTGGACCTGTCAATGGGAATCTCCACATTTCTGTAATACAGCCCCCTGGTTCTGTGATTATCGTCTTTTACCATGCCGCAGACCGGAATGGACAGGTTCAGCTTTTCCAGAACTTTCAGTGCCACGTTGACCTGACCTCTGCCGCCGTCCATCATAATCAGATCCGGAAATCTGGTAAAACTTCCGAATTCTCCGCCTTCTCCGGATTCCTCCAGACTTTTTTTCTCTTCCAGTCCATGTGCAAACCGTCTGGTCAGCACCTCTTCCATGGATGCATAGTCATTGGGCCCCTGCACGGTACGGATTCTGAATTTCCTGTAATCATTGCGCTTGGGTCTTCCGTCTTCATAGACCACCATGGAACCCACAGATTCAAATCCGCTGGTATTGGAAATGTCAAATGCTTCCACCCGTCTCAGCCTTCCCAGTCCCAGCCATTCCCCGATCTGATTCATGGCTCCTGTGGTCCTGAGTTCCGCACGTTTGATCTTTTCCTTATCCTGCGACAGAACCAGCAGCGCATTGCGGGCAGCCAGTTCCACCAGGCGCTCTTTCTGTCCTTTTCTGGGAATCACGAATTTTACGTTCTGCCCCCGGCGCCTGGTCAGCCACTGGGAAACCACTTCCATTTCCTCAAACTCCTGCTGCACCCAGATCTCTCTGGGAATAAACGGTGTTCCGGCATAAAACTGCTTGATGAAGCTGCCGGTGATCTGGCTGTCTTCCTCCGCCGTGGCGGCTGACACATGAAAATGTTCCCGGCCGATGAGCTTTCCATCCCGCACAAAGAACACCTGCACCACCGCGTCTTCCTCGTCTCTGGCCATGGCAATGATGTCCCGGTCCTCCATGCTCTGACTGGTGATCTTCTGCTTCTGAGCCACCTGTCTGACGCTGTTTAACAGTTCCCTGTATTCGATGGCTTTCTCAAAATCCATCTCTTCCGAAGCATCCAGCATCTTTTTTTCCAGCATGGAAAGGACCGGAGCGTAATGTCCGTTGAGGAATTCCAGGGTCTGGGAAACCGCCTTTCCGTATTCCTCTCTGGTGATGTATCCCTGGCAGGGTGCGGAGCACTGGCGGATATGGTAATTCAGACAGGGCCGTTCCTTTCCGGTATCCCTGGGCAGATTCCGGCTGCAGGTCCTGATTTTCCACAGCTTATGAATCAGTTCAATGGTATCCTTCACGGCACCGGCACTGGTATAGGGGCCGAAATACCGGCTTCGGTCCTTTTTCATGGTTCTGGAAAACAGAACTCTCGGGAACTCCTCCTCCACGGTCACCCGGATATAGGGGTAGGCCTTGTCATCTTTCAGCATGGTATTGTATCTGGGCCGGTATTCCTTGATCAGGTTGCATTCCAGCACCAGAGCTTCCAGTTCGGAGTCGGTGATGATATATTCGAATCTTGCGATCCGGGAGACCATCTTTTCGATTTTGGCCGTCTTGTTTCTGCTGCTCTGAAAATACTGGCGGACCCGGTTTTTCAGGCTGATGGCCTTTCCCACATAGATGATCTCATCATATTTGTCGTGCATGATATAAACCCCCGGCGAAGCCGGGAGTTTCTTCAGTTCTTCTTCTATATTAAATGAAATATCCTGGCTCAGAAGACCGTCCTCGTCGGATCTTGCCTCCTGACCCAGAGGATTTTCCTGTTCTGTCAACGCAGTCTCTCCCCATCAAATTTCTGAAGCAGCAGAAGCTGTCTTCTTATGACCGCCAGCTGTTCCGCCGTGTCTCCGGCAGCCGGCTGCATATCCATGACCATATAGATATCATCCAGTTCTTTCTGGGTCACATGGTCCCGCAGTCTTGCCAGGCAGGCCAGTTTTCTGTCATAGTTTCCGGAATCCAGCGCATCCAGAAACTCCATGAGATACGGATTCATCGCCGGCTCCGCTTCTTCTTTCGGCATTCCGGAAATTTCTCCGCTTTCCGTTTCCGGTCCCGCCGGACCGCCATTTCCTGCCGCATCTTTCCAGCAGGTCTTCTCTCCTTCTTTTACAGGATACACCTTTTCAAACCGGAACCGCTGGCATGCCTCCGGATATTTTTCCCGGTCCACCGGTTCCAGAAACATGGCAAGAGGCCGCACCCACACCCTGAAATCCCCGTACATTGCCTGGTAGACCACCATGGGTTCTCCGGTTTCCGAATGAACTGCCACCGCCATGATCTGATAGATCCTGTTTTTGAAATGCCGGTAAAAGTCTCCCGGTACCGGTGTCTGTCTTTTCTGTTCCATTTTTTCCCTTCTATTCTTCTTCCGCCGTGTCCGAAGCCACGCCTCCGAAATGATATCTGTTGGCAGCGCTCCACAGCATCCACTCATCATATCCGGCATCTTTCACTGCCTGTATCTGCTGAGCGATCTCGTTATCCCCGTATTCAATATGATTTTCCAGCCATGTGGCCGTAAAATCCTGAAGCCAGGGTCTCACCTGTGCCTGGCTGCTCACATGTCCGTCTGCTTCCGCAGCTTCGTCCAGAGCCCTGCGGGATTTCTGCAGCGCAGCCAGAATCGTGTCATAAGGCTGGGTATCGGGATGTTCGATCCCGAAATTTCCGTCACTGTAATGAGACGGATAGATCATCGGGCAGATATAGTCCAGATGGGCTGCCATATCCGTGTAGATCTGTCCCACGGCATTGGCATCGATCTCACTGCCGATGATGGTGCCGAATACATCGGCGGAAACAAACAGCCCCTGGGAGGCAAGATTTTCATAGGCGTATTTGCAGAATTCCGTAATGACGTCGGTTTTGGATCTGCCTTTGGTGACCGCCTCATCAAAAACCACATTCTGCATGGTGCTTTCCGTGGAAAAGCGGATATAATCGAACTGGACCTCATCGAATCCCACCTCTTTGGCCGCGGTTCCCACTTCCACCAGGTAATCCCACACTTCCTTCCGGTAGGGATCCACCCAGGCCATTCCCTGTCTGTCCCGGTACAGACTTCCGTCTGCCAGGTGAAGGCTCCACTCGGGTTTCTTCTCCGCCAGATACGGGTCCCGGAATGCCACTACCCTGGCGATCACATAAAGTCCCCGTTCCTTAAGAGAGGAAATCAGGCTCTTCACATCTTTCATATATGGCCGGCAGGCTCCGATTTCCGTCACTGTCGGCGTATCAATATCCGCTGTGATCCTGCCTTCATCATCCTTGAAATCAATGACCACCGTATTGATTTCCGTGGATGCGGCACTGTCCAGAATGCTGTTGAACAGTTCCGGACTTCCCGATACCGGTCCCGTGATATAAATGCCCCGGACCTTGACAGGTTCTCGTCCCGGCAGGGCCGGATTCTTTTCATCCACAATACGGATGGAAACCGTCCTGTCATTGTTGAGGCCGGCATCCTCAATTACCCGGACGCCCCCGGCCTCCTCGGAGACGGTTTCCTCCGCAGAAGATTCCGGCTCCGTCTGTTCTTCCGGTGTATAGCGGCTGCATCCCAGCAGGCCCAGCAGGCCGGCCAGGGAAACGGCAAATAACCATTTTTTCATTTTCAATCGTTCCTCTTCCGTTTTTGCTTCCTGTTCTGCACAGACGCAGATTTTATTACATTTTAGCATAATTCCCTGCATTTTACCACCTGTTTTTCCCCTGCGCCGGAGGCGGACCCCGTCCTTATCCTCCGGGCCCCGGATCCTTCATTGCTTCCGGCAGACCGGGGAACATGTTCCCTACAGGGACATTATTTCCGTTCATGACGAAAAAATTTTAAAAAATGCTGTTCAAATCGCTTTTTTTGTATGATAATGTTATTGTTGAAATTTAGTCTTACGTGGACACAGGAGGAAACACAAAATGATCAAACAGGGGTTCGACAATGATAAATATCTTGCCATGCAGTCTGACCACATCCGTGAAAGAATCGGCAAGTTCGGCGATAAACTCTATCTGGAATTCGGCGGCAAACTCTTTGACGATTATCATGCATCCCGGGTACTGCCGGGATTCGCTCCTGACAGCAAGCTGAGAATGCTGATGCAGCTTGCGGATCAGGCAGAAATCGTCATCACCATCAACGCCGATGACATTGAAAAAAATAAAATCCGCTACGATCTGGGCATTACATATGACCTGGATGTTCTCCGGCTCATCCGCGCCTTTACGGACCGGGGACTGTACGTGGGAAGCGTGGTCATCAGCCATTACCGTGAAGTTCCCAGCATCCTTCAGTTCAAAAACAAGCTGGAACAGATGGGAATCCATGTCTGGAGACACTACACCATTGACGGATATCCCAGCAACATTCCGCTGATTGTCAGCAATGAAGGCTACGGGAAAAACGATTACATTGAAACCACCAGGCCTCTGGTGATTGTCACGGCTCCGGGACCAGGAAGCGGAAAAATGGCCACATGCCTGTCCCAGCTCTACCATGAGAACATGCGCGGCATCAAGGCCGGCTACGCAAAGTTTGAAACCTTCCCGGTATGGAACCTGCCATTGAAACATCCGGTCAACCTTGCATATGAAGCCGCCACCGCAGATCTCAACGATGTGAACATGATCGACCCCTTCCATCTGGAAGCCTATGGCGTCACCACCGTCAATTACAACAGAGATGTGGAAATCTTCCCGGTACTCAGTGCCATTTTTGAAGGCATCTTCGGCGAATGCCCCTACAAATCCCCTACGGACATGGGTGTCAACATGGCCGGCTACTGCATCGTGGACGATGAAGCCTGCAGAGAGGCCTCCAGACAGGAAATCATCCGCCGCTACTATCAGGCCCTCAATAAAATTGCCAAGGACGGCGCTGCCAGAGATGAGGCATATAAAATCGAACTTCTCATGAAGCAGGCCAAGATCACTCCCAATGACCGTGCCGTGGTGTCTCATGCCCTGAACCTGTCCAGGGAAATTCAGGCCCCGGCTGCTGCCCTGGAACTTCCGGACGGAAGAATCGTTCTCGGAAAGACCAAGGAACTTCTGGGTGCCTCTGCGGCTGTTCTTCTGAACGCCATCAAAGAACTGGGAAACATCGATCACGAACGGGATCTGATCTCTCCGGAAGCCATTGCTCCCATTCAGAGACTGAAAGTCAATTATCTCGGAAGCGTCAACCCCAGGCTTCATACGGATGAAGTCCTCATCGCCCTGTCGGCCTGCGCCGCCATGGACCCCAACGCCCAGAAAGCCATGGAACAGCTTCCCAGACTGCGGGGCTGTCAGGTGCATACCTCCGTCATGCTTTCAGACGTGGATGTGAAAATCTTTAAAAAACTCGGCATTGACCTGACCTGTGAGCCGGTCTACGAAGAGAAAAAGATCGTCTAGGAAATTCCTTTGAAAACTGCCAGCCCGGTACTTTCTGCATCTGACGGATTCCGCAGAAAATACCGGGCTTTTTCATGTCCATGCGGACTTTTCTGCAGCCTTCCGGCGGCTCCCGTCAGCTATTTTCCATTCCGGAAGATCTGTATGTTTCCGGATTCTGAGATTTGTCTTTACAGCATGTTTTTTTACATGTAAAATAGAAAGCAGGGGGATCCGCAGGTCCTGTTCCTGCGGGGTATATCACATAATGTATTTCAAGGAGGGTTTTATATGAACGAACTGCTGAACACGGAGCTTGAAGCCTATCTGGCTGAAAATCAGGAGACTCTGGTCCGCCTGATCGACACACTGTGCCGGATTCCGTCTCCGTCCAACCATGAGGAACGCCGGGCGGAATTCATCAAAGACTGGTTCGAAAAAGAAGGCTGCAAAGGCGCCTACATCGACAGTGCACTCAACGTAATCTATCCGTTCCACTGTGAGGAGCAGAAAAATCTGGTGGCCTTTACCGCCCATTCCGACACGGTTTTCCCGGATACAGAACCTTTTGACGTGGTTTACGACGGTGATATCATGCGCTGCCCGGGTGTCGGCGACAACACCGCCAATCTGGCAATGCTGATGCTGCTGGCCAGATATTTCACACAGAAAAATCTCGTTCCCGTACAGGGAATCCTGTTTGTGGCCAGCTCCGGAGAAGAAGGTCTCGGAAATCTCAAGGGCGTACGCAGACTGATGGAGGATTATGAGGGAAAAATCGCAGAACTGATCGCCATTGACGGTTCCTATGATTCCCTGACCACCGGTGCCGTGGGCTCCATCCGCTACCGGGTGGGCGTTCATACGGAAGGCGGACACTCTTACGGAAAATTCGGAAACCAGAATGCCATTCAGGTTCTTTCTTCCATCATCAATACCCTCTATACCTATAAAGTTCCCAAACCCGGCAAGAGCACCTATAACGTGGGTACCATTTCCGGCGGAACTTCCATCAACACCATCGCCCAGTATGCGGAAATGAAATTTGAATACCGCTCTGATGTACGGGAAAGTCTCACTGCCATGAATCATTTCTTCCAGTCTGTTCTGGATGCCTACCGGAATATGGACAATGTTCAGATCGAATGCGAAATTCTGGGAGAACGTCCCTGCACCGGTGATGTAGACGCAGAAAAACAGTCTGCTCTCACAGAAAAAGCCCTGGGAATCATCGAGGCATTCACAGGCAGACGTGTGGAATGCTTTGCCAGCTCCACAGATTCCAACATTCCGCTTTCCGTCGGCGTTCCGTCTGTCTGCTTCGGCGGACATATGGGTGTCGGAGCCCATACCCGCGAAGAATGGCTCAATGTCCGCGACCTGGAACTGGGTATCCGGATCGTAGCCGCCTTCATGATGACCTATTTCAGATAATTTCTTCCGGACCTGCTGTACAGCAGCCGGAAAATACAGGAAAAAACCGGCAAAGCCGGCCGCTGTCTCCTTAACGGAGCGCGGCCGGCTTTTTCATGGTCCGGGAATACATCAGTTTCCTGTTTCAGGGCAGCGGTATCTGTTTTTTCCCTTTGTCTTCTTTCCATATTCTATGGTCTGCACCGGGCAGATGCAGATGCATGCCATGCAGTGGGTGCACTCCCGTCCCCAGACAGGACGTCCCTCTTTCATCTCGATATTCCCCAGAGGACACGCCCTGGCGCACCGTCCGCAGGAAATACAGTCTTCTCCGGCACTGAATTTTTTCGCCGACACCTGAAACCGGTAAAACAGCCGATTCACCGGTCCGCTGAGAATGTGATCCAGCGCCCGTATTTTCTTTTCCGGAAGATTCTGTCCGTCCCTTATCAGAGCAGCTGTTCTTTCTATTCCGGGTACTGCCTTCTTTATGATCGCCTCAGCCTCTTCTTTCCCCGGTACCGGAAACATGGCCAGATAGTTTTCCGGCATGACAATTTCCTGACAGCCTTTATAAATCATCTGTTTCTTCCGGCAGAATTCCTTAAGATATGGAGCTGCATTTCCAATGCTGTCCCCGCAGGTCAGGACAAAATAGATTTCCCGGTTTCCTTTCAGTTCCGCACGAAGGAGCAGGTCCCGTACCATCCTCGGGAGCTGCCACGCATAGGTGGGAGACACGATGACCCATGGACGCCCGGAAGAGAAAACCGGCGGCTTTTCTTTCCTGAAATACGGAAAAAGATCCGTAACTTCGTCTCCTGTGACGGCTCCGATCCGTTCTGCGGTAAATGCACTGTTTCCTGTGGCCGTGAAGTATAAAATCATAAAGCAATCCTTTCTTTCCATGTGTTCCGGTATCCCGCACGATTTCCGGTCCGGACACACGGTACGGACTGCGCGGAAAATCCCCGGTTCCTTTTATTGTACCCGGATCCGGGGATTTTTCAATCCTGTTTTTATTCCAGTGCTCTGCAGCACATTTCATCCAGTACTTTCTGATAGTCTTCAGATGCCTCATACATGGGTGTATGTCCCGCATCCAGCAGGACCACCGCAGCATCCGGGATTTCCCTCTTCAACTGTTCCGCATGCTGCAAAGTTCTGATAGTATCCAGCTTTCCATGTGCAATTATCACGGGACACTTAATTTCCTTCAGCCGGTCTGTCAGATCAATTTCCCTCTGTGACATAAGGGGTTCAACCCGCACTTCTGCAGATACTTTTCCACCGTATTCCATCAGTTCTTCATACAGGTCCTCTTCCAATGGCTTTACAAAGCATTTTCTGATAAAAAGATCAAGTTCTTTTCTGTTCCAGGATTCAATCAGTTCCTGCCTGGTTTTCTGGTTGCTGTGCCCATGATTATTGGGTCCTGTATTGGATAATATCATGCCTTTAATCCGTGCTTTATCCTGACATGCCAGATATGCCAGCATTGCTATGGAACCTCCGGAAGAATGTCCGGCCAGAATCACCGGCCCCATATTTTCCTGTTCAATCATTTCCGCTATTCTTCTTCCCACTTTTCTTACATCATGGGATCCCGGCTCCACCATCCATCTGCTAAAAAAAGGTTCAAATCCCAGCGGAATCCGAAGTCTGCGGAATATAGCCGGACTTAGTAATGTGCCAGGGATAAAAACAACTGTCGGTTTTTCTTCTTTCACTGTTCTTTCCTCCGTTTCAGACGGCTACGCATCCGGTAAGAACTGCAAATATCAACAGGGCAACCGTAAAGGCCCAAACAATAGGCACTGCATAACGCAGCCAGTCCTTTAACTCGCAATCAATCAGCGCAATTCCCAGATACACAGTGGAGACTGCAGGACTTATTGTCCAGCCGGCACATTCTCCCATGACAACTGCAATAGCAACAGACTGAGGATCAATACCGATGCTGTTGGTAACTCCAAGGATCACCGGAAGCATTCCATATGCATATGGATCAGCTCCTATAAACATTCCGAGCGGCGCTGCAAACAGTCCAATAATAATATGAAGAACCGGCGCCATGAAAGAAGGAATAATACCAATCAGAAGTTTAACCATTTCGTCCACCATTCCCGTCTCTGTGAAAATACCAAGAAAAATTCCCGATGAAATCACCACAATAACCATGGCAATAGCCTGAGACGCATGTGCCTTTATCCGCTCATTCTGCTCCTTAACGGTTCGGTAGTTGACTCCCAAGGCAACTGTGGTTCCTACAAGAAACAGCAGATATGAAGGAATATCACCCATAAACAGTAAAATGAGAACCACCGCTGTTATGATCCAGTTAACCACTGCCAGTTTTGGTCTTTTCACTGAATGATCGCCTGTACTGTCAATGGCACTTTGTGCCGTAACTGTACTTTCCAGGTCTTTGCCGGCTCCATAACGGATTGCTCTTCTGGAAAGCAAAAATGCAATGACATATGCCAAAATCACTCCGAATATCTGTGCGGGAAGCATCTGGTACCAGCACACACTCGGATCCACTTCCAGGACTGCAGCCACCCGGACAAAAGGTCCACCCCAGGGGACCAAATTCATTGCTCCGGCCATAAGCGCCGTTGTCAGCAGAAGATCCAGTTTCCGTATCTTGAATTTTTCGTAGAGAGGGAGCATAACCGGGATAGTCAGCAGATATGTGCTGGTTCCGGCACCATCCAGATGTGTTACCTTGGCAATGGCTGCCGTGGCCAGAAAAATACTGGTGACCCCTTTGTCCGCAAACCGGACCAAGCGGTTTACCATAGGGTCAAACATACCCGCATCACCCATGATATTAAAAAACAGGATGGTACCAATAAACAAAATTGCCACCGTTGCCACCTGTGATACTCCAGAAGCCGCGAATCCCGGAATATCCATGATTCCGAATTTTCCCTCGAAGCTGGCAACAATTCCAAAAATCAGCGGTATCACTGCAAACGGAATTGCCGGGGTCATTCTTCCCCTAAGAAGAAGGATCAAAAGCACAACCACCATTGCAATCCCCAAAAGCCCTAAAAAACTCATATTTTCCCCTCCTTTATGTACAATGCCCCTTAAATAACACCTTTCTTTTTCAGTTTGTCCACTGTCTCAGTCTTCATCCCCAACAGCCCCTCATAAATTTCATGATTATAGGAGCCAATTGGCGGGCCAATCCACTTGATCTCGCCCGGTGTTTCCGTCAGCACAGGACAGACTGGCGCAATATGAACCTTTCCGAAATCCGGGCTGTCAAATTCTACCAGGTTGTGTCTTGCTTTATACTGGGGATCCTTCCAGATGTCTGCAATACTGTATATGGGACTCAACGCAACTTTATTTTGTCTGCACCTTTCCATGGCTTCTTCATAGCTGATACCGGAAAACCAGTTTTTCGTTATTTCCATAATTGTGTCTGCTGCTTCGAACCGGTCTTTCATGGTCGGATATTTTTCAAAGAGCTCCGGTTTTTCCATTGCTTCTGCAAGATACTTGAATGAATTATCCGTGGAGGATGCCAGGAATACCCATTTTTTATCTTTTGTCAGGAATTTTCCTCCCGGTACCGATGCACCTCTCTGCCTTTCCGCTCTATCCCTTACCACTCCGTTGATATCGTAATCAGCAATCAATGCATCCTGCATTCTGAATAACCCTTCATACAAGCTTACATCTACTTCCTGAGCCGTTCCTTCTTCTGCTGTATCCCGGTAATATAATGCCAGCAATGTTCCAATCGCCGCATTGAGGCCAGCCACATAATCCGCCAATGAAAAGCTCGGACTTACCGGAGGACGGTCCGGGAATCCAGTGGTATAGATGACACCGGCAAATCCCGTTAAAGGCCCTCCAAATCCTGACATTTCTTTATTGGGTCCGGTCTGACCATAGCCGGTTACATGTGTCACAATAATCCGTGGATTGGCTTTCCGCAACGTCTTCAGATCCAATCCCCACTTTTCAAACGTTCCTGTTCTGAAATTTTCAATAATCACATCAGATTTTTTCACCAGTTCCAGAAAAATTTTTCTTCCTTCCTCATAATGAAAATCCAGTGTAATACATTTTTTATTCCTTCCCATGGATGGCCATCTGGTGCTTTTTCCATCTTTTAGAGGCCCCATGGATCTGAAATTATCCCCTTTTCCTGGCATTTCAATCTTAATTACCTCTGCCCCGAACTCAGATAAAATGCTGGCGCAATAAGGTCCGGCAATCACATTGGCACAATCCAAAACACGAATTCCGTTTAAGGCCTGAGCCATTCTCTTACCTCCTTTTCCATTTAATGAAAATGATTTTTGTATAATGAAATTATATGGATATTATTTCTTCATGTCAATGACATAATAACCATTTATTCTGACGTTTTTTGTATATTTTGTCTTTTGTCCAAATATTTTCATTGATTTTCATTCTATTTCAACACCTCTTTTCTCTTGCTTTTTATGATATGAAATTAACTTTCATATTATAAGCTATGAATGTCTCATTCCCGTTCGTTGACATGAATTTTTACCTCTGATATAATATTGGAAAAGTCTGGTTGGGGGAATTAACATATGTCTCAGGACAACAGTGTCCGTGCAGTCGAACGTGCACTTGCCATTTTGGACTGCTTTACAGAAGAAAAAAACAGCTTTTCATTAACAGAAATTTCAAATGAAATCAATTTATCACCCAGCACTGCCCTTCGTTTGCTGAATACTTTGGAGGGACGGCATTATATATACAGGGATCCGGAAAATATGCGATACTATCTTGGATTCCGTCTGGCTCAGCTCAGCAATATTGCTTTTGCCAATCTGGACATCTGTCAGGTTGTACGTCCTCATCTGGAATTGCTGCATAAACGCTATAACGAAAGTGTAGGCATTTACATTTTGAAAAACAACCGCAGAGTCTGCGTGGAACGTATTGAATGTACCCAGCCTTTGCGCATCGTAGTTTCTGTTGGACAGAATCAGCCTTTAACACGAGGTGCTTCCGGACGCCTTCTCCTTGCCTATCTTCCGGAAGATGAAGCCCAGAAGATATTAAATGACGATCCTGCCACCACGCTACAAGAGCTTTCGAAAATACGCGAATATGGCTATGCAGTCAGCCATGGTGAACGCCAGCAGGGTATTGTCTCCATTTCCACCCCTGTTTTTAATGCTGCAGGTCATGTAGCTGCCGCTTTATTTATCAGCGGACCAGAAGTTCGTTTTGATCAATATTTTATCAACCAGCTTATTTCTGAACTAAAAAAAACCGCCTCTGCGGTTTCCATCGAAATGGGGTATCTGTCACATACCGACTGATACAGATGTATTTTGTTTTCCTTCTGCTATACGATATTAATCATGATGACATCAAAAAAGATACGGAAGATGCATTTTAACATGCTCTCCCGTATCTTTTGTTATTTCTGACATTATTTCTGAATCGTATGATTCACTCCCTGGCCTTTAGGCAGCGTTTTTATCAGATCACTGCACTTTCCGGCTTTCATCACATAGCTGGCAGGTGCGTGTCCAAGATAATTTGCTGCTTTTTTCCCGATTGCCATAACTCCATCCAACGAAATCCCCGTAAAAACCCCCATTTCATCAAACATATGAACTACGTCTTCCGTTGATACATTCCCTGCTGCCCCCGGTACAAATGGGCAGCCGCCTGCACCGATGAAAGCAGTATCAAACCTGTTCATTCCTACTCTCATTCCAGCCAGAATATTTGCAATTCCCAGACCTCTTGTATTGTGAAAATGCAGCCACCAGACTACACCAGGAAAGTCTTTCTGTACTTTTCCACAAATTCTCTCCACCTGATCCGGATTCGCCATTCCGGAAGCGTCTGATAAGGAAATTTCTCTGATTCCAACATTCAAATATGCATCAATGATTTTTTTACATCGTCATAAGGAATTTCCTTTTCCCAGGGTGAGCCAAATGCCATGGAAACAGATCCCGATGCTCTGATTCCACAGCTTTCCGCATATTGCACGATATCTGAAAATCTAGAAACACTTTCTTCCGGTGTACAGTTCAGATTGGCCAGATTATGCGCCCGGCTGGCAGATACATTCAATTTTACTTTTTCACATCCACATGCAGCTGCCCGCTCCACTCCCTTTTTATTGGCTATTAATGCCCGGTATTCCACATCCTTTTTTTATGGATAAGCCGGAATACTTCGTCCGTGTCTGCCATCTGCTTTACTGCACGGGGACTGACAAAGGATCCCACCTCAATCACTGGCACCCCTGCCTCTGTCATGGCATCAATTAATTCAGCTTTATGTTCGGCAGATAGAAGAACCGGTTCATTCTGCAGACCATCTCTAGGTCCAACTTCACAAAGTATAACTGAACTCATGATATATAAACCCTCTTTGTTATTTTCATTTAGCAAAAATCATTTTCATTTAATGCAAATATACTTCAATTCCAGATGCTCTGCAATACCTATTTTGTATAATTCCCTCTTTTCCTCAGATTAAAGTCTTTCACCCATTATAAATATGAGATTCAGCTTCTGGTGGAAAGCCTGTCCAGTATCCCCAGGCATCCCTCCAGCACATCCCGGTATGTGTCATCAAAGTTCCCCGTATACCAGGGATCCGCGATTTCCTCCCCCTTCCTGTCTGTAAAATCCAGAAGGAGACGTACCTTATTCTCCGGATCTTTCCCGAGGATACGCAGCATATTGCGGATATTCCACTGATCCATGCCGATCAGCCAGTCATAGTTTTCATAATCTGCCTTCTGAAGGCGCACCGCATATTTCCCCGCGGTGGAAATCCCATATTCCCTTAATTTCTCCCTGGTCCCCCGGTGCACAGGATTCCCGATCTCCTCTGTGCTGGTGGCCGCCGAGGCAATATAAAAGTCATTCTCCCGTCCCTGCTTTTTCACCAGATCTTTCATAACAAATTCTGCCATGGGAGAACGGCAGATGTTGCCGTGGCAAATAAATAATACTCTAATCATCTTTTTATATCTCCATTTAAGTCTTGTATTTCTTCTCAAACGCTTGATATTTCAGGGTTTTCCGACTTTTGAGTTTTCCTTTCTTTTCAAGGTATCTTCTCAAATCTTCTCGTATTTTCTTATGTTTTTCC
>CABSIM010000020.1 GCA_902477765.1 uncultured Clostridiaceae bacterium | reverse complement strand
CCGGCCTTCCGGTTTGTTTTCCGTTCTCAGCGGCAACTCTGATATCTTATCACATTTGCTCGCTTTTGTCAACAGCTTTTTTTAATTTTTTTAATTCGTTTTTTTCGAACTTTTTCTCTGATGTGTTGTCTCACATCGGAGCTTAACTATACCATTTTATTTCTGAAATGTCAAGAGAATTTGTTTTATTTTTTTAAACAATTTTTCAGGTTTTTATTGAAGCACAAGATATGCCCTTTTTCCTTTATTTTATCTATATTTAGTAGTAATTCAAAAACGGGAAAATCCGCTCTCTCCGTCTGATTTTCCCGTTTTTCTGTTAAATTGTTTCTGAATTGTATTTGTTCAGGCAATGGTGCTCAGGAGGCCCACAAAAAAATATGCAAGCAGATTGTTCTGATACAGACAGGTGAGCCAGCGGCTCTCTTCAATCTGATTCAGAATCTCCGTTCCCAGGGTGGTTCCGGACAGTGCTGTAAAAAGAAGGCAGAGAATCCAGATCACCGCCAGTGCCTCTGCGCCCCCCAGAACAGCCCCGGCAATCTGGTTCATTCCGGAAAGAATCGGAAGTCTGGCCACAAGATCCAGCCATACCACCAGAATTCTCAGAAGGATATATATAATCACAAAAAGCAGGAAAAAGGTAAGGATCTGGATTCCTGTTTCTGCAAGATAGCTTCCTATATAATCCCGGAACAGTTCTACTCCCAGCTGCTGATAGACTTCATCCGTATTGTTGCTTACAAGCGCCTGCTTCAGAAGTCCCGGCAGATTCAGTTCCCCGATTGCCGTGTTTTCGGCTTCCCTGTCTTTTTCTCCTGTATCCGTTTCTTCAGACTCTTCCGGCAATATATCATCAATTCCCACTGCTTTTTCCATGCTGCTCTGTATCATCTCATAAACAGGAGTTTCATTTTTTATCCATTCAGATGCATAGGGAAGTACAAGCCTCACACTGATCAGAGTGATGATCAGCGCCAGGGCAGAGACCGCCAGACGGATAAATCCCCTGTAATGTCCATACAGAATCATTCCCACCAGATATACCAGGGTTATGATTTCAAGCCAGTGTCCGGACAGTTTTGTTACTGTATCCATATTCTTCTCATCTCTCTTTCTGCGTTAAAGTCCTCCCTCTTTTCCGTCAGAAGCGGCGGACAGGACAAATTTTCCGATGGCTTCAGCCACTCCGCCCTGGTTATTTGTGCCTGTGACATAATCGGCCGCAGCCCGCGCTTCCTCTATCCCGTTTGCCATCGCAATTCCCATTCCTGCGCTCCGGATCATGGAAAGATCATTTTCTCCATCGCCGAATGCCATAACCTCTTCTCTGTCTATATGAAGATAAGCTGCCAGTCTCAGCAGCGCTCCGCCTTTGTCTGCGCCTGCCGCATTGATTTCCAGATTGTTGGAGATGGCAGAAGTGACCATAATGCCGTCCACCGTTCCCAGTGCGGCCCTCATTCTTTCCCTCGCTTCCATATCCGTAAAAAACATATTGATCTTGTCCACCGGTTTCCCCTGCTCCTCCACATACAGAATGGTGTCCGGCACCACCCGTCTTGTTTTTCTCACAAGCTCAGCAAGACCCTCTGTTTTTACATACTTCATCAGATGATCCAAAAAGCAGTTCATGGATATGCCTGCCCCGTCGATATACGCGTCATACATGATATCATCCCCGCTTTCCCGGGCAAGCCGCAGAACCTGTACCGCTGTTTCCACCGGTATCCTGCACGCTGAAATCTCTCTGTTTTCCTTCAGATCAACCACCACCGCACCATTGGTCGTAATGGCATACCGCACACCCGGAAGCTCCTTCAGCGCATCCGGGATTCCGGTCACGGTACGTCCCGTGGCAGGGACAATCTCGATGCCCAGATCAGCGCAGCGCCGGAGCGCTTCCCGATTCTGCGGAGGTACCTTCTTTTCATCATCCAGGAATGTTCCGTCCATATCTGTGGCTATCATCCTGATCGTCATCATAATCACCTCATATCAAACAGAGAAAGCTGTCGCACTCGCTGCAACAGCTCTTCTGTAACCTCTGTTCTTTCTAATCAATGTTCTTTCTAATCAAAAAAGTTATCCTCATGAAGGATCAGGAGACCTTCCTTATCATATTTGGGAGAAAACAGGCCGGTGATCTTCTTTCCGAAAGAAGGTTTCTCAGCCTTGTCCGCAGCCTCCTCGATCAGATCCACCGCTTCTTTCTTTGTCAGCGGCACCCCGTCCTCTTCCATCATCTCGATTCTTTCATACAGGGCCAGCAGGCTCTTTCCGGTAATGCTGCAGTCAATTTCCGACGCATATTTGCAGCAGTACTGCGCAAACTCGTCCAGATCCATTTCTGCATCGCTGTCTTCATCGGACACTGCTGCTTCCTCCGGTTCCTCCGGCGTTTCAGGCACTGCTTTCCGGACCGGGCGGCGTGGAGCTTCCTTCTTTTCTTCTGCTTTTTCACGGACTTTTCCCGGTTTCCGTTCCGCCTGTTCCCGGATTTCTTCCTCAGGTTCTTCCTCCCGGACTGGTTCTGTTTCTTTCACCGGCTGTGCCGTCTGTCTGGTTTCTGCAGTACGGACCACTTCCTTGGCAATGTTCTCCTGAACCTGGGTCTCCTTCTTCAGGGCCTGCTCAACGGCCGCCTCTGTCAGAAGCTGTTCTTCAGCCCTGCTGTCGGTCCCGATATACTGGAACTTGCTTGCCAGGGATGCATTGCGCCCATGGAGGTATTCCAGTTTCTGCGGAGTATCAATCAGAACGACGATCATTCCTGATCTGTCCCGTTCCATCAGTTCATCCAGTTCGTTCTGGACTGCATCTGTCAGATCTGCCGCATGTTCAATGATAAGATCCTTGCCTGCCAGTTTCTCTGCCACCTGGCTGATGCCGCGCTTATTCAGCTTCTCACTGCTGATTTTGGCCACAGGGTTTTTATGGCCCAGCTCTCTGTGAATCTTTCTCAGGGCTTCCAGCGCCATGGAAAGCCCCTGTTCATCCGAAACGGATTCAATCATCAGATTATTGACATCCAGAACGCCGTCCAGAGATTCCACTTCCAGATCATCTTCGGGTGCAGCCACATGTACTTCCCGGCGTACGGCACGTTCTCTGTCTATTTCCGCCTGTTTTCTGGCTCTTCTCTCTTCTTCCGCACGGCGGGCAGCCTCCCGCTCTTCTTCTACGCGGCGGAGAGCTTCTTCTTCCATCTCTTCCCGTTCCTTTGCGGCACGGATTGCCTCTCTCTGCCGTTCAATTTCCCGCTCTTCTTCTGCTTTCCTGTCAGCGTCAGCTGCATCTTCCCTGTTCTCCTGCTTCATTTCCCTGAGAACACGGATATCCTCCAGCGGCCTTGTGGCATCCAGATCGTCCTCTACTTCCGCTGTGTGCATGTCGTCATCGGAAATCTTTGACATTTCCTGTGCCAGTTTTTCCGCCTGCTCATCCTCATGGAGTTTTACAACCAGTTCATCCTCCGGCTCCCTGTGCACATGTGCGGGTGCCTGATGAGTTCTCGCCGCCGGTTCGCGGTTTTCCTCATATTCGTCAAAATCCTGGCCGTTTCCGTTATATTCTTCCTCAACCGCCCGGAGCTTGGCTTCATATTTGTCCCGGTTTTCCACCAGATCCATCTGGTATTTATTGAGCGGTGCATACAGGAGCTTCAGGTCCATGGCCTTATCCACATATTTGCCCAGTCCGAACAGCAGCATGATCTTGTCGCAGGTACGGACACATGCATCTTCAGAACCGGCCTTATGGTAGAGTTCCGCCAGTTCATACAGCCATTTTTCTTCCACCTCTGTGGACGTATATGTCTCAAGAGCACGGATCAGCTGATCCACAGGCGCATCCTTGGCTTTCAGGATCAGATACCGGAGCAGATACTGTCTGGAATCATCCGGTGCCAGATCACAGAATTCCCTGTAGTACGCCTCCGCTTCCGACACATTGCCTTCCTTCAGAGCAAGTTCTGCCAGTTTATAAAGAAGGCGCTTTCCGATGGGCGCACGTTCAAACGCCAGCAGCAGAATGTCCTTGGCCTCCTGATATTCTTCATTTTTTTCGTATATCTGTGCAATCATGGAGAGCAGGCTCGCATTCCTTACGCGGCGCCAGTCTATGGTATCCGCAATTTTCATTGCCGTATCATAGTCTCCCCGGTTTACCAGTTTCTTGATCTGCTCAACTTTGATGTTAAACTCGTACTTATCCATTTCTTTCGCATCTCCTACTTTCTACAGCTCTGTCCGGCCTTCCAGCGCCCGCAGAAGCGTCACCTCATCGATATATTCCAGATCTCCGCCAACGGGAACGCCGCTGGCGATTCTGGTCACCCGAATCCCTGTGGGTTTGATCAGTTTGCTTATGTACATGGCCGTGGTTTCTCCTTCCAGGCTGGAGTTGGTCGCAATGATGACCTCCTTCACATCCTTCTGGAGTCTGGCCATCAGTTCTTTCAGCCTGATATCATTGGGCCCGATTCCCAGCATGGGAGAGATCGCGCCGTGAAGGACATGATAGACTCCTTCGAATTTCCCGGTCTTTTCATACGCCGCCAGATCTCTGGGATTTTCCACCACCATGATAACTCCATGGTCCCTGCCGGGACTTGCACAGATGGGGCATATCTCCCGGTCTGTCAGCGTACAGCATTCTTTGCAGTAATGGATATTCTGCTTGGCGTCCCGGATGGCCCCGGACAGCCGTTCCACCTGCTCTTCCGGCATGTTGATGATATGAAAGGCAAGTCTCTGGGCTGTCTTGCTGCCGATTCCCGGAAGCTTCGACAGTTCTTCAATGAGTTTTGAAATCTGACTGCTGTAATAATCCATATCAGAAAGAAAGTCCTCCCAGTCCGCCGAGTCCTCCCAGTCCGCCTGTGAGTTCCGCCATGACAGCGCTGCTCTCTTCTTCCATTTTATGGAATGCTTCGTTGACGGCAGCCACAATCAGATCTTCCAGCATTTCCACATCATCGGGATCCACTGCATCCGGAGAAATCTTGACGGAAAGGACTTCCTTCTTACCGGAAACCGTGACAGTCACGGCTCCGCCTCCGGAAGCCGCTGTATACTCTTTCTCCTCCAGCTCTCTGGTCTTTTCTTCCATCTGGCGCTGCATACGCTGCGCCTGTTTCATAAGATTTGTCATATTGCCAGGCATTCCGCCTGGAAAACCGCCACGTCTAGCCATGGTGTAATCCTCCTGAAATCCATTGTTTCTTTATATTCTATTCTTCTATTATGACATCCATATGGATATTTTCTTTCAGTTCTTCGTCACTGATGTAGTTCTTGTCCATCCGTTCTCCTGTTTCTCTGAGCCTGGCCTTGAAATATATGGATTTTCCATAGGTCTGTTCCACATAACGTTCCAGGTCTCCCAGAATGCTGGCCCGGCTCCCCATGGTAAAATTCATGGAATCCTGAAATACAATGCAGAGACAGCTGTCTCCGGCCGGTTCCACCACGGTTTCCCGGAAACTGGGGCGGATGGACATCCCCAGTGCCTTTATGATTTTTCCCCACTCGTTTCTGATGAGATTCAGATCTTCCAGCTGTGCCCTGGGAAGCGTCACGGTTTTCGGCTCAGGCAGAGCACTGTTCTGTTCCCCGCCTTCCGCCGCCGGCGTATTTCCCGGCATGTTGGCAGCACTCCCTGATTCCTGCACCCCGGAAATCATTCCCGCGGATATCAGAGCACCGGCAGCCGGCACGCCCTCTTCCAGCTGCTTTTCGATCCGGTTCAGACGTTCCACCACGGAATCCAGATTCTGTTCCATCTGGGGTCTGGTCAGGCGGATCAGCGCCAGCTCCACCAGCACTCTTTTCTGACCGGCAAAACGGATCTGCCCCGACAGTTCCGAAAGGACACGGATATAGCGCATCAGTGTATCTTCATCAGCCAGTGCAGAGTCTTCCCTCAGCTGCTTCAGATTATCCTCTGACATGTCCAGAAGATCTTCCGCATCTCCTGCGGTTTTCAGCAGAAGCAGATTTCTCAGGAACCAGATGAAATCCAGTACAAACTGAGAAAGTTCCCGCCCCTGCACCACCATTTCTTCCAGTTTCAGGACACAGTCTCTGGTTCTTTTTTCCAGAAGTGCCCGGAAAAGTTCCCGGAATACCTGGTTGTCCACGGCTCCCAGTACATCAAGTACATGTTCGTAGGTGAGCGTTTCTCCATAATGAAATGCCGCACACTGGTCCAGAAGACTCAGGGCATCTCTCATGGAGCCGTCCCCGGCTTTAGCCACATAGCGCAGGGCTTTTTCTTCCACAGGCATGCCCTCCGCTGCCGTCAGTTCTCTCAGCCGGTCCGTGATGGTATCCACGGTGATCCTTCTGAAATCATATCGCTGGCATCTGGAGAGCACAGTAATCGGTATCTTGTGAACCTCTGTGGTGGCCAGAATAAAAATCACATAGGACGGAGGTTCTTCCAGGGTCTTCAGAAGAGCATTGAAGGCTCCCGTGGAAAGCATGTGTACCTCGTCGATGATATAAACACGGTATTTTCCCTCTGTGGGCGGATACTGGACCTGCTCCCGGATTTCACGGATATTTTCCACGCCGTTGTTGGAGGCCGCATCGATCTCCACCACATTGAGAGAATTGCCTGCCGTAATCTGCCTGCAGCTGGAACATTCCCCGCAGGGACTTCCATCCGCCGGATGTTCACAGTTCACGGCTTTCGCAAATATTTTGGCCACGGTTGTTTTTCCCGTTCCGCGGGTTCCGCAGAACAGATAGGCATGGCCGATTCTTCCGGAGCGGATCTGGTTCTGCAGAGTCGTTACAATATGATCCTGCCCCTTGACGTCCTCAAATGTCTGAGGGCGCCATTTTCTGTACAATGCTGTATATGACATGTTCTATCAGTCTCCGAAGCTGATGCCCAGGAGCTTGGCTTCTTTTATGATATCGGATTTGGGATCCACGGTTTTCAGCTTTCCTGCCGTCTCCGACAGCGGAATATCGGTGATCACATTATTCTTCACCACCACCAGACGGCCGAATTTTCCCTGATCGATCAGTTCTGCTCCGTGGGCACCGATCCTGGACGAAATCACCCGGTCATAGGGAACCGGTGCTCCGCCGCGCTGCATGTGGCCCGGTACCGTAACACGGATTTCCTGTCCCGTCATTTCCTGAATTCTGGCTCCCAGTTCATAGGCAACGGACGGATATTTGGAAGCTCTTTCCTCCAGATGTTTCTTGTATTCTTTCTTGGAGAGCGCTGCTTCCTCCTTGGACAGGGCGCCTTCCGCCACCGCAAGAATGGAAAATCTGCTTCCGCCCTTGGTTCTTTCCTTGATTTTCTTTACAACTTTTCCCAGATCATAGGGAATCTCCGGAAGCAGGATGATATCTGCGCCGCCGGCGATTCCCGCATGCAGCGTAAGCCATCCCACTTTGTGTCCCATGATTTCCACAATGAATACGCGGCCATGGGATGCGGCCGTCGTATGGATACAGTCGATGGCATTGGTGGCAATGTCCACGGCACTCTGGAATCCGAACGTCATATCTGTTCCCCAGAGGTCATTGTCAATGGTCTTGGGAAGCCCGATCACATTGAGTCCTTCCTGGCTCAGAAGATTGGCGGTTTTCTGGCTTCCGTTTCCGCCCAGAACCACCAGAGCGTCCAGCTTCAGCTTATAATATGTGTGCTTCATCAGTTCCACTTTATCCAGACCGTTTTCATCGGGAACACGCATAAGTTTGAACGGCTGTCTGGAAGTTCCCAGCATGGTCCCGCCCTTGGTCAGAATGCCCGAGAAATCCGCTCTGTTCATTACCCGGTAGTTGGCATACATCAACCCTTTATATCCGTCTTCAAATCCGATGATCTCCACTTCGTCATCATAGATCTGATACAGGCTTTTGGCTACTCCCCGCATGGTGGCATTCAGTGCCTGGCAGTCTCCTCCGCTTGTCAAAAATCCTACACGTTTCATATGTCACGTCCTTTCTCAAAGGCCCATTTTCTTTGTGGTCTAACTATCCATTTTGTAATTATAATACAAAGAAAAGAGAGGGGCAAGGAAAATTTATGGTCCCCGGCGCCCTCTCTGCCCGTTTTTTCTGTATTTTCTTCTTTTCAGACAGTTTTCCCCGGATCACGGAAAACATTCCTGCCGTTTTCAGCTGCGTTCCTGCCAGACCGGATTCGGGATCTCCACGTTGTTGTTTTCCACCATGCTGTCTTTCATCATGCCTTCAAGCTGGCGGAACTGAATACTGGGATCCATGAACCGCTCCCAGAGCCGGTAGCCTTCTTCCTTCTTCTTTTCCTCGTAATCGATCTTCTGACCGGCATAATACGCCTGGTATACGTCAGCATAGAAATCTGCCAGTTTTCCCCGGATCTCGTCCGGAATATCCTCGATGGCCTTATATGTCTGACGGCTGATCACATTGCGCAGATATGTATTGCTGAACGTCGGAAAGTCCAGCAGATCCGGACTGGTCTCTCCGTTTGCGGCCGCCCACGCGGACACATCCACATTCTTCGTATGATAGCTCATGGTTCCGTCTGCAGCCAGAGACAGTTCTCCGTACTGGCAGGGAGGAATGATCAGGGAATTGCTGACTACCTCGCAGATTCCGTATACGGATGATGCAACTCCCGGTTCCTTGATATGTTTCCGTATTCTCTGCACATGGAGGTGACCGCTGAAATAAGCCGGTGTCAGGTATTTTTCCAGAAGTTCCATCACTTCCTCATGGTTCTGGATCACGCATTCCTCCAGGTATACCCGGCTCAGTTCCTGCAGGTTATGATGTCCCACCGGAATCACCGTGATTCCCTGCTCATATGCGCTGATGAGGCATTTTTCCATCCACTCCACCGTGTCATCGTTCACAACTCCGCCCACTTCGTTTTCCGGATCGTAAATGCAGGTGTCCAGCATCATCATCCATGTGGTGTCATTGAGTTCATACAGATAGCTGAGAGAATCCGGAGCCCAGCTGACGGCCTCGGAATACCCATAAGGACTGTATATCCGGAGAAAATCTTCCGGAGTAGTCTGTTCCACAAAGCTCTGTTTCTCTCCGAAATATGACGTTGCATAGGGATTGTTGATGTCGTGGTTTCCCGGAATCACCAGAACCTGTACGCCTGCTTCTTCAATCTGTGCCAGCAGGGATGCCAGTTCTTCGTGGTTCACCTTTTCTCCGTTCAGTGTCAGATCCCCGCAGAGCACCAGCGCATCCGGTGCCGCAGCCACCACCTCATCGGCGAAAGCCTGCCAGATCTGAGGCATGTAGCGTACTACTTTTCCGTCCCCGTTGTCCACCAGTTCCGTAAACGCCTGTCCGTAGTCCGTCAGGGAATGGGACATATAATGGATATCCGAAGCGATGATCAGCTTTGCCGGTGTTTTTTCCCGTATGACCGGATTGCCCGGCTGATACTCTGTCTCCGTGGGCTCTGTTTCAATCTCCACGGTTTCATGAGGGAATGAGGACTCCGGCATGGATTCTGTAAAAACCTCCGCGGGAGACTCCGGGGGAGCCGTCTCTTCATTTATGAATCTGGGCAGCACAAACGCCACCCCTGCTAACGCAAAAAGGAGTGCAAGCAACAGTAAGATTCTCTTCCACATATCACCGCACTCCTCTGTTTTTATGTCTGTTCATGTTTCTGCCTTCTCGTATGTCTGCAAATTCAAAATCCGTACGTTCTGCTTCGAGTGGTCGCCATAGACGTTACCCTGGCAGCCAGCTCGGCCCCGGCTCCCTCACGGCACATGAGAGGTTCTCCTTAGTGCTGCTGCATTCCTGCCCTGACACGGTTCAGAGATTCCCATTGCGTAAGACCAAGGCGTCAACGCCGCTTACCAGGGGCGGCTCCACAGCGAGTCACCCTAGGCAGAACATCACCCCTGCTATAGCGGATTGCAGGTACAGGGCACCGCTAACTCCCCGGCTGTACGGACCAGTTAAGTATACATGGCGGAAGGCAATTTGTCAAGATTTCCGGTTCTCATATACCTTTTCGCCGTTTATCAGCATCATTGCCACGCTGCCGGCATAGGACAGGGGATCACCGTTCCAGAGCACCAGATCCGCATCCTTTCCCGGCTCCAGAGTTCCGATTCTGGAATCCAGGCCGTACATCCTCGCCGGATATGCCGTGACTCCTCTGATGGCTTCTTTTCTGCTGAGCCCCCGGTCTGTCATCAGTATCAGCTGCAGCCGTGTCAGGTCCGCGGACATGGACGGATGGCCGGTGGAAACAGCTGCCTGAATCCCTTCTTTTTCCAGCGCCGCTCCCAGATCCAGGCTCTTTCCGGCCGCCTCTGTGGAAAAGGAGAGTCCGTAAAGCGGTCCGATCACAAACCGGAAATCCTTTCTCCGGAGATCCCTGCATACGGTCAGGGCGTCATATGCCATCACCAGAATATAATTCAGGCCGAATTCTTCCCCGATCCGCACAGCCGTTTCCATGTCACTGGCTTTCATTGCCACCATCTGCACCGGCATGCCGTCAAACACTCTGGCCAGCGACGCCAGATTCATTCTGTATTCCTGTTTTTCCCCGTTTTTTTCTTTCCGGTGGTATTCCCTTGCCCGGAAAAGGATATCACGGATCATGGCTGCACTCCCCATTCTTGTCTGAGGGCTCTGCTTCCGGTCTCCGTATTTTCTCCGCGGCTCATTGGTAAACACGAAGCGGAAAGCCGCCTCAGGCACCATGATCCGTCTGTCCGTATCCGGTCCGGCCGTTTTCACTGCGGCGCAGGTGCCGCCGATGAGGTTTTCGTTTCCGGGCCCGGTCACCACGCAGGTCACCCCGCCGTTCACCGCCATATCAAACCCTTCATCCATGAAATTCAGGGCATCGTATGCCCTCAGCTCCGGCATGACAGGTCCCGCGTCATTGGCATCGGCTTCCTCAGACCGGAAAATCTGGCTTGTGACCCCCACCTGACAGTTTCCTTCCACAAATCCGGGGGTTACAACGGCTCCGGCCGCCTCCACGGTCTCCTCTCCGGCCTCCGGTTCCAGACAGTCCCCGACCTGAGTGATTTTTCCGTCCAGAATCCGGATGTCCTTTCTCTCTTCAAATATATCCGCGCCGTCGATTAAGGTACAGTTTTTAATCAGCATATGCGTTTTCCTCCCCGGCCTTTTCCCTCTGATATCTTACTTTTCCGTTGATCAGGACCGTATCCGGCTTCCCGCCGGTTTCAAACGGTTCCACTGCCCAGATCACAAGGTCTGCAGACTTTCCCGGTTCAATGGTTCCCAGTTCCCCGTCCAGATCCAGCGCCCTGGCTGCATTTATGGTAACGCAGCGGTAGGCAGTTTCCTCTGACAGGCCGTTCTGAATCAGCATGGCCACCTGCGGAAGAAAACCTTCCATGGGGATTACATGGGAATCCGTTGTCAGCGTGAATTCCACGCCGGCCTTTTCCAGAAGTGCAGGCGCGTCATACCGCTTATTCCTTACTTCCACTTTGCTCTTTCCGCCTATGGTCGGGCCGACAATATAGCGGGCACCGGCTTTTTTCAGTGTATCGGTCATCATCCAGCCTTCGGTGCAGTGTTCAATGCTGAGGTTCAGGCCGAATTCTTCCCCGATCCGCAGAGCGGTCAGAATATCATTGGCCTGATGGGCATGGATCTTCACCAGCATTCCGTCGAAGGCCCGCATGAGAGAGTGCATGGCCAGGTCGTAATGGAAGCTGCTTTCCTCTCCGTTTTTCAGTTTTTCCTGGTGCGCCAGCCATTTTTCCCGGTATTCTCTGGCCTGGTAAAGAGTCTGGCGGATCAGGGCTGCAGAGCCCATTCTGGTGGAAGGCGTCTGACTCCGTTTGCCGTAACTCAGTCTGGGATTTTCTCCCAGTGCCATTTTCAGGGCACCTTCTTCTTTTATGATCCGCTCTTCCAGACTGTCGCCGGAGGACTTTATGAACGCGAAGGTGCCTCCCATAAGATTTCCGCTTCCGGGTCCCACAGCCAGTGTGGTGACACCGGCCCTCAGGGCCTGGTCAAATGTTTTTGAATGGAAGTCAATGGCATCAATGGCCCTCAGCTCCGGATGGATGGGGTGCGTCATTTCATTTCCGTCCTGTCCGTCACTTCCCAGAAGTCCCAGATGACAGTGGGGTTCAATGAATCCCGGAGTCACCAGTTTTCCGCCGGCATCAATGACCTGATCTCCGGGCCCCGGCACCAGGTCTTTTCCCACTTCTGCGAATTTTCCATGTGCAATGGCCACATCATACGGTTCTTTATAGATCCCGGCCATTGTGATCAGTCTGCAGTTCTTGACGATTAACATATACCCTCTCCTTTTGCTTCATACAGATCTTTCCGTTGTCTCCTGCTGTCTCCAGTATAGCACAGTTCTGTTTCCAGGTCCAAATCAATCCTCAAACAGAAGAATTTTCTCAGACGATCCGGTCTCCGGATTCCAGATTCCATACCAGATGTCTCCCAGCATATCCCCGTCCGCCGCCAGGAACCCGTATGTCCCCTCTTCACCGCCCCGGATCTCCGACGGCCCGTACAGCAGACGGAATCCGGAAGACTCTGTCTGTTTTTCCAGCCGGGCAGCCAGTTCTTCCTCCACTGCGGCGCCGGATGATTTTTTCAGGGTCTCTGCCATTTCTTCCGGAATGGGTTCCGGCAGTTTTCCTCCGTCACGGATGGTATTGTCTTCTTCCATATATATATACAGCCGTTTTTCTCCCTCCGTCTGATACAGCCCCTGAATTATGGCTGTACCGCTTTCATTCGCAAGGAAAACCGTCTTCTCTTCCCCTTCCATGATGATGGGTCCTGCATCAGGAAATTCTGCGCCGCGGACATTTTCTGCCAGATATCCCCCGTTTCCGTCAGCTGAAAGAGAAAAGCTGATATAGCCGAAACCGCCGTGAAACGCCGCTTTTCCGGCGCTTACATAATCCAGAGCCGCGCTTCCTCCAGCCGGAATCTCTGCTGCCCGGGAAAGATCCAGAGAAGCTGCCTGAGCGGCTCCCTGCTCCCCTTCCTGGCCGTTCTGCTTTCCGGCAATAAAAATTGATGTGGGGCCGTCAGCACCTCCGATGATGCCAATGGAGGCCTCTTCTGTTCCCGGAACCGCTCCGGATATTTCTCCCTGATCCGGAGAATCGGTCAGCAGCACAGCCGCAGCGCCAGCCATAAGAATCAGAGCAGGAATCCAGATCCAGGGGCCCGGCTTTCTGTATTTCAGGATATGACGGATCCTCTGCCTGGTATGTCCCTCCCCGAACCCTGCCGGAAGAAAAATTCCGCTTCGCCCGGCAGAGAAATTCAGAAGCGCCATGACATACTCCTTTTTCTGGCTTTCTCCCAGACATCTCATGACCTGTTCATCACAGGCCATCTCCATATCCCGGCTCAGCACTGAAAACATCACCCAGGCCAGGGGGTTGAACCAGTGTACCAGCAGGGCCAGAAAAGCCGCGGCTTTGAGGATCTGGTCCTTTCTCTGTATATGGACCTGTTCGTGGGTCAGTATCATCTTCTTTTCCACGGAATTTTCTTCCTTAAGGTACTTTGCCGGCAGATAGATAACCGGCTTTATGATCCCTGCCGCAAACGGCATATCCGTCTGTTCCGAATACCGGACTCCCGGTTCTCCCGGTACCGCTGTTTTCAGCATTCTCCTCAGTTTCAAATACTGCCGTAGGTGAAAACCGCCCAGCGCCGCTGCTCCCAGAACCCATATGAAAAGCAGTCCGGCTGCCGCTGCCGACGCCGGGTCCAGCCCCGGTGATTTTTCTGCCGCATCCAGCAGAATCACATTGACCCGCGTATCCACCGCCCGGATTCCCGTATTCAGCAGTGTGGTCTCCTGTTTTCCCGGGCCGGTTTCCGCAGACACAAGTGCCGTGGCACTGACCGGCATCAGGGAAAACGGGGCCTCCGGCATAAACGGCCACAGCAGACGTACCAGGACCAGCATCCACAGGATACAGAAGTACCGGGCCGGCATCTTTTTCATCAGCTGCCGCAGCACCAGAACAGCCAGAATCATCACGCTTCCTGCCAGGGTCATTCCGAAAATTTTCCCCATGATCCACTCAGCCATCTCAGCTACTCCTTTCTCCGTGTGCCTTCCTCATCCGGAAGGGCATTCTGTATCATCCGGTAAATATCTTCCGCTTCCCTACGGCTCAGCTTTCTGTCTTTGAGAAAGGCATTGAGAAAGGCCGGAAGAGAACCTCCAAAACTTTTTTCGATCAGGGCCTCGCTTTCATATTGCTGTACCTGTTCCTTCCGTATCCGTGCCCGTACCATCGCCTGCTCATTTTTTATGAAGCCCTTTTCCTCCAGTTTCTTCAGGACCGTATAACAGGTGGATTTTTTCCAGCCCAGCCTGTCATAGGCATACTTTGCCAGTTCCGTGGAACGAACCGGTTCTTTTTCCCAGATCAGATCCATGAACCGGTATTCTCCTTCAAACAGTTTCAGTTCCTCCATATCGTTTCCCCCTTTTTATCCGCTGCCGGATGCCCTGTCTTCGCGGCTGCCGCGTTTCTTATGCATATCCGTGCTTCACAGTCTGTCTCTTTCCGGAATCAGCTTCTCCTTCCGGCGCCTCCGCCAAAAAGAAAGATCCCTGTACAGATTAAGTCTATCATAATAGACCAACCCCTGCAAGGATCTGATTCTTACGTTTTTATTTCCTTTTCTATGTTTCTGCTTTTACCGGATTCTGCCGGTCCCGTGTACCGTTTTATTTCTCCTCTCCGGCATTCCGCTCCTGTTCTTTCCGGCGTTTTCCTTCTTCGCGCAGCTGCCGGAAAAATGCTTTCAGCATTCCGGAGCACTCTTCTCCCATAAGTCCGATTTCCGTTTCCACCTGGTGGTTGAAGCCGTCTTCATGAAACAGGTCCAGCACCGAACCTGCACATCCGGCCTTGGGATTCATGCATCCGATCACCACTTTGGGAATCCTGGCCTGGACTATGGCGCCTGCGCACATGGGACACGGTTCCAGTGTCACATACATGGTACAGTTTTCCAGCCTCCAGTCTCCCATGTACCTGCACGCTTTCCGGATTGCGATGATTTCCGCGTGCGCCAGGACATTTTTGTCCGTGGTTCTCCGGTTATAGCCGCGTCCGATGATTTTTCCCTCATGGACGATGACGCATCCAATGGGCACCTCTTTCAGAGCCGCTGCCTTTCCGGCCTGCCTGACCGCCTCCCGCATGTATTTTTCTTCCGGTGTCATGGTCCGTCCTCCCTGTCCTGCAGAATATGCCGTCCCTTTCAGGACGCTCTGCTATTGTACCATTCTTTGATACCGGCCGCAAGAAGCAGGAAGAAAACCTCTGCCGTTTCCCTGCCCTCTTTACTTTGCCATAAAAAGCGTCTATACTGAAAGAAAAAAACAGGACTGGTTCATATATGAAAATTTGCGGTTTACAAAAAACAACGCTTCTGGATTTTCCGGGCCACGTGGCGGCCACCATTTTCACCGGCGGCTGCAATTTCCGGTGTCCTTTCTGTCACAACAGCGATCTTCTGGAAAACAGTGTCACCGGAACATATACAGAAGAAGAAATTTTTGATTTTCTGGCCCGGCGCCGGGGAATTCTGGAAGGAGTGGCCATCACCGGCGGTGAACCCACACTGCAGCCGGATCTCCCCCTGTTTATGGAAAAGCTGAGACAGATGGGATATCAGATCAAACTGGACACCAACGGTTACCGCCCGGACGTGCTGAAAAATCTCTGCCGGGACGGTCTCGTGGATTATGTCGCCATGGATATCAAGACATGCAGAGAACGGTACTCTGCAGTGGCAGGAGTACCGTCCCTTGATATAAAAAGAATCGAGGAAAGTGTGGATTTTCTGAAAGCCGGGACCGTTCCCTATGAATTCCGCACCACCGTGGTCAGGGAACTTCATTCCCGTGATGACTTTGAAAAAATCGGCCGCTGGCTTCAGGGCTGTTCCAGATATTTTCTTCAGAATTTTGTGGATTCGGAAAATGTTCTGAATCCGGTCTATTCTGCCTGCAGCAGGGAAGAACTGCTCTCTTTTCTGGATATCGTCAGACCCTGTGCTGAACACGCCGAACTCCGCGGTGTTGATTACAGTTAAGCCTGTGCAGGGAAGGCGGGCATCCGGATCATCCCATTCTGATATCCGTATACCAGTATCCGAAACGGCCGTCATTAGGCGGCTGTTTTTTTGACAGCACAAAATTTGGGAATCCAAACATGGCAGCCATATACTTTTCGTTGCTGTAATAATGACCCGGGACTCCCAGCAGGTATCTGGGCTTTCCCCTGGAATTTCCCAGACGTACCAGAATCAGATAACGGAAACTGTAGTAGCCATGCAGAAGGAAGCTGTTGTTCCCATATACCCAGGCCTCTCTGGGAAGGCGCCCGATATCCTGCGGGCGTACCGTCAGGATCTCGCATCCCTCATCATAATCAAACGGCTGGATTTTGGGATAGCTTTTTCTCAGCTCCTGCCACAGTTTTTCCGGATTGCCTCCTGTTTCTTCCGTCTCGCGAAGGTAGCGGAGAACCGCTTCATTTTCCAGTTCCGGGGATACCGTCTCTTCTTTCTGACCGGGGTCTTCATTCCCGGAATTTTCTCCGGCAGTGGCTTCTGCTTCAGGCATCGTTTCTTCTCCGGAACGGTTTTCCTGCAAAGGTACGGTTTCTTCCGGCCGGACTTCTGTTCTGCCGTCAGCCGGAGGTTCCGCTTTGGGCTGAAAATCCTGCTGTGCGGGCACTGTCTCCTGTCCGGAAGATCCGGTCCGGATCATATTCTGTCCTATGGTTTCTGCCTGATTGCGGAGTCCGGATCCCGCAATCTCTCCGGGCGGCGTCATATCCTGATGAAGCGTGCCGTCCTGGCGGACCGAAAAAACACTCCGGTTTCCCGGCTGAGGCAGCCCCGCCCCCATGGCCGGAAACAGTCCGCCTCTTTTTCCCGGCTCCTGCCGTTCAAAGGCCGTCGGGGCAGAACCTTTCGGCGGCATCTGTCCTGACAGGGGGCTCATGAATCCGCTCAGGAACGAAAGTCCGGCCATGGCACCCGATGACGGTCCTCTGTTTTCCTCCGGAGAACCGGTGTTCCCTGCCGGCTGCCGTTCCGCATCTTCTCCGTTTTCTCCGCCGGCGCGTCCCCGGAAATTTACGATCACCGGATCCCTTCTCCGTTCTCCGTTCTCTCTTTCTTTCATTTCTTCCGTTCCCCGGGTTCTCTCCGTCTTTCCGGAACCTTCCTTCGCCCCGCTTTCTCCAGGGAGCTTCTGTTCTTCCCGTTCTCCCGGTTCTTCCTCCAGTTTTTCTGCCAGCCCCACCTGCGCCGCTCTGGCAATGGCATCTTCCCCGGCATCCGGCTGCCGGTTCCCGGCTTTTTCCTTCTGGGACCTCCGTTCTTCCTCCCGGGCAATCTCATCTTCGATTTCCTTTACCACTTTCGAAACCGCATGTGTTCCGTCAGATGCCTTTTCCTCCGGTCCCGGCAGCGTATCCTGGGCCATATGAGCCACGGAATCTTCCCAGATCGTCGTATAACACCTCCAGGTACTTCTGACATCATGAATTGTCAGTCCGTAATATGTATCCAGAGAGTTTCCGCTTCCTTCCACATTTCCGGCATCCACCATGGCGCGGAATTCACCGTTTCCGCCCCGGATAAAAATATTTCCCAGAAAGGTTTCCTGCTGATCCTTTCCAAGCAGAAATACACCCACGGCATTTCCGCCCACATACACCTTCTTTACATTCACGTTGAGACGGCACTGTCCGTTTCTGGCTTCCAGCTTGACAAAGCCCACATTCTTTCCTTTTGTCTTTCCTTCGTATTCATAGATATATGAGATTAATCTTTTATAGTCAGACATACTTTCACCCCTCTGCTAATAAATGTATGCGGGAGGGGTGAAAGAATATAACCTGATTTTTATTTTTCTATTTTCTTACGGCACCGGACCGTTCTGCTGCTTCCGCCACACGGCGCGCCACATGAGGCGCCACCCGGGGATCCAGCACGCCGGGAATAATATATTCAGCACAGAGTTTCTCCGGCTCCACCAGCTCGGCAATGGCATAGGCGGCAGCCACTTTCATCTCATAGTTGATGTCTCTGGCGCCGCAGTCCAGCGCTCCGCGGAAAATTCCCGGGAAAGCCAGTACGTTGTTGATCTGGTTGGGGAAGTCGGACCGTCCGGTTCCCATGACACGTACGCCGGCCGCCATGGCCTCATCATACATGATCTCCGGAGTCGGATTGGCCATGGCAAATACGATGGGATCCTTGGCCATTTTCCCGATCATTTCCGGCTTCAGGGCTCCGCCCACGGAAACGCCGATAAATACGTCAGCGCCCACAAGAGCATCTGCCAGTGTTCCTCTCATGTCATTTTCATTGGTAATGTCACAGAGCATCTTTTTGTGATCCTTGATTCCCACACCGCGGTCTTTGTAGAGAATACCGTTTTCATCACATGCGATAATATGTTTTACGCCGGCTGCCAGCAGCATTTTGATGATGGCAGTTCCCGCGGAACCCGGACCGTTAAGCACAACGTGGATCTCCTCCATCTTCTTTCCCACGACCTTCAGGGCATTGATCAGACCTGCTGTCACCACAATGGCAGTTCCGTGCTGATCATCATGAAATACGGGAATGTCCAGTTCCTTTTCCAGCCTGGCTTCAATCTCAAAGCACTTGGGAGAGGCAATATCTTCCAGATTCACGCCGCCGAATGTGGGCGCAAGATATTTCACTGCCTTGATGATCTCCTCTGTATCTTTGGTATCCAGACAGATGGGGAACGCGTCCACACCGCCGAATTCCTTGAACAGAATGGACTTTCCTTCCATTACCGGCATGGCTGCCTCCGGTCCGATGTCTCCCAGGCCAAGAACCGCTGTACCATCGGTAACCACTGCCACCAGGTTGCCCTTTGCCGTATATTTGTAAACATCCTTCTTATCCGCATGGATCTTCCGGCACGGCTCCGCAACGCCGGGAGTATAGGCCGTACTCAGGTCATCTCTGGTACGCACAGGCACCTTGCTGACAATCCCTACTTTTCCTTTATGCTCCGCATGGAGTTTTAATGCCTCTTCGTTATAATTCATTGCCACAATCCATCCTTTCCTTCCGGCCGGCAGATGCCGGCCGTTCTGTCACGGCGCTGCGCGCAGTCCTGTCCCGGATATCCCTTTCAGGATTCTGCTGCACAGGCCGCTCTCTGTTTTTATCTGGATGCCGCCGGCTTCACTTCCGGCGGGATCGGACACTCGTATTTCTTCCCGTCTGTAACCAGATCAAACTCTTCTCTGGCCCTGGCAGCAATCTCCGGATCATCAATAATGCGGACTGCCGCATCTGCCAGCACATCTGCCGCAAACATCATGCCCTTGAAAGCCATGGGAGATTTGCCCTGAGCCACCATCTGCCAGGAATGCGCCGGTGTTCCTGCCGCGTAGCAGGCTCCCACAAACTGAGCGCAGGGTGCCACATGGCTTGCATCACCCACGTCGGAAGATCCCGGAAGATCCACATCCTGATGCACATGATCAATGATGAAATCTGCGATGTACTTTTCTTCAATGGCTTTTACTGCCTTTTTCCTGGTCAGCGCCGGAAGTCCGGAAAACGCCAGGTCATTTTTCAGCACTGCCGGATCCATGGTATCGCGGAACTTCTTCGCATAGGCGATGTCCTCATCCGTATATTCCGGAACTCCCACCCTCTTCATGGACTCGTACAGCAGGTTTTCCAGAACACTGTTGGAAATCACGTTGGAGCATGCCTTGTCAAATACAATGTCCACTTCTGTCTCTGTCATCAGGGCTGCGCCTCTGGCGATCTTGCAGACTCTTTCATAAAGTCCCTTTACCTTTTCGGAATCCGTGGAACGGATCAGATACAGAACCTCCGCTTTTCCCTGAACCACATTGGGGGAAGTTCCGCCTGTATCCAGAACCGCATAATGGATTCTGTCCGTGGTCTCCATATGTTCTCTCATATAGTTGACGCCCACATTCATCAGTTCCACCGCATCCAGAGCAGACCGTCCCAGATGGGGTGCTGATGCTGCATGGGAGCTGGTTCCCTTGAACCGGTAGTACACCTGGCAGTTGGCCTGGAAAGAACCGGTCATGACCGCATTGGCTCCGCCGGGATGCCAGCTGAGAATCACATCCAGGTTATCAAAAGCGCCGGCTCTGGCCATATATGCCTTTCCGGAGCCTCCTTCCTCTCCCGGGCATCCGAAAAATACCACGGTGCCGGATTTTCCCGTTTCTTTCAGGTAATCACGGATCTCCAGGGCAGCTCCGATTCCGGCTGTTCCCAGAAGATGATGACCGCAGCCGTGTCCGCATACGGTTCCTTCTCTCTCTTTCTTTTCCGCCACGTCCGCCTGCTGGCTGAGACCTGACAGGGCATCAAATTCCCCCAGAATACCGATGACCGGATGTCCCTGTCCGTAGGAAGCGCTGTAAGCGGTTTCAATTTCCCCCAGCCCTGTTGTAACCTCAAATCCTTCTTCTCTCAGAAATGTTTCCATTGCAGAAGCGGATTTTTTCTCCGCAAATTTCAGTTCTGCATAATCCCAGATCTCGCTGGAAAGTTTTTCAAGTTTTTCCTGATATTTGTGCATGTTCTGCTTCCCCTTTCCTTCTGAACAATGTATATTCCGTACCGGAATGATCGCCGTACGGAAGCCAATCCCATTATAGCAAAAAAACGCCTGAAAAGGAATGAATTTTCTCTGAAATTTCAGACTTCATCCGCCGCTTCCCCACCGGAGTTTCAGATTCCGTTTTTTTCACACACATCCCGGAGACAGCACCTTTCACATCCGGGGGCCGTTCTAGCGGTACATACTTCCCTTCCGTGGAACACCAGCCGATGGCAGAAGTCGCTTCCTTCTTCCGGCGGAATGATTTTCCACAGAGCCATTTCCACCTTTTTGGGCTCGCGGATGCCGTCCACAAGCCCCATCCGGTTCACCAGCCGGATACAGTGGGTATCCGTGACGATGGCCGGCTTTCCAAATACATCCCCCATGATCAGATTGGCGCTCTTTCTTCCCACTCCCGGAAGTTTCAGCAGAGCATCAAAGTCATCCGGCACCTTTCCGCCGTACTGATCCCTCAGGATCCGCATGCAGGCACTGATATCCCTGGCCTTGCTGCGGCCCAGCCCGCACGGTCTCACGATTTCCTCAATCTCATCCGGCTCTGCTGCCGCCAGGGCTTCCACGTCCGGATATCTGGCGTACAGATCCTGTACCACCACATTGACCCTGGCGTCCGTGCACTGGGCCGCCAGCCGGACACTCACCAGAAGTTTCCATGCCTGGTCATACTCCAGCGTACATCCCACATCGGGGTATTCCTTTTTGAGCCGCTCAATTATAATACCTGCCCGCTCTTCTTTTGTCATTTCCTTCTCCGCTCCTGTTTCCATGTGTTTCCATTCTTCCGGTTCTGCTTTATTTTTCCGTCTTCTCCGGAATCTCTTCTGTCTGCAGTTCCATGATCTTTTCCCAGGCATAGGAATCAAATTTCCGGTCTCTGTAATAGTACGGCTTATCTTCCTCCCTGATGGTGCGGATCACCCGGCACGGATTTCCCACGGCGCACACGTTATCCGGCAGATCTTTTGTCACAACACTGCCGGCACCCACCACCACGTTGTTTCCGATATGTACGCCGGGAAGAATCACGCTGTTTCCTCCGATCCAGACATTGTCGCCGATGACAATGGGCAGTCCGTATTCATATCCGGAATTCCTGCTGGCCGGATGCAGAGGATGGCCCGCCGTAAAAATAGAGACCCGCGGCCCCAGCTGTGCATTCTTTCCCACGGTGACCTTTCCGGCATCCAGAATCACGCAGCCTGTATTGGCATAGAAATTGTCTCCCACCGTAATATGTGTTCCGTACTCACAGTAAAACGGCGGTTCAAAATATACACCCTCTCCGTGGTGAATCCCCGCCTCATCCAGAAAACGCAGCCCCTCTTCCTCGTCAAAGGGCATTACCTCATTATATTTCCGTATGGCTTTCTTTGCCCTCAGCTGTTCATTAATTACCTCCCGGTCCGGGTAATAGGGCATCTCATGGTCCCTCCGGTATCTGTTATCCGTCTCTTCTTTTTTCATGGAACTTCTCCTTTTATCATTTTTGATGCCTGATTTTCGTCCGGCACACCGCATTTCCTGTGTTCCGTATTCTGTCTGCGCCAATTATAGCACGTATCCCCATATTCCGCATCCCGATCTGCCGCAAAATATGAATCCCTTCCTGCTTTTTCCGGGATACCTCCCGGATCCGGTGCCGGAAACCATTACAGGCAGTGCCTCCGTCTCCCTGCATCGGTTTTCCCGTATGCCCAGACGGTGCACTGCCTGCTTTCCATGGCCCCGGCACTTTATCTGCCTTTTCTATTCCTGTACCCGGCTTATCCTGCATTCAAAAGGTGCCAGCGTCATATCTCCGTTTCTGACTTCCCGGGCATTGTGGTTCATGACAATCCGGATCTGCTCTCCGGGTTTTCCTCTGTACACAACCTCCACCCCGTCCGCGGAACGCTCCGGGCGGATCTTCTGTTCCTCTGCGATCTTTTCCAGCAGCTGTTTCAGAATGTTTTCCTCCAGTCCGCATCCCAGATAATAGACGGTTCCGTCTTTCTGCCGTTTTCTGGTGACTGCCGCGTATTCCCTGTAAAAGGCGTCCTCATACCGGAACAGCACCTCCGCATCCCTGACCTCCAGCATATCCCGGAAAATGCCGCCGTATCCCCGGGCACAGGCAAATTCTCCTTCTCCTGTCAGAGGAAATTCCTGCCCTTCCTGAAGACTTTCTGTCTCTGCCACACATACTCCTGCAAATTCGTCGAAGCCCACCGGTATGGGGCTTCCGAAGAAAAGGTTGTTGTCTTCATCCTTCACAAAGGTACGGTATGTCATCACAAGGGTTCCGCCGTTCTCCACAAACTCTGCCAGCTGCTTCTGAATCTCCGGTCTGACAACGATCATCTGAGGAATCATCACCACACGGTATCCTTCCAGGCTGGTCCCGGCAGGCACCACATCCACCGGTATATTGGCATCATAGAAGACCTTGTGAAACTTCTTCATTTCCCGCTCGCAGTCAAGCAGAATACTCTGTCTCTGAATCCGGAAAGCGGCCAGAGAATCATAATCGTAAAGAATGGCAGCTTCACTTTTCACAGGAGTCTCCAGTGCCTCCCTGTACTCCCGCACTTCCCGGAAAAAGCTCTGCACTTCATAATACTTTCTTCTTTTTACATTATCCGCATCCAGCACCCCGTAGCAGAACTGCTCCGCCCCTTTGAGTCCGCCCCGGTAGCGGAAATACAGCAGAGATTCACATCCCCTTGCCATTCCCTGCCATGACCAGAGTTTCGCCTGATTCGGTCTTGGCGCGAAACCGGTCACATCATGGCCCTGTGCCCCCATGATCGCCTCGGTGATCCAGAAATTTTTCTGCTTCAGACCGCGGATATAATCCAGGCCAAAGGCTATTTCTCCCGGCGCCAGAGGTTCTCTCTGACCGCCCCAGACAGGATAATTGTTGTATGCCGCCACATCCAGATTTTCTGCCACCCGGGAATAGTCCACATGTTTTCCCAGTCCTCCGCCGGGGAAATCATGTATCACCACTGCATCCGGAATGATCTCCCTGAGCAGAGCGGTCTGAAAATCAGCAAATTTTACGATGCTGTGGCTGCGGAACCGTTCCCAGTCCAGACGCAGCGCCGGATTATGGGTGGTAATCGTCTTTGCCGGAACCGGAATCTCGTCAAAGTCATTGTACTCCTGAGACCAGAACGTGGTCCCGTAGGCGGTGTTCAGACGTTCAATATCTCCCGCAAATTTTTCTCTCAGGCTGTCCTGAAAGGCACGCCGGCACTGTGCGCAGTAACAGATATCACTGTCTTCATGACCGAACTCATTGTCAATCTGCCAGGCCACAATGTTTTTTTCATCTCTGTAATGCTCTGCCAGCTTCCGGATGATGCGCTCCGAGTACCGGTACATTTCCGGGCTGTTGAAACAGTAGACATGACGGCCGCCGAATGTTCGTTTTGTTCCGTCTTCGAATTCCGAAAGAATGTCCGGATGTTTTCCGGCAAGCCAGGCAGGAATGGCAGCTGTAGGTGTGCCCATGATGATCTTCAGCCCCTTTGCAGCCGCCCGCTCAATGACGCGGTCAAAAAAAGAAAAATCAAAACTGCCTTCGGTCTTTTCCATCATATGCCAGGAAAATTCCCCGATCCGTATCACGTTACAGCCCAATTCACAGATATTGTCCAGATCCTTTTCCAGCAGAGAACCGTCCCACTGCTCCGGATAATAATCAACACCAAGCCACATGTTTCTTCTCCTTCCGGCTGCAAAGCCGCCTCTCACCTCCGGATTCCGGCAGCCAGCCTTTTCCCTGTTTTCTGGTTACTGAAGTTACTATAACATCCGCGCCTTTTTCAGTCAATATTTTACTACTATTTTACTAATATTTTTACCGCAGTATTCTGTTCTGCATCTCCTCACCATGGCGTTTTCCTTTCAGACACTTCCCCGGTCAATGAGGCTGCACGGAACCGTAAGCTTCATGGGCAGACGGCGGCCTTTCCAGAGCAGTTCCATGGACATGGCCGTTGCCTCAACACTTTCCCGCATGAAAACTTCTATGGATGTGAGAGGCGGATCCGAAAACTCTGAAAAGCTTGTATTGTTGAAGGTTATAACCCCCATCTGGTCCGGAATGCGGATCCCCCGTTCCCGGACTGCCTTTACAAATCCCGGCGCCGCCGCGTCGCTGGCCACGAAAACCGCATCCGGATACTCTTCCGGTCTGTGGGAATCCAGGTATTCCAGCATTTTTTCATAGCTGCTTCTGGAGTTCATTTCGCAGTCGATCACCAGGGATTCCTCATACCCGTCCCGGTTTATCAGGGAATTTTTATAATAGTAAAAGCGCGGATCCATGGTCAGGGCTTTAGTGTCGCCGAACGTACGGACGCTTCCCAGATACGCAATCCGTTTCCTTCCCCTGCTGCGGAAGCGTTCCAGCATGCTGCGTATGGCCAGATGATAGTTGGGTACGATGCTGTAATATCTGGTATCATCCGGAGCCGAGTCCAGAAATACAATATTGTCGGTATACTCGTGGAAACCGGAAATTTCTTCCGGGGTAAAACGGCCGATGGCAATGATGCCGTCCAGCGGCCGCTCGTCATGCGTCCTGAACTTCTTGCTGTCATCCCGGTAAAGCATCACCACAGACCATTTTTTTTCAAAGCAGACTTCATCCACAGTATTTTTCAGTTTAAAATAGTAAATATCTTCCATCTGTTCCCGCACGTCAAACATCTGGGCAATGCCGATCCGCCGCTCTCTTTCCTCCGGCTTTTCTTCCCGGCTTTCCTGTTCTGCCGTCCGTGCCGCCAGATCTCTTTTTTTCTGGTATCTCTGTCTGACTGTCTTATATTCCAGTTCACGGGCAGCCGCAAAGATCTTTTCCCTGGTTTCTTCCGTCACATTCAGCGTGCTGTCCCCGTTGAGCACCCGGGAAACCGTCGTCTGGGAAACTTTTGCCCGCTCCGCAATGTCCTTTAATGTCGCCATCTGTCTTCTCCCCTCACCGCCGCAGAAATATTTACTAAAATCATACCACATATCTGTGGTTTTCTGAAGATTTTTCCGGAAATTCTCCGGAATTTCCGCGCAGAAAATTTTCCTCCATTATGTAAAAAGGAATCCTGCCCTGCCGGATTCTCCGCCTGCAGCAGGTCTCTGGAGCAGCCCTTTCCCTTCCGCCCCGGTGTGATTCACGGGAAGCATTTTATTATACCGGGAACAGTACTTTCTGTATAATAAAAACCGGCATCCGATGAAACAGATGCCGCTTTCCATTCCGTTCTTCTGTTTTTCTTTCGCTCCGCACCGCCGCCGCTGTCCCTTTACTGCTCTGCATCCGGCTCTGCAATCCGTCTGACATCCTCACGGTTTCCGGCGGTCAGAAGGCAGACTGTCTCGACTGTTGTTTCATTGAGCAACCGAATTGCTCTACCCTCTTTACCATCATAATATATCGGGAACTTGAAGTCGATCTCATCTACGATGCGCTCGTTTGTCTTTTTGTCCGGATATATCGTTATACTTTCTATGAAGTTCTGGAAGAACTCCTTCTTTTCAAGGTCTGACATTTTGAAGTAGATATCGTCAAAGTGTTCTAAGACCTTGTAAAGTTCCTGTGCCGTCAGATGCTCTCCGTACACTGCATTGATTTTATCAGTTATATCCTGAATGGCATCCTCGACCTCGCTGATCTTATCATACAGGTTATCCAGCCTGTCCTGCATATCCTGATACTTTCGATCATAGTGCCTGTCGTTCACATCCAGAGCATCTAACATATCAGTCAGCTTTTTCTTTGCTCCAGATAGTTGTCTGAGCTGTCCTCGAAGCTTCTCTCTTTCGGTCTCTAGCTGGCTGACATCAACCTTCTGTCCCAGCTTATCCTGTATGAAGCCCATGAAGCTTTCATCATTGACCATATCGCTGATGACTGCTTCTATCTGATGATTCAGCTCATCCTGGTTCAGAGAAGGTTTGTAGTCGCAGAAATGATCATCATCAATCTTCTTTCTGTGAAGGCACCTGTAATAGAAATCATCCTTATACTCGCCGCTCTTCTTGTTCTTTCGTCTTCGGACGGTTCCTGCAAGGCCCGTCCCACAGATCGGACATTTGATAATACCCGAAAGGATATGCTCGTGGTCAAGGCTGTGAGTCTTGTTCCACTTTACCCCCATTTCTTTCCGCTTTGCCTGCGCGGCTTCCCACAACTCATCACTAATGATAGCATCGTGCTTGCCTTCAGCGATCAAAGGATTATCAACCTTTACCCTATGATACTGATCCCTGGTTCCCTTAACCTTTTCCGTTGTACTCTTACCGTAAGCAATCTTCCCGACATAGACCGGATTATCAAGGATTCGCGCCAGGAAGGTTCTGGTGAAATAATTGTTTTCCTGAGCCCGTGTTTTCTTCTTGGTATAGCCATGCTGATTCAGATAATTGCAGATGGAGTCCAACCCCATATCTTCATGAACATATTTCTGGAAGATGATCCTGACCACTTCTGCAGCCTCCGGATCAATTGTGATGGTGTCGTTCTCCTTATCAAGATTGTAACCGAATGGAGCTTGTCCGCCATTCCATTTTCCTTCACGAGCTTTCTGCTTTCGGCCTTCCATCGTCTGGACCAGAATATTCTCACGTTCGATCTCAGCTACAGCAGATAATACTGTGATTGTAAGCTTTCCGGAATCCTTCGATGAATCAATGCCATCCTCAACGCATATCAGATTAACGCCAAAGTCTTGAATATACTGAAGGGAATTCAACACATCTGCTGCGTTACGCCCGAAGCGGGACAGTTTGAATACCAGAATGTATTTTACCCCATCACGGTCATTCGCCACGTCCTGAAGCATCTGTGTAAACTCAGGCCGTCCGATTATACTCTTACCTGACTTACCTGCATCACAGTACTCTCTAACTATCTCCATGTGCTGAAAATCAGCGAACTTTGTAAGTCTTTCCTTTTGAGCTTCGAGACTGTACCCCTCAACCTGCATTGAGGTGGACACTCTCATATAAATATAGCATCTGTCTTTTTTAGCTTTCATTTGTCACTACCTCACTGTTTGGTATCATCTCTACAGAAGGATCCAGCATCCTATAATGCTTCAGGGCATCAATGATGATCTGTTCCTTTGCAGCCGGGCACGTAGGTACATGCTTTTCAGGATCAGCAGCCATATTATAGTTGGCTCCCATATCTATTCCGTATTTCCGTTTGATCTGTGCAATGTACAGAGAAGAAACCTTAACGCCATTCGTTTCCAGAATATATTTCTTTAACTCTGCATAGGTCGCTTTGGCTTCTGCCTTAGTCAATGCCTGCTTTGTGCAGTCAAGCGTAAAGCAGATATCATCGTCTTTATCACCTTCCGGAGTAAGAATGTCCTCCCCGTATTCAGTGGAGAAACGGAACGATATGCTTTTCAGCATCTTGCCATCCTTACGTGTTTCCGGTAACACCTCTATATGTTCAATAAACAACCTGTACATTTCACGACGCTCCTGGCAGCTCATATGATCATATAGCTTCGTGAAATGATTCAGCATTCGTTCTATATTCTCAGAGGCTTTGAATCCCTGCTTTAAGGATTCCAGCTTACGCATGATGGATCTGATCTTTCTTTCGATTTCCTCTATCTTATCATAGCCTTCATCAATCTCAGCCAGAATCTGATCATAGGTGACCTCATATCCATCAGCCATAATGTCTAACGCATCCAGCTGTTCTCCAAGCTTTCGATTGTTCAGTTCTTCTTTTCTCAGTTCCTTGCGCTCCTGCTTCAGGCGTTCTTCCAGCTGTTCCACCGTAGCTTGGTTCTGAAGATTTGCAGTCACCGCATTCTTATATTCCGGCAGTGTCGTAAGCCGTTGAATAATCTCGAAAACAGAGCTGTCGATCTTTTCCTGGTTATAAGTATGCCTGAATAAACAGGTCATTCCGTTGGACTTTCTGCTGTTATTGCAAGCATAGTAGTGAATCGTCTTATAATAACCACCATGATTTCGATTGATACGTTTATTCTTAGTATGTATCATACCGGACCCGCACATCGGGCATCTTACCAGTCCTGATAACAGACTGATACGTTCAGGATTATCTAATTCGTACCTGTTCTTGGACAGCCTCTCCCTTTTTTCCTGTACAGCGTTCCATTCCTCTTCCGTCAGAATGGTCTCATGTACACCCTGTGCTATTACAGCATGCTTTGGGTCTGGCTTTAAAAGCTTTCCGTCAGGTCCTTTTTTATTGGTTCGTCGTCCAAATATGAGCTTCCCGCAATAAATCGGATTATCCAACACATTAACGATAAAATCATATGTAAATGGTCTCTGATCCACGCCGCCATTTTCTTTTCTCAGATAGTCTTCATCATTCAGTGTAACAGCAACAGAAGTTGCCCCCATGTCTTCCTCCATGTAAAGATCGAATATCTTCCTGACGATACTTGCTTCATA
The DNA here is from genome assembly GCA_902477765.1 of uncultured Clostridiaceae bacterium. Taxonomy (GTDB): domain Bacteria; phylum Bacillota; class Clostridia; order Lachnospirales; family Lachnospiraceae; genus CABSIM01. Next base: position 19,062 of record CABSIM010000020.1, on the reverse strand, counting down.
AGGATCTATGGTAAGCTCTCTGTCAACGCTTCTGTAGCCATATGGAACGGATCCCCCTGACCATTTGCCATCCCTGATTTTCTGAAGTCTGCCGGCCATAAACTGGTCTGTGATATTCTCACGTTCAATCTCCGCTACAGCTGATAAGATTGTGAGCGTCAACCTGCCACCTTGCGTTGAGCTGTCAATCGCATCATCAACACTGACAAGATCTACACCATAATCTGTCAAAAGCTGCAGCGATTTCAAAACATCTGCAGCGTTACGTCCGAATCGAGATAATTTGAATACAAGAACATAAGAGATATTGTCCTTCTGGCTGATGATATCATCCATCATCCTCTGAAATTCAGGTCTTCCTTTAATGCTCTTCCCAGACTTTCCAGCATCGCAATAGTCGCCGGCTATCTCCAATTCCCTATATTCAGCATACTCATAAAGCCTTTCCTGTTGAGCCTCCAGGCTGAACCCTTCTGTCTGAGCAGCCGTGGATACTCGTGTATATATGTAACACTTTTTCCGATTATTCTTCTTTTTCATTTTCGGTTGCTCACCTCACAACAGTTATTCTGTATGGAATTACAATATAGCATAGATCGACCAAAACTTCAACAAAAAAATCGCCGGCCAATTCAGTTTGTGACCGACGATCCTTCTTCTTGTTTGGCTGCTGCCTGCCGCTCTTCCTCTTCAATCTCAGCCAGCACTTCTCTACCGTACTTTTCTATCATTCGTGCAATAAACGCAGCGCACTTCTCCATATTCCGGCGACTCACCGCATCCAGCTTGGCACGCCGCTCTTCATTTCTTTGTCTGATTTCTTCCTCCGTCATAGCCGGTAAACCTCCCGTGTTTTGTGGAAGGTCTCCCTTCCCAGCTATGTAAGGACAGTTATGATGAATTTGACCGGATAATTAAAAACAATATATTTTGGGACTTTATTGGTTCCAAATCTCAGTTATTCACAGTATAATAGTGCTATAATCCCTTCAAAATGGAGGTTAAACACTATGAAATCAACTACACGCGGAAACAATAACGATATTCTTCTTCGAGAAAAAAGCATTACCGTAGATGGCGCTGATCAAATCAGCTTTTCAAACTACATTAAGGAAAAGCGGAAACTGGAGACAAGTCCTTCAGGGAAAAAGAATTTATCTACCAGAGAGCTGGCTGAACGACTTGATATTGACTACGAACAATTTCGTAAAATCCTTAATATGAATAAGCCCACTAAGAAGCGTGATTGCATCATTGCAATCTGTGCTGCTCTAAGGCTAAATTCTGAAGAAACTGATGAGGCGTTAATTCTCTATCAATATATGCCTGTTTTGGATCCTAACAACCCTCGTGATGATCTACTGATCGAAATACTCGAAGAGCAGTTTTCAAACCCATTAACTATTTCTGCAATAAACCAGCGTTTAGTTCGGAATGGCTATCCCGAACTGGATATCATTGATCATCGGCCTTCGATAAAGCCCGCCTCAGAGAAAAATGATGCACCGTACAAGCTGTTGAAAAAACAAGCAAGAACCTTTTCTGACGATTTGATATTTGGTGACCAGTATTACTCTCTTGATTCAGAGTACAGTCTTTACAGATATCGATGTATCGCCGAGATGTGGCTCGACGATATAAAAGCAAAGAAGGTATATCATTTAACTGCCGGCACTAACCATGACTACTTTATGGAAATTCACGGTAAAGATCTTTTTGAAATCAAATCATTCAAGACTCTTGAAGAATCCGGAATTTTACAAGACTATTTTTTAGAGCTTGAAGGAATGGCAAACCATGAATTAAAGAAAATGTACGCCATACTAGATGATACCAAGAACTACCAAACGCGAATCAGTGCTGGAATCCTTAACGATACCCTTCATGTATATGCAGAGACTTATAATTATACTGTCCCTGAACTGGCAGAATATTATATGTTTGAATATCTGGATGGAAAGCCGTTATTATCAGTATATCGAAGCAGTGAGTTTATGCGCCGTTATCTCAGTTCGGATGTATATACATCAACATTCGGGACAAGTTCAAACACCCTGCTTGCTCAATACAGCTCAGTCGAAGAACTTAAAAACCACAAAGAACCAGGAACCAGTGAATATCTTCTTAGGTGTCGATCTCGATACTTCAAGCGATTACAGGAACAGGCAGATGCTCTGATCACTGATCTTAAAGCGAAAAAGCGTTTCATCCGCCATCTGGATTATATTTATGATGATCGGGATCGGGTATGCCAGTTTTTCAAGGTGGATAAAGAATTCCAATGTAGCTTGGATGATGAATATGGAGATATGATGACCGCAGGAGTTGATGCCGTTGATTTTCAGTTTGATGATTGCGGGAAAGTACACATCACTCTTAAAGATTTATACACAGCTTTTGAATTAGGCTTCACCAACATAAATGAGATATGTCGAGTCAAGAAAAAGTTTGGCTCCATAGAAAAAATTATATAGCAATCTTTGAAACGGGACTTATTTAGTCCCGTTTTTTAATGTCGTAAAAAAATCCGTTGTATACTCCAACTGTAAACATTAATCTGGCACCGCAGAAAGGAGTTACACATGATTATTTCAAGACTGAGAATGGTTCTTACGAATGATGAGCTCGACAGAATTACGGTAAAAGAAAGAGAATCAGAGAAAATCCGTATCACTGCTGACGTACACGGCATGAAGTGCTACGAAGCCAGACGGTTCATCAACAATATCATCAATATTGTCCGAACAGCCTTCCAGCTTGTCATAATCCACGGATACAATCACGGAACCGCCATAAAGGAGATGCTGGCACAGAACTTCAGCAACGATCATATCTATGAACAGTTCCCTGATCCTCGTAACCAAGGTGTAACACACATGCTGATCGACGCATAAAGGAAGGAGTAAACAGACATGGCAAAAGCTACAAGAAACAACAACACTACTACCAAGGAGGAAACAAAAATGGCAAAGTATATCGTTGAAGCTCCGGAACCCAAGAAAGGTCAGAAAGTAAGCTCAGGTGGCATTCGTGAAAACGGAAAGCTCGCTTCACAATTCAAGAATCCTGTCCCTTATAAAGAGCAGGCAAGAGCCCGAAGAAATGAGGCTGGGATGTATCTGCTTGGCTTAGCCTGGCAAGAATTCGGAGAACCACTTCTCCGCTCCAGTCTTCGTAAACTTGGAAATACGATCATCAATAAAATTGAATGTCCTTCCGAGCAGCCCGCACCGCACATTGTTTCACCGAATCCTGTCGTTATTGATGTAGAAGCGGATGAAATAGAAACCGTTTATGACGATGATAAGATCATCCGCTTCCCCAACAGAAAAGCCATTTAAAACTTTCTGACATAATCAAGGTTAATCCAACCCACACCGCTCTTCAGTCTGCCCCAGCCGGCTGAAGAGCCTTTTCCGCTCCGGACTTCCATGATCGTGTACACCCCGATTGGAATAAACTGAACCCTGTCATAATCAGTTCCGGGACCTTTCCTGATATTCAGATCAGAAATACTGACCTTCACCAGGAACGGCACCTTCACCACCGGTTCTGCTGCCTTTGACTCATACACCACCTTGCCGTCAGCGTCGAACACCTTATATCCCGGATTCTGATCCGCGTACTTCTTCGCATTGTCCAGGATCTTATAGGCTCCCTTCTGGCTCTTGGCATCCGCCCAGGACTTCCGAACACGATACCAGCGGATCACATCACCACCGGAATCCTGAACGTCTATCTGAGTCAGGTTCCACCTCTCGATGATGGAGATCAGCTTCTCCACATAAGTCAGGCTTGTGGCATAGCCACCATCCTTGATGATCTGGACAGCCTTCTTGTAATCCAAGCATCCCTTCAGACCATCATACCTAAGCTTCTTTCCGTTCATCGCTCCAAGCAGATAAGCGGAGTGGTCAGCAATGGAATCCTCAATGCAGAGATACTTCCGGAAGTCAGCCGTAATCGTGACCATGCTACCGTCAGGATTCTGTTCCTGCGTCTTCTTCGTATACTTACTCTTGCCGTCCCAACTGGAACCGCTCCAACTATTCCCAGACAGGTTGCACTTCATTCCAAAGATATTGTTGGCATTCTGAGCAAGCTCACTCTTTCCATAACCGGATTCCAGAATGAACTGAGCCAGTGATACCGATGCCAGGATGCCGCTCTTCTTCTGGTCTGCCGTAAACAGCGCACCGACTCTCTTGATCGCATCCGCCTCAGACACATTCTTCAGTACAGATGCCTGAGTCCCCTTTGTAGTCGAACCGCCACCAAAATCAGAGGAACCCTGCAGCGCCTTCGTAACCTTCTCTGCCAGATCTCCCATCCTCGCATACATCCAGTTGCCCGGACAGGACTTATTCGCAAACCACCTGTGAACCGTCAGGAGCATCTCCCCGCTCTTCGGAGAATAATTCAACGTTTTGTCCTTATCCCCGAACCAGATCAGCTTGTTCTTTCCGTTCCTTTTGCAGATGTCGATGCAGAGTTTGATCAGTGTCTGATATACTACATCCCTGAACGCATAAGGCTCCGTAGTATCGGAAGCGCACTCAATCGTGATTGCCCTCTGGTCGTTATCATTGCTGGAAGAACACCAGGAGCGGTTCTTCTCTTCCACATACAGAGCCACCCTGCCGTCCCGGTCTATGCCGTAGTTGCTGGATGCCTGCGTGGACTGCTTCTCAAACCATTCTCCCAGGCCTTCCGCCGTACACTGGCCCACCACGCAATGAGGCGTGATCCGGTCAATGCTGTGCGTCCTCTGCCCGGAATGGTTCGGAGAAAGCTTCTTATAAACCACCATAGAACTGTTCGTGTATGCCATTATTCCTCACCATCCTTTTCGTCTTCCTTCTCACTTCTGTCATGCAGCTGCTCCAGCACCTTATGGAGCTTCGTAGGAATCGGAAGTCCCAAATAAGCAGCGTTCTCAACAAGGCTCAGACCTTCATTGGAGATATAGAAGAAAATGATCGCTGTTCTCAGCACACTGCCGGTTCCGATCACCTGCGTATCCAGCAGATGCCCGATACCAACCAGTGCAAAGATCAGACCCTTCCTGCAGATCCCCTTGACTCCTACGGCACTCGACAGCTTCTTATCCGCCACCGCACACATAACCCCTGTGATGTAATCCAGCACCACAAAAGCCAGCAGCGCATAAATCAGGCCGTCATTTCCGCCCAGGAAATAGCCAATCCATCCTCCGACTGCAGCAAAAACTGCCTGAATCACATTCCAAAATTCCTTCATCGCAAATCCCTCCTTGTTTTCTGCATGAAAAAAGCAGTACCTCCCAAATTCGGGAAGCAACTGCCATTTCATCTGTTATACATTTTCGTATGTGCCCTACACCACCGTCTCCTCTGTCAGCGTGTAGATAATCTTCATCGTCTTGTCCACCGTCTTCGTGATGGGCTGAGCAAGGTTGTTGATAGTCGCAAGGTACGGCATCAGCAGATATGCATACCGGTACTCATTCCCATAGCTTCCGCCATAACCGAACAGGAAGTGCCCATACTGCATCAGCGGTGTTGCCAACGTACCCAACCTTGCACTCCCCTGGGTATGCACTATGGTATCGTCCGCCAGTATCTGGAAATCGCCGCCGATGATGATGTCGTTCACCAGCGTCATATAGAGCTGGCAGGTGCCAGACTCCCCAAGCGGTTTCCATTTTGACGTGAAACCCAGATTAAGAAGCGTCACATCCGTGGAATTGGATATGTTGATCTTGTAGATTCCCTTCTTGTTGTACGCCATGATGTAAAGATAACCACCCCGGATACAGCCCCGCACCTCTCGCTCTGGGTAGGAATCCAGCTGCTGGAAGCCGATGCCCATGAGCTTCGCATTGGAAAGCGTCCATTCGCCCTCCGTGAAGCTGAGGTCATCCTTCTTGATCTTGATCCAAAGCATTTTTGCACTCCCAGAGGAATTTTGCTCGTTGGCAAAGCCGTACCAGTACCCATCATGCCCGTCCAGAAATGTCCCATATACGTTATATGTGTCATCCATGAAATTAAAGGTTGTCGGCGTGATTGTGTCTTCCTTCATCAGTTTGTATATAGAATTGTCCAGTGTCTCATTCAGCCCGATGTCAAAGACCGGTACACGCACCTGACGAATGTCCACCACGCTTCCCTCGTAGTTCAGGGAATACAGGATTCCCTTGTTAAAATCGATCTCCACGCCGTCAAAAAGAACCACTTTCTGTGCGTCGGTAAGTCCGCCGATGTCACACCTCCTAATCAGCAGGAACGGACTGGCATCCCCCACAAGGCTGCCGAATGCATTCTGACCGCCCTGCTTACTGGTGAGAGCCACTGCGGAAATCGTGCCGTTGCCCTGACTTGGTGTAAACTCCCAGACAAATTTATAGCCATTATCCAGTGCTTTTGACTCCGTCTGGTTTAAGCTCCCCCTCGCCGTATTTGAGGTTGAATTCACATCATTGGACGCATACGCCACCGGGAGATTGCCGCTTGCCGGGTACATATTGTCTGCTTTTTCCTCCAGTATATTTGGCAGAAGCAATATACCGCCAATCATGTTCGGGCAGATTGGGAGCAGTGCTCCGTTCCATTCCACCCGATCATCATATTCCCCCGCTGCGTTGTAGAAAACGCCCATAGGGTTCTGCCCCAGGATGTTGTTCACGGCATTCGTAACCATGTTCTCCTCCGTGATGGTCTCTACTTCCCCAGTCACCTCGTCCGTCAGTTCAATGACCATCGTCCCTTTTAATCTCTTCATAAATGCCTCCTATACCTCGATAGGCTCTGCAAATGCGCCTACCGGAATCCTGCTGATGGTTTCAGAATAATATCTCTTCACCAACTCCATTGTCTCCGTCTGAATATCCACGGCAAATGCCCTTGCCGAAAGGCTTCCGCCGAGAGAAAACATACCTACGGTTTCTTCCACGGTAATCTTCCCGTCCCATGCCGCTGCTGCTGCCATGGACTGCCCGCTGATGGACGCAATGGCATCCCCCACGTCCACCGTGCCCGTGCCTCCCTCCATCCGAAGGTACACCCGGAATGTGTTCGTAATGTATGGGATGACTCTCTCCACCGGGTAGTACAGTGTGAGGATATGTTTCCCGCTGTGCCATGTCTCCACCGGATACAGGGTAGTAATCTCCTCGTCATTCAGTTCATAAGTTACATGGCATACTGCCTGCCCGTCCTCCGTCCAAGTGACAGGAATCTCCACGTCAACCGGCACATCTGTTGTGCCTCCTGTTTCAGATCCGGTTTCTGTGCCGCTGTCGGAGTCGGAGGAAGGAATGGGAACCACAATTGTCCCTTTCGCAGACGCACTCCGGCTGACCGCATCCGCCACTACGTCCACCATCACTTGTGCATGGAACTGGACATGCGTCTCATCACTGGATGCATACTCAATGCTGATGATACGTACATCCTTGTCCGCAACCGAATAGGCGGAGGCATTCGTAAATGTATGGATGTCGATGCGCCCCTGTTCGATCTGATTTAACAGCCCGGAGATGTTCTTATCATTCTTGCTCTTCGCCTGAGAAAGCTTCGGATTCTTTCCCACGCATTTAATACTCTGCCTTCCGCCAATCTTAATACTATTGGAAGTAATGCAGGCATACTTCGTAGAATCTGCCTGTCCGCCGGTAAAGGAAAGAATATCTCCCACATCCAGCGCCGGATTCCCAATCGTGTCAGAATCAAACGGAACATAATTCACGACAGCCAGATCATTCAGAATATTTGTGCAGAGCTGCCGCCTGGTCTCTTCAAGACCGAACTGCAAAAGCGGATTCACTCCCAGATTCATAGTCAGTCCGTCATCCGGATCCAACGCATAATACTCCGCCATCTGCGTCCGCAGGTTCGTTGAAGAAACCGCTGTATATCTTGTGATGAAATCGGAAAAGCTGGATGTGAACCTGTGCTTTCTTTCTACTGTCAGCACCGGCGTATTTCCATACTTCCGCAGTTCCAGTTCCCCGGCTCTGTTGATCACGAAAAAACCGCCAAGCACTTGTCCTACATAGAACAGCACATCGCGGTAAGTCTCAATGTCATTATCCGAATAGATGGACAGGTTCTCGGTTCCGTTCGGCATCGCCTCAATCGTTGCCCTGTCCTGAGCCAGTGTTACCTCACAGGCCGTGCTGCAGAGTACCATGAAGTCATAAGCATTACCGATGGATTCCAGAGAAGTAAAAGCCTTCTCGAACCGAACCATGTAGTCGTAGGCCTTGATCTCCAAGCACTTCGCTTTCCGGTTCGCTTCCGATACTTCAAAGATTCCCATAGGGATCCTCTCATAAGAACCGCCTGCTATCTGCAAGTGATAGAACAGCTCTACCTTCGCATCTTCCAGCGTGTACCTGTTGATCTCGGAGAAAAGCGAAATCCCCATCTCCGCAGCATACACCGTTCCCAGTTCGATCTCCGTAGATCCACAGCACTGGCTTGTGATATACCCGCTGCCCTTGACCATATCATCCTGATCAAACTCATAAACCGTTCCGGCAGTCGTTGTGATCCTGCCGGTCCAGTAGTATTTTCTATTGTTTGCCTTCACTGCATCAAGGAAGGCATTGCTCACTGGATACATAGTAGCCCTCCTTAAAACTCTTTCAGCGTGAAGGACACCTCCCACAAGCTCCCATAGCTTGTATCACTGACCAGCTTCACCTGATATCCGTCAATGAACATCTGTGTATCCACGATGTTCATGGTCTCCATATCCAAGTATCCGACCGTAATGCTTGCCAGCTTCTTATAAGCCGAAAACTTATTCAGCCACCGTTTCGATACACGGAAGGTCACGCCGATCTGAACCACACCTTCTCTTACAACATCCCTCTGCGTGGTTCCTGCCTCCGTCACGCCTCCGCTGTCTGCCTCCACATCCGATAAACTCACAGAATAAGAGGCAGGCATCGGGATATTCTCATTGTTAAAAACAAGATACTGCAAATGAGCCATCTTACCTGCCTCCACTTCTTAAATTCATTCTCTGCTGAGCCGTAACCACAATCTCATCAATCATGTCACCGCCGATATAAACCGGGATCACGATATCCCCTGCAGCGCCTCCACCGGCCAGAGCTGTATTCAGTGCTGTATTGATTCCGGAAATCAGATCTCCGCTCGATGCAGCCAATCCGGAATATCTACCCTGAGCTGCCATCACCCTCGGAGTAATGGTAAGATCAGAAGTCACACCGTTCATTGCGTTCTCAATCATGCCCCGGCTCTTCTCAATGCCTTTTGCAAGTCCTCCAATGAAGTCCGGCATCCAGCTCTCATAATCCGTCAAAGGTCCTTCATCCGGCACAGAGAAATGCAGGAAGCTCCGGATCTTATTTGCAACAGAAGAAACCGCATCCCCGACCTTACCGATCATGGACTTGATACCATTCACGATGCCGCCAATGAAGTCAGCACCCCACTGGAAAGCCTGCGAAGCAAGTCCCTTGATAAAGCCGATAGCCTTGTCAAAGCCACCCTTCACTGCACCATAAATATTTCCGCAGATATTTTTGATGCCGTGCAGCATAGCATTAAAGGCATTCTTCACGCCGGTCTTGATTGCGTTTGCCGCATTGGATACGGCAGTCTTGATATTGTTCCAGGCTGTCGTGACTGCATTTTTGATTGCGTTCACGATAGTTGTGATCGTATTCTTGATGCCATTCCAGACCGTAGTAACCGCTGTCTTAATGGCATTCAGCACCGTAGTGATCGCAGTCTTGATCCCATTCCACGCCGTACTCAGGAAGGTGGAGATCGCATTTACCACCGTAGTGATAACCGACTTAATTCCATTCCAGACTGTCGTGAAAAATGTCTTTATCGCATTCCACACGGTTGTCACGGTATTTTTGATCGTGTTCCATGCCGTAGTCAGGAATGTGCTGATCACGTTCACCACCGTCGTGAAAATGTTCTTGATGCCTTCCCACAGCCCGGAGAAGAAATCCTTGATTGCATTCCAGACTGTTGTAGCCGTGGTCTTGATTGCTTCCCACGCCGCCTGGAAGAATGCCTTCAGCGCCTCCCACACGGCAATAGCGATCTCTTTGATGCTCTCCCACAGGTCGATCCAGAACTGCCGGAACTCTTCACAGTTGTTCCAGAGATAAATGAACGCTGCCACCAAGGCAACAATCGCTGCGATAATCAGCACATACGGATTCGCCGCGCATACCGCATTGAATGCAGCAAATACTCCCTTCGCTGCATTGATCACGCCGGCCAGTTTCGGAACCAGAGTCATAATGGTACCGACCGCAGAAATGACCTTACCTACTATAATCAACACCGGACCGATAGCAGCAGCCACCAGGGCAATCGTCACGATCACCTTTCTGGTACCTTCATCCATCGAATTGAGCCAGTCCACAAACTTCTGGATCCATCCGACAATAGTTCGGATCGCAGGCATCAGCAATTCACCAAAGGAGATCGCCAGCTCTTCCAGCTGAGACTTCAATATCTGCAGCTGACCGGCAAGGTTATCATTCATGGTCTCAGCCATACTTGCCGCAGAACCATCGCAGTTATCAATCGCACTGGAAAGCTTGTTGATATCCGCTTCCCCGGCGTTCATCAGAGCCAGGAATCCGGACATTGCATCCTTGCCGACAAGACTTTCAGCCGCTGCCGCCTTTTCAGATTCAGACAATCCCGAAAATGCCGTCCGGCAGTCAGCCAGAATGTCCGACAGATCCCTCATAGAGCCGTCTGCATTGGTTGTTGCAACCGTAACCTCTCCGATAGAAGACCCACAGATTTTCACTTCCCCAGACAGGTTATTCATGATCGTCCTGAGAGAAGTACCTGCCTGAGATCCCTTGATACCGGCATTGGCCATCAGGCCGATTGCTTCCGCCGTATCCTCCGCAGAGAATCCCAAAGCGCCGGCAATCGGAGCGCAATACTTGAAGGTCTCACCCATCATGGAGACATTCGTATTCGCATTACTCGAGGCCGCCGCAAGGATATCCGCAAAATGCCCGGAATCCTTCGCCGTCAAACCAAAAGCGGTCAGGGCATCCGTCACAATATCGGAAGTGGTCGCCAGATCCTCACCGGAAGCGGCAGCCAAATTCATCACGCCCTCGATACCGGAAAGCATATCTTCCGTCTTCCAGCCCGCCATCGCCATATAGTTCATGGCTTCCGCTGCTTCGGATGCGGAGAACTTTGTCTTCTCACCCATCTCACGGGCTTTATCCCGGAGCGCTTCCAGATCAGAACCTGTCGCTCCGGATACCGCCGCCACCTTGCTCATAGCAGAATCAAAATCAGCGGCAGTCTTCACCGCCGCCGTACCTAATCCCACAACGCCCAGAGTCACAGGCATGAATTTCTTTCCGACATTGGTAACATTGTCACCAACCGTCTTAAGCTTCTCACCCTTTGCGGCAATTTCCTGAAGAGCTGTCCCGGACTGCCTTGCCTGTTCCTCTAAAGACTTCAGCTTCGCCTCGGTCTCTGCGATCTCACGCTGCAGGCCATCATACTGATCCTGCGTGATCGTTCCATCCTTCAGCGCCTGCTCTGCCTGTTCTGCCGCCGTCTTCAAGGTCTCCAGCTTTTCCTTCGTTTCCTTGACGGCATCACCCAGGAGCCTGTGCTTCTGTGCAAGCAGTTCCGTGTTCCCCGGATCAAGTTTCAGGAGCTTATCGACATCACGCAGCTGGCTCTGAGTATTTCTGATCTCTGTATTTACGCCCTTCAGGGCTGTCTGTAGTTTGGTGGTATCGCCACCGATCTCAACGGTGATTCCCTGGATCCGTCCAGCCATTCATGTCCCTCCTTCCTGATTTTGGGTAAAAGAAAAGAACCGGTCTCCCGATTCTTCTCAAAAGCATTTCACTTTGTTTATACGCGCTATTTGCGCTTTCTTTTTCCTGTATTATCGGATCCGCGGATTTCTTCATGATAAAAATAATCCACGATTACCGGATGCCCCTGCGGAACCCTTCCATAAGGCATTTCATTATCCACAAACGGGCAATCATACTTCTCGGCAAGTTTCTCGGCTTTGTTTTCCAGAGCCTCGAAATAGCTTCTGTTATGCTTGTTATAAATCTCATCATAGAGCGGCACTAAATCAGGATACTCTTCAGCGATATAGTCCATAACGGTATTCTTAAATCCGCCTCTCAGATTAAGATTCTCCAGCCAAAACAGATCACATTGGTCTTTTACACGTTCAAAGATAGCCTCAAAATCCGTAATGCCCGGAAATACCGGGGATACAAAGCATACTGTCCTGATACCGGCGTCATATATCTGCTTCATCGCAGCAATCCTTCGTTCAATGGAAACCGCTGCATCCATATCGTCCTTGAACTTCTCGTCCAGCGTATTGATCGACCACGATACTGTTACCTGTCCGAGCTCTTTTAGCAGGTCAATATCTCTCACCACAAGGTCGGATTTTGTGCAGATCAGAATATCTGCTCCGCTCCCCCGCAGCTGTTCAAGCAGTTTCCTTGTGTTTCCGAACTCTTTTTCCTGCGGATTATACCCGTCTGTCACGGATCCGATCACAACGCGCTGTCCGGCATATTTCTCAGGGTGCTTGATTTCAGGCCAGTGCTTGATATCAAGAAATGTTCCCCACTCTTCCGTATGTCCTGTAAACCTTTTCATGAAAGAAGCGTAACAATACTTGCATGCGTGCGTGCATCCGACATACGGATTCACAGAATACCCTCCCACCGGCAGGTTTGACTTTGTCATGATATTTTTGGTTTCCACATCCCTTATCAGGATATCTTCCGTTCTCACTTCTTCCATGCCCGCTGTACCTCCAATACCTTCTCAAATGCTTCAGGAAATTCCTGCACCATATTTTCATCGCCTATGATCGGTTCAAGATCTTCCTTCATAAAAACAGGTATATTCCTTTGATGCGCCTGATCCGTAAGCGACCATGCCCATTCCGGCTCAGTACGGATTTTTCTGCTCTGAGCGCCTGTCATGGTTCCTACAACGATCCAATCAATACCAGAAAGATCGACCTCTCCAGGATCATCAAAAAGCGGCTCAAAGGTCACATGATAATGCTTTGCCCTTACATGATTCCTCAATGCTTCAATGCGCCAGAGTTCTGATCTTCTGGTAACCGTCACCCCAAACCAGGCGTTTTCAAGATCCGTTTCAAAATCCAGGAGATCAGGCCTTTTCGACAGAAATAAAAACTGATGCTGCGGATTTTTCCGGATCTTTTCAAACACCTCTTCTCGCCATTCTTCTTTCCATCCCGCAAGATCACTCATACCGGTCAGAAGGAAATTCTGCGGTCTTGCCTTGTCCATCATTTTAAGCTTGCCTTCAAAAAATTCAGGCTTACTGAAATCCGGTATCGTATGCCACCGCTTCACATTATTCCGTGCATAGCAATAATCGCAGCCTACCGTGCAGCCGATGACAAGGTTCATATTCTGGATATTGTCTTTTATACAAACACTCATAGCTCTCCACATAAAAAGTTATGGACATCTGCTTGCAGAAATGCCCACAACTTTAAAACTCATACTTACTCGATTACTGCATCGTCGGCGGTATACGCTTCAAGAGAACCTGCCTTCACCTGGATACAGGCATAGCTGATCTCAGAATCATCTGCCGCGAAGAACTGTCTTTTCCCATCCGGCGCAATACGCACGATATCACCGGCAGAAAGCTCTATATCCTCACCGTCAACTACCGCTTTTCCCTTGCCGGAAAGAATGATGTAAATCTCTTCATTGGTCTTATGATAATGAACAAAAGGAACACTCGCACCTGCCGGAAGATGGTTGATGCTGATCTCAGCCCCTGTAAGTCCCAGCTGATCATGAAGTTCAGTTCTCGGATCGTTTGCAACACTTACCTTACTATAGTTAGACATTTCTGATACCTCCATTTGTTGTGATATTGATTGATACAACGGAAGTGTACCACCGCCATGTTGTGATGTCAAGTGTTACAACAAAACTTTTTAAGATTCTATAAGCTTGTTCGCATCCGCCATTACATCAGCTATGGTTATTCGCCGCATTTTATCTTCCATGGCATTCTGTATTTCTTCAAGCCTGTGATCCATGATCCTGTGAATGTTTCGTCCCACAGGGCATAACTCATTCGGATTCTCATGGAAATGAAACAACTGTCCATTTTCGACAGGCTCCACGGCATTGTAAACATCCAGAAGCGTTATCTCCGTCAAGGATTTCTCTATATCGGCACCGCCGCTTCCCCGCTTCACTGTTACAATCTCCGCCTTCTTCAGCTGCTGCAAGAGTCTTCTGATTACCGTCGGATTTACATTTGCGCTGGACGCAAGAAATTCACTGGTGATTTTATGGTCATTCTTAAATGTTTCAATTGCTATAAGCACATGAACCGCTATTGTAAATCTGCTTGAAATCTGCATTCTGACACCTCCATCGACTCTATCTTAAATCATTTTCGTTGTAATTTCAATAGTCACAACAAGGTGCGATTATCCCTTCTAGAATCGATTCATATCATCCTGAGATGCCAGAGTGCTGTATGATCCCTGGTTCTCATCATTCTGCATTTCCGTATACATATCGTTGATGGTTCCGATAGTCAGAAGATCCATCTCCCCGATCTGCACACCAAGCTGCACCGCCCTTAGGAGTAAGAGCGGCGTTGTCATTTCCCGGTCAGTCGCTCGAAGTTTTTTTTACTCTCCACCTGCGTCTGCACATTCAGCCCCCAAAGCTCAATGATCTCCGGCAGCACCTGATAAATGGAGAATGTCCCAAACTGGTCAAGCCATTCATCCGGAGTATCCGGAACGCCCTGCGGATCCGCATGCTTCGCCATGATGTAGCTGATGTCCTCGAACAGCTCAAGCGAAAAAGAATCCAATGCGGAGTTTTCCGGATCGTTTTCATCAATGCTCTTCTGCAGGTCATGAAGATCCTTGTAAATATCTCTGTGGAACTTGTTCCTGTATATTCTTGGAATGGCAGCGGAAGCCCTGAAGGTCACATCCTTGCCATCAATATTCACTGTCTTTGTAAGTGCCATGATTAAATCCTCCAATCACGATTAAGGGCAGAGCCAAAGCCCTGCCCCATAGTCTTAACCCTGTCCCTGCTCAGTCGGTTCCGTTGTCGGAGACTGATAAACAGCAGAATACCAGCCGTTGTAGACCTCATCCGTTGTGTTCGCTCCGGTCTTCACCTTCACAAGACCGCTCGGAAGCGGCGTTGCCGTGATCTCCAGCGATTCCGTCTGGACTTCCTTGGAATCCTCATTGGTCTTGCCTTCGATGGTCGGTCTTGCGGCAGTGCAGTAATACATACAGTGCCTGATCTTTTTCTTGTCTCCGGAGAACTCGAAAAGCAGAGCGAAATGCTCCGGCTCCACCGTGGAATCTTCCACCAGGACACCATTGCTGTCTTCCGTTTCCTTCAGGATGTCTTTCCTGAAGCTGTCCGGAATCAACGCGATCTCCAGATCACCCGAATAACCGTTATTCGCTACCGTGGTGTAATAAACCATATCGTCCGCATAGAACGGCTCGGTATCCCCTTCCGGATCCAGAGACAGATTCACAGCTCCGGGAATCGCAACAGGCGTAGCAAATGTCACGGCATTGGTATCCGGATCAAGTGTCGCCTTCGCATAATGGCAGTTCTTAAGGCCGAACTTCACCTTGTTGTTTGTACTCGGCATAATTAACCTCTCTTTCCGCTATACCGTCATCTGGTACAGCACTTCGTATAGTTTTTCTGATTCAATCCATACCTCCGATTTGTTCCAGAACAGTTCATTGGCATTCAGCACCGCCTCAACCCTGTCTTCCAGTTCCGGATCCTTCTCATCGGTATAAAGTTCAATGCTCAGGTTGGAAAACTCCATATAGACCACGTTGTCCGCAGCAAAGTTCTCCGAACCCGGAAATAAAAAGCAGATGAACGGCGGATCAGGACTTTCCCCCTCTGCGAAATGGTCATATGCAAAAGGGATCTCCGTTTCGGCCAGCATCTGCATTACATCTTCATGCGTCATCCTTCTTCCTCCCGATCTCGATAATGCATTCTGCAGCATGACGGCAGGTCGGGCAGTTATACGGATAACCACGACAATCCTCGCCTCTTCAGGTACCGTGGTAAATGGCAGTGCCGATCACCGCTATCCCAAGAGCGATCACGAATAACAAAAGCAATATCTCCATTTCTAACCGCCTTTCTGCAGGTCACGCTCGATATCCCTTGTCAGCTGCTCGATACCTGCCTGCTCCGCCGGCGCGATATGAGGAAAAGCCCTTGTCCTTCCACCGCCGCGTTTCGCATGGCCAAACTCCAAAAGATGTGTCAGCTGGTACCGTTTGGAATGCACCACGATTTGGATGGAATCGGACGTTTCTCTGGTCTTTTTCACCGCCCAGCTCTTGGAATACTTTCCCGTCTTCTTTGGAGCCGTGCTTTCGATCTGCTGCTTTACGGTCTTGCCCGCCTTCTGGACATCCTTCTTCAGGTCCTCCGCAGCAAGTTTCGCGTATTCCTCCATGCCCTTCATTACGGTATCCGCCAGCTGGTCAATCTTTATCGTCTGTGCCATCAGCGCCGCTCCTTCCTGCAGGTGAACTTCAATGACTTCTTCCGGAAGTTCATATGATCAATGTTCACGATGTTGTAGATCTCACCCATAAACATCACCCGGAAATGCGTGGAATCGATCGCAGCAGCCTTCCGGCAGTACCGGACAGATACGGTCATGGAAAAATCCTCGACCGTAGTCCCGGCAACCTGCTCTTCCTTGGAACTGGCCAGCCCTTCACCGCCGATCGTGGCAAAGCAAGTATAGTAATCCGTCCAGGCATTCTTGTGATTGCCGTACTTATCGGTCACTGTTTCATTCTTCTGGAATGTCACTTTAGATCTCAAAGCTGCCACATCCATTAGAATCCCTCCTTCCGGCTGCCGAACAGCAGAGCCCGAAGCGTCAGATCCATCGCGTGATGGTCAGCTTCTTCCCGGTGCTCATACAAATAAGCCACCGTAAACATCACAGCGATCTTTCCGTTCTGAGCCGCATCCAGGTCCGCCTCATCGTCCGTCCGCAGGATATCCATGCACTGCTTCTTTGCCGCCGATATGAAGTTTTCGATCAGAGCATCGTCATCCTCGAAATCAACCCGGAGATAACTCTTCATCTCTTCCACAGTCACAGTCATAGAAATCACCCCTTAAAACAGAGGCGGCAGGAACTTCCCACCGCCTCATAGTTACATCTGCTTACGATCAGGCGCTTGTCTTCATCTTCAGGAGCTGGATACCTTCCGGAAGGATCACCTTGCCGTCAACACGCTCCGTCGCAACAAAGCCGACCTGGCCGTTGGTGCTGTAGAGCTCATTGAGCCTCTGAACCGTTCTGCCGGATCTGTCAGCGATCCAGTAATTCTTGAAATCACCGAATGCCACAGTCAGAGCTCCTGCCTTCGCCGTAGGAACATAAGGAGAAGTATAAAGGTCATAGCCCAGAAGCTTGTCCGGCTCACCTGCCTGAAGGGAAGGCTGCCAGAGATAAGCATCGTTCTTGTCCTTCAGCTTACGGATCATGGATACCGTTGCGTCGTTCATAAGGAACTTCGCGTTTCTGCGGTAAGGACTCTTAAGCGAATAGATCAGGTTGATCAGCTCATCCGCCGTGATTGCCGTTGCGCTTGCCGCAATCACGCCTACGGTTCCGCCGTTCGCGGTAAAGATACCGGTAGGCTGTCCGGTTCCGGTACCGACACAGAAAGCCTCTTCCTCCGCAATACCGAATGCCCTTGCGAACTCACCGGCAATGTAAGACTCCAGGTCAAACATGGAATCCTGCAGAAGCTCGATGGAAACCTTCACAAGGTCAGTCAGCTTGAAGGCATCAATGGTCTTCTGGTCGAAAGTAGGACCGCTCTCGGTATAAGCACCGTTCTCTGCCGTCCACTGTGCAGTAGAGTGAGTAGCCGCAACCGGGATCTTTCTCTCAGCGCTGGTAGTGATGACCTTCGCAAGGCCTCTCACCACATTTGCCTCATCCAGACCGGTCACGATCTGACGCTCAAACTCTTCCGGAACAAGATAGCCGCCGTCTGCCTGCACACCCTCGGAAAGGACGTTGTGGACAAGTCTTTTACCGCGGAGATGAGCTCCGAAGTCTTCCTTGTACGCATTGGAAGCACGCCCGGTCTTTTCCTCCACCTGCTTTGCCGGTCTTCCGGTAAGCGGAGTGTTGATCGGCTGATTAAGTGCCGCCTCTCTGGCCTCGGCTCTCTGCTGACGGTCGATCGCCGCAGTCAGATCCTCGATCTCCTGCTCCATACGGCTGTAAGTTGCGTTATCCTCCGCAGACAGAACGCCGTTCTCATTCTCGTGGGTATCCACAAAGTTCTTTGCGGTCTCCCACACCTTTGCTCTCTTCTCGATCATATCTTTGATAGTCATAGCTCGATTCCTCCTTAAATGAATCTCTTGATAAAATTCAGGCGTTCCCTGATCTCATCACAGGAACGCCCGTTATCCGTTGTCTGTTCAGTTGCCGCACCGCTCTCCGGTGCCTTGATGTGACACTTCGCCGCGATCTTATCCATCAGCGAATTGGTCACCGCCGCCCTGGAATAGAGCATCGACACCTCCGGTGCTTCCAGGTCTTCGCCCTCCGATGCACCCGCTCTCTGCAGCACATCATCCGCGAAGCCCAGTTCCACCGCCTTATGTGCGTCCATCCAGGTCTCCGCATCCATCAGATGTGAGATCTTCGTCCTGCTCATGCCGGTCTTGATCTCATAGGCATTCATGATAGATTCCTTCACTTCAGCCAGCATATTGATCGCCTTCTGCATCTCCGCCGTATCACCAAAGGCAATAGTCGCCGGATTGTGGATCATCATCATGCTCACAGGACTCATGAGCACCTTCGTCCCTGCCATCGCAATCACACTTGCCGCCGATGCTGCAATGCCATCGATCTTCACCGTGACATCGCCCTTATAGTCCATCAGCATGTTGTAAATCTGAGCTGCCGCCACACAGTCAACCCGCAC
>CABSIM010000019.1 GCA_902477765.1 uncultured Clostridiaceae bacterium | reverse complement strand
CTCTTTCTTCTGAAAGAGCCTTTGGTTGAACAGTTCTAGCTTATCTCTGATTGCCCGGTTTAATTCGGCAAGAGAGAAGAACTGTTCATTCCGAAGTGCTGCTGTAATCCAGGTAGATATATTTCCTACCGTTCCTTCAGCATTCGGCTTGTCCTTGGGGGCCCTGACACGTGCCGGAATAATAGCGGTGCCATAGTGTTCGGCCATTTCCTGATAGGTTTTATTGATCTGCCGGTCTTTAAATCCACCATTGTGAACAACTGCGGTTTTACAGTTATCAGGTACAAGAATTCTGGCGACACCGCCAAAATATTCGTACATATGGACATGAGCATTAATCCACGATTTCTGCTTCGTATCCAGAAATGCTTCCACATATGCATACTGACTATAGGTCATTACGCCAACAAATATGTAAGCTCTGATGATTTCGCCGGTATCTGGGTCGATGATTGTTGCAGGATCTCCTGCCCAGTCTACTTCAACCTGTTCGCCGGGTTTGCGGTTGATATGCATGGTAGCACGCCGTTTCTGCTCATCCTGCTGGATGTGATAGCAGAACTGGGAGTACATGAGCGGTTCCTCGCCGTTGGCACGGCAATCCTCCATGTATTCTGTCCAAAGAAGCTTTTTGCTGACTCCGTTGCGGAGCAACTCCTTGTGGATGTAAGCGTAGTCAGGCATGCGTTTGTTAGGCGATACCCTGTTCTCATTAGAGAACATGAGCTTTTGAAGCTCTGTGTCAGTCATTGCTTCATCAAGTGGCCATGAAAGTGATAATTCTCTGGCACGTTTCTGAACTTTGACGACAGTTTTTTGCGCAACACCACAGCTTGCCATAATGTCGCGTTGTGAGAATCCCAGGCCGGTAAGGCGAATGATTTCTCTGTACTTGGTCATAAGCGTGACCTCCTTATAATGAATTTACACCAATAGGTGCATACCTCATTATAAGGTTTTTATAAATAAAGCGATTTCCTTTTACCGGAAATGCGCTTTCCAACAAAACGGATTCGTGATTTCTATACGCCGGACAGGTGATGGATTTTGCCCCGGATTATTCAGCCGCTTTCCGGCAGCGGCTGACCCAGTTGTAAAAGGTGCTTACTGCAATGCCGTTTTCACGGCACCAGTCAGCATCTGTCATGCCGCTCTGGCGGCATTCCTTGATAAGCCGAATCTGTTCCGCCATCGGAACACGGGCTTTGCGAGTACCTGCCATAACCTATCCTCCATAATTGTAGTGAAATAGTCTAAATATCTATCGACTACAATTATAGGTAAAGCTTGAGGATCAGGAAATCCGCAGGAATATTTGGCGCTTACATTAAACCTAAAAAGGATGGTCAAAGCTATCCTTTTGTTCTCATATAAGCTGAAAATCCGGGTTAAAAACATAAACTTTCAATCTAAAATTCTCGTTTGTCAACAGGTCCTTTATTATACCTTATCCTTGCCCATTTGACAGATCCTGCCATCTGGTTTAAACTTACAGAAATATCTGTGGCAGCGACCAGAGGTCATCAGACCTCTGACAAAGGGGGAAATGCAAATGGAGTCAAATCCGAGAATTGACCTGATGAAGAAAAATGACAGGGAAATAAGAAAAATTGCGGAGATCCTGGGCTGGGAGATAACAGAACTGCGAAGCGACGCCCGTCACAGCTATCTGGTTTACAGCGTATCCAGAAAGACAGAACAGGGGGAGAGGACACAGCATAAGTTTGCAAGATTGTATTCCCAGTCCACCGATCGGTCCGTATATAGGATGCTGGAGAAAGAGGTCGACTGTATTCTGATTCAGGGCATGACATTTGAACCGGACAACACCTTCAGCAAAGACTGCCAGATTCCTGTGATTCCGGAGACGGAATTCAAATATGTGCTGACAGACTGGAATCTGGAGTTCCTGGGAGCGGAAGAATCTGAAGGGACGCAGGAATCTGTCAGAGAAATTGGAAGAAAAGATGGAGAACATATTTACATTATAGAAGAGAATCCGATGGAACAGATTTATACGCAGCTTCGGGCACTTACAAGCCGGGAGGTTGCGGAAAAATCTGTGGAGCGGTATGACAGTATTCTGCATACGGAGCTTTCAGAAGAAGATATAAAGCTGAAAGCCGAAGGGGTTTCCTATCTTGTCCAGAATGCCATCGATTATTTTGACAATGCATCCACAGAAAATCTGATCCAGAGGATGCTGAATCTCTATTATGGAACACTCGCCCTGATGGAAGCGGAGATGCTGATTTACGGCAGCACATACAAAAGACTGGGAGAAATTGAAAAAGTCACCAGAAACGGACACGGAATGGCAACCTTCGGAGATGCTGCTGCAGGCCTGGATGATTTTTATGTAGGCGTACTGCACCAGGGCCTGTTCCAGGCATGGCTTTCTCACCGGGGTGTGGATGTAAGTGATTTTCCGGACAGCCGGAAGAAAATGGAAACGTCAGAGTTTAAGATTTCCCTGAGCCGGCTTCTGTATTGTATTCCTGAGCTGGAGAATATCCTGATGGAAGTGGACGAGGGGTTTCATCCGGGATATGTGTTTCCCTGTTATGATATTGGAATAAACAGGGCTGGGCTTTCAAAGGAAACATATTATCAGAGAAAGTTCAGCGGAAGTTATATCAATATGATCGACATGTCGAAAAGGGCAGAAAAGGATCTGATGCAGCATATCCCCGGTAGAATTACCGTGGTGGGGAAGTACAAAGACCCGCATTCGGATTCCGAAGGCTGGACAGCCTTTGTCCGTCATGAAGCCGGCGGTCATCCATCGGATGAATATCATGTACATAAAGGGCTGAGCACCAGCATGGTTCTGAGACAGCTGTTCGGACGGACCAATGACTGGGAAGTTTATGCAGTGATGATCTTATATGCATCATCGATCATTGTCCGGTACATGCCGAATATGTGGGCGCAAATCACACATGGGAATCTGGATCGCTATAAAGCTGTGTTTTATCAGTTTTCCCGTGTGGCAGAACGGGAACTGACACAGATTTTTCTGGAAGCTCTGACCGGAAAACATGTGGTGATCCGTCATCCCCAGTGGGTTGTGTAATACGGCCGGCGGATGGCGGCAGAAAATCTGGAGGGAGAAAAACATGCGGAAACTGATCATCCTCCGCGGCAATTCAGCCAGCGGAAAATCCACGGTTGCAAAGGAATTACAGCACAGATTCGGACAGAATACCATGCTCCTTTCACAGGATGAAATAAGGAGAAACATGCTTTATGTCAATGACGGGGAAGAAACACCGGCGCTGCCGCTGATGAAAGAACTGCTGACATATGGCAGGGAACACTGTGATATCGTGATCCTGGAAGGAATCATGCACAGAGACTGGTACAGGCCGTTATTTGAACAGGCTGTACAGCTGTATGGCACAGAGGTATATGCCTGGTATTTTGATCTGACCTTTGAGGAGACCCTGAGACGGCATCAGACAAGAGCCAAGTGTCAGGAGTTCGGACAGGAGGAAATGCGCAGATGGTGGCGAGAGAAAGACTATTCCGATATCCTGAAGGAAGTCACGATTTCTGCGGAGAAAGATGCCGAAAGCATTGTAAGTGATATTTATCATGCAGTGTGCAGAGATAAGGCGTAAACAGAAGGTGAAGACAGCAAACAGATATAACCGTATGGCTGACAGATACCGCATCATAGTTCTGACTGTCTGCTCTGGAGAACGCCGCCTCCGGCAGTGCAGAGGGAATGCAGGAAATAATAACGGATTCCCATATTGCGGCTTTCCCCGGAATTAAGTATAATGAAACTATCTCATCAGACCGATCTGAAAAATGATCTGAGACACATCGACAGGAGGAAGGGTATGCGGTTAAACGAAGAACGGGTGCTTTCAAGACTTTTTGAAATGATACGGATCGACAGTGTAACGGGACATGAGGGCAATATGACCGATTATCTTCAGAGATATTTTGAGAATCTGGGATATGACGTATATCGTGACCAGGCAGGAAAAGCAGCGGGCGGTGATCATGGGGGAAACCTGCTTCTGCACATTCCGGGTAAACTGGAGGGTGAAGCAATCTGCCTCAACTGCCACCAGGATACGGTGGAGCCGGGCGTCGGAATTGAACCGGTGTACAAGGACGGCAGAGTGACCAGTGCGGGAAATACGATTCTTGGAGCAGATGACAAATCCGGGATTGCCATGATGATGGAACTTCTGGATGTTCTGAAAGAAACCGGGACGCCCCACAGAGATCTTTATTTTCTGTTTACCATTGCAGAAGAAAACGGTCTGTACGGCGCAAAGAATTTCGATTATTCCAGACTGCCTGCAAAACACATTCTGGCGCTGGATGCCGCCGGAAACCTTGGAGAGATGCTTTCTTCTGCTTCAGGAAAAGATGAGCTGAAGGCGACGTTTCATGGCAGGATGGCCCACGGAGGCATCGAACCGGAAAAAGGCATAAGCGCAATCGCCATGCTGGCAAACGCGGTCAACCGGGTCCATTTCGGACGGATCGATCCGGAAACCACTTCAAACCTGGGCATGATCGAGGGAGGCATTGCCAACAATATCGTATGTGACAGAGCGTCCTTTACCTGCGAGGTCCGTTCCCATTCCGCAGAGCAGATTGCTTCCCAGATTGAGCTGATTTCAAAGGCATGCCAGGCGGCTGCCGATGAATTCGGCGGAACCGTTGACATCGAGATCAACCATTTCTGCCCGCCTTATAAGCCGGACCCCGAGGGCTTCCTGGCAAAAACCGTCATCGGGGCACTGAAGGCAGAGGGGATCACGCCCCATTATAAAGTCAGCAACGGCATCGGAGACTCCAATATCTTTTCCGGTCATGGATTCCAGTGTTCGGGACTTTCCACCGGTATGTTTGACGTACATACCACCGATGAATCTCTCGACATGAATGTTTTTGCACAGGCATTCCGCGTGTTATGGAGAATCGTGACTGATCAGATGGACTGACAGCCTGAATCAGGTTTCAGAAGCGGTTATGATATCTGTGCATACCGGCTTCTGTGTTCATTGCAGAAGAACGGACGCACCGGATGATCCCATGGTCTGGGGACACGGGATAAAAATGACGACAGTAAATAAGACAGGAGAGACAGATGAATATTGCAGAAATCAGAGAAATTCTGGAAAAAGAGGAATCCTACGCCGGCGTTAATATGAACATTCCGCGGGAACTGAAGCGAAGGGCAGCAACTCTTTGCCGGGAATATAATCAGCTTTCGCCCGAAAAAGAAGAAAGACGGCGTGAAATTCTGGAAGAACTGCTGGGAAGCTGTCATCCGCTGACATTTATAGAGCCGGATTTCCGATGTGATTATGGATTTAATATTCATACCCATGGACTTACGGTTATGAACTATAACTGTGTAATCCTGGATACATCTCCGGTTCATATCGGAGCCAATGCATTTATCGCGCCCGGAGTCTGCCTGGCCTGTGCCGGTCATTCTCTGGATGCCGGACAGAGGGCGGAGGGAATCGGTACATCTGCACCCATTATCCTGGAAGACGATGTATGGATCGGAGCCAATGCAGTTGTATGCGGAGGAGTCACCATCGGAAAAGGAAGTGTGATCGGAGCGGGAAGTGTAGTGACTCATTCCATTCCTGCCGGGGTCGTGGCTGCAGGCGTTCCCTGCAGACCTGTGCGGCCGGTGGAGGAAAAGGACAGAATTCCTCTGGATTCTTTGGTATTTTAGGAATGCAGTGTGAGGACGTCAGACTTTCGAGCTGTTTATACCATGCGCATGCCTGCTTCTGTGTTCATTGCAGAATATCATGCGCCGATAAGACCGGCCGGAGCCGGAAACATACGGGAGGGGAAACATGATTTCATTTGAGGATGTAAAAAAAGCACAGGAGAGAATAAAAGGATACGTGCTGAGGACACCGCTTCTCAGGGTGCCGGCACTGGATGAGTACCTGGGATGTGAAGTGTATCTGAAACCGGAAAATCTTCAGCATACAGGATCCTTTAAGCTGAGGGGAGCCACCAACCGGATTCTTTCCATGAGCGAAGAGGAAAAGAAGCGGGGGATTGTGGCCTGTTCTTCCGGAAACCATGCCCAGGGGGTGGCCTGTGCTGCCAGCCGGATGGGCATCGATGCGGTGATTATCATGCCCACAAACTGCAATCCGGTGAAGCTGGCGGGCGTGAAGTCCTACGGAGTCCCTGTGATGCTGGTGGGAACCCTGGGAAGTGAGAGAGAGGCAAAAGCCAGAGAACTGATGGAGACCGAAGGAAGGACCCAGATTCACCCCTATGCGGACGACGGAGTACGGGCCGGCCAGGGAACCATCGGACTGGAGATTCTGGAAGACGAACCGGCTATGGATGCGGTGGTGGTGCCCATCGGCGGCGGCGGACTGATCACCGGAATTTCCACAGCCGTAAAAGGACTGAAGCCGGACATCCGTGTTATCGGCATGGAGCCTGCCGGCGCACCCAGGTATTCTCTGAGCCGGAAGGAAGGGAAACCTGTGACGCTTTCCCATGTGGACACCATCGCGGACGGCACCAGGACTGACCATGCGGATCCGGAGAATTTCCCGGCCATTGAGAGACTGGTCAATGATCTGGTGACTGCCGACGACAGAGAAATCAGGAAAGCCATGAAGATTCTGGCAGAAAAAGCACATCTTGTGGCGGAGCCGTCTTCCGTCATGGGAATCGGAGCCGGACTTTCCGGAAAACTTCCGGTAAAGAAAGGAGAAAAGGTGTGCTTTGTCCTTTCCGGCGGAAACAATGACATGGAGCTGTTTGCCCAAGTGCTGAAAGAAAAAGATCTGTAAAGCATATGAAAATGAGGAAACAGAGGCCCCGGTGAGACGGGGCCTCTGGATTTTCAGTTGAAATAGGCAGGGAATTGTTGTATGATGATAGCCAGAAAATCAGAGGAAAGGGGTGTGCGGCATGACCTGTATGGAAGCGGAAAAAATGGTAATTCCTTATATCGAAGACAGACTGTCCC
The DNA here is from genome assembly GCA_902477765.1 of uncultured Clostridiaceae bacterium. Lineage (GTDB taxonomy): Bacteria > Bacillota > Clostridia > Lachnospirales > Lachnospiraceae > CABSIM01. Next base: position 41,688 of record CABSIM010000019.1, on the reverse strand, counting down.
TTGCAGAACTGGAAGAATTTATGGAGCACATCCGTACCTGTGAAAACTGCCGGGAAGAACTGGAGATCTATTATATGGTGGATGTGGGCCTTAAGAAGCTGGACGAGGACAACGGGACCTATGACATTGCCGGAGATCTCAGAAGAAAGCTGGCAGAATCGGAGCGGATCCTGCGCCGGCTTCTGATGTTCCGCATCACCGGATATGCAGTCAATACCCTGATGTTCATGGGAGTTCTGGTTACACTCCTTCTGCAGATCCGGATCTGGTGGCAGGCAGGATTTCTTTTTTAATTAATGACCCATAGGAGAGTGCAATGGAAAAACTTGTTCTGATCGACGGGCACAGCATACTGAACCGTGCCTTTTACGGAGTTCCGGTCCTGACCAATTCCGAAGGTCTTCATACCAATGCCATATATGGATTTCTGAATATTCTGTTCAAGATACTGGAAGAAGAACAGGCGGAATATCTGGCCGTGGCTTTTGATCTGAAAGCGCCCACATTCCGTCATAAAATGTATGAGGAATACAAAGGCACCAGAAAACCCATGCCGGAAGAACTGCATGAGCAGGTTCCGGTGATGAAAGAAGTACTGAAGGCCATGGGAGTCCCGATCCTGACAAAGGAAGGCTTTGAGGCCGATGACGTGCTGGGGACAGCGGCAAAACGGGCCCAGTCACTGGGAATGGAAGTGTCCGTGGTGTCCGGAGACCGGGATCTTCTGCAGCTGGCGGATACCCATATCCGGATCCGGATTCCCAGAACCAGCCGCGGTTCCACAGAGATCCACGACTACTATCCGGAAGATGTAAAGAAGGAATACCAGGTGACGCCGGAAGAATTCATTGACGTCAAGGCACTGATGGGAGATGCATCGGACAACATTCCCGGCGTGCCTTCCATCGGCGAAAAAACCGCCACCAGCCTGATCCTTCAGTATCACAGCCTGGATAACCTCTATGCCCATCTGGATGAAGTAAAACCGCCCAGAGCAAAAAAAGCCCTGGAGGAGCACCGGGATCTGGCTGAACTTTCACAGAAACTTGCCAGGATCTGCATCGATGCGCCCATCACATTTTCGCCGGAGGATGCCAGAATCGGGGATCTTTATACGCCCGAAGCCTATGAATACATGAAACGGCTGGAGTTCAAGTCTCTGATCCAGCGGTTCGGAGCGGAAGCCAGAAACGAAAATGACATGGAGAAGAACTTTTCAGTGGTACGGGACCTGGCGGAGGCGGAGCAGATTTTTTCACGGGCCGGGCACGCAGAGACCCTTGGAGCGCAGCTTTTTTCCGAAGCGCAGACAGTATTTGGCCTGGCCCTTTCCCTGGATGGAAAGGACAGCTTTTTTATGCCCTGTGAGGGATTTCTCACAGGAGAATATCTGGCGGAAAAACTTACGGAACTCTGCAGAAACAGACAGGTCTGGGTCATGGATCTGAAAGGCCAGCTGCCGTTTCTTCCTCTGGGATACGGGGATACGGTCTGCGATGCCGGAGTGGCTGCCTATCTTCTGAACCCTTTGAAGGATTCCTATGAATATGACGATGTGGCGAGGGATTATCTGAAACTGACAGTGCCGTCCAGGGGAGACCTTATGGGAAAACAGTCCCTGAAGCAGGCCTGGGAGCAGGACGAAGAACCGGTGATGAAAATGGCCTGCTATGCGGCCTGTACGGCGTGCCTTGCGGGAGCGCCGCTGACGGAGGCGTTAAAAGATGCCGGCATGGAGTCTCTGTACCGGGAGATCGAACTGCCGCTGATTCAGGCACTGTTTCATATGGAGCAGGAAGGAATCCAGGTCCGCAGGGAAGAACTGCGGGCATACGGGGAAAAACTGAAAGGCAGGATTTCCATACTGGAACAGGAGATCTGGCAGGATACCGGGTGTGAATTCAATATCAATTCCCCGAAACAGCTGGGAGAAATCCTGTTTGAAAAGATGCAGATCAAAGGAGGAAAAAAGACCAAAACAGGATATTCCACCGCCGCCGACGTGCTGGAAAAGCTGGCGCCCGACTATCCGGTGATCCGGAAAATCCTGGAGTACCGCCAGTATACAAAACTGAAATCCACCTATGCAGACGGCCTGGATGCCTTCATCGGTTCCGACGGACGGATTCACAGCCGTTTCAATCAGACCATCACAGCCACGGGACGCATCAGCAGCACGGAGCCCAATCTCCAGAATATTCCCATCCGTATGGAACTGGGACGGGAAATCCGGAAAGTGTTTGTACCGAAAGAAGGATGCGTATTCCTGGACGCGGATTATTCCCAGATTGAACTGCGTGTTCTGGCCCATATGTCCGGGGATGAAAGGCTCATTGAAGCCTACCGCAGTGCCCAGGATATCCATGCCATTACGGCCTCTCAGGTATTTCACATTCCGCTGGAGGAGGTGACTCCTCTTCAGAGACGCAACGCCAAGGCCGTGAATTTCGGAATCGTATACGGAATCAGCGCCTTCGGCCTCAGTGAAGACTTAAGCATTACAAGAAAAGAAGCCATGGAATACATTGAGCGGTATTTCCATACTTATCCGCAGGTGAAGGCATTTCTGGACGGGCTGGTGGAGACTGCCAGGGAACAGGGGTATGTGACCACCATGTTCGGCAGACGCCGTCCGGTTCCGGAACTGAAATCCGCCAATTTCATGCAGAGATCCTTCGGAGAGCGCGTGGCCATGAACTCTCCCATTCAGGGAACAGCGGCGGATATCATAAAGATCGCCATGATCCGGGTGGACAGACGCCTCAGGGAAGAAGGCCTCCGGTCCAGACTGATTCTTCAGGTTCACGATGAACTTCTGGTGGAGACATACATGGAGGAAAAGGAACGGGTGGCAGAGATCCTTTCCGAGGAAATGAAACATGCCGCCAGTCTGAAGGTGGAACTGGAAATTGACATGCATGCCGGTTCCAGCTGGTTTGAGGCCAAATAAAGGAGGACGGAAGCCTTGAAAAAGAAAACGATTCTGGGCATCACAGGAGGCGTGGGAGCCGGAAAAAGCAGTGTCCTTAAGGTGTTCCGGGAAGAATTCGGAGCCAGGGTGATTCTGGCGGATCAGGTGGCACACCGTCTGATGGAGCCGGGGAGTCCTGGCCTGGCCCGGGTGACCAGAGCTCTGGGAGACAGCTTCCTTCAGGAAGACGGTTCCGTGGACCGGCCGAAGCTGGCCGAGCTGATCTTTCATGACCGGAAGGCGCTGGAAACCATGAACGGCATTATTCATCCCATGACGTGGGAAACCATAAAGCAGGAGGCCCTGGAGGCGGAAGAAGACCTGGTGGTGGTGGAGGCGGCCATATTCAGAACCGCGCCCGAAGGACTTTTTGATGCGGTGGGCTATGTGTATACCACGGAGGAAAACAGGATCCGGCGCCTCATGAAGGACCGGGGATATACAAGGGAAAAATGCGAATCCATCATTGCGGAACAGGATTCGGAAGAAGAATACAGAAAGCACACGGACTTCGTCATCGACAACAACCGGGGCGAAGAGGAAATCCGGGCGCAGCTGAAAGGGATTTTGGAACATGAGATTTGTTAGCATTGCCAGCGGCAGCAGCGGCAACTGTATCTATGCGGGGACGGACAGGACCCATGTGCTGATTGACGCGGGGATCAGCACCAAGAGGATTGAAAAAGGCCTCTGGGAGGTGGGAGTAAAGCCGTCGGAGCTTTCCGCCATATGCATTACTCACGAACATTCGGATCATGTGCAGGGACTGGGAGTTCTTTCGAAGAGATACCAGGTGCCCATCTACGGAACGGAAAAGACTCTGAAGGCAGTCCGGAAGATGAAGTATCTGGGGGAATATCCGGAGGAACTGTTTCATCCGGTGATGCCGGATGTGGATTTTGCCGTGGGTGACATGGTGGTGAAGCCTTTCCATATTGATCACGACGCGGCAGACCCGGTGGCCTACCGGATTCAGCATGAAGGAAAATCCATTGCCGTGGCCACGGACCTGGGGCATTTTGATCAGTATACCATCAACCATCTGCTGGATCTGGACGCGGTGCTTCTGGAATCCAACCATGATATCCGGATGCTGGAGGCAGGGCCTTATCCCTACTACCTGAAACGGAGAATCATGGGGGATTTCGGCCATCTTTCCAATGAGAATGCCGGGCGGCTTTTGAACTGCATCCTCAATGACAAGCTGAAACACATTCTCCTGGGCCATCTGAGCAAGGAGAACAATCTTCCGGAACTGGCCTATGAGACCGTAAGGCTGGAACTGGATATGGGGGAATGCCCCTACCAGGCATCCGATTTTCATATTGCTGTTGCAGGGAGAGATGAGATGTCGGAAATACTGACCGTCTGACAGGGATCCGGAACCGGTATCGGTCCGGATCTTTCCGGCGGAAGCGGAGGAAACATAAATGCGACTGTATCTGATACGGCATGGCAGACAGGAAAGTCCGCTGTGCAATGTAAATGTATCCCTTTCACCGGAGGGAAAAAGACAGGCGGAGCTGGTGGGAAGGCGGCTGGCACAGGCCGGCCTGGAGACCGTGTGGTCCAGTGATCTATTAAGAGCCATGGAGACTGCGGAAATCGCCAATGAAATATGGCAGCTTCCGCGGGTGGTGAGGCCTGCACTGAAAGAGATTTCTTTCGGGGAGATGGAAGGACTGGCAGACGAAGAGATTGCCGTCCGGTTCAGCGGATTCCTCAAGGAGAAAGGGAAGATGGAAAAGGACCTGCCTTACCCCGGCGGGGAATCTGCGGAAGACGTGGCAAAGAGAGTTCTTCCTGTGCTGGAGGAGATGAAGGAAAGCGGAAAACAGAAGATTGCCGTCATCACGCACGGCGGCGTGATCCGGAGTCTGCTTTGCTATTTCCTGGGGGTGGACTATGCCAGAAACCGGCTGTTTGCCTCACATCTGGAGAACTGCAGCATAACGGAAGTGGATTTTGAAAATGGGAGATATTTTGTGAACCGCATCAATGACTATGGGCATCTGGAACCGTATCCGGAACTGCTCAGAAGTGGATGGAGTGAAAAAAACAATGGAAAAGAATGAGCAGGAAATCCGGTCCGGCCTGGAGGCGCTTCTGAATGAGGGCCTGAAACAGATGACCATAAGCGGCCGGCTGGAAAAAGACGATTTCATGAAAGTCAGGATCCATCCGGTGATGGCAGGGGGAGTCCTGAAATATCAGGCGGAGGAGTTCCGGGGAAAACAGGTGTTTCACAGGAATATGGACCGGCAGCAGGCTCTGGATTATGCGGCGGGACTTCTGGGGAGCGGGTTCAGACAGGCCCAGGCAGAAGGGGCCTTCGCGGACGGCTCCATTCTGACAAGCCGGAAAGGCAAGGTTACGGTACATCTGAAAAAGAAGCAGGAAGCGGTTCTGTCGGAGGCCTGGAAGGCATCCCTGTCCCACAACAGAAAAAAGAAATATATTCTGGAAGAAGGCATTCCGGTGCCGTTTCTGGTGGATCTGGGAGTCCAGACAAAAGACGGGAAGACCGTGAATTCCAGGTACGACAAATTCCGGCAGATCAACCGCTTCCTGGAGTTTATTGAGGATATTCTTCCGAAGCTGGACCGGTCCGGAGAAAACACCATCATTGACTTCGGATGCGGCAAGTCATATCTGACATTTGCCATGTACTATTATCTGAAAGTGCTGAAGGGATATTCTGTAAAGATCATCGGACTGGATCTGAAGAAAGAGGTCATAGAAAACTGCAGCCGGCTGGCAGAAAAATACGGCTATGAAGAACTTAAATTTTATCCGGGAGACATCGCATCCTATGACGGGGTGGATCATGTGGACATGGTGGTGACTCTTCATGCCTGTGATACAGCCACGGATTATGCCCTGGAAAAAGCCGTGCGCTGGGGAGCACGGGTGATTCTTTCGGTGCCCTGCTGCCAGCATGAACTGAACGGACAGATAAAAAACAGCCTGATGGAGCCGGTGCTGCAGTACGGCATTATCCGGGAAAGAATGGCGGCGCTTCTTACGGACGCCCTGCGGGCGCAGATGCTGGAACACATGGGATACCGGGTACAGATCCTGGAATTCATTGACATGGAGCACACACCGAAAAATCTGCTGATCCGTGCAGTGAAGCAGGGAGGTCCCAGGGACAACAGAAAAGAAACGGAAGAAATCCTGAAGGCATTTTCTCTGGAGCCCACCCTGTACCGGCTTCTTATGGAGCAGGAAAAGCAGACAGGGCAGGCAGAACCGGAAATACCGGAAAAACAGCAGGATTAAGAAAACGAAAGCACTGGAAAACGGAACCGGCTTTTAAAGAACCAGAAACGGTCTGGTATATTCACCCGGCACCGGGGCGGCCCCCGGCTTCATGGAAGCCGCCAGACGGTAAAGCTCTGCAGACCGCAGATGCTTTTCAAACAGGGAAAAAGCAGGATCCGGGAGAATGTTTCCGGCATCGGCGACTTTGGAAATCAGAGGTGCCGATGCCTTTTTTTTCATCTGGGAAAGAAGCGGAGCCGCAGATTTCCGGAATCCCAGAATCCGGATCCAGGGGGCACTGTCCATGGCCTTGAACCGGGCGGTATCCTCTTTTGTGATTCCAAGAATCAGATTCATGATGCACCGGCTGACCCGGGTATAGGCATACTGGCGGTCTTTGGACCGGCCGACGGTTTCTGAGACAGTGCCGAAATGCAGGCGGTTCCGGTACAGCTTCCTTGCCAGATCTTCAGGCATGGATGCCGTTTTCTGAATCCGGTCAGGCCCGGAAGTCAGAAGTCTGTCCCCCAGGATCATGGAAAAATCGTCGGAGGCCACCGGAAGGGGATGGTACAGGCTGCGGCATACAAAGAAGGACTCAGGCAGTACCTGCCTTAAGAACTCCTCATTCTCCTCTTCGATGGCCCGGCGCACGGCGGTGGCGGAAGCAAAGGCGCCTTTCCGCTCCGGACTGTGATAGCCCGCGTCACATCGCTTTATGGTACAGGGCGTCATGGAGGAACGATATTTTTTCAGACTCCGCAGATACTCCACTGCCAGAATGTCATTGGGAAGTTCGGGAACCGGCCCGCCTCCGGAACCCACGTCTCCCTCAGCCGCATCAGCAGCCCGGAAAGCGGCGGCTCTGGCCTGGGCCCATGTGAAGCCCTGTTTCATGGCAGCCCGTATCTCCCGGGAAATCCCGGCGGTTTCATGGCTCATGCGCTGTTCCATGTGCATCAGAAGCGGCAGATCGCCGCATTCGCTTCCGAAACAGAGATGATCCACGACACCGGTTTTTGCAAGCAGGGATACGCCGCAGTCGGCAAAATCCGCGGCGCTGGACAGGGAGCCGAATACAGGAAGTTCGATGACCAGATCCGCACCCGACAGCAGGGCGGAATGGGCCCGCATATATTTGTCATAAACGGCAGGCGTTCCTCTCTGCATGAAATCGCCGCTCATGGCCGCCACCACATAGACGGCGCCGGTCAGTTTTCTGGCCTGTTCCAGCTGAAACAGATGCCCATTGTGAAACGGATTGTACTCCGCGATGATCCCCACTGTGTTCATAAATTCCCCCTGAATTGCCTGCGGATTTCAAAAGTTTGCAAAAAACCGCGTAAATCTCAGTAAATAATATATAATATTTAAAAGTTTAAAGCAATATTAATTTGTTATCAGGAGAAAAATGTGCTATAATGTACGGGAAGAAATGTGAGGTGAAGATGCCCAATGCATTCGGACTTCCGGGTGAAATACAGTTCAGAGCCGGAAGCAGCCGAAAATGAACCAGGAAAGGAATGATTATATGAAACTTATCTATGCAATCGTACGTTATGACAATGAAGATGAAGTGATCGGCGCCCTGACAAAGAAACATTACAGCGTTACCAAACTGGCCACCACCGGCGGATTCCTGAAAAAAGGCAATACAACGCTCCTGATCGGTACCGAAGGAGAGCATGTTCCGGAAGTCATCGACATCATCAAACAGGAGTGCGGAAAACGCCAGAAGATCACCATCAATATGCCGTACATTTCCGGAGCGGCCATGATGAACTGTGCCACCATGCCCATGACCGTGGAAGTAGGCGGAGCCACAATATTCGTCATTGATGTGGAGCATTACGAAAAAATCTGACATTCCTAGGCCAGGTACGAAAAAAAGTGCAAGAAAAATAAGGAAACCGGCTTGTATCCAGTATTTTGCTGATATATAATAAAACCATTGCAGGTAAAAAACACGGAAAGAGAAGGGAGTTTATTTATCATGTCATTCATTGAACGCATGAAAGAAAAAGCCAGACAGGACAAGAAGACCATTGTGCTTCCGGAAAGCGAAGACAAGAGGACCATTACGGCTGCGGCAAAGATCCTGACAGAAGGAACCGCAGATCTGATCCTTATCGGAAATGAAGCAAAGATCCAGGAAGAAGCAGCGGCTCTTGGCGCAGACCTCTCCGGCGTTAAATTTGTGGATCCGGAAACCGATCCGGATTTCGGCCACTATGCGGAAGCTCTTTATGAACTCAGAAAACATAAAGGAATGACCCTTGAAAAGGCACAGGCAACACTGAAAAATGACTTTATTACATACGGAGTCATGATGGTAAAGGAAAACAAGGCAGACGGCCTTGTTGCAGGTGCCTGCCATGCCACAGCCGATACCCTGAGACCGGCTCTTCAGATTCTGAAGACTGCTCCGGGAACCGAGCTGGTATCCGGTTTCTTTATTATGGACGTTCCCAACTGTGAGTACGGTGACAATGGCACATTCCTGTTTGCTGACTGCGGCCTCAATCAGGATCCCACATCCGAGGAACTGGCAGCCATCGCTGACAGCAGCTCCAGAAGCTTCAGAGCTCTGGTGGGAGACGAGCCTGTGATTGCCATGCTGTCCCATTCCACCATGGGAAGTGCAAAACATGCACTGGTGGACAAAGTGGTGGAAGCAACCAGAATTGCAAAGGAAAAATATCCGGAGCTGAATCTGGACGGCGAACTGCAGCTTGATGCAGCCATCGTACCGGCCATCGGCGAATCCAAGGCAAAAGGAAGCAAGGTTGCAGGACATGCCAATGTTCTGATTTTCCCGAACCTGGACTGCGGCAACATCGGTTACAAACTGGTACAGAGACTGGCAAAGGCAGAGGCTTACGGCCCCATGCTTCAGGGAATTGCAAGACCGGTCAACGATCTTTCCCGCGGCTGCTCCGCAGAAGACATCGTGGGTGTGGTAGCCCTGACAGCTGTACAGGCACAGATGGCCTGATTCTGACGGTTATACATTTTCCGGCACGCATCGCCGTGCCGGCACCAAAGACGGCGCACAGCGCAGCATAAGGAATAAGGAGAGTATCCCATTATGAATATTTTAGTTATCAACTGCGGCAGTTCTTCTTTAAAATACCAGCTGATCAATTCTGATACCGAGGCAGTTCTGGCCAAGGGTCTCTGCGAGAGAATCGGTATCGAAGGAAGCCAGATCACCTACCAGCCGGCAGGAGGAGACAAGGAAGTCACCGTTTCTCCGATGCCTACCCATACCCAGGCAATCCAGATGGTGCTGGATGCCCTGACCAATGAGAAGACAGGCGTAATCAAGAGCCTTGCAGAAGTAGGTGCCGTAGGACACCGTGTGGTACACGGCGGTGAGAAGTTCACCACATCCACACTTCTGACGGATGAAGCCATGAAAGCCATTGAAGAGTGCAATGACCTTGCGCCGCTTCATAACCCGGCCAACCTGATCGGTATCCGTGCCTGCCAGGAACTGATGCCCAATACTCCCATGGTGGCTGTTTTTGATACGGCATTCCATCAGACCATGCCGGAAGAGGCATATCTGTACGGACTTCCCTATGAATACTATGAGAAGTACAAAGTCAGAAGATACGGCTTCCACGGAACCTCCCACAGCTTTGTATCCAAGAAGGCTGCAGAGATGGCCGGAAAGCCCTATGAGGATCTGAAGATCATCGTCTGCCATCTGGGCAACGGTGCAAGCCTTTCTGCAGTGGACCATGGAAAATCCGTGGATACCAGCATGGGTCTGACTCCTCTGGAAGGTCTGATCATGGGTACACGTTCCGGTGATATGGATCCGGCTATCATGGAATACATTGCAAAGAAGGAAAATCTGGACATTGCAGGCGTGATGAATGTTCTCAACAAGAAATCCGGTGTACTGGGTCTTTCCGGAGTTTCCAGCGACTTCCGTGATATTGAGGCAGCTGCCAATGAAGGCAATGAACGTGCAGCCAAGGCTCTGAAGGCATTCAATTACCGTGTTGTGAAATACATCGGTGCCTATGCCGCAGCCATGAACGGCGTGGACGTAATCGCATTCACTGCAGGTCTCGGTGAAAATGACAAGAACATGAGACAGGCTGTATGCTCCCACCTTACCTATCTGGGCGTCAAGATCGATGAGGCGGCCAACAATGTGAGAGGAAAAGACCAGATCATTTCCGCTCCGGATTCCAAGGTTCAGGTTATGGTGGTTCCCACCAATGAGGAACTTGCCATCGCAAGAGAAACTCTGGCCCTGGTATAGGACTGCAGAAGGGTTATGATGCCTTTCATGCGGTGTTCCGTGTCCGGCACAGAACCCCGGGTGTAAAAAAGGACATCTGATCCGTAGGATAGGATATAAGGATTTTCTGATACGGTGTTATTTTGTGGGGATGTGCCGTTTCCATCCCCACATTTTGTTATTTTTGGAAAAAATGGCAAAAATGCTGCGAAAAAATAATTGACAAACAGTACCTGTGTATGTATAATATCATAGGTGCGTATTAGGAGATTAATATGCTGATTCATTTATCTGAAGTTTTGACCCGTGAGGGAAAGGAAAAGACCTGGGAGGTACCGTTTGAAAGAACCTCTTTTGACGGCGCTGACGGCACATATCCGGTGATTTCATCGGAGCCTGTGCGGATCGTCCTTAAAAATCTGGGGAAACGGAAGGTGTCCTTAAAGGGCGGTACTTCTGTGACACTCCGGATTCCCTGTGCCAGATGTCTGGAACCGGTGGATTACAGATGTGATCTGGAATTCGACGAAGAACTGGACTGCGGCATCACCGAAGAGGAACGGGTGAAAAATTTGGATGAACAATCTTATTTAAGCGGTTATCATCTGGATGCAGACCAACTGGTGTGTAACGAACTATCACTGAGCCTGCCTATGAAGGTCCTGTGCAAGGAAGATTGCAAAGGGATTTGTAATAGATGTGGAGCGAACCTTAACTATGAGGTTTGCAGCTGCGATACCAGGTCGCTCGATCCAAGGATGGCAGTTATCCAGGATATTTTCAAACAGTTTAAGGAGGTGTAACCATGTCTATCTGTCCTAAGAACAAATCTTCCAAAGCAAGAAGAGACAGCCGCAGAGCAAACTGGAAGATGAGCGCTCCGAACTTAGTGAAGTGCAACAAATGCGGCGCGCTGATGATGCCTCACAGAGTATGCAAGGCATGCGGCAGCTACAACAAGCGCGAAATCATCAAAGTGGAAGACTAATCATAAAAGATCCAAGTCAGTCAGAGGACTGTCCTGTCAGTATATACTGTCAGGGCAGTTTTTTATTATATATAGTTAAAGTCTCAGGATATGTTCGGAAAAAAATACAGGAGGTGAAATCCATGGCCAGAGTATGCGATCTGCTGCAGCTCCCTTCTTTCAGGGATATTCAGGCTGTGGCAGGAAAAACAGGACTCACAAGAAAAGTGGAACATGTGACCGTGATGGAGGTACCGGATATCAAGCGCTGGCTCAAGGGAAACGATTTTCTGATCACCAGCTTTTATTCGGTGAGGAAAAGTGAAGAGGACCAGTGCAGGCTCATTGAAGATCTGGCTGACACCTGCTGCTGTGTGGCAGTAAAAACAGGACAGTACATTGATGTGATATCGGACAAGGTAAAGGAAACGGCGGATGCCTGCGGACTTCCTCTGCTGGAGATTCCGTTTCAGATTCCGTATATTGATCTTCTGATCAACATCATGAATCTGATTTTTGAGGAGGAGAATACGGCGTCCATTCTGGAAAAGTATATCAAGGATATCATATATGAAAATTATACGGATCAGATCCTGATGGCCGAACGGGGAAGAATGTTCGGGTTTGCGGTGGATGAGGATTATTTTGCCGCCATAAACCTGACATTCAGAAAGGACTATGTTCCCACGGAGCAGGATAAAAAGGCCCTTCATTTCATGAAACAGACGATTCAGCGCAGCATGCTGGAAAAAAGCGGGATCCGGGGCTGCTATCTCATCGGTCTGAAAAAAGGATTTCTTCTTCTGGCGGAAGCAGAGAAAAAAGAAGTTCTGGAGCGGCATCTGGAAAACGGGATCAGCGAAGAGTCCATAAAAAAGCTGTGGAATATGGACCCGGAGAAACATGTCTGCGGCATCGGGCCGGTGAGAAAGGGGCTGGCGGGAATCCGCGATACCTACAGCCTTTCCTTTAAAGCCATAAAAACCGGCACCAGATTATTTAAAAATCAGGGTCTGTATACCTACAGCCGGCTGGAACTTTACTGTGAGCTGGAAAAACTCCTGATTTCTGATTCGGAGGCTGTTTTCACCGGAGTCCTGGACGGCATCAGGAATCAGGAACTGCTGGATACGCTGATGATGTATTATGAGTGCGGGGCAAGCACGGAGCGGGTGGCGGAGCGGATGTTTACCCATAAAAACACGGTGAAATACCGGCTGAACCGGATCCAGGAACTGACCGGACTGGAACTCAAGAATCCGGATGATAACTTCCGGCTTTATATAGCAGTTCTGGCCTTGAGGATGAGTGCAAAACAGGAGAACTGAAACAGAGAGCAGAAAGAAAAACAGGCAGGCGGCTCCTGCCGGAGCTCCCATCTGAAATTTGGGCAGAATAGCCATAACGGAAAGACGGAAATTTATTTTTTTGGACAAGTTATATGACAAAAACTTTGTTTCCTGGAATATATCAACCCCACGTTCTGTTTGTTACAATAAATGTAACAAAAAGGAGGTGCTTTTTCCCATGGAACACAGCATAGCAGATATCCAGTACTGTGAAAAACTGTTTGACTGTTTTTATGACACAGGAAACACAGAAAACGGAGGCGTGACGAGACTGGGATATACCGCTGCAGAGGATCAGATGCATGAGATTTTTGCCGGAATCGGAAGAGACCTGCAGTGTACGGTGGAAACGGATGAAGTCGGAAATACATTTGTGCGGAACCGGGAAGACGGGGAATGTTATCTGATCGGCTCCCACCTGGATTCTGTCATTGAAGGCGGAAGATATGACGGTGTGGCGGGCATCATTGCGGGACTTATGATTTTAAAATGGGCAAAGGAAGATGGACTCAGGCTTCCCATAAAGGTCGGGGCATTCCGGTGTGAGGAATCCAGCAATTTCGGATGCTGTACCATCGGCAGCGGCCTGGTGACCAAGGAGGTCTACAAGCAGGACATCGGCGGCCTTGTTTCAAAATCAGGGGAAACACTGGAGGAAGTCTTCAGAAAACGGGGGCTGACCCTTCATCCGTCCAAGATATCAGGGATCCGGCGGTATCTGGAACTTCACATTGAGCAGGGAAAGGTACTGGAAGAATCCGGCACTTCCATTGGAATCGTGCAGACCATCGCGGGCCCCAGAAGATTCAAAATATATTTGAGAGGCATGGCGGAACATTCCGGCGCAACGCCCATGGGAATGCGCAGCGACGCTCTGTGTGCCGCAGCAGAAATCATTCTGGAACTGGAGCGGATCGGAAACAAGGAAGCGGCATATCAGTCTGTGGCCACAGTGGGGGTGGTGAACAATCATCCCAATGCGCTCAATGTAATTCCCGGAGAAGTGGAACTGGGAGTGGATATCCGGGGAATCGAAAATTCCAGCCTGGACCGTATCGAGCAGACCATGCGCGAACGGGCAAAACAGATCTGTGAAAAGCGCGGAATTGAGTATATGGAGGAAAAAATCAGCGAGATTCCTCCCATTGACATGAGCGACAAAGTGCAGAACGGCCTGGAACAGGCAGCAAGAAAGCTGGGAATTGCCAGCAGGAGAATGGTAAGCGGTGCCGGCCATGATGCCATGTCTTTTCCGGGGATCTGCGACACCGGCATGGTGTTCATTCCCTGCATGAAGGGAATTTCCCATAACCGGAAGGAATTTGCCTCCATTTTCCATATCTGCGACGGAGCCAGAGTAATCTATGAGTACCTGAAAGGAGAAGCGTTATGATTCTTATTAAAGATGGCCGTGTGATCGATCCGAAATCAGGCATGGATGAAAAAATGGATCTGGTAATCCGCGACGGCGTCATTGCCGGAATCGGAAAATTCCCCAGAGGCGATGAGTATGAAAGAATCATTGACGCCAAAGGAAAAATCGTTGCTCCGGGCCTGGTGGATATTCATGTACATTTCCGGGATCCGGGTTATACTTATAAAGAGGATGTGGAGACAGGAGCCCGCGCCGCGGCAGCCGGCGGATACACTACGGTGGTCTGCATGGCAAACACCAGTCCCGTCATCGACAACGTGGAGACACTGACGGAACTGAGACAGAGAGAAAACAGTCTTCCGGTTCATGTTCTGAATACGGCGGCGGTGACCATGGGACTTAAGGGAAAAGAACTGACGGACATGGAAGCCCTGAAGCAGGCGGGGGCTGTGGGCTTTACAGATGACGGAATTCCCATCAAGGATGCCGGACTTGTTTTAAAAGCCATGGAAAAAGCAAAGGAACTGGGGCTTCCCATCAGCTTTCATGAAGAAGATCCGGAACTGATCGGCAGTCCGGGAATCAACAAAGGAAAGATCTCAGAAGCGGTGGGAGTGGAAGGCGCCCCGGCACTGGCGGAGGAAACGCTGATCGCCAGAGACTGCCTGCTGGCACTGGAAACCGGAGCAACCATCAATATCCAGCACGTCAGCAGCCGGGTATCTGTGGAACTGATCCGCATGATGAAAAAGCTGGGTGCCAGAGTATACGCGGAAGTAACGCCGCAGCATTTTTCCCTTACAGAAGACATTGTTCTGGAAAAGGGCGCACTTGCCAAGGTAAATCCGCCTTTAAGAACAGAGGAAGACCGTTACGGACTGATCCGGGGACTGAAGGAAGGAGTGATTGATATCATTGCCACGGATCATGCGCCTCACAGCAGAGAGGAAAAGAACAGAAACATTCCGGAAGCGCCCAGCGGCATGATCGGACTGGAAACAGCCCTGGCCCTGGGAATCACCAATCTGGTCCGCAAGGGCCATATGACCCTGACGCAGCTTCTGGAGAAGATGACGGTCAATCCGGCGCAGCTGTATCATCTGGACTGCGGAACCGTAAAAGTCGGAGGAAAGGCCGATCTTGTGATCTTTGATGAGCGGGAAAAATGGAAGGTGGAGAAATTCCATTCCAAGGCAGACAATTCGCCGTTTACCGGAATGGATTTATATGGAAAAGTCAAATATACCATCAGCGGCGGCGCTGTGGTATATACCGATGAGGAGGATGGGTATGAATCATAAGCTGATAGGGGCTGTTTTTGCAGTATTGTATTTCCTGGGTGCGTTTCCTTTTTCTTTTACTGAGGGAACGCCTGTATACCTGTTCGGATGGCTGCCGCTGTCCCTGCTGTACTGGTGGGTTCTGATGGTGGTCAACCTGGTGTTCGTTCTGTGGGTGTGCAGACGTTTTGTGGAATCCAGCAAACATGAAAAGGAGGAAGAGGAATGAATACGGGAACATACAGTCTGGCCATTATACTGTTTTATCTGATCGCCATGCTGGCCATTACGGTATGGAACGGGAGAAAGAAAACACAGAAAAGCACAGAGGGGTTTTTCCTTGCCAACAGAGGCGTCAGCTCCGTGCTTCTTCCTCTGACCATGATCGCGGCCATGCAGAGTACATTTGCATTTCTGGGAGCTCCGGGTATGTATTATACCCATGGTATTTCCTACATAGCCATTGTTCTGAGTCAGGTATGGGTGGCTCTGATGGTGATTTATTTCGGAAACAAGATCCGCAAGCTGGCCAATAAAAAAGGATATATGTCTCTGGGAGATTACCTGGAAGACCGTTATAACAGCAAATATCTGAAAGTGCTGGCTTCCTGCATTTCCGTGCTGATGACCATGGTATTTCTTTCCATGCAGTATGTGGGAAATGCCAGAGCCATGAGCATCGTCAGCGGGGATGCGATTTCCTATGCGCCGGCCATTCTGGTATCCGTGGTATTCTCCCTGCTGTATGTTCTGATCGGCGGAGCCGGCGGTGTTGTGCTTCTGGATGCCGTACAGGCCATTATTCTTCTGATAGGAATCGTAGTGGCGGCATGGATCGCCCTGGGACCGGTGGGCGGCATTCAGGAACTGTTTACCCAGGTTGCCCAGAACGCTCCTGAGCTTCTGTCCAGGCCGGGTCCAAAGGGAACCTATACGGATAAATACTGGATGATGCAGTTTATTGTGCTGCCTTTCGGAATCTGGTTCTGTCCTCATGTATGGATGAAATCTCTTATGGCAAAGGATGAGAACGCTCTGGCAAAATCCGCCATCAGCATTCCCGTATCCCAGATTCTGATCTATGGATTTGCCACCATGTTCATCGGTCTTGCAGGCCACCTTCTTCTGGAACCGGAACAGATCGGAGCAGCGGACAATGTGCTGCCGGTGCTGATGACCATCCATTCCAAATGGTTTATTGCAGCCCTTGTGATGGCAGCGGCCATAGCAGCCGGAATCTCCACCATCAACGCCATGCTGCTGGTGACATCCCAGATCGTTTCCCAGGACCTGATCCTTCTGAATAAAAAAGGACAGATTTCGGAAAAGAATAATATGATCCTTTCCCGCGGCATTGTTCTGGCCATTGCCGTCATCTGCGGACTGACAGCGCTCAATCCTCCGGACACGCTGGTTCAGATCGTGCAGGATGTGGCGTATACGGGGCTTGCCCAGCTGGCGCCCGCGTTCCTTCTGGGACTGTACTGGAAAAAAACCACAAAGGCCGGAGCTGCCTGCGGCATGACGGCAGGTATTGTGATTCTGTTTGCAACGAGAATCATGAACGTTTCTCCTCTGGGATGGCCCGGATTCATGTGGGCATTTTTCCTTAATATCATTCTTACGGTGGTGATTTCGCTTGCGGGATCCAGATCAGAACAAAGCATTGCATAAGGAGGGAACCATGTCAAAAATACTGTCCAACCAGAAACTTTCCAGTGATTTTTATCTGATGAAAGTAGAAGAGGAAAACCAGGCATCCATGGGTCAGTTTTACATGCTTCGCGCATGGCAGGAGTATCCTGTGCTTTCCAGACCCATCAGCGTGTTCGATGCAGATGAGCATACAGTTTCTTTTCTGTATAAAACCGTCGGAAAAGGAACGGAAATCTTTGCGGGGCTGAAGCCGGGAGATGAGATCCGGCTGGACGGCCCTCACGGAAACGGTTTCCCTGAAGCAGAAGGGAAGATTGCCCTGGTGGGCGGCGGTGTCGGCATTGCGCCGTTATATCTCACCGCAAAAAAACTGAAGGAAAAAAATCCGGAATCTGTGGTGGATGTTTATCTTGGATTCAGTGACCAGCCGATTCTGGTGGAAGAATATGAAAAAACAGCCGACCACGTGTCTGTCAATGTGGGAGGGTTTGTCACGGATGATATCGATCCGTTAAAGTATGACGTGATCATGACCTGCGGTCCTGAGATCATGATGAAAGTGCTGTACAGAAAATGCAGAACCGTCGGAGCGGAATGTCCGCTGTATGTTTCCATGGAAAACCGTATGGCCTGCGGAATCGGCGCATGTCTCGTATGTACATGCAAGACATCCTCAGGCAATAAGCGGGCATGCAAGGACGGTCCTGTGATGCTGGGAAGCGAGGTGTTCGGAGATGAGTAAAAGACTGGAAACGGAGTATGCGGGCGTCCCCTTTAAAAATCCTGTGGTCCTGGCGTCCGGAACCTGTGGGTTCGGAAAAGAATTCAATGAATATTTTGATATTCAGCGTCTGGGCGGCCTCTGCTCCAAAGGGCTGACCCTGAATCCGAGAGGAGGAAATGACGGAATCCGCATCTGGGAGACACCCAGCGGGATCATGAACAGTGTGGGACTGGAAAATCCCGGAGTCAGACATTTCATGGAATGCGACTGTGACAGAATGAACCGTCTGGATCTGGTGAATATTGTCAATCTTGGCGGCCATTCCATGGAGGATTACCTGGAAGCCGTGGAACTTTTAAACGGATGTGAGCTGGATCTGCTGGAGCTGAACATTTCCTGTCCCAATGTCAAAGCCGGAGGAATGAATTTCGGCGTTAAAACAGACATGGCCAGAGAAGTGGTGAGACAGATCCGGAAGGCCTGCAGACATAAACTGGTGGTCAAGCTGTCCCCCAATGCCGAAGATATTGTGGCACTGGCACGGGCCTGTGAAGAAGAAGGCGCAGACGGTATTTCCCTGACCAATACGTTCCTGGCCATGGCCATTGATCTGAAAAAGAGAAAACCGGTGTTTGACAATGTGTATGCAGGACTCTCCGGTCCCGCCGTCAAACCCATCTCCCTGCGTATGGTCCACCAGGTGGCCCATGCCGTAAAGATCCCTGTCATGGGAATCGGAGGAATCTCCACCTGGCAGGACGCCATTGAGTTCATTATGGCGGGCGCTTCCGTGGTTCAGGTGGGAACGGCATCCTTCATGAATCCGTCCATTGCCCTGGATATCATTGACGGAATGGAGCGGTATCTGGAAGAAAACGGAATTGCCAATATTGAAGAAATCAGAGGAATCATATAGAAGCCAGGCACTCAGCTGAGAAAAGATGAAAAGAAAGACCGGATGAAGTTCATTGACGGAAATGGAAACCTTCATCCGGTCTTTTGCTGCGGAACCTGGAACAGGGCGGTTTCTGTTTTATCTGATTTCCCCTTTCAGGATCCCGTGGACCACAAGACGGGCGTTTTCAAAGTCATAGGTGCAGGTGGACAGCGTTACCACCTGATCCTCTGTTTCCGGAGCAATCCGGCAGGAGATCAGGGATTTTTCCGTGACCGCCTGCAGCCACGCCTCCCGTTCCTGTTCCCCGGAAAAATCCAGCTTCCAGGCATTGTCCTGTTCATCCGCCACATAGGCGGAGAAAATTTCCAGCTTCCAGGCGGCTTCCGGAGTAAGGAGCCAGAAGGCAGGATTCTTTTCATAAAAATCCTGGTCCTTATAATTTTCAAGAGCCGCAAACATGGTTCCGTTTTTCATATGATGGCCGTAGATGATCATATGAAAATCCGTAAAATCCGGAGATGTGCGGAAATCAAAGAAAGGGCATCCGCTCCCGTTGATCTCTCCGCTGAAAAGATGGTTCAGATAATATTCATTGTCTTTTCCCTGCACCACAGGATAGGACAGCCTGGTTTCCGGCACCAGGATCCATGCGGCAATGTCCGGATTGATGGCCTCCAGTGCTTCAAAACTGACCGCCGGGATTATGTCAGGCACTTCGGAAGAAAGAAATCTGTCATCCAGAAACGATCCGGTATCAGGAGTCCTGTTCGGACTGTTCTCATTTTCTTCCTTTTGAGAGTCTGACGGACTGTCAAAACGGAGACAGGCATTCAGTTCCTGATATCTGCTTTGAGCTTTGTGATATTCCATCCATATTTTTCCCAGCCGGAAGCCGCTGTAAAGCATAAGGACAGCACAGGAAAAAACCAGTATTCGGTGGATCGAAGGTTTCAATGTTTTTTAGCTCCTTCTGAAAAATGGTATAGAAAGATTATACATGACTCCGGCAGTAAGTTCAATTCTGAAATTTGGACGGCAGCTTCTTATAACTGTCCTTATGTAAAAATATACTGATTTTCCTTAATTTTTCATGTATATTTTATTAATATTATAAATTGAATTCTTAAAAAAATCAATCTTCCATATTTGGTATGTGATACGTAAAAAATTATTCTTTTCGAAAAAATTCGACATATATGCATGGCTCCACAGTGTTTTCTCTATTCCTTCCCTTGAACTACATGACATAAGGACAGTTATATCCGTTTTCAAACGAAAACAGCAGGAGACGAAAACCGGAACAGATATGACATGAAGAAAACTCCTGAATTTTGAAAAGATCCGATAAGAGGGAGGAATGAGATATGTGGGAAAAAAGGAAACTGTGGAAAAGGATTCTGGCATATCTTCTTACATTGTCCATGATGTCCCAGCCCATGGTGACTCTGGCGGCGGAGGCAGTGAGGGCGCTGAAACCAGGAGAGGATATTCTGGTTCAGTGGCTTCCGGCTGAAGATGCAGTCATGCCGGGAGAAGAGGGAACAGTTGTCCTTCATGCCGAACTTAAGAAAAACAGCAAGGCCGCTGCCTCAGCACGGGTGGAGATCAGCCTGACCAGGCAGGAAGCGGACATGCTGACAGAATACGCAAACAGAGGGCCCTGGTCGGAGGACGAAAGTCATACTGCCAGCGACTCCAATTCCGATGCGGCCAGCAGCTCCAACTCCAGAAGAGCAGGAGACGGAAGCGGAGAACAGGAACATGATGCATGGCTTTACGGAAAAGACGGCAGGATGCTGCCGGTCTATGTGATTTCCGATACGGACGAGGAAGTACGTCTTGGCTTTGATTTGGGAAAGGAAAGGTATAAGCTGGAGGCCAACCTGCATTTTTATGCGTTTCATTCGCCGGAAGCAGGGATATCTGCCATAGATGTGACAGAAGAGGATATTCTGGTGACTGCGGAAGCACCTGAAGAAGATGAAACCGGAACGGAATCTCCTTCCGACGCAGACCGGGAAGAAGGCTCTCCGGCATCTTCCAGCAATGCGGGCCGTATTTCCGGCTTCCGGATAAGATCCGGCAGCGACAGCACTCCGGATGAGGATGGAGAGCCCGGGGAACCGGTGATCGTCATTGAGACGAGACCTCTTGTCATAACAAAGGGAGAGTTTGACTGGAAGGCGGAACTGACTGCTGAATCCGGCGGAGACGGCACCGGTAGTACTTCTGGCGGAGACGAGGATTTTGAATTCCGCCTGACAGCCAGTCCTGTATGGAGAAAGGACCCGGATCCGGCGGCAACGCCGGGAGATGCCCAGAGAAGTGATCTGGAAGCTTCAAAAGGATACTGGTACACCAAAAGCCAGACATTTCAGGTGGAGATAAAACTTCCGGAGATGTATGAATTCCCGGAAGGCACGGCATCGGCGGCTGCCACCGGGGATGGATATACCATCCGTCTGGGGCAGATCATTGCGGCGGAACTGACAGGACTTTCCTCCGGGGTGCAGGTCACGGACATGGAAAGGACGGACGACCGGACTCTGTGCCTGACCCTTACAAGGGACGGAGATCCCGATCCGCATCCCGAGACGGGGCTGGAATACGAACTGGAAAATCTGGACTGTGGAATCAGGGTTATTCTGTCCGCCCTGCATCAGGTAAAAAAACCTGAGGGATCCACACCTCTGACAGGTCAGGTGTCCGGTACGGTATTCATGAATTCCGTTTCCTGGGGAGAGCTGGAAGAAATGGAGGAGCCTGCGGAAGCGGAGATTCCGGTGACGCTGTCTCCGGAGCCTCAGGAACAGAAAAAGATTGTCGTAAAAGAAAAGAACGGAAAGGTATCTCAGGATCTGTACTGGGTGGATCAGAACAACAGGGACGGTCTGCGGCCTGATGGTAAACTGTCAGCCGATGATCTGGGGAATCTCACATTTAAAATGTATGAGATCGATGAGGATGGGAACCGGATATACGCGGGAGGTCCTTACAATACCAGTGAGGCTGAGAAACTTCTGGGAACCGGAAGCGGGGATCTCGCTCTGAATGTGACACCGGGAGAAGAAAATTCAAGCCCGTATGTCCTTTCGGCATCAGAGCTTCCCACAAAGGTGGAATATACATATGGAGAAGCCTATCCCGGAGAAGAGCCGGCTGAGACAAAGACATATGAAGTGGAATGGATCCTGAATCCGAAGGAACCGTCCGCAGAAGAAAACGCTGACTGCCTGAATGGAAATTATGACCTGGTGGCGGTGACGGAGGAAGACATCGAGCAGGGGACCTATACCGGGATCCGGAAAACCGGATGGTATTATGTTCAGCGCCGGAAGGTGGAATTTGATGTGATTCTCCGGGCGGGTACGTCCGGTCTGCTTCAAGAAGACCTTCTGGAAGAGATCCTGTCCATGATGGGAATGCATGTTTCCGTAAATGGCAATAACTGGGCGTATCTTCTGAAGGATATGAGTACGCTTCATCTGAATGCAGAGGTTACACCGGGGAATCCGGCTGCTCATGTGGCTATTTCCGGTGCCTGGAAATATACCCTCAACGGAAATGAAATGTCTTACTGGATCACCGAATCCGACGGAACCGGAGTGGAAGATAAAAAGCTGACAAAAGAGGAACTGGAAGGACTTGAGATTGCCGGAAAAATGGAAGACGGAGACTATCTGAGGATCCTTTACGATAATTCCCGAGTTCCCAGTTACGGATCCGTGACGGACAGACTGTATCCCGGAGGCAGCCTGAATCTGACGCTGGGCGGAATCGTAGACTATCATGCCAGAAAGGAGTGGCTGGACGGAGGAAACAAGGAAGGCCGTCCGGAAGCCCAGCTGCAGCTGTGGAGGTACCGTGCCAGTGAAGGATACCAAACAGCGGCACCGGTGCGTGAGAATGGAGAAGTAGTCACCATCACCCTGGATTCGGATCAGGATACGGTGGAAATTGATGGAACTCTCAGAACGATTCTGGGAGAACTGCCCAAATATGATACCGAAGGCCACCGATTCATTTATGTATTCCGGGAATCCCTGATTTACGGTTCAGGAGACAATCAGTATGAGCAGGTATTCGGGGAAGTAAAGGAAGACACGGACGGAACCTTTATTACGGAAGATACAGTCCTGGTGTGGAGCGAAGAAGAGGGACAGGTGGAGATATCCCATAAATCTTCAGACAGAGCAGGAGGGAACACCTATCTTTACAACGGAGGCACCCTGTCCAACCGGATCAGAGGTTCCGTGGATACCCAGGTGACCAAGACCTGGGATGCGGCGGCGCTGCAGGCGGGATTTTCCGATGTGAAGGCGGAATTTACGCTTCAGTGCAGATCAAAAGCGGAAGACGGAGAAGAGCCCGGGGAGTGGAAAGATGCAGAAGACGACTCGGGCAGTAAGATTACAGTATCCATGGAAGGGTTCATTGCAGAGGCACTGACTCAGACCGTGTCCAGATCTTCAGACCGCTATGATCAGCAGGGACGGGAACTGGAATACCGCTGGACGGAGACAGGCGTCTACCAGAAAGACAGCGAAGGAAACTATGGTTCCAATCTTCTTACGGGAAAGCCGGACGGAACCGGAACCTTTACGCTGATACAGGACGGAATTAAGAGAACGTATACCGTGGAAACAGAGGAAGACCCTGAGGAAGAAGGACATACCCGCATCATCAACCGGCTCATGGACACCATTTCCTACCGGGTGACAAAAAAATGGCTGGATGACAGCGGAATGGAATATGTTCCGGATCCGTCTGAAGGCAAGAATGCGGTCTTTGACCTTTACCGGATCATCAGCGGAAAATCCCTGGAGCCGGGTGCGAAGCCGTATGCTTCGTTTACTCTGAACGGCATTGTAGAGGAAGCATGGACCACGGAGCCGGCATCCGACGGAACAGAGCTTTGGATCCGTGAAAATCCCGCATGGCATATGGAAGTGGAAAATCTTCCGGAATTTACGGACAACGGATACGAATATGAATATCTTCTGCTGGAACGAAATCATGTGCCGAAGTATGAGATTGAGTGGATAGAAGAGGAACGTGCCTATGAGGCCACGGTGACCAACGGTCCGGGACAGGGATATCTGATTCTGCTGCGGAAAGAGTGGGTGGACGACAATGATACCCTGCACCGGCAGCCGGTAACTGTGGCTGTATATGATCAGAATGGACAGAAACTTGCCAGAACAACGCTGGGCGAAGGCGGCGTGTGGCAGGAGACCGTGGGAATCCATGAGGATCCTGCTTCCGGCGGGATTTATATCCGGGAACTGGATAAAGATGACAATCCAATTGAACCAGAAAGAAATCTGATAACCGACAATCATCAGTATCAGGTTACGTACGATGGACCTGACCCTGTGGGAGAAGGAGCCGGAGCCCTCTTTATGTATACGGTGAGGAACCGGCGTCTCGGCAGCGTGGATCTGACTGTGACCAAGACCTGGCAGGATGGCGGGGCCGGACAGGGATACCGTCAGCAGCTGCAAGAGGCTGTGGAACAGTATAATGCGGATCATGAAGAAGAGAAGCTGTCTCTGGTGATCGGTCTGGCCTTTGCAGATTCCAAGAAGGCCCAGGAAAAAGAATATGAGATTTCTTATGAAGGAATTGGGAAGACAGACACGGTCTCTGTGGGCGGTCTTCCGGTGCCGATTCTGGGATCCGACGAGATGCCCAGATCTTCCGAGCAGGCTGTTGAGTTTGACAGTGATGACAAAGAGAATCAGAAAATCCAGTTCTTCGACCTGCCCAAATATGACATCGACGGGCAGGTGGTCCGGTACACGGTGAAGGAATACTGGCTGCTGGAGACAGGCACAGGGCGTACGATTTATAGTACAGCGGGGCTGAAAAATAATGTAAATCTTCATAACGTCTACGAACTTGCCAAAGAGTATTCTGTGGCTTTCGGAGAAGAAATCTATGTGGTTGACCAGGCAGATCATACCAGGGATACCCAGACTCTGGAGATTACCAACCGCCTTACGGGAACCAAGGATGTGCTCTGGCATAAGCAGTGGGAGGACAGCTACAACCACGAAGAGAATCTCCGGCCGGATATTTATCTGAATATCTACAGCGTGTCCCATAAGGAAAACGATGACGGTTCCATTGGTACACAGGTGAGTCAGGTCATGAAGAATTACCGATGGGAGAATTACGAATATACGGATCCGGATGAATCTACCCATGATCCCATATACAGCAAGGACCGCCACTGGCACGCGGTGCTGGAGGATATGCCAAAATACGACAGTCTTGGATATGAGATTCTCTACTACGCAGTGGAACGCACGGCTGTGGATGCGGCTTCCTTCGATTATCAGGATGTGCAGTACGGCATTCCGACAGATAGAGGAAACTTCGTGGAGCCCGGAAGCAGCGCCTCTGTTTATGGAGACGTAGTACGGGTGGGAACCGCATCCGGCGGTCCGGATGACAGCTATCAGGGCAAGGAGGCCGTTGAAGCCTGGCTTCTGAATCTGACGGATTCCGGCGAGGGAGGACAGGCAGGGGAAAACGTTTACGCCCTGGCGGAAGACGGCACCTTCTATAACAGGATCCAGAAAAATGTCGTCATTGATGGCGAAAAGGTCTGGGAGAATCTGCCCGCCGGATACGATGAGCAGTATCTGCCGTCAGTGACCCTCCATGTGACCCGGTATGTCCAGGCAGATGATCTGAATGCAGACCAGGCGGATCAGGATGGAAAAGTGTGGGATGAAAATTCCGAGACAGGTGACCACAGAGTCGTGGCATCCCTGAAACTGTCCCAGTGGGAAAAACTGGAGAAAAACGGCGACTACCGGTACCGGTTCACCATTGCCTATGAAGGAGCAAACCAGCTTGAATTTGATTCTGAGGGAAATCCTGTTTTCTATGGGCCAAGTGGGGAGACCGGAAAAGAGACAGATCCGAAGCTGGAGCGGTACGACAAACAGGGGCGGCTGTATGTATACGTGCTGGAGGAGGTTCAGATCGGAGATGCAGACAAGGAGGGAATTTTTGAAGAGATCTATGAGCCCGGGTCTCCGGTATCGGAAGTCTATACCCTGTATAATGAATACAAGAATTACGATCGCACTACTTCGATTTCTTTCCGCAAGTTTCTGTATCTGCCCGGAAAGCTCAATGCGGGAAATCAATTTGAACCGTCCGGATATCCGGCGGTGAAATTTCAGGTTTACAGAACCTTTGAAACGGGTTCTGGCTCGTCAGAGGAAGAACTTGTGCGCGAGGTGCTCTGGAGTTCAGCCGAGGTGGAAGAGGAGTTTGATGATTATTCAATTATTGTGAGGAAAGACTTTACGATTCCTGAGGTGGCCGTCTATGCACCCAACGGAAACCCATACACTTATTATGTGAAGGAACTGAAAACGGACCTTCAGGGGTATGATACATGGGTCGCCGGATATAAACTCGAGCTTCAGAATGTGGGGGACTACATCCAGTCTTCTGAACATCAACCCGAAGAGGAAAACAATTCAGCGGTGGCGTCTGATGGCATCTCACTGGAAAACAATCGGGAGGTATTCCTGGCTTCCTTTATCAATAAGCAGCCGGAGACAAAGAGCAGGGAAGTGGTAAAGATCAAGGGAACCAAGGAGTGGGATGACTGGAATAATAAATTTGACCTAAGACCTGAGGAGAATAAAATCCCATTGATTCTGTGGCGCTCCGCCGCATCCCAGCCGGGACAGAATAATGGAATTAATAAGGAGGTGGTGTCTCCGAATCAGATTGATATCACATGGAATACAGAGCCGGGAGAGGAGAATCAGTGGTCTTATATCATCAAAGGTACGGAGGATTCCCCTCTGGAGCGATATGCTCCCAACGGAATGCCCTGGGACTATCAGGTGGAGGAAGGAACTTTAACGAATGAAGGTGTTGTTATTGCTCAGCCACCTAATTACATTCAAAAGGAGTCTGTGGCAGTGGTATCCTCAACTAAAAATGAGGAATCCCACACATGGACCATCCAGATGACTCCGCTGGAAAACACCCTGAAGACCAGCAAGCTATTCCAGAAAGAATGGACCGATGAAAGCGGACACTCCATAACCGAAGACTATCTGGGATATGGGGTTCAGGTGGAATTCAAACTGCAGGTATATGCCAACGCACAAGGAAGCACGGCAGAATGGAAAGACGCGGAAGAGTATTTTAAGGATAAACCATATTTCAAAGACGTTTTCGGAGATGGTTATTCTTTCACCAGGACCATTCCTGAGAAGGGCTATGCTTACATGACCGATGCCTGCTGGAAGGAAGGAGGAACATTCGTGAATCTGCCCAATGCGGTAAATTCTGACTATGGAAAGGTTCCACTTTCCTACCGGGTTGTGGAAAGCAAGATCAGCTATAAGACCGACGGACCAAATGAAATCGCAAATGCGGTGGAGATTAATCTGACACTGCTAGGGAACTCTTATGAGGGTAAGGGTACATATACATATAATGTTTCAGCGCTTCAGAATTCCCTGTTCCAGCCGGGTTACCATACAGGAACCAATAATGTTCCGGAGACGGTCATTCACAGGAACATTCTGAAGACCACGTCCTTTGAGGTACAAAAGACCTGGGACGATGACGGAAACGCCTATGGAACCAGACCCACGGATGGAAAGGCAGGCTCCTGGACCAGCTATTTCCTGATGCAGCGAAGACCAGCAGCCAGTACGGAAGAGACGCCGTGGGAAAAAGTGGTGAAACACGAGCCAGAAGGCAGTGGCAGCTCTTCTCCGCTGATTGTCCGGATAACGGGAAGCAGTTCGGAGAATTCCCAGACCATCACCCTGTCGGGCCTTCCGGAAGGCTTCGAATACCGGGCCCTGGAGATCGAGCCGGGAGAAGACGGAAAGGGCTATGCGGATATTGCCGTATCTGATAATGTGAAGAAGGAGCAAGGCAGCTACTATGAGTCCGCCTATGAGGTCGACTATGCTGACGCAGAAGCAGACGGTTCCGGAACGACAGCGACTCCTTATACGGCCACCAATACTCTGAAAACCACCAGAATCTACGGGAAGAAGGTCTGGCGGGGAGGAGACAGGCCCACAACTGTCACGCTGAAACTGCAGTACCAAAAAACGAAGAAGGAAGACAGCTGGACAGACCTGAAGAGTGTGACTCTGAACGGTGCGGAGGATACCGGCAGTCAAGCGCTCTGGTATGAATATCAGGGTGAAAGTTCAGATGAAACCGGCAATACCTGGTATGCGGTCTGGGATAAAGTTCCGGAATACTTTCCCGGAAGCTACCGGGGAGTGGGCGGAAACCTGCCTACCCAATACCGGGTGGTGGAGGTGGTTCCCGGCGGATACATCCAGATCAGTTCGGGTATAGGTTGGAAGACAGATTCAGGTGTAAACTACCCCGAATACAGCTTCACCAACGTAAAGACCGTGTCCATGACCGTGACCAAACAATGGGCGGCGGAAACGTCCGATCAGAAAGAAGTGACCGCCGGTCTCTGGAGAATCACGGGAACTATCCCGGCTGAAGGTACAGCAGGAGCGGAAATGGTGAAACAGCCGGCTTCCGGAGCATACCCGACGGAGTCTACAACGGTTCCGGGTGAGCAGTATACAGTCCGTCTGAATTCTGCAAACAACTGGAAACAGACCATAGGGAATCTGCCCAAGTATGACGAGACCGGCAGCGCCTATACGTACTTTGCCAGAGAGCTGACCGTTGATGGCCGGCCTGTGGGGGATGCGATTAACGCAAAGCAAATTCTCTCCGTGTCGCATACGGACGAAACGGCCGCAGGCGGGAATGCTTTCTCCACGGAAATTCTCAACATCGGCTTCACGGACCTTTCCGGCACCAAGACCTGGAAAGATAACGAAAACGCCTATAGAACAAGACCGGACTTAGGAGATCTGGTGCTGACCCTCCAGCGGCGGACCGGAAGCAATGCCTGGAGCGCGGTTCCTGCGGAAGAGTCCGGACAGCCGCAGTGGTATCCAGATTCCTCAGATGGGGCCGTATGGCATTACACATATTCTCACCTGGCTTACGCCGATAGGTACGGCAATCCGTATTCCTATCAGGTGGAGGAAACGGGTCCGGAAATTGCAGACGGAGCAGGTGTCGGCGCCGATACGAAGTATGAGGCGTCCTACGATGGGTCCCATACCGCTATTACCAACACTCTTAAGGGAACCACCCAGGTATCCGTAAAGAAACAGTGGACGGACGGAAGCAACGCTGACGGACTCCGGCCTCAGAGTCTCCGGCTGACTCTTCTGGCCAACGGCGCCGAGATGCAAACCCATGATCTGACCGGAACGGGAAATATCTGGTCCTATACCTTTGAGAACCTTCCCAGGTATGATGGGGACGGGAAGGAGATTTCCTATACCGTTGAGGAAACGGTGCCTGACGGATATGATTCCCGGATTTCCGGGCCGGAAACAGCTGAAAGCGGCGTAAAGAACCTTTCGGTGGAGCTTACCAATACCCTGACGACCCAGGTGGCCGTGCGGAAAGTATGGGGCGGCGTGGAAGAAAGCCGCCGGAGTGACATTGTGGCAGGGCTGTACCGCACCGTCGGCACTCTGGAACCGGTTCCCGTGATGGACGGCACGGTCCAGCGGACCATAACGCTTACGGCAGCCGGAGGCTGGAAGGGAACCTTCGATGACCTGCCCCGGTTCGATGAAAGCGGATCCAGATACCGGTATTCGGTGAAAGAGCTCACCGTCGGCGGAGTGCCGGCGGAAGACACCGGCTTCCAGATCCGCGTCGCCGAGGAGCCGCAGGCGGCAGATGCGGGCCAGCCGGCTTACCGGATTTCCAATGTTCTTCCCACCAGGATCCAGGGCACCAAGACCTGGGAAGATGACGGAGACGCCGAAGGGCTGCGGCCGGAGATTCTGGAACTCCTGCTTTACCGCAGCACCTCCAGCAACGCTTCCCATATGGATGCGGAAGACGGTGCTGTCTGGGTGAAAGTCACCGACGAAGACATGAACCGGGAAGGCATCCGTCTCGTATGGGACAAGGGAAAAGGAGACGTCTGGACCTACACCTATGAGAACCTGCCTTCGGCGGACGATGAAGGCAGCCTTTACGCTTATGACGTTCTGGAAAGAAGCCCGTCCGGATATGTGCTGACCGGCTCTTTCGTAAATGCCGGGGGCGGCAGAGACTTTGTCAACCGGATCTCCAATGGAGACTTCTCCTTCTCGGGAACCAAGACCTGGGACGACGGAAATTACGAACACAGACCGGATTCCGTCTCCCTGAAACTGTACCGGTCCGTGGAGGGAGAAGAGGAGGAATACGTGCCGGCAGAACCTGTCTGGACAGGAACAGGCGGAGACGTCTGGACCTACACCTACAGCGGACTTGCGGAGTTTGACGCAGACGGACGGAAATACATCTACCGGGTGGAGGAAGCCGGTGTTCCTTCCGGTTATGACGTATCCTATGATGGTCTGAATCTCGTGAACCGGCGCAGGGGCAGCCTGAGAGTGACCAAGACCGTCACCGGAAGCGGCGCCAATAAAGAGCGGCCTTTCCGCTTCACTGTCACGCTTCTGGATACCGAAATTGACGGGACGCTGCAGAAGGCGGAAGATGTGAACGGAAAGTTCGGTGACATGGAATTCACGGCCGGAACGGCATCCTTTACCCTGAAAGACGGCCAGGGGCTGGAAGCATCGGGTCTCAGAGCCGGGATGCAGTATATGGTGGTTGAGGAAGATGCGGGAAAGGACGGCTACCGGACTCAGACAAAAGGCGCGGCAGGCGTGATTCCTGCCGGAAAGACCGCAGAAGCGTCCTTTGTCAATTCCAGATCATCCTCGGGATCCGGCGGAGATTCCGGCGGTTCCCCGGATCCGGGAAGACCGGCAGATCCGGGAGACGGAACCTCCGGCCCGGACCCGGTTCCCCAATGGCCTGCGATACCCGAGACCGGAAACATCGGTGTCCCGGGAACTGTGCCGGAAAAGACGGAAAAGTCCGACGGTTCTGTCAGAACCGGAGATACCAGCGGACTGTTCCTGTATACCTCCGTATTCCTGGCTTCCGCGGCCGGACTGCTGCTCCTTCTGCTTAAGAAACGCAGAAACAGGGACGGCGAAACATAAGGCAGCAGAAGCGCAAAGCAGAAAAACGGGACAATGAATATGAGACAGGAGACTGCACAGGCGGCTCCTGAACACAGAAATATGCCCGGGCGGGATTCCGTCCGGGCATGTTCATGTTACAGATATGGAAGAGATACGTTTTCCGGAGGTATGTTTCCGGATCCGGAGGGACTCCGGGTCCGGTGGATATCTTACAAAAAGGACAGATTCCGCCGCCTATACGGAAAACAGAAGCTTTTTGTAGGGAGGCCATGGGAGGCGGTCCGCAGGAAGAAGCCCTTCCGCCGCATCTGCCGCTTTCCTGACTTTTTCCATAGCCGGCAGAAGGGAGTCATGGAGAAGGATTCCCCGGGAGAGAAGGTCTTCCGTGCGGCCGGCCTGTGCCAGGATTTCCCGGAGCTCTTCCAGACCGGTATCCATGTGCTCTGAAAGGACAGAGAGTTTTTCCAGTGCCTTTCTTTCTGCGGGCGCAGGGAGTGCCGGGTCCAGTTCCTTCTTTTTCAGAACAGACGCGGTCAGGAAACCGGACCAGCCCCAGACGGCGGGAAGCAGGGCACTTCCCACCATGTCGGCCATGGTCCTGGCCTCGATTTCCAGAGTCTTACAGTAGTTTTCCAGCATGATCTCATACCGGGACAGGATCTCCTCCCGGGTGAATACCTGATGTTTTGTAAAAAGACGGATGCTTTTTTCACGGATAAAGGCAGGGAGGGCTTCAGGAGTGGAAGCCAGGACAGGAAGGCCGCGGCGGCGTGCCTCTTCTTCCCATTCCCGGGTATAGCCGTTGCCTCCGAACAGGATGCGGCGGTGAGCGGACAGGGTTTCTTTTAAAAGCTGCCGGATGCGGTCCGGAAGTTCTTTTTGCGGCACCTGTTCCAGAAGATCGGAAAAAACAGCCAGGCTTTCTGCCACGGCGGTGTTGAGGACCACGTTGGGACCGGAGAGAGAAAGGGAAGCGCCGGGCATCCGGAATTCGAATTTATTTCCGGTGAAGGCAAAGGGGGATGTCCGGTTCCGGTCGGTGTTGTCCCGGATAAAATGAGGGATGACCGCAGCCCCCACACTCATCTGCCGGTTTTCATGACAGCAGAATCCGGCGCCGGACAGAATGGACTCCACCACCGCTTCCAGTTCGTCTCCCAGAAACATGGATACAATGGCCGGCGGGGCTTCGCTGCCTCCCAGGCGGTAATCATTTCCGGCTGTGGAAACAGAGACTCTGAGAAGATCCGCGTATTCGTCCACCGCCCGGATTACCGCAGTGAGAAAAAGAAGAAACTGGATATTTTCAGCGGGAGTTTTTCCCGGATCCAGAAGATTGACGCCTGTGTCAGTGGAAAGAGACCAGTTGTTATGTTTTCCGCTTCCGTTGATGCCTTCAAAAGGTTTTTCATGAAGAAGGCAGACAAGGCCGTGACGGTCGGCGGTTTTTCGCATCAGCTCTATTACCAGCTGGTTGTGGTCCGCAGCCACGTTGACGGTTTCGAAGACCGGAGCCAGTTCATGCTGGGATGGGGCCACTTCGTTATGTTCGGTTTTGGCCGGGATTCCCAGCTTCCAGAGTTCTTCGTTCAGCTCTTCCATGAAAGATTCCACCCGGGGCCGCAGGGCACCGAAATAATGGTCATCCATTTCCTGACCCTTGGGAGCAGGGGCGCCCATCAGGGTTCTGCCGCAGAAGATCAGGTCTTCCCGCTGCAGATACAGCTGCTTGTCGATGAGAAAATATTCCTGTTCCGCGCCCACGGTGGTTAAAACCCGCCGTACGCCGGTGACGCCCAGAATGCGCAGGAGCCGCAGGGCTTCCCGGTTTATGGCTTCCATGGACCGCAGAAGAGGTGTTTTCTTATCCAGGGCTTCTCCGCTGTAAGAACAGAAGGCAGTGGGGATGCAGAGGGTATGTCCTTTGAGAAACGCGTAGGAGGTGGGATCCCAGGCGGTGTATCCTCTGGCTTCAAAGGTGGCCCTCAGTCCCCCGGAAGGAAAACTGGAGGCATCAGGTTCTCCTTTTATCAGCTCTCTTCCGGAAAATTCCGCAATGGCTTCTCCGGTTTCCGTAAGGGAGAGAAAGCTGTCATGTTTTTCGGCGGTGATGCCGGTCATAGGCTGGAACCAGTGGGTGAAATGAGTGGCACCGCGTTCCACAGCCCATTCCTTCATGGCGGCAGCCACGGTATTGGCCACATCCAGTTCCAGATGGGTCCCGTCGGTGATGGTTTTTTTCAGGGCTTTGTAGATATCTTTGGGAAGACGGCTTCTCATGGCTGCATCGTTGAAGACCAGGCTGCCGTAAAGATCGGGAAAACTGTTTTTCATAGAATGGATCTCCTTTCATGAGTGTTCCGGGCGTTACGGATGGAACGGAAACCGGCCGATTCCCGCTCCGGCCTGCTGCATGCGGCAGAACGGATCCGGAGTGAAATCCGGATCACAGAAATATGGAAATAAAAAAGAGGGCGTTTCAGCGGAAACTGAAGCGCCCTTGCTTTAATGAAAACATAGTATACATGCCCGGGGAAAATTGTCAAGACTTTTTTTGAAAATCGGGACAGGAAAGAAAAGACGGAAAAAATTTGAAAAAGAGAAAAAAAGTGCTTTACAAAATTACGAAAAAGGAATATATTAGTTCCATATTTTTTTCCGGGTACCGTATGAAAAAGGAATTCCGGAAAATACTAAGAAAAAAGAGTTCAGATGTTGAGACAATGGTGTCAGAGTCCTGGTGGTTCTGTCACCTTTTTTATTACATGGAAAGACGGCGCTTTGAAATGAAAAGCAGTTTTGGAGGTACGACATGGCAGTAAAATATGTATTTGTAACGGGCGGAGTGGTGTCCGGACTCGGCAAGGGAATCACGGCCGCATCTCTGGGACGTCTTCTGAAGGCACGGGGATATCAGGTGACCATGCAGAAATTTGATCCGTACATCAATATGGATCCGGGAACCATGAATCCCATCCAGCACGGCGAGGTATTCGTCACCGATGACGGAACGGAGACAGATCTGGATCTGGGACACTATGAAAGATTTATCGATGAAAATCTGGACAGAAATTCCAATGTAACCACGGGAAAAATTTACTGGACGGTTCTTCAGAAGGAGCGTCACGGAGACTTCGGAGGCGGTACCGTACAGGTGATTCCCCATATCACCAATGAGATCAAAGACCGGTTTTACCATGGAAAAACGCCGGATGACGAAAGAATTGTCATTATCGAAGTAGGGGGAACCGTCGGAGATATTGAGAGCCAGCCGTTTCTGGAGGCCATCCGTCAGTTCCGCCAGGAAGCCGGACCGGGAAACAGTGTTCTGATCCATGTGACGCTGGTTCCCTATCTGAAGGCATCGGGAGAACTGAAAACCAAACCCACCCAGCAGAGCGTCAAGGCGCTTCAGGGCATGGGAATCTTTCCGGATATTCTGGTGTGCCGGACGGAAGTGCCGCTGACAGAAGATGTCAGGACAAAGATTGCCCTGTTCTGCAATGTTCCGGAAGGATGTGTGCTGCAGAATCCGGATGTGGAATATCTTTACGAGGTGCCGCTTCTGATGGAGCGGGAGCGGCTTGCCCATGTGGTTCTGAACGTGCTGGGTCTTCCCTGCCCGGAACCGGCGCTGACCGACTGGAAACATATGGTGGATGCGCTGAGAAATCCCCAGAGCGAAGTTACCATTGCTCTGGTGGGCAAGTATGTCAGTCTTCACGACGCATATCTGAGTGTCATGGAAGCCTTAAAGCACGGCGGCATTGCCAACCGTACCAAAGTGCGGATCAAATGGATTGATTCCGAAGAACTCTGTGAGGGAAATCTGGATGAGGCATTTTCAGGCGTGGACGGCATCCTGATCCCCGGAGGATTCGGCCTCAGGGGAACCGAGGGCATGATCCTGGCGGCCGGATATGCCAGAAAGAACCGGATTCCGTTTCTGGGGATCTGTCTTGGCATGCAGATGGCCATTGTGGAGTTTGCCAGAAATGTGCTGGGATTTGCAGATGCCAACAGTTCAGAACTGAATCCGGACACCTCCCATCCGGTGGTGGATCTGATGCCTGAGCAGAACGGCGTGGAAAACATCGGAGGAACCCTGCGTCTGGGCTCCTATCCCTGTGTGCTGGATCCTGCATCCAGAGCATACAGGCTTTATGGAAAAAGAGAGATCCGGGAACGGCACAGGCACCGGTTTGAGGTCAGCAATGCGTACCGGGAACAGCTGGCAGAAGCCGGTATGGTGATTTCAGGAACCTCACCCGACGGACGGATCGTGGAGATGATGGAGCTGTCCGATCACCCGTTCTTCATAGGGACCCAGGCTCATCCGGAATTCAAATCCAGACCCAACCGGGCCCATCCTCTGTTTGCCGGTTTCGTGGAGAGCGCAGAGGAACAGGGAGTGCTGATCCGGGCCAAAAAACTGTTGATGAAAAGAAATCATCTGACAGAAGCGGAAGCCCACCGCTATCTGCAGAAGACAAGTATGGATACAGGCAGAACCATGATGGAAAGCGCCCAGATGGTGACCATGCTGATGCCGGAAGAATAAAGGACAGGAGAAGACTTTTATGTATACAATCAATGAAAACTATCTGAAACTGCAGGGAAGCTATCTGTTTGCGGCTGTTGCAAAAAAAGTGGCTGCCTTTCAGGAAGCCCATCCGGACAGGGAGATCATCCGTCTTGGGATCGGTGACGTGACCCAGCCGCTGGTGCCTGCAGTGATTGACGCTCTGCACAGGGCAGTGGATGAAATGGGAAATGCGGAGACCTTCCGGGGGTATGCGCCGGAACAGGGATACGGATTTCTCAGAGAAATCATCGCAG
This sequence comes from uncultured Clostridiaceae bacterium, assembly GCA_902477765.1. Taxonomy (GTDB): domain Bacteria; phylum Bacillota; class Clostridia; order Lachnospirales; family Lachnospiraceae; genus CABSIM01. Next base: position 6,003 of record CABSIM010000019.1, on the reverse strand, counting down.
AAAAGGATTTTGCGGACAGAGGCTGCAGCATCACTGCCGATGAGATCTTTATTTCCGACGGGGCAAAGTGTGACTGCGGAAATATTCAGGAAATCTTCGGACTGGGAAATACCGTGGCGGTATGTGATCCGGTCTACCCGGTATATGTGGACACCAACGTGATGGCCGGACGAACCGGAGAGTTTGATCCTGTGACCGGACGGTATGACAGGGTGATCTATATGCCTTGTACGGCTGAAAACAGGTTCCTTCCGGAACTTCCCGCGGAACAGGCAGACCTCATCTATCTGTGTTTTCCGAATAACCCCACCGGGGAGGCCATCAGCCGCTCAGAACTGCAGAGATGGGTGGATTATGCCAATGCACGCGGCTCCGTGATTCTGTTTGACGCCGCCTATGAGGCGTATATCCGGGAAGAGGGGATTCCCCACTCCATCTATGAATGCAGAGGCGCGGAGACCTGTGCCATTGAGCTCAGAAGCTTTTCCAAAAAAGCGGGATTTACCGGTCTCCGTCTGGGGTATGCCGTGGTCCCCAAAGCCCTGGAACGGGGAGGAGTCCGGCTTCACGACCTCTGGAACCGCAGACAGGGAACAAAATATAACGGAACTCCGTATGTGGTGCAGCGCGCGGGGGAAGCGGTTTATTCTGAGGCGGGAAGCCGTCAGGTAAAAGAGCAGGTGGACCGTTATATGAAAAACGCGTCGACGATTCTTAACGGACTGAAAGATGCGGGCTATACGGTGTATGGCGGAGTCAATTCTCCATATATCTGGCTGAAAACTCCGGGCGGCATGACTTCATGGGAGTTTTTTGATTTTCTGCTGGAAAAGGCGGGAATCGTGGGGACTCCGGGATCCGGATTCGGCCCGTCAGGAGAAGGATATTTCCGTCTGACAGCATTCGGAACATACGAAAATTCTCTGAAAGCGCTTGACAGAATAAAAGAAATCTGATAAGATCGGTCCCAATTAACTGAATACAGAAAAAGGCAAAGAAGGAGACTTCTTTCCGGAAACCTGACAGAGAACCGCGTCGCCGGCTGAGAGCGCGGGAAGGGGAACGGAAGAGAGGAACACTCCGGAGCCGGCTGTCTGAAGGAAGCTTTCTCTAGGGCAGCCCGTGGCAGCGCGTTAAGCGGGGAGTCGTTAGGATGATGGTCCGACAGCAGGAAACTGCGGCGGCTTTTGAGCTGGCATGTACGCAATGCGGGTGGTACCGCGGGAAAGAAGATAAATAAAGTCCCGTCCCGGATGATCTCTGGAAACAGAGTCTCCGGGGCGGGGCTTTTCTTTTTTCCCTAAGGAAACCGCAGGCGGCAGGCCTGAAGGCTGCAGAACAGGCGGACCTGCAGAAAAAGCAGGAGGAATGTATATGAAATTCATGGATGAAACAGAAACAAAACAGGTGATGGATCAGAAAGAACTGCAGCCTGAAACCATGGACGGGAAAGAAGCGGTAGTGGAAGGATGTGTGCACCGGATCCGGGATCTGGGAGAGATCACGTTTGTGGTCCTCAGAAACCGTCAGGGACTTTTCCAGATGGTTCTGGAAAAAGACGGGCGCAGGGAAGAGGCTCAGATTCGGGAAGGACAGGCCATCCGGGCCGCCGGAGTCCTGAGAAAAGAACCCAGGGCACCTTTCGGAATGGAACTGGCAGCCGAACGGATCACAGTTCTGTCCGGACCATCCGGACCTCTTCCGGCAGCGGTGGGGAAGGGAAAACTCTCCATGTCTCTTGATGCAAAGCTGAATATGCGGTCCCTGACCCTCAGAAACCCGAAAGAAAGAGCGGTATTCCGGATTCAGGAAGGCATCTGCCGGGGGTTTCGCCGGTATCTGACGGAACAGGGATTTACAGAGATTCATACGCCGAAGATTGCCGCGAAATCTGCGGAGGGAGGATCCGGACTGTTCCGGCTCTCCTATTTTCACAGGCCGGCGGTTCTGGTGCAGAGTCCTCAGCTGTACAAGCAGATGATGGTGGGTGTCTTTGACCGGGTGTTTGAGACCGGGCCCGTATTCCGGGCGGAGAAACATAATACCAAACGCCATCTGAATGAATATACCAGCCTGGACCTGGAAATGGGATTCATTGACAGTTTTGAAGACATCTGCCGGATGGAAGCTGGAATGATCCGCTCCATGATGGATCTTCTGAAAGAGGAATACCGGCAGGAACTGGAGCTTTTGCAGGTGCGGATGCCGGATGTGTCCCGGTTCCCCTGCGTCCGGTTTGATGAGGCCAAAAAACTGGTGGCGGAGCATTACGGCCGCCGGATCCGTTCTCCTCATGATCTGGAACCGGAAGAGGAAAGCCTGATCGGTGCCTATTTTAAGGAGATGTATCAGTCGGATTTCGTTTTTGTCACCCATTATCCGTCGAAAAAAAGACCGTTCTATGCCATGGAGGATCCGTCAGATCCGTCAGTTACCCTGAGTTTTGATCTGCTGTTCCGCGGTGTTGAAGTAACCACCGGCGGTCAGCGGATCCATGAGCCGGAGGAACTGGAGAAGAAACTCCTGTCCCGCGGAATGGAGAAGGAAGGAATGGAGGAATATCTGGAGTGCTTCCGGTACGGGATGCCGCCCCATGGAGGACTGGGGATCGGCCTGGAACGTTTCACCATGCAGCTTCTGGAACTGGAAAACATCCGGGAGACTTCCCTGTTCCCCAGGGATATGTCCAGGCTGAAGCCATAGGACGCCGTGGAACAGGGCAAAAGGACAGAAAGGGCGGCGGAGCGAAAAACCCCCAGTCCTTCTGTGAAGACAGCAGATACGGATGGGAAAGACAGAACTATGCGGGGGAATCCTGCAGATGAAAGGAAGAGGAGACCATATGAAAATACAGGATACGGAAATGGAAACCATCATGAACGAAATGGAAATTCTGTCCCGCCTTTCTCTGACACCGGAAGAGAAAAAGGCCGCCTGGGCGGAAATGAAAAAGATGCTGGATTATGTGGAAATGCTGGACGGGCTGGATACGGAAGACACGGAGCCCACGGTGAATGTTCCGGCAGCGGAACTCTGTTTCCGGGAGGATGAGCCGGAAGAGAGCACGCCGCTGGAAGAGCTTCTTATGAACGCGCCGGAAAAACAGGACGGATGGTTTCTGGTTCCCGGCACCATTGTCTGAAAGGAGGAACCGGTATGGAAATCATGGATTTTACGGCTGTGGAACTGGGAAGGGAGATCCGTTCCGGCCGGGTCAGGGTTACGGAAGCCGCAGAGAGTGCTCTGCGTGCCATAAAGGAAAGGGATTCCTCAGTGGGCGCATACCTCACCGTGGATGAGGAGATGGTCATGGCGCGGGCCGGCGAAGTGGAAAAAAAGATAAAAAGCGGCGAATATGTCAGTCCTCTGTCCGGTGTGCCTGTGGCAGTCAAGGACAACATCTGCACCAGAGGACTGAAGACCACCTGCGCATCCCGGATTCTTTCGGATTTTGTGCCGTTTTACAGCGCGGAAGCGGTAAAACGGCTGGAACAGGCAGGAATGATCGTTCTGGGAAAGACCAATATGGATGAATTTGCCATGGGAAGCACCACGGAAACATCGGCATTCAGAATCACGAGAAACCCCTGGAATCCGGACCATGTGCCCGGAGGCTCTTCCGGCGGCTCCTGTGCGGCAGTGGCATCGGGAACCTGTTTCGCAGCGCTGGGATCGGCCACCGGCGGCTCCATCCGCCAGCCCAGCTCCTACTGCGGTGTTGCGGGCATCAAACCCACCTACGGCACGGTTTCCAGGTACGGGCTCATTGCTTACGGTTCCTCTCTGGACCAGATCGGACCCATCGGCCGGAATACGGAGGACTGTGCCGCCCTTCTTTCGGTTCTTGCTTCCCATGACAGGAAAGACGCTACCTCCATAAAGAGGACGGATACGGATTTTTCATCCGCCCTGGGAACCGGAGTAAACGGAAAAAGGGCCGGGATTCCGGAAGAATATCTGGAGGGAGCCGGAGGGGAAGTGGCAGATGCCGTAAAAAAGGCGGCAGAATATCTGGAAGCACAGGGCGTCCGGGTGGAAACATTCCGGCTGGGCCTGACGGAGTATACGATTCCGGCCTATTATATTCTTGCTTCGGCAGAAGCCAGCTCCAACCTGGGACGCTTTGACGGAGTCCGCTTCGGATACCGGACGGAACACGGGGAAGACCTTCATGAAATGTATAAAAAAACCAGATCGGAGGGATTCGGACCGGAAGTCCGCAGGCGTATCCTGCTGGGAACGTTTGTACTGAGCGCCGGTTATTATGATGCCTATTATATGAAAGCCATGCGGGCCAGAACAAAGATCTGCCAGGCCTTTTCCTCCGCCTTTTCCAGATACGATTTTCTGCTGGCTCCGGCAGCTCCGGACATGGCGCCGGAAATCGGCACCAGCCTGAAAGATCCCATGAAGATGTACCTCAGTGACATTGACACGGTGGGAGTCAATCTTGCGGGCCTTCCGGCCATGACAGTACCCTGTACGGTGGGAAGTCATAACCTTCCCATCGGGGTGCAGCTCATCGGTGATCATTTTTCGGAACGTGTTCTTTTTGCAGCCGCGTCTGCCCTGGAAGAGGCACGGGGGCGATGGAAACTTCCCTTTGAGAGAAAGGAGATCGGATATGAAACAGTATGAGACAGTCATAGGCCTTGAAGTTCACGTGGAACTGGCCACCAGAACAAAGATTTTCTGCGGATGCAGAAATCAGTTCGGAGCAGCACCCAATACCCTGGCGTGTCCGGTCTGCGCAGGGATGCCGGGGGCGCTGCCGGTTCTGAACCGGAAAGTGGCGGAATTTGCAGTAAAGGCAGGACTTGCCCTGGGATGCAGGATACGGAATGTAAGCCGGTTTGACAGAAAGAATTATTTTTATCCGGACAATCCTCAGAACTATCAGATTTCCCAGCTGTACCTTCCCGTCTGCCATGACGGAGCAGTGGAAATTGAAGGTTCTTTCGGAAGAAAAAAAGTACGGATTCATGAGATTCATATGGAAGAAGATGCCGGAAAACTGATCCATGATGAGTGGAGCGGACGTACCATGGTGGATTATAACCGCAGCGGCGTGCCTCTGATTGAGATTGTCACGGAACCGGATATGAGAAGTGCGGAAGAGACAGAGGCCTTTCTGGAACACATTCAGTCCGTCATGCGGTATCTGGGCGTGTCGGACTGCAGGCTTCAGGAAGGTTCCATGCGGGCTGATGTGAACCTGTCGGTGCGGGAGGCCGGGCAGAAAAACATGGGAGTCAGAACGGAAATGAAGAATCTCAATTCTCTGAAGGCCATAGGAAGAGCCATTGAAGGAGAACGGGAACGTCAGATCGAACTTCTGGAAGAAGGACGGAAAATCCGCCGGGAAACCAGAAGGTGGGACGATAATAAGGAGACTTCCAGGCCCATGCGGTCCAAAGAGGATGCAAAGGATTACCGGTATTTTCCGGATCCGGATCTGCCGCCTGTGGTTCTTTCTGAAGAATGGATCCGGGAACTTCGCAGCCGGCTGCCGGAATTCAGGGAAGAAAAAAGGATCCGGTATCAGAAGGAAATGGGACTTGGAAGCTACGATGCGGGGATTCTGACGGAAGACAGAAACCTGGCAGAGTTTTTTGAGGAAACGGTGCGGTGCGGTGCAGATACGAAAAAAGCGGCCAACTGGCTGACGGGAGAGGTTCTGCGCCTTCTGAAGGAAAAGGGGCAGGAACCGGGACAGATAGCCTTCTCGCCAAAACATCTGGCAGACCTGATCCGGCTTCAGGAAACAGGAGTCATAAACAAAACAGCGGCGAAACAAATTCTGGCAGCCATGGCAGAACAGGATCTGGATCCGGAAATTTATGCAAAAAAACAGGGACTGATCCTGGAGAAGGATACAGGACGGCTGGAGGAGGCCGTCAGACGTGTCCTGGCAGACAGTCCTGAGGCCAGAAAGGAGCTTCTGGAAGGAAAGGAAAAGGTGGCCGGATATTTTGTGGGACAGGCCATGAAACTTCTGAAAGT
>CABSIM010000018.1 GCA_902477765.1 uncultured Clostridiaceae bacterium | reverse complement strand
TATATTCCCGCCCGAATCATCAGGAACATCAGCAGCAGAAGCCGCCGCCGTTTCCGCCCCATCCGCCGCCGCAGCAGCAAAGAAGAAGAATGATCCAGATGCAGCTGTCAAATCCGGAACCGCATCCACATCCGCATCCGTTATTGCAGCCATTATGTCCCCAGCTTCCTCCGCCACAGCAGCAGCAGAGAATCAGAATGAGCCAGATGATATTGCATCCGCCGCATCCGTTGTTTGCTGTCTCACACCCGCATCCACAGTTTGTAGCAGCTAAATCACTCATGTTCATATCCTCCAAAGGCTTTTTGATTACACTCCATCATATGACGGTCTGCTTGTCATAGTTGACAGTTTCGTGAACTTTTTTCCGGAGACTTTTCGGTGATTGTATCTCAGGCGGAAAAATGCTATACTGAGGAACAGAGTGAAAGAGGCAAAGGAGTATTTCCATATGATGAAACGATATTATGATTCCCCATATATCAGGGAATTTACAGCCAGGGTAGAGGAATGCAGACAGGGGAAAAAGGGCTGGGAAGTGGTACTGGATGAAACCGCCTTTTATCCGGAAGGCGGCGGTCAGCCTGCGGATACCGGCATGCTGGGAGACGCAAAGGTGACGGACGTCCACGAGAAAGACGGCAGGATCATTCATTTTACGGACGGGCCTCTTCCGGAGGGGGAGACCGTGACCGGAGTGATTGACTGGGACCGGCGCTTCGGCCACATGCAGGGGCATTCCGGGGAACATCTGGTCTCCGGACTGATCCACAGGCATTTCGGATATGACAACGTGGGATTCCATATGGGAACAGACGAGATAACCATTGACTTTAACGGACTTCTCACATGGGAAGATCTGAAGGACATCGAGGAAGAGGCCAATGGAATCATTTATGAAAACAGAGAAATTCTGGCGGAATTCCCTTCCGGGGAGGAACTGAAGAAACTGGATTACAGAAGCAAGAAAGAACTTTCCGGTCAGATCCGCATTGTGACGATACCGGGAGGAGATATCTGTGCCTGCTGCGGAACCCATGTGAAATATACCGGAGAGATCGGTATCGTGAAATTCACTTCCATGATGCATTATAAAGGCGGAGTGAGAATCACCCTGCGGTGCGGAAAAAAGGCACTGGAGGACTATGAAAGGAAAAGGGAAGAGATACAGAAAGTGTCGGTGCTGCTGTCTGCAAAGCCGGAACAGATCGGCGCCGCCGTGGAAAAAATGAAAGAAGATCTGGTACAGGCACAGGTTCGCTCAGGGGAACTCTGCCGGCAGCTGGTGGAACTGAAGGTTTCAGCCATGCAGGAGACAGACGGAGCGGTTTTCTTTGTTGAGCCGGACTTTGAGGCCGTGCCGCTGAGACAGATGGTGAACCGGATGCTGGAAGAGAAGAAGGGAACCACCGTGCTCGGCCTGTCAGGCCGCAATGACGGATATTTTTATGTACTGGGAAGCCGTACGGATGATATGAGAATATGCTCAAAAGAACTGAACGGACTTCTGAACGGCCGGGGCGGCGGAAGCGCACAGATGGCGCAGGGAACCTTTTTCACACAGGAGCAGGTTCTCCGCGCGGTATTAAAGGAAAAGGGGTTCAGCAGCCCTGAAACATGAAGTGGATCAGCTTTTCGGAATCTGCGGGATTATGGGTTGTGAGATTCAGTTCCCTGATCTTTCCTCCGGAAAATACCGTGGCCAGGGATACATACTGGGACAGTTTGGATTTCAGGTTTATGGAGCCGCCTTCCGGAAGTGCCAGTTCCACGTCACCGCTGCACTGATTGATGACATTGAAAAAACGATCAAGATCAGAAATATTTGTAAGTTTCAGTTTCATTAACTTCACTCCTTTTGGTGATCTGTTGTTAATTATTTAACGATATGAATTGTATCAGAGGAGAAGAAAAAAATCAATGGATGAAATAGATAAAAATTTAACAATCCCTGATGCGGTTTTATGAAAATAGACAGGAACGGGGAAAAGACAGGGAGGAGACAATGGAAAATCCGAAAAAAAGAATCCGTGAATACGGCATCATAATTGGAAGACACGAAACAGGACAGGGAAACAGAATTACGGACGTGCCGGGAGTGACTGTGGGACACTGGACGGCAGACAACGCAGGACACAGAACCGGAGTCACGGTGATCATGCCCTGCCAGGACAACCCTTTTGTCCGGAAACTGACGGCGGCGGCATTCGTACATAACGGATTCGGAAAAACTGCCGGGATCCCTCAGATTGAGGAACTGGGGACACTGGAAACTCCCATTGCTCTGACCAATACACTGAATGTGGGGCTGGTTCATGACGCCATTGTGGATTATATGGTGGAGAGAAGCCTGAAAGAAGGCGTCACAGTCCGATCCCTGAATCCTGTGGTGGGAGAATGCAATGATTCGGAACTCAATGATATTCAGGAGAGGATTATCGGAAAAAAAGAGGTATATGAAGCCATTCACAGCGCATCCGTGGAATTTGCCGAAGGCGATGTGGGAGCAGGAAAGGGTACTGTCTGCTTTGGCATGAAAGGCGGAATCGGCTCTGCCTCCCGGATAGTCCGGGTGGGAGACAGCGCGTATACGGTGGGAGTACTGGTACAGTCCAATTTCGGAAGTACCAGAAATTTCGTACTGAACGGAAAGCCCATGGGAGATCTGCTGATAAGACGTACGGAAGAGGCAAAAAAAGATGAGGGTTCCATCATGATGGTGGTTGCCACGGATCTGCCGGTCAGTGACAGACAGCTGAAGCGCCTGATCCGGAGAGCCGGAGTGGGGCTGTCCCGCTGCGGTTCCTACATGGGGCATGGAAGCGGTGACATCATGCTGGGATTTACCACGGCAAACCGGGTGGATATGAATGATGCGGAGCTGTTCCGGACAGTTCATCAGATCTGTGAGGAAAAACTGAATGATGCATTTGAAGCAGTGGCAGAGGCCACGGAAGAGGCCATCCTCAATTCCCTGGCCATGGCAGAGACCGTGACCGGATATCAGGGACACACAAGATACTGCCTTACGGATCTGTATCTGAAAGATCTTCCGGGAAAAGCAGTTCCGGGGGTGGAATGATGGCATATTTTCCGATTTTCATTGACCTGAACGGAAAGACTGTTCTGGTGGCAGGAGGAGGCACTGTTGCGGCCAGGAGAATTGCAGGACTTCTGGATTTCGGCTGCCGGGTCCGGGTAATCGCCCCCGGGCTTTGTCCGGAACTGCAGCGCCGTGCAGAAGAGGGGACGGTTGCCTGGGACAGGAAAGAGTATGAGACAGAAGACCTGACGGCAGGGGACACAGTCCCCTTTTTCGTGCTGGCGGCTGCAACCCGCCAGGTCAATGAGAAGATTGTCCAGGACTGCAGGAAGAGAAACATTCCTGTCAATGATGCCTCCAGAAAGGAAAACTGTGACTTCTATTTTCCGGGACTTGCCAGGAAAGGAGATCTGGTGGCCGGAATCACAGCTTCAGGCACCAGCCATACACAGGCGGCACGTCTGTCGGCTGCAGTGAGAAAAATTCTGGAAGAAGAGACATTCTGAGAGGAACCTGCGGTTTTTCAGACTTTCCGGAAAGTGTGCCGGGGCTGCAGGCCCCGGAGAAGTACATACCGGAAGAATTTACAGTCCCAGAAACATGGCGAGACGGATGGAATCCAGATAATATGCGGGGATCTTCAGGTTGCCGCGCCCGCTACCCAGAGAAATATCCGGCTTTGCGGCACCGTGGAAATCAGATCCTCCGGTGGGACACAGTCCCATACGGTCTGCAATTTCACACAGACGGGCACTTTCCATGGCATGATTGGAAGAATGGAAACATTCCAGACCTTTCATGCCCAGGGATTTCAGACAGGCCACAAGCTCCTCTGTTTTTTCCCATCCGAACCGGTACTGACAGGGGTGAGCCAGTACCGGAAATGCTCCGGCTTTCCTGAGAATTTCCAGAGCCCGGGCGGGAGTCACCTCCTCTTTTTTCCTGTAGTAGGGACATCCCGGTGACAGATACCGGCGGAAAGCCTGCTCCACGGAAGAAACGCAGCCATGTTTCAGAAGCGCCCGCGCAAAATGAGCCCGGGTTATGACGGTGCCGGGATTTCCGGCAGTCAGGTCGTCCATGGTCAGAGGAAATCCGTCTTTTTGAAAAGCAGCCAGCATTTCTTCATTTCGTCCGGCACGGCGGTTCCGGGCTTCTGATAGAAAATTCAGAAGTTCTGTATTGTCATATTCCAGAAAATATCCCAGGATATGGATTTCCTTGCCCGACCAGTCACAGGACAGTTCGATTCCGGGAATCACTTCCAGTGATCTGTCTTCAGCGGCGCTGAGTGCTTCCGCCACACCGGATGTGGTGTCATGATCCGTGAGGGCTATGGCGGAAAGCCCTTTTTTTTCGGCTTCATCCACAAGTGCAGATGGAGAAAAAGAGCCGTCGGAAGCGGTTGAATGCACATGTAAATCAATCAGTTTCATCAGAATCCTTCTTTCTTACGGCAATATGAATAATTTTTGCATGCACCTGCCATTCAGTTTACCACATTTTTTATAGGGATGAAAGAATCCTTACGAAAGCCGGAAAAAATTAAGAAATATGTTATACCATTTTCCACAATTTGTGCTATACTATTTTCGTTAATGCCACAATATCATGTAATGCAGGGTGAAATATATGAGTGAGATAAACAATCGCAGGAGTACGAAAGGAACATCGCGCCAGACCGGGAGACAGACGGCGTCCAGAAGTACGTCCGGCCGCCAGTCCAGCGCAGACCGTATTCTGGCGGTTCAGAATGCCAGAAACAGAGGGAGCAGCGCCGGGCAGAAAACGTCCAGATCGACAGGCTCCAGATACAGAAACAGGAGAAGACGCCAGAGGCCGGATCTTGCAAAGATTCTGCTGATTGCCATCGGAATCGTCATTGTGCTGATCTGTGCCGCAGTGGGATTCGGAAGCTGTGCCCGCAGCGGAAAAAGCGGGGAAACCGGTGAAGAGACTCAGGAGCCGGAGACAGAGCTTACGGCAGAGGTGACGGTAAACGGAGTGTCCATCAACGGACTTACCAAGACAGAAGCCAGAGAGAAGGTTCTGGAATCCATCGGCTGGGGGATGCAGGTTACCTATGACGGTCAGACCATGGACGTGGAAGACCTTCTGGAAGGCCGGGTGGATGAAGTTCTGGAGCTGGCCTTTTCCGAAAAAGAGTCCAAGGATTATACTTTTGACGCAGAGGGACTGGAAGAAGAAATCGGGAAACAGGTGGATCTGATTGCCGATGCCTGGGATGTGAGCCCCAAGAACGGCTCCATATCTTCCTATGATAAATCTTCCGGAGAATTTGTATTCTCTGATGGAGAAAACGGGATTGAAATCGACAGAGATCAGCTGACTGCAGACATAACCGCAGCGCTGGAAGCTGGTGAATACACCAAGGTCATCGAGGCCTCTGCCAACGTGGTTGAGCCGGAGATTACAAAAGAAGAAGCCAAGGCAAGTTTCCAGCGGATCGGAACCTTTACCACAACCACCACATCCAATAAGGACAGAAATGAAAACATCCGTCTGGCATCCGAAGCGCTGAACGGCATCATTGTTCAGCCGGGAGAAGAGTTTTCCATGAATGAGGCCACCGGAGAAAGAACGACGGCCAAAGGTTATAAACCGGCCGGCGCATACCTGAACGGAGTTCTTATTGAGGAACCGGGCGGCGGTGTCTGCCAGGTATCTTCCACACTGTATAATGCAGTTGTATTTTCAGGATTAAAGACCACGGAACGTCATGCACACAGTTATGAACCCACGTATGTGACGCCGGGTGAAGACGCGATGATCAGCTATGGCAGCGCGGATATGAAGTTTGTCAATAATTCCAAGACAGCCGTGGGAATCAAAACCAGCTTTTCCAACAACAAACTGACGATTTCCATTTATGGTTCGCCGATTCTGGAAGAAGGCGTAACCTTGTCAATGAAGTCGGAAAAGGTGCAGGTTCTGGATCCGCCGGAACCCACATATGAGGAAGATCCCACACTGGAGCCGGGAGTGGAAGTCGTGGTGAAAGAGGCTACTCCGGGAAGCAGATGGGTAACCAATCTGGTGAAGACCAAGGACGGCGTCGTGGTGGAAGACAGCTTCCTTCACAACAGTACCTATAACGGAAAACCGGCCACCATCAGACGGAATACTTCCGGAAGCGTGCTGACCACAGAAGGAGAGAGCACATCAGCCAGCGAGAGCAGTCAGGCAGAAACGCAGACACCGGATTCTCCGGCGGGCAGCACAGATGCTCCGGGACAGAGCAGTGAAGCAGAAGAACCTACGGCTGCTCCGGAAGGTCCCGGATCCAATGCAGGAAGCCAGGAGGAGATCCGTCCCAGCGAGGCACCCGGAAGCAATATTCTTCCTTCTGATGGAACGGCAGCACCGGCAGACGGGGCAGGGCCCGGAGATGCGGTCAATATACCGCAGACCATACCGGATGGTCCGGCCTCGGCGGCAGGCACAGGAGCGCTGTCACCGGCAGGCTGAGACAGATGCCCGCAACCGGGCAGGATGAGAAAGAACAGAAAACGTATTGAGAAAAACCTCTGTCATGCGGAATGTGCAGGACAGAGGTTTTCTGCGTTCTGCCATTTCCGCCCGCAGATTTTCCGGCACGTTGGAACAAAAAAGCCGAAGATGCGGAAAGGGAAAAATGAAATTTCATAATGTGGATTATCATCCGCAATACGGAAAAACCACATTCAAAAATCTGCATTGTTCAGGATTTTGTACGCAAAAACCTGCGATTTCGCTTTGCATTTCCTTAATAAGTTGTTATAATATAGTACAGGTAGTCTTCTGCCTGTCTGTATTGGCGTACCCTGGAAACAGGCAGGGACTGTACTATAAATAAATTCATTTTATTTATAAATTAATAGGAGGAAAGATCAACTATGGCAAGAAAAATGAAAACCATGGATGGTAACCACGCAGCAGCTCATGCTTCCTATGCGTTTACTGATGTGGCAGCCATCTACCCGATTACCCCTTCTTCCCCGATGGCTGAGGCTACGGATGAGTGGGCAACCGATGGAAGAACCAACATGTTCGGACAGACGGTGCAGATCACAGAGATGCAGTCCGAAGCCGGCGCAGCAGGTGCTGTACATGGATCTCTGGCAGCAGGTGCGCTGACAACAACCTATACGGCATCTCAGGGACTTCTTCTGATGATCCCGAACCTGTACAAAATTGCCGGTGAACAGCTCCCGGGTGTGTTCAACGTATCCGCCCGTGCCCTGGCATCCCATGCTCTTTCCATTTTCGGCGATCATTCTGACGTGTATGCCTGTCGTCAGACCGGCTGTGCAATGCTCTGCGAATCCAGTGTTCAGGAAGTTATGGACCTGACTCCGGTTGCACATCTGGCTGCTATCAAGGGCAAAGTTCCGTTTATCAACTTCTTTGACGGTTTCCGTACTTCCCACGAGATCCAGAAGATCGAAACATGGGATTACGAAGATCTGAAGGAAATGGCTGATATGGATGCCATTGACGAATTCAGAAAGAGAGCTCTGAATCCCAACCATCCGTGCCAGAGAGGTTCCGCTCAGAACCCGGATATCTTCTTCCAGGTAAGAGAAGCATGCAACCCGTACTATGATGCACTTCCGGCAATCGTTCAGGAATATATGGACAAGGTCAATGCCAAGATCGGTACGGATTACAAACTGTTCAACTACTATGGTGCAGCAGATGCAGAGCATGTGATTGTTGCCATGGGTTCCGTAAACGATACCATTGAAGAGACCATCGACTACCTGGCAAAGAAGGGCGAGAAGGTCGGTGTTGTAAAAGTACGTCTTTACAGACCGTTTGCAACAGAGGCATTTATCAATGCAATTCCGGAAACTGTAAAACAGATTTCCGTTCTTGACAGAACAAAAGAGCCGGGCTCCATCGGCGAACCGCTGTACCTGGATGTTGTGGCAGCTCTTAAGGGCAGCAAGTTTGATCAGGTTCCGGTATTCACAGGACGTTACGGCCTTGGTTCCAAGGATACCACACCGGCACAGATTGTTGCCGTATACGAGAACCATTCCAAACAGAGATTCACCATCGGTATTGTGGATGATGTGACAAATCTGTCTCTGGAACTGGGCGCTCCGCTTGTAACAACTCCGGAAGGCACCATCAACTGCAAGTTCTGGGGCCTTGGCGCAGATGGTACTGTAGGCGCAAACAAGAACTCCATCAAGATCATCGGCGACAACACCGATATGTATGCGCAGGCATATTTTGATTATGACTCCAAGAAATCCGGCGGTGTGACCATGTCTCACCTGCGTTTCGGTCATCTGCCGATCAAGTCCACATACCTGATTCACAAGGCAAACTTTGTTGCCTGCCATAACCCGGCTTATATCCGCAAGTACAACATGGTACAGGAGCTGGTTGACGGCGGTACCTTCCTTCTGAACTGTGCATGGGATATGGAAGGTCTTGAGAAGCATCTGCCGGGACAGGTTAAGAAATTCATCGCAGATCACAACATCAAGTTCTACACCATCGACGGCGTGAAGCTTGGTATTGAAACCGGCATGGGCCCGACCCGTATCAACACAATCCTTCAGTCCGCATTCTTCAAGCTGGCTGCCATCATTCCGGAAGAGAAGGCTATCGACCTGATGAAGGCTGCAGCTCAGGCTACATACGGACGTAAGGGCGAAGATGTTGTAAAGAAGAACTGGGCAGCCATCGACGCAGGCGCACAGCACGTAGTGGAAGTTAAGGTTCCGGAAAGCTGGAAGAACTGCGAGGACGAAGGTCTTGACCTTGTTCATGCAACAGAAGGCAGAAAGGATGTTGTGGACTTCGTCAACAAGATCCAGGCTGCTGTCAATGCACAGGAAGGAAACAACCTGCCGGTATCCGCATTTACAGAGTATGTTGATGGTACAACTCCGTCCGGTTCTTCTGCATATGAGAAACGTGGTATCGCAGTTAATGTGCCGGTATGGAATCCGGACAACTGTATCCAGTGTAACTTCTGTTCCTATGTCTGCCCGCATGCGGTTATCCGTCCCATTGCCATGACAGAGGAAGAAGCTGCAAAGGCTCCGGCATCCCAGAAGTCCGTACCGATGACAGGTATGCCGCAGTACAAGTTTGCAATGACAATTTCCGCTCTGGATTGTACCGGATGCGGTTCCTGTGCAAATGTCTGCCCGGGCAAGAAGGGTGAGAAAGCACTTACCATGGTAAGCCTGGAATCCAACATGGCAGCTCAGGAAGGCTTCGATTACGGCCAGACTCTGGACATCAAGAAAGATGTTGTTGAGAAGTTCAAAGAGGCTACCGTAAAGGGCAGCCAGTTCAAACAGCCGTTGCTTGAGTTCTCCGGCGCATGCGCAGGCTGCGGCGAGACTCCGTATGCAAAACTGCTGACACAGCTGTTCGGTGACAGAATGTACATTGCCAACGCTACAGGATGTACTTCCATCTGGGGCAACTCCTCACCGTCCACACCTTACACTGTAGGCAAAGACGGACGCGGTCCGGCATGGGATAACTCCCTGTTCGAAGACAACGCTGAGTTCGGTTATGGTATGCTTCTGGCTCAGAACGCAATCCGTGACGGCTTAAAGGCAAAAGTTGAATCCGTATATGCATCTGCAGAAGCTTCCGAGGAAGTAAAGGCAGCATGCAAGGAATGGCTGGATACCTTCGGAATCGGTGCACTCAACGGCTCTGCTACAGATAAACTGGTTGCAGTTCTGGATGGCATTGACTGCCCGGTATGCAAGGATATTGTGAAGAACAAAGACTTCCTGGCAAAGAAATCCCAGTGGATCTTCGGCGGCGACGGATGGGCTTATGATATCGGATTCGGCGGCGTTGACCATGTACTTGCAAGCGGCAAGGATATCAACATCATGGTTTACAACACCGAGGTTTACTCCAACACAGGCGGACAGTCTTCCAAGGCTACTCCTACCGGTGCGGTTGCACAGTTCGCAGCAGGCGGTAAGGAAGTAAAACAGAAAGATCTGGCTGCCATCGCCATGAGCTACGGCTATGTATATGTTGCACAGATCTCCATGGGTGCTGATATGAACCAGACCATCAAGGCTCTGGCTGAGGCTGAGGCATATCCGGGTCCGTCCCTGATCATTGCTTACGCTCCGTGTATCAACCATGGTATCAAGAAAGGTATGGCAAAAGCTCAGACAGAAGAGAAGCTGGCTGTACAGTCCGGTTACTGGAATATCTTCCGTTACAACCCGGCTGCAGAGAAGAAGTTCTCCCTTGACTGCAAGCCTGCAACCGTATCCTACCAGGATTTCATCGGCGGAGAGGTTCGTTACACATCTCTTGCACTGAAGAATCCGGAAAGAGCAAAAGATCTGTTTGCAAAGGCAGAAAACAATGCAAAAGAGAAGTACGAGTATCTGGAGAAACTGGTTGCTCTGTACGACAACAGCGAGAAATAAATCCTGACAGGCATATCCTGGCAGAAAAAGGAGCGGCATTTATGCCGCTCCTTTTTGCTGTCTGAATTTTCATATTTTAACGGGATACCGGAAAAGAAGAGGTATTCCATGCGGATCCTCCGGTCTGTCTGAGGCTATACCGGAAACACAACCGTGATCAGAAGAGAAGCCTCATCCTCGGTGGAAGCCGTGATTTTCCCGTGGTGTACATTTACAATGGCAGCGGCAATGGAAAGCCCCAGTCCGTAACCGCCGGTGCCGGAATTCCGTGACTGATCCGTTCTGTAGAACCGGTCAAACAGATGCCCCAGTTGATTTCTGGAAATGAATCCTGAGGTGTTGTATATAGACAGATAAATATGATTTTTCTGCTTTTTCAGGGTTATGGATATTCTGCCGCCGTCCGGAGAATATTTGACGGCATTGTCCAGAAGAATGCTGATCAGCTGCCGGATGGCTTTTTCGTCTCCGGTCATGGAAACCAGAGGCTGTATGTCGGAACTCAGATGCTTCCGTCGGGATACGGCCAGGGAACGAAAGGTTTCTGTAGTCTCTTCCGCCGCGTCCGATATGGAAAATTCCACGGACTGGGAGCGGGGCTGTTCTTCTTCCAGACGTGACAGAAGAATCAGGTTATTTGTGAGTTCTGCCAGCCGTGAAGTCTGGTTCTGAATGTCACTGAGCCACTGGTTTTCCCCCAGATCCATTTCCAGAAGTTCTGTATCAGCATGAATTATGGTCAGCGGGGTTTTCAGTTCATGTCCGGCATCCGTAATGAAACGTTTCTGTTTTTCATAGGTCTCCGCAAATGGTTTCACAATGCGGCCGGATGTGAAAATCAGCAGCAGCAGAACGGCTGAGAGACCGGCAGCCGAAACCAGGGTACTGGTAAAAACGAAGGCCCGAAAGGTATTCAGGCTTCTGCCGCAGTCCAGAAATATCATGTGCATGCCGGTGTCGGAATCAACAGCGCAGTAGCGGTAATCATCGATAAATCCATACTCCTTTCCGCTTTCCAGCACATGCAGGGAATACTGGATTGCCTCAGAGGTGTCCACTGCCGCAATCTTGCCGGTGTCTACAGAAATAACCTCTCCGTTTGGGCCAAGGAAAACAGAAAAATATCTGGATTCATAGGGGAGCTCCGGAGACAGCATGAGCTGGTCCGCATGGGGTCTGGAACGAGGCGTGTCCATGGGATTCCGGGCAGAGGTTTTCGGAAAGGTCCCGTCATTTGCGGAGAGAAGAGACAGGATCTGGTCAGCATCGCGGATGATTTTCCGGTAATTCAGAACCGTAATGGAGCAGATGATAATGGCCAGGACCAGAAACAGTGACAGCATGGACGCGGCAATCAGTTTGATTCGCAGTTTTCTGATCATTGGACTTCCTCCAGTGAGTATCCGACATTTCTTGTGGCTTTGATAAGGATGTCTGCTTTCAGTGCCGTAAGTTTTTTCCTCAGATAAGAGATATAGACCCAGACCACATTGATTTCGGCTTCACTGTCATATCCCCATATTTTTTCCATGAAGCGTTCTGTGGAAATCACCATGCGGGGATTGGACAGAAGCAGTTCCATCATCTGGAATTCCCGGCCTGCCAGGCGGAAACTTCCGTATGGTGTGGAGAGTTCGTAGGTGGAACGGTCCAGAGATACATTTCCCATGCGGAGGACGGAGCTGACCTGGCCGGTTCTCGGACGTGTCATGGCCCTTATTCTGGCCAGGAGTTCCCGGGAATGAAAGGGTTTTGCCAGGTAGTCATTGGCGCCTGCGTCCAGTCCGGATACTTTGTCATCCACTTCTGCTTTTGCAGTAAGAAGCAGAACAGGGGTGGAATTCCCTTTTTTCCGTATTTCCTTCAGAACAGAAATTCCGTCCAGTTTCGGCATCATGATATCAAGAATGATTCCGTCGTAGTCGCCGTTTTCCAGATAATCAAGGGCTGCCTGGCCGACATATACGGCGTCCACGGAATAATTGCTGCGTTCCAGAATGGCTGCAAGGGCTCTGGACAAGGCAAGTTCATCTTCTGCAAGCAGCAGTCTCATATTCAGATCTCCTTCCCTTTTTATTTTTTCTTTATTATATATCATATTTCTCCGACTTTAAACAGAGTTAAAAATCCTCCCTGCAGATTTAAGGTTGCTTTTAGGCAGATTTTTAAGTCTGATTAAGGAAGGCCTCTTATACTTGAGCCCATAGACAGAAAACAAAAGGCGAAAAGGAACGGACCGGTATCGCCGGGAAAAGAAAAGGAGACGGTTTTATGTATGAATATGAAAAAGATACATTGAAAAATAATACCGGGAACAATACAGACTTGGCTGAAATACCCGGGAGACACCGAAGACGCAGGAGAAGAAAAAGGACGGGGCGGCATCTGAAAAAGGCCATGGCGGTGGTTTTCAGCGCAGTCCTGTTCGGAAGTACGGCCGCTGGTACCTTTTACGGCACAGGAAGGCTGCTTACAGCTTCCGGAGAAGTTCCCGGGAC
This sequence comes from uncultured Clostridiaceae bacterium, assembly GCA_902477765.1. Classification (GTDB taxonomy): domain Bacteria; phylum Bacillota; class Clostridia; order Lachnospirales; family Lachnospiraceae; genus CABSIM01. Next base: position 36,099 of record CABSIM010000018.1, on the reverse strand, counting down.
AGAACCGGTCCAGGCTGCAGTGACGGACATGTCATATTCCCTGGAGCAGATGTCTTCAGGACAGAGCCTGGATGTGACAGATATTGCGGCAAAGGGACTTCCTTCTGTGGTATCCGTAACCAATATTTCCGTACAGGAAGTGTATAATTATTTCGGCCGGTTCGGGCGGAACAGCCAGGGGCCGGTTCAGATGCAGGAAACGGTAAGCTGTGGATCGGGTATCATTATATATACAGATGATACCAGCCTGTACATGGTCACCAATTACCATGTGGTGGAAGGCGCAACCACACTTTCTGTGACATTTGCGGATGATACCACATATGAGGCACAGCTTTGCGGATTTGATGAAGAAAATGATCTGGCAGTCCTGAAGGTTGCCATAAGCGAGCTTTCGGGGGATACGCTTTCCAAGATATCGGTGGTTGCCATAGGAAATTCGGATGAGCTTGTCATCGGAGAACAGGTGGTTGCCATAGGAAACGCACTTGGATATGGGCAGTCTGTAACAACAGGCATTGTCAGCGCAGTGAACCGGACAATCAGTGACGGTGATTCGTCTCAGACATACATTCAGACAGATGCAGCTATTAATCCCGGAAACAGTGGAGGAGCGCTTCTGAATATGGAAGGTGAGCTGATCGGAATCAATACAGCCAAAATTTCCTCAGAAGGAGTAGAAGGCATGGGATACGCAATCCCCATTTCAGAAGTCATGGACCTGATCGGCTCACTGATGAATGAATAAACCAATATCAAAAACAGAACAGGAGGAGGTAATATGACATATCAGGCAACATTCCAGAGATATGAAATGAAATATCTTCTGGATAGCCATCAGAAAGAACAGATTCTCAGGGCAATGGAACCCTGTATGAAGCTGGATGCATATGGACGTACAACCATAAGAAATATATACTTTGACACGGATTCCTTCCGGCTGATCCGCCGTTCCCTGGAAAAACCGGTTTACAAGGAGAAACTGCGGGTACGCAGTTATAAAAAAACAGAACCGGGGGACCCGGTATTTGTGGAACTGAAAAAGAAGTATCGCTCTGTGGTATACAAACGGAGAATGACGATGCCGGAAGACCAGGCATCTGACTGTTTCAGAACCGGCACCGCTTTGCCGGCGGATTCTCAGATTGCGCGGGAAATCGACTATTTCCGGGGATTCTATGGTCCCCTTTATCCGGCGGTTTTTCTTTCCTATGAAAGAGAGGCTTTCTGTTCCATAGACGGCAGTGATTTCAGGGTCACCTTTGATGAGAACATTCTTTACAGGGAACAGGACATGGGACTTGGAGATGAAATTTACGGCATTCCGCTTCTGAAAAAAGGACAGACCCTGATGGAAATCAAAACATCCGGCGGCATACCGCTGTGGATGAGTGCTGTGCTTACCGGAAACCGTCTGTATCAGACATCGTTTTCGAAATATGGTGCCGCCTACAGCTGTATGGCGGCCGGAGAAAGAAAAGGAGGGCTTCGCTATGCCTGAGAATCTGTTCCGGGGAATTTTTGATACGGATATGACAAATGTCATTTCCGTCAGTTCCTTTCTGTTCTGCATCGCCAGCGCACTGGTGATCGGTGTACTGCTGGCGGCCTCTTATTCATACAGGACAAGGCACACAAAAAGTTTTACGGCAACGCTGGTCCTTCTGCCGGCGCTGGTATGTGTGGTCATCATGATGGTCAATGGAAATGTGGGCACAGGGGTGGCTGTGGCCGGCGCCTTCAGCCTGGTGCGGTTCCGGTCCGTTCCTGGCTCGGCCAAAGAAATCGGTGCTATTTTTCTTGCTATGTCGGCAGGTCTGATTCTGGGAATGGGATACGTGGCGTATGCATTCCTGTTTTCCATAATTCTTGCTGCAGCAGGCATGGCCTGCACACTGCTGGAAGACAGGGTTCAGAACCGTATGGCCCTATATAAAAGCCTTCATATTACAATCCCGGAGGATCTGGATTACACGGGCGTATTTGATGAGGTAATAAAAAAATATGCAAGACGCTGGGAACTTGTTCAGGTAAAGACCACCAATATGGGGAGCCTTTTCCGTCTTACATATAACCTGGCACTGCTCAGTGCGGAGAAGGAAAAAGAGCTTATTGATGAACTGCGGTGCCGGAATGGCAATCTGGAAATTGTGATTTCCAGACAGGAAACCGCAGCAGGAGAATTGTAAAGGAGGCCGGGCTGATGAAAACAGGAAAAATTCTGCCTGTCATGCTGTCGGGAGTGCTGATACTGACAGGCTGCGGAGAAAACCAAGTACGGGAAACAGAGAGCAGTACCGGAATCCCGGCTGCGGAAACAGCCGGAGAGGATACAATGACAGCAGAAGGAATAAACACCGATGGGGTCGATGTTTCTGATATGTTTACAGACAGTGATATGGAGATCGGATATGATACGGAAACCAGTGCCGTGATTGAGCTCCTGGGGACGGAAGTATCCTGCAGCTCGGACACGGTGTCTGTAGACGGAACATCTGTCACGATTACGGACGAAGGAACGTATATTCTGACCGGCAGTCTGGATGACGGGATGATCATTGTGGACGCGGATGACGCCGACAAGATCAGAATTGTGCTGGATCAGGCAGACATTTACTGTTCAGATTCAGCCGCAGTGTATATCCGTTCGGCGGATAAGGTATTCATTACAACAGCTGGCGAAACGGAAAATACGCTGTCCAACAGCGGAACTTATGCGGAGCTGGATGAAAACAATATGGATGCGGTGATATTTTCCAAAGATGACCTGACTCTTAACGGAGCGGGGACCCTGACGGTGGAATCACCGGGGGGCCACGGGATTGTTTCCAAGGACGATCTGGTGCTGACCAGCGGAACGTATGATATCATTGCCTCAAATCATGGAATTTCCGGAAAAGACAGTGTCAGAATATCCGGAGGAGAGTACAGCATTGATGCGGGAAAAGACGGTATCCATGCAGAGAATGACGAGGATGCATCCCTGGGATACGTGTATATTTCGGGAGGAACCTTTCAAATTATATCGGGCGGTGACGGGATCAGTGCCGGATACTGGCTTCAGACAGATGGAGGTGAATTTGCAATCGAGACAGGCGGCGGATATTCCAGCGGGGAAATCCATACTGACTCCGGGAGACCTGAGGCATTGGGAACATCTCCGGAATCCGGAGAAACCCAGAAAACAGAGGAAAATACAGATAGCATGAAGGGAATCAAAGCCACCACATCGCTGATTCTGAATGGGGGTACCTATGAGATCGATGCTGCAGATGACGCGCTTCATTCCAACGGCCCGCTGTCGGTTACAGGAGGTACCTTTGAAATAGCCTCCGGAGATGATGCCGTTCACGGAGACGGAGATGTGTCCATTCAGGGCGGAAATATAAACATAACAGCAAGCTACGAAGGAATCGAGGGGCTTACAGTGGAAATTGCAGGAGGTGAGATTGATCTGGTGTCAGAAGATGACGGAATCAATGCGGCAGGCGGAACCGACAGCAGCGGCTTCGGAGGAAGAGGCGGGGACAGGTTTGCGTCGGAAGAGGGTGTGTGTATTACAATATCAGGCGGTAAAGTGTACATCAACGCATCCGGGGACGGAATTGATTCCAACGGGGACTTTTATGTCACAGGAGGGGAAACCTATGTGTCCGGTCCTTCCGACAGCGGCAACGGTGCCGTGGATTATAACGGAGAATCCTCCATCAGCGGAGGCATTTTTGCAGCATCCGGTTCCGGAGGAATGGAAAGCGGCATCGGAAGCGGATCCGCACAGGGAGTTATCATGGTATCGATGGATACTCAGGAAGCCGGGACAACAGCCGTGCTCAGTGATGAAGCCGGGACGGAACTGATTTCATGGGAACCGGAAAAAGCCTACTCCTTCCTGATTTTCAGCTGTCCCGAAATCAAGGACGGATCTTCCTATACTGTAACCGCAGGCAGTTCTGAGACAGAAATTGTCATGGATGGTCTGGTTTATGGAGCAGGAGCAGGAATGAATGGTATGAACGGGGAAAGAAGAGGAAAAGGAGGGATGAATGGAACAGACGGAACTGGAGGAAGAGAAGGGGCGCCTGAAAGGCCGGAACAGGCGGAAAGCAGCTCCTGACAGGGAGCAGGACGGAAACTGAGAAGACTCTTTGATTCTAATTCTGCAAACAGAAAAGAAAATCCTATGACCTCCGGATGCACTGCTGCATCCGGAGGTTTTTTATGGGGTGAGGATCCGGGAACAAAAGCAGATGTTTTTCTGTATCTTGACATTTCTGTATTTGTCATATATACTTACTGTATTAAGAATGTTAATACACTTAAAAATAACTGGAGGAAAGATATGAATGATTATTCTGGATTACAAAGACCGGAGGCCTATTTATGAGCAGGTTTCGGAAAAACTGAAGGAACTGATGGTTCTGGGGGTGCTTCAGGAAAATCAGCCGCTTCCGTCCGTACGAAGTCTGGCCATGGACCTGTCAATCAATCCCAATACGATCCAGAGAGCCTATGCGGAGCTGGAGCGTCAGGGGTTTATTTACACCGTGAAGGGCAGAGGAAGTTTCGTGTCGGAAAACGGAGACATGAAAGAGAGCAAGAAGAAAGAAATTATGGAGATGCTGGAGGGGGCTGTGAAGGAGGCTGTAAAAATCGGAATTCCGGCTGAAGAACTGAAGGCGGCCATAGACTCCGGATACATGGAGGAAACCATCGGGAAAGGGGAGAGAGATCTATGATAGAAGCAAAGGAGCTTACAAAGTATTTTGACGGAATCACAGCTGTGGATCATATCAATGCCCAGATCCGTGACGGATATGTGTTCGGTCTCATCGGGACAAACGGGGCGGGAAAAAGCACATTCCTGAGGATGGCCTGCGGAGTTCTGAAACCGGACGAGGGTTCCATCCTGATTGACGGCGAGACGGTATATGAGAATACAGCGCTGAAACAGAAGTTTTTCTATATTTCAGATGAGCAGTACTTTTTCGGGAATGCCACGCCGGAGGAAATGATGACCTTCTACAGGAACGTATATCCTCTGTTTGACGTACCGAGATTCTATCATCTTCTGGAAAGCTTCGGTCTGGACAAACGCAGAAAAATATCCACGTTTTCAAAAGGCATGAAGAAGCAGCTTTCCGTGATCCTGGGGCTTTGCAGCAACACAGAATACCTGTTCTGCGACGAGACATTTGACGGACTGGACCCGGTGATGCGGCAGGCGGTCAAGAGCCTGTTTGCCAATGATATGGCAGAGCGGAATCTGACACCGGTTATCGCTTCGCACAATCTCCGGGAACTGGAAGATATCTGTGATCACGTGGGCGTTCTTCATAAAGGCGGGATCCTTCTGTCAAAGGATCTGGATGACATGAAGCTGAACATCCACAAAATCCAGTGTGTCCTGAAGCCGGGAATGAAAGCGGAAGATCTGGAAGGACTGGATAAGATCAAGACAGAATACAGAGGAAGCCTGGCGACCATTACCGTACGGGGGAAACGTGAGGATGTGGAAGCAGTGATGCGGTCTTTTGAACCGCTGTTCTTTGAACTGATTCCTCTTTCTCTGGAAGAGATTTTCATAAGTGAAACGGAGGTGGCAGGTTATGATATCAAAAAACTTATTTTTTAAGCTGATGAAAGAAGATCTGAAACGCAGGATATGGGCTGTCTGCCTGGCATTCATCTGTTTCTTTTTCTGGATGCCCGTCATGGCGGCCATGGGATTCAGCAGTCTGTCCCGGCAGGTACAGGAGTGGAGCATAAACGGAGTGCCTTCGGTCACCATGACCATGGAAGAACTGAGAGCGGAACATATTCTTATGCTGATGCGGAACACATTGGGCTTCAGAAATTATGCGATTCCGTTTATTGTTGCGGGAGCAGCTGTGGTCCTGGGCATTACGGGATTTTCATGGCTTCATTCCAGAAAGAAAGTGGATTTTTATCACAGCATACCGGTAAGACGTGAACTCCTGTTCATGGTGAAATATCTGGATGGAATTCTGATTGTATTTTCCATGTATTTTGTGAACCTGATTTTGTGCTGCGGTATTTTTTCCCTTAACGGGACAGCGATGAGTCAGACCTTCCTGCCGGGCTTCACAGCCATGCTGGTCCATCTGGTCAATTTTATTCTGATTTATTCCGTGGCTCTGGCCGCAGTACTGATGACAGGAAATTTTTTCATATCCATTCTGGGCATGCTGGTGTTTTTCTGCTATGTTCCCCTGATCGGAATTCTGCTTCAGGGACTTTCCAATCTGTTTTTTACGACGATTCTGGGAAGCAGCAAGGTCCTGTCCTTTATTGTGGAACATGGCTCTCCTGTGGGGTATTATATCCGCATGGTTGCTGACGGCGGCGGACTGCGTCCGGATCAGTACGTCGGCCTGATTCCTGATCTGGCGGTTCCGCTTGCAATAGCCGTGCTTCTTACGGCATTCTGCCTTTTTCTTTACCGGCTGCGTCCGTCCGAGGCAGCCGGGAGAGCAATGGCGTTTTCCATAAGCCGGGCGCCCATCAAGATTCTTGTGGTCACGCCGGTGACCATTGCCATGGCAATTCTGTTCTGGAACATTTATGACAGCCTGGGGTGGGCGGCATTCGGATTTTTATTCGGTCTGGCGGTGACCCACTGTACCATAGAAATTCTGTATCATTTTGATTTCAGGAGGCTGTTTGCCAATCTGCCGCATGCAGGGATATGTGCCGTTATGGCTCTGGCAGTCATCGGAGTATTCCGGTATGATCTGGTGGGATATGACAGGTATTTTCCGTCGGAATCCAGTTTTGATTCTGCCGCTTTATATATTGCCGGACTGAATAACTGGGGAAACGGATCCTATGGACTGCCTGTCAAAAGAGAAGACAGTATGGAATGGAAATATATTTCAGAAGATGAGTTCGCGGAAAACAATATGGAACTCACAGACTATGCAGGGCTGAAATCCATTGCGGAATGCGGAATCAGGGAGGCGGAACAGTCCAAAGAGGAGAGATTCGGACGGAAGGGAACCGGGAACGCCGGAGAGAATCAGACCTTCATGTCCTATATTACCGTGGTTTACCGGCTGAAAAACGGAAGAGAAGTCCAGAGAAGATATTTTGTCAGCATGGAAGAACTGAAAGATACTCTGGAAACTCTTTATATGCAGAGAAAATATAAAGACGGAGTCTATCCGGTGCTCTCCTACAGTGATTCTGATTTATACGGCGTGTACATGTATAAAGAAAATGAGATCCGTCCGGTTTCCGGAGACGAAGCGGCAATTTCCGGAATTCTTGCCGCCTATCAGGAAGATATGCGGAACCTGACCCTCAGAGAACGATGCAGTGAGACCCCGGTATGTGCCCTCCGTTTCCTGACAGCGGCGGAAAAAGAATATCTTGGATATGTTTCCGCATCCAGACATCAGAGCTATACCGGAAATTTTGAAATGGAAGATATGGAAGAAGTGAATTTCTTCCCGGTGTATCCGTCTTTTGCGGCGACGATTGAGGCTCTTCAGGAAGCCGGCATGGATCCCCTTGAAGGACTGTGTGCGGAGGATGTCAGCCGTATCGTCATTGAAGCGGAGATCCAGGAGCCGGCTGCGGCCGCGGAATCTGCAGAAGTGTATGATGAGGCTGCCTGGACTTCCGGACAGAAATCATTTGAAATTGTCAATGACTCTCCGGAAAACCGGAAGAAAATTGAGGAGATTCTTGACAGCTCTGTGGAGTGGGGGCTGGCATTGTACAATGGTCTTCAGGCTTATGAAGGCGGAGTTACCGTCAATGTCTATCCGGTGGAGGAAGACGGGGAAACCTTCATGGAAGACCAGCAGAAGTATATACAGTATATTTTTGCCGGAGACACAGTTCCGGAGTCTGTCCGTGAAATGACCGGATACGGAGACACCGTGGTCCAGTATATCAATCCGGGGCTTTCCGAAATATGGGGAGATTGAGAAAATATCGGCAAAACATTGACTTTATGTCCCCGATTCGTTAAGATAGAAGCAGTCATTACGAAAGGGGAAAGAAGTATGGCATTCTTTGAAGAAGTAAAGCGCAGCCTTTCCGATACGGGAAGAAATGTGGCAAAAAGGACAAAGGAATTTTCTGATGCAATGCATCTGAAGAACCAGATTTCCAATGAGAAGGCAACGATCGAACGCCTTTATACATCCATTGGAAAGCAGGTGTTCGAGGCAGCCGCAGAAGAAGATGAGAAGAAATTCTTTTCAGAATTCGGCTCCATCCGTAAGAGCATGAAGAAGAAAGCTGAACTGGAAAGAGAACTGGGCAATCTGGACGGATGCATTTACTGTCCGGAATGCGGTGCCAGAATCGACAGAACTTCCGTATTCTGCAGCCGCTGCGGAACAAAGGTAGACAAACGCCGCAGAGATGCCGGACTTGCACTGGGAGAAGCACTCCGGGATGATATGGAAGGCACCAGAGAAGAAGAGCAGGAAGCACAGTTTGTGGCCAATGAGATTGACAATGCCGCGGCGGATATTACCATGGATATTGTAAATCACTGATGGACCATGACAGCCGGAAGAAAAACGGCTGTGGGAAAAACGGCTTAATCCGTCGTGAAACAGAAAAGGATCTGATATCATTTTTGGTATCAGATCCTTTTTTATTACAGAAACCGGATACAGACGGCCATCAGCCTTTTCCGTTCCAGCAGTAGGTACAGAGACAGCAGGGCTCCAGACCGATGGCCTCCACCAGATCATCCAGACGATGGAAGCGCAGCGTGGTAAAGTGAAGTCTGCGCCGGATTTCCTCCACCATCTCCTGGTAGTTCTGACTGTCGGGGTCCGCATAATCTGCCAGAACCTCATCGGACACCTGATCGCCTTCACGCTCCCGGATGATCCGTCTTGTAATGAGATCCAGATCGGAGGTGGAACGGGAGAAGTTCAGATAGGGACAGGCAAAGGTAATGGGAGGACAGGCGGGACGCACATGCACCTCTTTTGCACCGCTCTTATATAAAAATTCCGTGGTTTCTCCCAGCTGTGTTCCTCTGACGATGGAATCATCAATGAGAAGAAGCTTTTTGTCACGGATCAGGCAGTCCACGGGAATCAGCTTCATCTTGGCAATCAGATTTCTCTGTTTCTGGCTGGTGGGCATGAAGGAGCGGGGCCATGTGGGGGTATATTTGATAAAAGGCCTGGAAAAAGGAATTCCGGACTCATTGGCATATCCCACTGCATGGGCAATTCCGGAATCAGGTACTCCGGCGACACTGTCTGCATCCACACCTTTATCCCGTTTTGCCAGCAGGCGTCCGCAGTTATAGCGCATCTGCTCCACGTTGATTCCTTCATAACTGGATGTGGGGTATCCATAATAGGTCCAGAGGAAGGAACAGATTTTCATTTCCTTCCGGGGCCGGCTCAGACATTCCACGCCTTCCGGAGTTATCAGATCAATTTCGCCGGGGCCCAGTTCGGAATGATGGGCGTAGCCGAGATTCAGGTATGCAAAATTTTCAAAGGAGACGCAGTAGGCGCCTTCCTTTTTGCCGATGGTGATGGGGGTGCGTCCATAACGGTCTCTGGAAGCGTAGATGCCTTTCGGGGTCAGGATCAGAATGGACATGGAACCTTTGATCTTTTCCTGGGCGTAAAGAAGTCCCTCCACCAGGCTGTCCCTCTGGTTTATAAGGGCGGCAACCAGTTCTGTGGAGTTGATGCGGCCGCCGCTCATTTCCATAAAGTGAATATGACCGTTTTCATAGGCGGAATCGATCAGTTCCTTTTCGTTTTTTATGACACCGACGGTGGTCAGCGCATAGCTTCCCAGATGGGACTGGATCAGAAGGGGCTGAGGGTCTGAATCGGAAATGCATCCGATTCCCATGGTTCCCTCCAGTTCATCCAGGTCACGGTCAAATTTGGTCCTGAACGGAGAGTTCTCAATATTGTGAATGGAACGCTGAAAGCCGTTTTCTCCATAGACTGCCATGCCCCCCCGTTTGGTTCCCAGATGGGAATGATAGTCGATACCGAAGAAAAGGTCCAGAGTACAGCTGTTTTTAGATGCAACGCCAAAAATTCCGCCCATGATAACACTCCTTTTATTTATTATGTATAACTTGTTTTCCTGGGATTCATATAAGAACAACTTATATAGTAACACAAAAAGATCAAAGATAACAATAGGGCGCGGTTATTATAAATACTAATGAAAAACAGGGTCAGCAGTGATAAAAACGAGGACCCTGAACCGCCCGTGTTTTCGGATGACGGAATCTCCGGAAAAAGGAAAAGCCGCGGAAGAACTCATTCTTCCGCGGGCAGATCAGTTTCCGGCTTCTCCAACCAGATTGGTGATGACTGCACCGGCAGCCATCAGAAGGATTCCCAGCAGAACCGCCCATATGGAAAGGGAAGGCAGCATGGGGAACAGCCCTGTATTATAGAAAATGGCAAAAGGTGAAGCAATGACCAGACCCATGATGGCACAGTAGGTCTGAACACCGAAGCGCTCAAACAGGAACGTAATGAGCCGTGCAATCAGGAAAATACCCAGAAGGACTCCTACGCCGAACGGGAACAGAAGGAGAAATCCATCCCGGACAACAGCGAAATCCAGGGCACGGACCCCATCGAGAAAGGTCGTGATGGTGCCGATGATGGCGTAATAATATCCAAGTATCATAAGGATCATGGAGCCTGAAACGCCCGGGATTACCATGGTTGCAGACGCCACCACTCCAAGCACAAAAAGGATTATCATATTGAGCGGTGTAACAGTCAGCTCTGCGGTGATGCCCTCTCCGGACTTCAGGAAAGAAAATCCGGCACAGATCAGAAATCCCAGAAGGAAGGCGGCGGCTCCTGAAAATCCGATGGAAGCACCCGACTCCTGACGGCGGGCGTTCAGGGATTTCCAGAGGGCAGGAAGTCCGCCCAGAATCAGTCCCACGAATGCCATGCAGGTGATGAAGGTGTGGCTGCTCAGAAGATACTCGATGGTATAGGTAAAGCCGATGATTCCTATGGCACAACCCAGAAGAATGGGGCACAGGAAGGAAATGCTTTCCCTGAGATGGCGGAACAGACCGGAAATGCTTCCCAGGAGTCGGTCATAAATTCCCAGGGATACGGCCATGGTGCCGCCGGATACGCCGGGGATCACATTGGCAATGCCGATCATGATGCCCTTGATTACATTCAGCAGAAAACTCATGTCAGAATCCTTTCCGTCAGAAATCTAGATGGTGATCAGTTCGTATTCCTTGTTTCCGATGCCGAGCTTGACCGCGTGGTCGATGGCCACTTCCCAGTTGGTTTCCGGATGCGTGTCGGTGAAATGGTCATGGTGATGCTGTTCCATTTCGGAAAGGACGCTGCCTGATACCACAGGCTGTGCATTGACTGCGTCGGCACATGCCATATCCAGAGCAACCGGGTCGAAGGAAGCAAACATACCTACATTCGGAACGATGGGGACATCATTTTCCGCATGACAGTCACAGCAGGGAGATACGTCCACCACCAGGTTGATATGGAAATTGGGACGATCCTTGATGACGGCGTAGGTATATTCCGCAATTTTCTTATTCAGAATATCATTGGATTCATCGTTGGGCGGGGTGACGGCATCCATGGGACAGACACCGATGCAGCGGCCGCATCCCACACATTTGGAGTGATCGATGGAAGCCTTTCTGTCAGCAATGGTAATGGCACTGTGAGCACAGATCCGGCTGCAGGCACCGCATCCCACGCATTTTTCCTGATGTACATTGGGTTTTCCGGCACTGTGCATTTCCATTTTTCCGGCCCGGGAACCGCATCCCATACCCAGATTCTTTATGGCACCGCCGAAACCGGTGGCTTCGTGTCCCTTGAAGTGATTCAGGGAGATGATGATATCGGCATCCATGATGGCACGTCCGATTTTTGCCTCTTTCACATATTCTCCGTTGATGGGAACCAGTTCTTCGTCCGTGCCTTTGAGGCCGTCGGCGATGATCACATGGCATCCGGTGGCAAAGGGGTTGTAGCCGTCTTCATAAGCCGCATCCAGATGATCCAGCGCATTTTTTCTGCGGCCCACGTAAAGAGTATTGCAGTCTGTCAGGAATACCCGGCCGCCCTGGGATTTGATCAGATCCACAATGACCTTTGCATAGTTGGGGCGGAGATAAGCCAGGTTTCCGGGTTCACCGAAATGGATCTTGATGGCGGTATACTTGTTGCTGAAATCAATGTTGTCCAGCATGCCGGCAGTTTTTACCAGACGGGCCAGTTTCTGCAGCAGATTTTCCGTGAGAGTCGTTCTCATGTTGGTGTAATAGACCTTTGATTTAGCCATGATAAAAATCCCTCCTGCTTTTTCATAATTCATAAAAATCCGGAATCATGTCCGGACAGAATTATTATACATGATTGACGGGGCTTCTTCAAGAGACGGAATGGAAAATGTTGTAACCTTTTCCCAAGTGTGTTACACTATATCCAGGTGTGCCCTCAGCCGGCCCGGAAAACGACGGGAGAGGTGAGGACCGTCCGGAACCAGAAAGTGACATCAAAGGAAAGAAAGAGGTAGCAGAATATGAACAGAAAAAAGAATCCGGAGACGATATGCATTCAGGGCGGCTGGAAGCCGAAAAACGGTGAGGCCAGAGTGCTTCCCATTTTTCAGAGTACCACGTTTAAATATGAGACCAGTGAACAGATGGGACGTCTGTTTGATCTGGAAGAAGACGGATATTTCTATACAAGACTTGCAAATCCCACCAACGATGCGGTGGCACAGAAAATCTGCGAACTGGAAGGCGGCACGGCAGCCATGCTGACATCTTCCGGTCAGGCGGCGAATTTTTATGCAGTGTTCAATATCTGCAGCGCAGGAGATCATGTGATCAGTGCCGCCACCATTTACGGAGGAACATCAAATCTCTTTACCGTAACCATGAAAAAGCTGGGAATTGACGTAACGCTGGTGGACCCGGACGCACCGGAAGAGGAACTGGAGAAGGCATTCCGTCCCAACACGAAGGCTGTGTTCGGAGAGACCATCGCAAATCCGGCGCTGGTGGTGCTGGATATTGAAAAATTTGCCAGACTTGCCCACAGACACGGAGTGCCGCTGATTGTGGACAATACCTTTGCAACTCCCATCAACTGCCGGCCCTTTGAGTGGGGAGCCGATATTGTCACCCACTCCACCACAAAATACATGGACGGACATGCCATGGCTGTGGGCGGATGCATCGTGGACAGCGGCAACTTTGACTGGGATGCCCATAAGGATAAGTTCCCGGGGCTTACAACACCGGATGAATCCTATCATGGTGTGGTGTATACAGAGCGGTTCGGGAAAAAAGCGTACATCACCAAGGCTACGGCCCAGCTGATGAGAGACCTGGGATCCATTCAGTCTCCGATGAATGCGTTTCTGCTGAATGTGGGACTGGAAACCCTTCACCTGAGAGTTCCGCGCCACTGTGAAAATGCCCAGAAGGTGGCAGAATGGCTTTCCGCCAGAGAGGATGTGGCCTGGGTCAACTATCCGGGACTCAAAGACAGCAAATACCACAGCCTGGCGGAAAAATATCTGCCTGACGGCAGCTGCGGCGTCATCTCCTTCGGACTGAAAGGCGGACGGGCGGCAGCAGGCACCTTTATGGACCGTCTGAAACTGGCGGCCATTGTGACCCATGTGGCAGATGCAAGAACCTGTGTCCTTCACCCGGCAAGCCATACCCACCGTCAGCTTTCGGATGAACAGCTGGTGGAGGCCGGTGTGGATCCGTCCCTGATCCGGCTCAGTGTGGGAATCGAAAATGCAGATGACATTATCGAGGATCTTCGTCAGGCGCTGGAAGACTGATCCTCTGATTTTTACCGGGAGGAAATGCCATGGAGAAAGAAAAAGGGCGCGGTAAGCGCGGTTTGTTTCGGGTAATCTTCGGACGTACCACATTTTTTGTACTGTTCCTTCTGATTCAGGTGGCGGCACTGGCCTGGGTCTACATGTGGGTGGATGAAAAATACCAGGCGTACGGCCAGGGACTGTTCTTTGTCATTGGTGCACTCCTTTCCATTTATATTCTCAATGAAAAACAAAGCGCCAGCTTCAAGATGGCCTGGCTTGTGCCGGTACTTCTGTTTCCTGTGTTCGGCACGCTGTTTTATATTTTCATTCAGCTGCAGATGGAGACGAAGATTCTTGCCAGGCGCATTTCCGAAATCACAAAGGAAACGGACTGCTACCTGAAGCAGGACCCGGAAACTTTTGACAGGCTGGAGAAGAAAAGCATCCGGGAAGCCAATCTGGCCAATTATATGAGGGACTGGGGCGGATATCCCGTCTGTGCCAGGACCAATATAAAGTATTATCCCCTGGGAGATGATTTTTTCCCGGATCTTCTGGAACACCTCAGGGGCGCACGGAAATTTATTTTTCTGGAATTCTTTATCATAAAAAAAGGAATTATGTGGGACAGCATTCTGGAAATTCTGGAGGAAAAAGCCGCCCACGGCGTGGAAGTCAGGGTCATGTATGACGGCATGAATCTGTTTTCCAATCTTCCCTATGACTATCCCAGAGAACTGGAAGCCAAGGGAATCCAGTGCAGGATCTGCAATCCCATCCGTCCTGCCATTTCCACCAGTCAGAACAACCGGGATCACAGAAAAATTCTGGTCATTGACGGACATACGGCATTCACCGGGGGTGTGAATCTGGCGGATGAATATATCAACAGAAAAATCCGGTTCGGACACTGGAAAGACAATGCTGTATGCGTCCGGGGCGAAGCGGTGAAAAGCTTCACGGTAATGTTTCTCAGAATGTGGAATGTGTGTTCCAGGGAACAGGATTACGGATTCGGGAAATATCTGGAACTGGGAGATTACTTCTATCCTCCGGAACTGAACATGAGCGGCTTTGTGATCCCCTTTGCGGACAGCCCCATGGACAAGGAGGCTGTGGGACATCAGCTGTATCTGGATATTCTGTACCAGGCAAAGAAGTATGTGTATATCATGACCCCGTATCTGGTGCTGGAAGACGATCTGGTGACCGCCCTTTCCTACGCGGCAAAGCGTGGAGTGGATACGGCCATTATCATGCCTCATATTCCGGATAAGAAATATGCTTTCATGCTGGCTCATTCCTACTATCCGGAACTGATCGAAGCCGGAGTACGCATTTACGAATATACGCCCGGATTCGTCCATTCCAAAACCTTTGTCAGCGACGGAGAAAAGGCAGTGGTGGGTTCCATCAACATGGACTTCAGAAGTCAGTATCTGAATTTCGAATGCGGAGTATATCTCTACAGATGTCCGGCCATCCGCGACATCCGGAGAGACTTTGACGAGACGTTTGAGAAGAGTAAGCGGATGACGCTGTTGGACTGCAGGGATATGCCGTTCTGGCACAGGTTTACAGGAAGGGCTCTGCGGCTGATTGCGCCGTTAATGTAACCGGAGAGGAATGTTTCCTGCTGTAAAGGAGGTCAAATATGACAGATGCGGCTCTTGTACTGGAGGGAGGGGCTCTGAGAAGCCTGTTCTCCGCCGGGGTAACGGATGTGTTTCTGGAACGGGAACTGAAATTTGCCTATGTAAACGGAGTTTCTGCCGGCACTTTCTGCGGAATGAACTATATTGCCGGACAGCCCGGACGGCTGTTCCGGGTCAACATGGAATACGGACATGACAGACGCTATATGAATCTGAATCCCAGGCATATTCTGAAAAACAGGGAGATTTTTTCCTTTGATTTTGCGTTCGGAGAACTGAGCAGTTCCCTGATTCCGTTTCATTTCAAGGCATTTGAGGATTCCCCTCAGAGGTTTGAGGCGGTGGCCACCCGATGCCGGACCGGGAAACCGGAATTTTTTGAAAAAGGAAAATGCAGCGATATTTATAAAGCTGTCATTGCTTCCAGCAGTATGCCGGCCTTTTCAAAAATGGCGGAAGTGGATGGAAAATATTATCTGGACGGAGGGATTTCCCTTCCCATTGCTTACAGAAGAGCCATGGAACAGGGATACAGAAAAGTGGTCCTTGTACTCACCAGGGAGGAAGGCTACAGGAAAAAGCCCATGGGACCGGTGAAGAAAAGAGCTCTTGAAAGGTACTTTGCGCCGCTTCCGGAACTGATGGATTCCATCCGGGAAATTCCGGACAGATACAACCGGATGCAGGAGGAAATACGGGAGCTGGAGGAGAAGGGAGATATTTTCGTCCTGAGACCCAGAAATCATGTGACCGTGTCCAGAACCGAAAGAAATCTGTCAAAACTGGCGGCCCTTTACGAAGAAGGACGCTCTGTGGCAGAGGAAAAGATGGACGGCCTTCTGGAATATCTGGACCGTCCGTGACGGTATGAAATAAGAACATAAAAGCAGATTCCCGCCGGACCCGCCAGGGGAAAACTCCGGCGGGATTTTTCTGCGGTGAGGCAGTCTTACAGACCTTAAAAGATGAATATCCCGCCGTATTGCGTCAAGGACAGGGGAAGGACAGGCGCAGGTGCGGCGAAACTGCGGCAAATTGAAAACCGGAGCTTTTGTGAATATTTTTTCACAGATTCTACACAAAGGTCTGATAAAGTGAAAAAGAAATTTTGAAGTTCCCGTGCACATGCGGAAACTTTCTGACCGGAATTTGAGAGGAGAAGATCTATGATTCGAGGAAGCGTGACAGTGGCTCTGACAGCAGCCTGTGCATTGTCTGTCGGGATGGCAGGTACGGCTTTTGGAGCCAGCAGTACATTTGAAATGAGGCAGAAAGCAGTCAGTCTGCTGGGAATCCTCACATCTTCTGATATGAGCGCGGTCGTGACCAGAGAGGAGTTTGCCAGAATGCTGGTCAACGCATCCAGCTACAGGACCAATGTGAGCACCACAAGCAATGTGTCTGTATTTTCCGATGTTGAAAATACCAGTGAATATGCGCATGATATCAGAATTGCGGCAGAAAACGGATGGATGAGCGGGTACCTGGGCGGCCTGTTCCGACCGGAAGAACCAATAGCCATGAAGGACGCGGTCAAGGCAGTTCTGGCTCTTCTCGGATATGAAAACAGCGACTTTTCCGGAAACCTCCAGGGGAACCGTATGGCAAAATTCGGAATGCTTTCTCTGGATTCCAATATTTACCGTGATTCCGATGAAGTACTTACAAGAGAAGACTGCGTCAACCTGTTTTACAATCTGATGAAGGCGGAGATGAAGACCGGAGGACAGTATGGCAGTTCTGTATTCGGACTCACCTATAATTCTGACGGGGAAGTAAACACATCCTCCATTCTGGACGACAGTCTGAAAGGACCGAAGATCCTGAACAATGAAAGCAGAAATCTGAAAAATCTGGTGCCGTTCAGCCTGGATGACGCCACCATGTTCCTGAACGGCGAAACTTCGGATGCTACGGAAATCAATGATTATGCCACGGTTATTTATTATCATGAATCCACAAAGACCATTTTCGCATATTCCGACAGCGGAGAAAACAAAGGTGCCACGGAAGGAAGGATCAAGGCCATCTATTACAGTGCTTCCGATCCGTTTACACCCACATCTGTGGTGCTGGATACCTATGAGCAGGACAGGGAAGACGGAGAAAATGATGAATTTATCCTGAACAGTTCTGAGCTTCAGTATCTGTTTTCCGTATATGGAGATTTCCGGGTGGGTGATGACGTTGCCATTGTATGGGAAAAGAGCGGCACAGATGAAAATGCAGCCTACACGGCAGTGGATGTGGTAGGAGATAATTAAAGGAGCGGCATGACATGGAAGAGAATGCAACAATGACAGCTGAGAAGAAAGGAAAACGCAAAGGGAAAAAACGGGGAAAGAAGATTCTGATTTTCCTGCTGCTTCTGCTGGTGATCATTCTGGCGGCATACTATTTTATGAAAAAGAAAGGGGAAAAGGCAGCAGCCGCAGAGGCAGGCACGGTCCAGACCGCAGAGGTGCAGAGAATGGATATTTCTTCTGAACTTACGGCTTCCAGTTCCCTTTCACCCAAAGATACATATGAAATCACATCCCTGGTGGAAGGGGAAATTCTGGAAGCACCGTTTGAAGAAGGCGATGTGGTGGAAGAAGGGCAGGTTCTTTACCGGATTGACAGTTCATCCATGGACAGGGACATGACATCGGCACAGACCTCCCTGACCAGGGCACAGGAAAATCTCCAGTCCGCCCAGGAAGACTATTCCGAGGCGGCTGCCAAATACAGCGGAAATACCTATAAATCCACAGAAAGCGGATACATCAGAACCCTGTATATTGAAGCAGGAGACAGCGTGGGAAATGGGACCCAGATCGCGGAAATTTATGATGATACAACCATGAAGCTGAAAGTTCCGTTTCTTTCTGCGGAAGCATCCCTGATGGCCGTGGGCCAGGCAGCAACAGTGACGCTGGAGGATACGGGTGAACAGCTGGACGGTCAGGTGACGGTGGTAAGCAATATGGATGAAACGCTTACAGGTGGGCGCCTGGTCCGCTATGTGACCATTCAGGTGACAAATCCCGGCGGACTGACTGCAGATATGGCTGCTACGGCATCGGTGGAGAGTTTTGTCTGCGCTTCGGAAGGAACCTTCGAACCTGCAGTGGAGGAGACCATGAGCGCCGAACTGTCAGGAAGCAGCAATCTTGAAATTGAGTCAATGCTGGTTTCCGAGGGAGATTATGTGACAGAGGGGACTCCCATTTTCAAGGCGACCGACAGATCCATGACAAAGCTTATGAAATCATTTGAGGACAGTCTCAACTCGGCATCCGACAGCCTGGAATCGGCAGAAAACAATCTGGAGAACACCCAGGACAGCATCGATGATTACACCATCACGGCCCCCATTTCGGGAACCGTGATCACAAAGACCTCCAAAGCCGGAGACAATATTACCAAAGGAACCAGCGGTTCCACCACGATGGCGGTTATCTACGATCTCTCCACGATGACCCTGGAAATGTCCGTGGATGAACTGGATGTCAGCAGCGTCAAGGTGGGACAGACCGTACAGATCACGGCGGATGCCGTGGAAGGCCAGGTCTTTACGGGAACGGTAACCAATGTAAGCCTTGAAGGCAATTATTCCAACGGAGTCACCAATTATCCGGTGACGGTCACCCTGGAAGATACGGGGGATCTGCTTCCCGGAATGAATGTGGATGCCACGATTATTCTGGACAGCGCGGAACAGGCGCTCTGTATTCCCGCAGGTGCCCTCATGCGGGGAAATCAGGTCTATGTAAAAGATGATTCCGTGACGGAGCAGCAGGGCAGGGTACCGGCCGGCTTCCGCGCAGTCGAAGTGGAAACGGGAGTCGTCAATGATGAATATGTGGAGATCCTTTCGGGCCTTTCCGAAGGAGACGTGGTATATGTGGATCCCAGTGCGGGAAATGCATCTGCATCGGGAATGATTCAGATGATGCCCATGGGAGGCCCGGCAGGCGGCGGTCCGGCAGGCGGAGGCCCGGCAGGCGGCGGTTCCGGAAGACAGCGTTGACACAGGAGGGAGGAACATTCATGGAAGAGGAAAACGGAAAACTCCCCCTGATCCAGCTGAAAAACATCTACAAGATCTATCGGATGGGAGATGAGGAGGTTCACGCCAACGACGGCATCAGTCTCAGTATTTATAAAGGCGAGTTTGTTGCCATCATGGGAAAATCCGGAAGCGGCAAATCCACACTGATGAATATCATCGGAGCCCTGGATGTGCCGACAGAAGGTGAATATTATCTGGGCGGAGAGGATGTCAGCGACATGAGCGACAACCAGCTGGCGGAAATCCGCAACCAGATGATCGGGTTTGTATTTCAGCAGTATAATCTTCTGCCCAAACTCAATCTTCTGGAAAATGTGGAGCTGCCTCTTCTTTATTCCGGCATGGACAAGTGGGACAGAAGAGAACGGGCTCTGGAATCCCTGGAACGGGTCGGACTCAAGGAAAAGTGGAAAAATTATCCGTCTCAGCTTTCTGGAGGACAGCAGCAGAGGGTTTCCATTGCCAGAGCACTGGCCGGGAGTCCTTCCCTGATCCTTGCGGATGAGCCCACCGGTGCCCTGGATTCCAGAACCGGGCGGGAAGTGCTGGATTTTCTCAAAAAACTCAACGGGGAAGGAAATACCATTGTCATGATCACCCATGACAGTTCCATTGCCATGGAGGCCAAACGGGTCGTTCGGATTCAGGACGGCAAGATCAATTTTGACGGAGATGTGAAAGAATATGCTGCAATCATTTAAAATGGCGCTCAGAAGTATCTGGGGAAATAAAATGCGGTCTTTTCTTACGATGCTGGGAATTATCATCGGGGTGGCTTCTGTCATTATCCTGGTGAGCATTGTCAACGGACAGATGTCGTATATGATAGACAGTTTTGCCAGCATGGGAATGAACAAGATCAATGTCAGCTTTACCTCTCTGGCATCCAGAACCATCAGCGTGGATGAATTCTATGAATTCTATGAGGAGAATCAGGACCTGTTTTCACAGATGAGTCCCAGTGTTTCAGTGAACGCAACGGTAAAACATGGATCCGATACCATGGATGCCACCAGCGTGGGCGGCTACAGCGAGGAATATCTGGAACTGGAGGGATACGAAGTTGCCTATGGCAGAAACCTTCTTTATTCCGATATGGCTTCCCGTCAGAAAGTGGCGCTGATCGGTGCCTATGTGGCCTCTGAACTTTACGGTGGAGGAGAAAAAGCACTGGGCGAGACCATAAAAATCAATGGAGAACCCTATCAGATTGTGGGGGTCGTGGAGCAGCAGACGGAAGATATGTCAGAATTTGATGACGGATGTACCGATGATTTTGTATGGATTCCCTACAGCCGTGCCGTGAAGATGGCCAGGAATGCAGTCATCACCAACTATGTATTTGCTTCTTCCGATATCGATCTGACGGATCAGTGCACGGCTGCGCTGGAGAGTTTTCTGATGGATAAGATGAAGAGCGAGGATCTTTACAATGTGACAGCCATGAGTGAACTGATGGACACTCTCAATGAACAGATCGCCATGATGTCTGCCATGCTGGGCGGCATTGCCGGAATTTCCCTGCTGGTAGCCGGTGTGGGAGTCATGAATATTATGCTGGTATCCGTAACGGAACGTACCAGAGAAATCGGAATCCGGAAAGCCCTTGGGGCAAAACGCCGCGTCATCATGGAACAGTTTGTCATTGAAGCCGCTGTAACCAGTTCCATCGGAGGAATCATCGGGATTCTGGTGGGAGCAGCGGCCACCACAGGAATCGGAACCCTGCTGGGAATTCCGGCCACGCCGACACCGTCGGCAGTTCTGATTTCCTTTTCGGTTTCCGTGGGCATCGGACTGCTTTTCGGCTACATGCCTGCCAGCCGGGCAGCAAAGCTGAATCCCATTGATGCTCTCCGGAGCGACTGACCGTATATGTTTTGTATTTTCCCGCAGCTCCTCTGGAACTGCGGGAAATTTATATGGGGGAAGGTCGGCAGGCACACCTTCTGCAGGGCAGGGGGACCGAAAGAACTTGAATTTTTTTCTTGCGGAGAGTAAGATAGGAGAAGAACTGACTGAAACTATCAAGGCACCGCCGTATAAGGGAGAGAGAATATGAAAGTTGCCGATATGCACTGTGATACCATTGCCGAAATCTATGCCAGACGTGCCGAGGGAAAAGAATGCGGGATTCTGGAGAATGAACTTCATATGGATCTGAAGAAAATGGAGCAGGGAGATTATCTTCTTCAGAACTTTGCCATTTTTGCTCATATGGAGAACCTGAAAGGTGTCATGTCCCTTCCGGAATATGCGTTCCGTCTTGCGGACATTTTTCTGACGGAAATGAGAAAATATCCGGATCGGATCGGAATTGCAAAGAGTTACAGGGATATTGAGGAGAACATGGAAAAAGGACGGATATCAGCCGTGCTGACCATGGAAGAAGGCGCTGTTTTTGAAGGCAAGACAGAATACCTGAGGATATTTTACGAACTTGGGGTCAGAATGTGTACCTTTACCTGGAATTTTCCCAATGAACTGGCATGGCCCAACCGTATTTCCATGGCAGACGGACAGTTTGAGACGGAAACAGAAAAAGGGCTCACGGAAAAAGGGCTGGAATTTCTGGCCGAAATGGAGAGGCTTGGCATTCTGGCGGATGTTTCTCATCTGGGAGACAGGGGCATTTATGATGTGATCCGCCACAGTACCCGCCCGTTTGTGGCAAGTCATTCGGATGCCAGGGCTGTCTGCGGTCATGTGAGAAATCTGACAGATGACATGATCCGGGGAATTGCGGAAAAAGGCGGCGTCATCGGCATGAATTACTGTCCTTCATTTCTGAGAAATCAGGAGGAATGGGGAAATCCGGGAAATGACAGCCACGTATCTCTGGATGACGTGGTGCGCCATATCCGCCATATTATGAATGTGGGCGGAATCGATGTGGTGGGACTTGGTTCGGACTTTGACGGAACCCCTATTTCTTTTGAAATGAAAGGCGCGCAGGATATGCAGATGCTGGCAGATAAGCTGGCGGCAGAAAAATTCACGGACAGCGAGATTGAGAAGATCTTTTATAAAAATGTACTTCGGGTGTACAGAGAAGTTTTATAAAGAGCATAAAGAATAAAAACAGCCAGGGGCCGGCAGCGGAGCAATCCGTCAGCCGGCCCCGATGTATTGGCTGAATTCATCCGCAAACGCAGATGCGGCCCGGGAAAGATATGCGTTTTTCAGAGTGACGAAACACATTTCCCAGTAGGCGCCGTACTGATCCGGAATGCTGAAATAATCCGGTCTGGTCCGGAGAGAGGGGAGTACGGACAGCTTCCGGGGGAGAATGGAGATTCCCTGGCCGGCAGCCACGAGACGCACCAGAGTTTCGGAATAGATGGAGGAATAAACAATGCGCGGAGAGGAAATTCCCGCTTTTTTCAGCAGAGTCAGGATGGTTTCTGTCAGACGCATGGACGGGTCCGGGAGGAGAAAGTGTTCATCCTGCAGATGCACAGGATCCAATACGGGAAACGGCCTGTTCTTCTCCGGAACTGCTTTTTTTGCAGCCGGATGACCCGGGGGAAGAAGAATCAGAAAGGAATCCCGGACCAGCCCGTGATAGGACATGGCGCGGTTTTCATTTCCGCCGGCCGGTGCCCGCATAAATGCAAAGTCGATGGTCCCGCAGGAAAGAAGCTCCTCCAGTCTGTCGGTGGATTCTTCCAGCACGTTGACCGTAATGCCGGGATACCGCAGATGAAAATCCGCGAGAAATTCCGGAAGCAGGAACATTCCGCGGTGTGTGGTGACGCCGACAGTTACTTTTCCGGATTTCAGTTCCTGAAAGTTCTGAAGTTCCTCCTCAAAAGTATCATAGATTTTC
Organism: uncultured Clostridiaceae bacterium; assembly: GCA_902477765.1. Taxonomy (GTDB): domain Bacteria; phylum Bacillota; class Clostridia; order Lachnospirales; family Lachnospiraceae; genus CABSIM01. The sequence continues at coordinate 12,725 of CABSIM010000018.1, read as the reverse complement.
AGAATCTGACTGGCCATGCGGTAGTACTCTTCTCCGGCATGGGTCAGTACAAGGCCCCTGGGAGTACGGATAAACAGGGGGACTCCCAGCCCTTCTTCAATGCGGTGAACAGTCTGACTCAGAGAAGGCTGGGAAACGTAAAGTTTTCTGGCCGCCTGGGAGATTCCGCCTTCTTCCGCTATGGTTCTGATATAAAGCAGGTCTTTCCGGTTCATGGAGAGTTTCCTCCTGATATAAGATATAAGAAAAATATTATATATAATATCATAGATATAATATTTGTACAATGAAAAAAAACGGGTATAATAATAGATGAAAAACAAAAAGGTGGTTGCGTTTTTCGGACAGATCCAGCCGACAGTTGTCCTTCCCCGGGGCACGGCTGGATTTTTCTCTGCCGGCAGGGCAGAGTCTTTTAAAAGTTTTTTAATAAATTCACAGGTTTGTAAAAATTTATTTTTGCATTTTTTTCTCTTTTATGGTAAACTGATAATCGTACTGTTTGAAGCGGCCGGGAGAAATACGGCCGGGACAGGAAGCTGATTTTAGAATACTTCCGAAGGAGAAAAGAACATGTTTGAAGACAAGAAGCCGATGGATTATATGGCTTCCATCAATAAAGCACGCAGGAAGCGGAACCGCCGCCCCTATCTGAAATATCTGGCTGCTGCCGCTGTTGTCTGTGTGGCTGCCGGCGGAATCTGGTTTGGCAGCAGAATGATAAAGGAAAGCGGGAACAGCGAAGCGGATACATCTGCAGAAGCGGTCCCTACCGTGGACGAAGTGACGGCATCCAGAGAGGCGGAAGCAGAATCCCGTGCGGCGGAAGCCCAGAAAAAGCGGGAAGCGGATGTGCAGGCTGTGGTGGATTCCTATTATAATCTTGGCATTGTTCAGGTGTCCGGTTATCTGAATATGAGAAAGAGCCCGGAGACAGGAGCTCAGGTAGTGGGAAAACTTCTGGACGGCAGCGCATGCCAGATCATGGAAGAACTGGATGGCTGGTATCATGTGACTTCCGGCGATATAGAGGGATATGTAAGTTCAGAGTACGTCCTTACCGGAGAAGAAGCACAGGAAAAAGCCAAGAGCCTTGTTACGGATCTGGCGATTGTTCTGACAGATAATCTGAATATACGGGAAGCACCCTCCGTAGATTCCAATGTTGTGGGTCAGTGTCTGGAGGGGGAACGGTATGAGATCCTGGACCAGACAGACGGCTGGTATCAGATTCCGGGCGGATATATTTCCATGGACTATGCGGAAAAACGATTTGGTCTCAACGAGGCCAGAAAACTGGATCTGAAAGCCATGGTACTGAACTATTATGACAATCCCGGCGTTTCCAATGTGACGAATTATCTGAATATCCGTGACGCAGCCAGTGAAAGCGACGGGAAAATCATAGGAAAGCTGCCCAGCTATGCGGGCTGTGAGATTCTGGAGGATTTGGACGGCTGGTACAAGATCCGCTCCGGAAATATCACGGGATATGTGAAAAGCGATTATATCCTCACAGGAGACGCGGCCAGAAATGCAGCCATGGAACATGCGGAACTGATGGCAGTGGTCAGCACGGACAGACTCAATGCCAGAACGGAACCTTCCACAGATGCAAAGATATGGACGCAGATTTCCAACAATGAGAGGTATCATGTCCTGCAGCAGCTGGACGGCTGGGTGCAGATTGAATTTGATGAAGGCGGCGAGGGAGACGGGTCCAATGAAGTTTCTTCCGCCTATGTTTCCACGGATTATGTGGACGTGCGGTATGCTCTGGCGGAAGCCATCAAATTTTCTCCTGCAGAGGAGAAGGCGTCCCTCAGGAGTCAGATTGTTAATTATGCTATGCAGTTTCTGGGAAATCCCTATGTATGGGGAGGTACAAGCCTTACAAACGGAGCGGACTGTTCTGGCTTTACCATGTCTGTCATGAAACATTTCGGAATTTCCCTTCCCCATTATTCCGGTGATCAGGCCAGACGGGGAACCCAGATTAAATCCAGCCAGATGCAGCCGGGTGATCTGATTTTCTACGGAAACAGCAGCGGTACCATCAACCATGTGGCCATGTATATCGGAAACGGTCAGATCATTCACGCTGCCAGCCGGAGAAGCGGAATCAAGATTTCCACCTGGAATTACAGAACACCGTTAAAAATCGTCAATGTCATCGGTGACTGATCCATAAAATGAAAAGAATAAAATCTCCTTTTCCACACAAACTATGAAAAAGTGCGGAAAAGGAGATTTTTATATGAAACAGCTTCTGGAGCAGAAGGGAAGAACAGGGGATGTGTCAAATGACAGAAAAAAAGGAGACGATGCAGGAACTGCCGGCGGACTGGGCAATGTTTCCGGCGGGACGGACACATCCAAAGGCAGCGGGCCCAAGAAAAAGGATGAAGAAGAGGACAGACAGATCCGGGAAAACGGACAGCTGACACTGGGAGGCAGGGAGAAAGGAAGAATCTACCTGCTGTCCATCATCGGAGAGATCGAAGGTCATGAAAACCTATCGGGAAGTATGAAGACGACCAAGTATGAGCATGTGCTGCCAAAACTGGCGGAAGTAGAAGATGACAAAGAAATAGAAGGAATTCTTGTGCTGATCAATACCGTGGGAGGGGATGTGAGCTGCGGCCTTGCGCTGGCGGAAATGCTTGCATCTGTCAGCAAACCTACAGTATCTCTTGTCATCGGGGACAGCCATTCCATCGGTGTGCCTCTGGCTGTGGCCACGGACTATTCTTTTATCGTGCCGACGGGGACCATGATGATTCACCCGGTCCGCATGACCGGCATGGTGATCGGAACGGCCCAGACGTATGATTATTTTGAAATGATTCAGGACAGGATCCTCAGCTTTGTGTCAGGACACAGCGGTATTTCATACGGCGAACTCAGGGCACTGATGCACAATACAAAAATGCTGACCAGAGATCTTGGAACCGTCCTGGTGGGAAAAGAAGCCGTGGAAAGAAAACTGATCAATGAAGTGGGAGGTGTGAAGGACGCCCTCAGGAAACTGTATGAAATGATATGAAACGGCAGAAGTCCCGCCAGGGGTTCATCATAGAGATACATGAAACGGATGCTTTCCGGATCTGACAGAAAGCATCCGTTTTTTGCTGCAGAGAAGCGTCCGGCCGCCGGCAGAACAGAAGGAGAAAGAGGCTTTTCCGCCCTTTCCGGTTCGGGTTGCAATTTGGGATTTTTTTTTGTATACTATTCCAAGAAGGTTACGGCCTTGATATTGCAAAAGGGAGGCTTTGGTTTGGCAGGCAGCAGCGGTAAAAAAAAGACAACATCCACCTCAAAGAAGAATACGGCATCGAGACGGACCAGAAAACAGGAGACAGGGTTCCTGCAGTCAGAGGTGGCTGTTCTGGGAACATTTGCCGTTTCGGTTTTTCTGTTTTTAAGCAATTTCCATATCTGCGGATTCATAGGGGACTTCCTGAGTCAGATCATGCTCGGTGTGTTTGGAACCATCGGATATGTGGCTCCGGTGCTTCTGTTCGCAGGTATGATTTTTTATGCTTCAAATAAAGGAAATGTCAGGGCAGTTTATAAAATGCTTGCGGTGGAACTGCTCCTTTTTATTCTGTGCGGACTGGCTCAGCTGACGCTGGGAGGAGGATTTCAGGAAGGGCAGACTCTGGGGCAGATTTATGCGGCCTCCGGAAAAAGCGGACTGGGGGGAGGCCTGATCGGCGGCGTCCTGGTTTTGCTGCTTCATACGGCAGTGGGAACCATAGGCGCCTATCTGATTCTTCTGGTGGCTCTTATTATCTGTCTGGTATGCATCACGGAAAAGTCCTTTGTTTCCGCAGTGAAAAAGGGAAGCGGTAAAGCATATCAGTATGCCAGGGAAGACTATGACAGAAGAAAGGAGATCCGTGAAGAGAGAAGGCTTCTGAAGGAGGAGCAGAAAGTTCACGGAGTCAATCTGGGTTCTACGGATCTTTCGAAAGAAACATCAGACAGGTCTGTCATGGCTTCCGGGGAGGTTTCCGCAGATACAGAGGACAGGAAGGCGGAAAATGCCGTATCCGCAGAAGACAGAAAGGAAGCGGCTGCTGCGGCAGACCGGGCGGATATTTTTGTGGGCAGTATTGCGTCCCCGCTGAAAAATGCGGAAGAAGATGTGGTGCCTTTTGAAGAAGATACAAAGCCTTCATCTGCTTCCGGACGGGACGAGGACATATTCCTGAGCCGTGATACCAGAACACTGGAAGAGATGGAACTGTTTTCCGGTACGGTATCTGCAGAAAGCGGCAGGGAAGCGGCGGAAAATTCCGGATGTGATGAAGACCAGGTGCCCTGGGAGGAGGCGTCTTCATCGGAATCTTCAGACATGGAGCTTCATCATGAAGAGACGGAAAACAGCAGGGACAGACATGCGGACCGGCAGGAGGAACCCGCGGATTCCGGGCTGTTCCATACACCGGAAGAAAGAAAAACCGTGGTGACCGCATCCGGGAAGGTGATTGAGACAGACACGGAAGAAATTGTCAAAAAGAAAATGGAAAAGCGGAAGATGGATGCGGCGGAACGGGCAGACAGTGAACAGTCTGTTCAGGCGGAAATCAGAAAGACGGAAGAAAAGAAAAAGAAAGAATACATTTTCCCGCCCCTTACACTTCTGACCAGGCAGAAGGGAACGGCAGAAAAATTTTCTGACCGGGAGTACAGAGAGACCGCCATCAAACTGCAGCAGACACTCCGCAATTTCGGCGTCGGGGTAACTGTGACCAATATCAGCTGCGGCCCGACGGTCACCAGATATGAGCTTCATCCGGAACAGGGGGTGAAGGTCAGCAGGATTCTGGCTCTGGCAGATGATATCAAGCTGAATCTGGCGGCTGCGGATATCCGCATCGAGGCTCCCATTCCGGGAAAAGCGGCTGTGGGAATCGAAGTGCCCAACAAAATCAACAGTACGGTATATCTCAGAGAACTTCTGGAAAGTGATGAGTTCAGAAAACATCCGTCCAGGCTGGCGTTTGCCGTGGGAAAGGATATCGGCGGACAGGTGATCGTGGCGGATCTGGCCAAGATGCCTCATCTTCTGATTGCCGGTCAGACGGGATCCGGAAAATCCGTGGGAATCAACACCATGATCATGAGCCTGATTTACCGTTCATCGCCGGATGACGTAAAACTGATCATGATCGATCCCAAGGTGGTGGAACTGTCTGTATACAACGGAATTCCCCATCTTCTGATTCCGGTGGTGACAGACCCCAAAAAGGCAGCCGGGGCGCTGAACTGGGCTGTGGCTGAAATGACGGAACGGTACAAAAAGTTTGCCGACTGCAACGTCAGGGATCTGAAAGGCTATAACGCCAGGGTGAAAAAGCTGGAGGAATCCGGCGATGTGTCTCCGGAAGAAATTCCGGCAAAACTTCCTCAGATCGTGATCATCATCGACGAGCTGGCGGATCTTATGATGGTGGCGTCCGGAGAAGTGGAAGATGCCATCTGCCGTCTGGCTCAGCTGGCCAGAGCGGCCGGAATCCATCTGGTCATTGCCACCCAGAGGCCGTCCGTAAACGTCATTACCGGTGTCATCAAGGCCAATGTGCCCTCCAGAATCGCTTTTTCCGTGGCATCCGGTGTGGATTCCAGAACCATTATCGATATGAACGGCGCGGAAAAACTCCTGGGGAACGGAGACATGCTGTTCTATCCGTCCGGTTATCCGAAGCCTGTCCGGGTTCAGGGCGCATTTGTTTCTGACAGCGAAGTTTCAAGGGTTACGGACTTCCTGAAGGAGCAGTGGGCGGATACTCAGTATGATGCACAGATCGAAGCGAAAATGAACCAGCCGGTATCAGGCAGCGGCCAGGAAAACGGCAGTGACCGTGATGTGCTGTTTACCGATGCAGGCAGATTCATCATAGAAAAGGACAAGGCATCCATCGGCATGCTTCAGAGAATGTTCAAAATCGGCTTCAACCGGGCCGCCAGGATCATGGATCAGCTGGCGGAAGCGGGTGTGGTCGGAGAGGAGGAAGGAACCAAGCCGAGGAAAATTCTGATGTCCATGGAGGAATTTGAGGAACTGATTGAAAGCGGATACTAAGCGGAAGCAAAGGAGAGAAGGACCATGAAAACAGATATCGAAATCGCACAGGAAACCAGGATGCTCCCCATCAGAGAAGTGGCAGAGCAGTACGGAATTTCGGAAGATGATCTGGAACTTTACGGAAAGTACAAAGCCAAGATTACCGATGAACTGTGGCAGGAGATCAAAAACCGCCCTGACGGAAAACTGGTGCTGGTGACAGCCATCAACCCCACTCCGGCAGGAGAGGGAAAGACCACCACCAGTATCGGTCTGGCTCAGGCTCTCACAAAAAAAGGCAGAAAAACCATGCTGGCTCTGAGAGAACCGTCTCTCGGTCCCTGCTTTGGAATCAAGGGAGGTGCGGCCGGCGGCGGATATGCCCAGGTAGTGCCTATGGAGGATCTGAATCTGCATTTTACAGGGGATTTCCATGCCATTACCACAGCCAACAATCTTCTGGCAGCACTTCTAGACAATCATATCCAGCAGGGAAATGCCCTGGGTATCGATACCAGACAGATTCTCTGGAAACGGTGTCTGGACATGAATGACAGGGTACTGAGAAATGTTGTGGTGGGACTTGGTGCCAAGGCAGACGGTGTGGTCCGCGAAGACCATTTTGTGATTACGGTGGCATCCGAGATCATGGCCATCCTCTGTCTCGCAACGGACATGAAAGACCTGAAAGAACGTCTCGGCCGGATTATTGTAGCATATAATTTTGCCGGGGAGCCGGTGACGGCAGCACAGCTGAACGCAGTGGGAGCCATGGCAGCGCTTCTGAAAGATGCCATGAAACCCAATCTGATCCAGACTCTGGAGCATACAGGAGCTCTGGTTCACGGCGGACCGTTTGCCAATATCGCCCATGGCTGCAACAGCGTGATGGCCACCAGAACTGCCATGAAGCTTGCGGATATCACGGTTACCGAAGCCGGATTCGGGGCAGATCTGGGAGCAGAAAAATTCTTTGACATCAAATGCCGCAAGGCAGGACTGAAACCGGACGCGGTGGTGCTGGTGGCAACGGTGCGTGCCCTGAAATACAACGGAGGAGTTCCCAAAGATCGCCTTTCCGAGGAAAATCTGGATGCACTTGCCAGGGGAATCGTGAATCTGGAGAAACATATTGAAAACATTCAGAAATACCATGTCCCGGTAGTTGTGACATTAAACTCCTTCCTGACGGATACAGAAGCAGAATATGAATTTATCCGCCGGTTCTGTGAGGAAAGAGGATGTGAATTTGCCCTCTCGGAAGTATGGGCAAAGGGCGGAGAAGGCGGACTTGACCTGGCGGAGAAGGTGATCCGCACCCTGGAGACAAAGGAGAGCCATTTTGCGCCTCTTTATTCCGACGAACTGGGAATTGCCGAGAAGATCGAGACGGTTGCAAGGGAAATTTACGGAGCAGGCAAGGTGGTCTATTCACCGGCAGCCAAAAAAGCCATTGCGAAGATTACGGACATGGGATTCGGTTCCTATCCGGTCTGCATGGCAAAAACACAGTATTCCCTGTCCGATGATCAGACCAAGTTAGGACGGCCCGAGGGCTTTGATCTCAACGTGCGGGACGTATATGTAAGTGCGGGAGCAGGATTTGTGGTGGTTCTTACAGGTGCCATCATGACCATGCCGGGACTTCCCAAGAAACCGGCAGCCGACGGCATCGATGTGGATGAAAACGGAAAAATCACAGGATTATTCTGATACGGCAGGAAAGGGCGGGACGGGCGCCGGAACAAACCGGAGGCCTGTTCCGCCTTCTTTAAGGAAACCGGAGGAAAATGAAATTATGAGAATTGGAGACTGGCTGAAACGGCTGGACTGTGAACTGATTCAGGGGAGCCTGGACAGTCCCGTGGACGAAGTGATTTATGATTCCAGAAAGGCCAGGGAAAATTCGGTGTTTGTCTGCATCAAGGGAAGCACCAGAGATTCCCACACGTTTATTCCGGAGGTATTAGCCGCCGGATGCCGTGTTCTGGCTGTGGAAGAAGACGTGAAGGTGCCGGACGGCGTGACCGTGATCCGGGTGAAAAACGGAAGAGAGGCACTGGCAGAGCTTTCTGCTGCCAGATTCGGATATCCTGCGGAAAAAATGGTGACCATAGGAATCACCGGAACAAAGGGGAAGACCACCACCAGCTATATGATCAAGGCGGTTCTGGAGGCAGCAGGAAAGAAAACCGGGCTGATCGGAACCAACGGTGCCATGATCGGTAAGGAAAAATTCCCCACATCCAACACCACACCGGAATCCTATGTGGTCCAGGAATACTTTTCCAGAATGGTGGAAGCCGGCTGTGAATATCTGGTGATGGAGGTCTCTTCCCAGGCTCTGATGCTTTCCAGAGTCGGAGGAATCCGCTTTGATTACGGGCTGTTTACCAATATTTCCCCGGATCATATCGGGCCTCTGGAACATGGAAGCTTTGAGGAATATCTGTACTACAAATCCAGACTGCTGACCATCTGCAGGAACGGCATTGTGAACCGGGCAGACGGACATTTTGAACAGGTGGTAAAGGATGCTTCCTGCCGCCTTTATACATACGGACTGGAGACCGAAGCGGATTTCTCAGGGGACGGGATCCATTACGTGTCTGATCCCGGCTTTGTCGGCATTGAATTCCATATGAAAGGAATTGTTTCCGGTCAGGTGCGGGTGGGAATGCCCGGAAGGTTCAATGCGGACAATGCACTGGCAGCTCTTGCGGTATGCAGCCTGGCCCTGTCCGATGAAAGAAAGGGAAGGGAAATTCCCGCGGAAACGGCGGGAGTCCTGCTTCGCTCTCTGGAAAACATCCGGGTGGACGGCCGGATGGAAATTGCCCATGTTTCCGGAACCTGCAGCGTCATTGTGGACTATGCCCACAATGCGGTGAGCATGGAAAGCCTTCTGACCACCCTCAGAAACTATCATCCGAAACGTCTGGTGTGCGTGTTCGGCTGCGGCGGAAACCGTGCCAGGGAAAGACGTTTTTCCATGGGAGAAATCGGAGGCCGCCTGGCGGATCTCTGTATTCTGACCGCAGACAATCCGCGGTTTGAAAAAAATGAAGACATTATCCGGGATATTGAGACCGGAATGGCAAAAACAGACGGAAAATATATGGTGATCCCTGACCGGAGAGAAGCAATTTTCCATGCGGTCCGCCATGCAGAGCCGGGAGATATGATTGCCGTCATCGGAAAAGGACATGAAGACTATCAGGAAATTGAAGGCGTGCGCCATCATTTCCTGGACCGGGAAGTGGTGGAAGAAGCAGTAAAGGAGATGTCACAGACATGGAAGGAATAACAGTCAGAGACCTGACAGAAGCCACGGGAGGAAAACTCCTGTGCGGAGATATGCATGCACAGGTAGCACATATCAGGCTGGATTCCAGAAACGTGGGGAAAGGAGACCTGTTTGTTCCTCTGGTGGGAGAAAAGGTGGATGCCCACAGGTTTATTCCCCAGGTTCTGGAACAGGGAGCCGCTGCTGTTCTCACGGCGGAACATGACCGGGCAGAGTCCGATGCGGCGTGGATCCGTGTGGCTGACACGAAGAAAGCCCTTCAGGACATCGGAAGATATATAAGAAAAAGGCTGACGCTGCCTCTGGTGGGAGTGACGGGAAGCGTGGGAAAGACCACCACCAGAGAAATGATCGCGTCGGCTCTTTCCGCGGCTTTCCGTGTGTACAGAACGCCGGGAAACAGCAACAGCCAGGTGGGGGTTCCCGTAACCATTTCCGAAATTTCATCGGCGGATCAGGTGGGAGTGATTGAACTGGGCATGAGTGAGCCCGGGGAACTGACGGTCATCGCACAGATTGCGCAGATTGACATGGCAGTTATCACCAATATCGGAATCACCCACATTGAGCAGCTGGGTTCCCGGGAAAATATATACCGGGAGAAGCTGACGATCCAGGATGGACTGAAAAAAGACGGTGTGCTGATTCTCAACGGAGATGACGACATGCTGAGAAATACCAGAGGCCGTGACGGGATCCGTACCGTGTATTACGGTACAGGAGAAAACTGCGATTTCCGGGCGGAGGAAATCCGGATGGCGGACGGAAAGACCTGCTTCACGGCAGTGCATGGGAGTGAGAGGCAGCCGGTGAAACTGCGGGTCATGGGACTTCATAACGTTTCCAATGCCATGGCAGCCATTGCGGTCTGCGCCCAGTGCGGCATGACCATGAAACAGGCGGCCGAAGGACTTTACACATTCCGTGGCTTTGCCCACAGACAGCAGATTTTTTCCGGGTCCAGACTGACGGTCATGGACGATTCATACAATGCCAGTCCCGCTTCCATGAAAGCGGCTGTGGATGTTTTCATGGAACTGAAAAAAGGAAGCCGCCATGTGGCAGTGCTGGCAGACATGAAAGAACTGGGAGAAAATACACCGGAATACCACAGGCAGGTGGGAGAATATGCGGGAAAGGCCGGTATTTCCCTGATTGTGGCTCTGGGAGAGGCCAGCCGTGAGCTGGCGGCGGCGGCCAGGGCTGTTTCAGACGTGAAAACAGTGGAATTTGAGGACCGCGGACAGATGGAGTCCTATCTGGAGGAAGAACTGAAAGAAGGGGACTGTGTGCTCTTCAAGGGATCCAACAGCATGGGACTTTCCGTCACAGCGGAAAAATTTCTGCGTGAGGCCGGCACAGAGACAGAATAAAGTCTGCCGTGCAGGGGAAACGCTCTGCCCGGATGCCGGCCCGCCGGACAGACATCAGAAAAAACAGAAAGGAGGGATCCTGCACTGTGAGAGATCTCTATGCAGATATTATCATAGACATATCCGCCAGAAATGTGGACCGGGTGTTCCAGTACAGGATTCCCCGGGAATTTGCAGACCGGGTACGGGTGGGATGTCAGGTGCTGATCCCCTTTGGAAAAGGAGACCGGAAACGGAAGGGATATGTGGTGGCAGTCACATCGGAACCGGATTATGCCCCGGAAAAGACCAAGGATATTCTGGAAATCATGGAGTCGGCCGTTCCGGTGCAGGAACAGCTGATCTGTCTTGCCTGGTGGATGAAGGAGCGCTATGGCTCCACCATGAACCAGGCGCTGAAAATGGTGCTCCCTGTAAAGAACAGGGTCCGTGCGGCAGAGGAAAAGACCATCACCGGCCTGAAGTCTCCGGATGAATTCCGGATGCTTCTGGATGAAGCCGAGAGAAAGCATTACCGGGCCAGGGCAAGGCTTTACGGGGCGCTTCTGGAAAACGGTTCCATCCCTTACAGGCTGTCGGCAGAGAAACTGGGACTTTCCATGGCCATGCTGCGTCCGCTGGAGGAGAAGGGAATCATCCGGATCACGGTTCATCAGCTCCGCAGAAATCCTGTTGGAAGGTATGGGACCGGAGAGGAAAGGAAACAATTAAATCAGGAACAGCAGGCGGCGGTGGATACGGTCTGCAGGGACTGGGCTTCAGGAATGAGGGGAACGTATCTGCTTTACGGCATTACCGGAAGCGGAAAGACGGAGGTTTATATGGAACTGATCCGCCGTGTTCTGGAAGCGGGAAAGCAGGCCATTGTCCTGATTCCTGAAATTTCTCTCACCTATCAGACGGTTATGCGGTTTTACAGACGGTTCGGAGACAGGGTGTCTGTCATCAATTCCAGACTTTCCGCGGGAGAGCGGTATGATCAGCTGGAACGGGCCAGAAACGGGGAAATCGATATCATGGTGGGGCCCAGATCGGCTTTGTTCACGCCGTTTGAGCGGCTTGGCCTTATTATTATGGACGAGGAACATGAAGGGGCCTATAAAAGCGAAACTTCGCCCCGGTATCATGCCCGGGAAGTGGCAGAAATGCGTGCGGAGATGAACGGAGCCAGTCTGGTTCTGGGATCGGCCACACCGTCTCTGGAAAGTTTCTGCAAAGCCAGGAACGGAACATACAGACTGCTGACTCTGACCAGACGTGCCAGGGAAGAAAGCAGACTTCCCAGGGTCCATGTGGTGGACCTCAGAAAAGAACTGGCAGAGGGAAACCGTTCCGTATTCAGCCGGATGCTGAAAACTCTGATAGAGGAACGACTGAAAAAAAAGGAACAGGTGATTCTGTTCATGAACCGCAGGGGCTATGCGAATTTTGTTTCCTGCCGTTCCTGCGGTGAGGCGATCCGGTGTCCCCACTGTGATGTAAGCCTTACGTACCACAGAAACGGAACGCTGAAATGCCATTACTGCGGCTATGAAACCGTCATGCCGCAGACATGTCCCGCCTGCGGCTCCCGGTACATTGCCGCTTTCGGCACCGGCACACAGAAACTGGAAGCCATGTGTGCCGCAGAATTTCCCGGGGCCAGGCTCCTTAGAATGGATGCTGACACCACTTCCAGAAAAGGCTCCCATGAAGAAATCCTCCAGGCTTTTGCCGAAGGAGAGGCGGATATTCTCATCGGCACGCAGATGATCGTCAAGGGGCATGACTTTCCCAATGTCACCCTGGTGGGGATCATGGCCGCGGATCTTTCCCTTCATGCTCCGGATTTCAGGAGTGCCGAAAGGACGTTTGATCTGCTTGTGCAGGCATCCGGCCGGGCCGGCCGCGGGACACAGGCCGGCGATGTGGTGATCCAGACCTATACGCCGGATCATTTTGCAGTGGCGGCTGCGGCTGCCCAGGATTATGA